>CAYJNQ010000005.1:0-101382 GCA_964371725.1 uncultured Oscillospiraceae bacterium
CGCTACCATGAATCTAAAAAAGCTGGCAATGTGGGCTTAGCATACCCACATTTTCGCTCGCTTTCACTCATGTTTCCCTGTTTATGCAGAAAAAACCGCCTCTCAAAGGCGGTTTTTTGACAGTCTGAGGGAGGCTGTTTCAAAATCATTTTGAAACAGCCTCCCTTTTCTATTTTCCGCATCACGCCTCGCTTTGGCCGGCAAGCAACTCAAATGCACGGGCATAGATTTCGATGGCGGTTTTGAAATTTCGTACACTTAAGCATTCGTTTGGTCTGTGTTCGGTGGACGGCGCCCCAGGCAAAGATGCACCAAACGCAAGAATGTTGTCCATACTGCGTGCAAATGTGGCCCCACCACTTGTGCGCGGCTCGGCCTGCGTGTCGCCGCTTGCCTCGTGATAGGCCTGTAATAGCAATTTCACCAAGGCCGTGTCCTTTTCGATGTGCAGTGGTTTTAGATAATTTTGCTCTTCTGCCAACACGTCATAGTCCGCACACGTTTTTTGCAACTGCTCCGCCACCTGCTCGCGCGTATACGACACAGGAAAGCGGATGTCGATATCGGCCTGTTGCCTGCCGTTTGCAAAGCGTATCGTGCCCACGTTCAGGGTAAGATGCCCTGTTTCGACATCCTCTACCTTCCCAAACAGAGCTTCGCCCGTGGCATCTGCCGCCTTTTCGGCGATGAAACGCAGCAGCGCACCACTTTCCCCGCATTTATAGAGGGCCGCGCACAGGTGCACAGCGGCATTTTCCCCCTGTGGTGCATCCTTTGCGTGCACGGCCTTCCCCTTTGCGCAAAGTGTATCATTCTGCTTTTCAAATGGATGGCCCAGTGCACGCATCGCCTCGGCCAGCGCTTCTGTATAAGGCGCATTTGCCTCCTCGGGTACGGCGTTCACAGCCGTGCCGCCTACCAAGGGCACACAGCTTGGCTCCCGTGTTGTCAGTCGATATTGGAGAACACCTTTTTCAGCATAGATAAGAGGAAAAGAGGAATCCGGCGTGAAGCCGAGGCTCGGCAACTCCTCGCACTGCACATAGCGATGCACACAGCGCCAACCGATTTCCTCGTCGGTGCAAAAAATGAAACGCACGCGCTTTGTTAGCACACCCCCGCCTTTCAAAAACAAATATAGGCCATACATCGCGGCCAACATCGGGCCTTTGTCATCCTGCACGCCGCGGCCATACCACACGCCGTCCCGTTCGCTCAGCGTAAAGGGCGCACTGTGCCACAGGGTTTCATCTCCGGCCGGCACTATGTCCACATGGCCAAGCACACCGAGCATTTCTTCTCCTTCGCCAACTTCGGCATAGCCGTAATAGCCCGCTTCGTCGAGCACGGTGCAAAACCCCAGCGCGCGCGCAATGTCAAGTGCCGTGCACAGCGCCTCATAAGCACCCTCTCCCATCGGTTTTCCCGGCTGTTCCGGCCCGTTTTCGCTGTTGATGGCCACAAGTTGTGCCAGATGGTCTCGAAAATTTTCAAAATTTTCGTCCACCGCCTGTTTCATTGCCAATTTTTGCATACGCTCGCCTCCCTTTTTCTTTAACCTAAGTATAGCTTCTTTATTCCCTCGACACAAGAAAAAAAAGGGGTTCTTTGCGAAAGCGGTTTCCGGGTGGTATACTGGTTTTACAGGAGGGTAACCATGAATGAATTTTTGAGATCGGCAAAAAAACGGCAAGCTCACTGGACACAGCTATATCAGCGCTTACACAGCCACCCGGAACTGAGCTTTCAAGAGTATGAGACCACGCGCTTGATTCGCGAGGAGGTTCAAAAGCTTGGCCTTGAAATTCTTCCCCTTGGCACCGAAACCGGCTTGCTTTGTCTTTTGCGCGGCGCAAAACCGGGCCCTTTGGTTGCCCTGCGCGCCGACATCGACGCCATTGCCGAAACCGACCGAGGCGAAGGCGCCGTGCGTTCTCTGAACCCCGGTGTAATGCACGCCTGCGGGCACGATGTGCACACCTGCTGTGTTTTGGGTGCCGCAGCGCTTCTGTGCGAAAGGCAAGACAGCATGCATGGCGATGTGGCCTTTCTTTTCCAACCGGCCGAAGAGGTAACCGAAGGGGCAAAGGCCGTTCTTGCACACGGTTTTTTGCAAAAACTCCCCCGGCTACCCACCGCCTTTTTTTCCCTACATGTCGATTCCTTTGCCGCTGGGTACGTGGGTGTTCGCACCGGTGCTGTGGCCGCTTCCAAAACCCATTTTCGCATTCGGATAAACGGACGCACCGGCCAAGGTGGTTTTCCACATGAATGTGTGGACCCCATTGTGGCAGGTGCCGCACTCATCAGCGCCATTCAAACCATTGTTAGCCGCAATGCCGACCCTCGCAAGGCTTTGGTGTGCGCCGTATACAATGCCCACGCGGGCGAGCATGAATTTTTTGTGTGCGATGAAATGCGGCTTTCGGGCTCTATCCGTGCCTTGGACGAAGCCACGGCCAAGATGGCACAGAAGCGCATTGAGGAGCTTTGCACCTCTCTCCCCGCTGCCTACGGATGCACCGCCACGCTTGAATGGATTCCCCATGTGCCCATTTTAGAGAATGATGCCCAACTGGCTCCGCTGGCCGAAAAGGCCGCCGAGTTGGTTGTGGGAAAAGAATGGGTACTTCCCGCTTCACCCATGCTCGGCTCTGATGATTTTGCCGTGTTCGGAGAGCATGTACCCCTTTATTATTACCGGCTTGGTGCCATGGATTCAACGGGCCCTTTTCATGCCTTGCACAGCCCAACCTTCACCACAAATTCTGCCGCACTCAGCGTGGGCAGTGCTGTTTTGGCACAGGCTGCCGATTTGGCACTGCTAAACCATACACAAAACCCGAAACAGGCTTAAGAATACAAACAAAAACAGCGCATCATCTCTTATTGTTTGTATTTTTTATCACTTTTTATTTGACCAACTACTCAAAAAATTGTATAATGTATTTTATGTGGATTTGGCAAGAGAAGCAAAGTGGAATAGGAGGATACTATGTACAAAATTGTGAAAAAAGAATCGCTGAACCCAACCGTTAGTCGCATGGAAATTGAGGCACCTCTGGTAGCAAAAAAAGCACAGCCAGGTCAATTTATCATAGTGCGCGCCACCGATGATGCAGAGCGCCTGCCGCTTACCATTGCCGATTACGACCGCAGCAAAGGCACGGTTACCATCATCTATCAAATTGTGGGTGGCGGTACCCTGCGCCTAGACGGCTTAAACGAGGGCGACAGCGTGCAGGACTTTGTGGGTCCGCTTGGCAAAGCCAGCGAGCTTGAAAACCTGAAAAAAGTGGCCGTGGTGGGCGGCGGTGTGGGCTGTGCCATCGCTTATCCCGTGGCCAAAAAACTGCATGAGCTTGGCTGCGAAGTGCACAGTGTTGTTGGCTTTAGAAACCGCGACCTTGTTATTTTGGAAGAGGAATTCAAGGCGGCCAGCACCGAGATGCGCATGATGACAGACGACGGTAGCTATGGCGAAAAAGGGCTGGTTACAAACGCCCTTGAAAGCCTTATTGAAGCCGGAAACCGCTACGACGAGGTCATCGCCATTGGACCTTTGATTATGATGAAATTTGTAGTGGCCACAGCACAAAAACATGGTTTGAAAAGTGTTGTTTCGATGAACCCGGTAATGGTGGATGGCACGGGTATGTGTGGTGGTTGCCGCTTAACCGTAGGCGGAGAGGTAAAGTTTGCCTGCGTGGACGGCCCCGAATTTGATGGTGATTTAATCGATTTCGACGAAGCCATGCGCAGAGCCGGGAACTTTAAAAGTTTTGAAACACACGCACGCGACGAAAGTTGCCGCTTGATGAACCGCAAATTATAATTTTTTCAGCAATAAACGAAAAAATAAACCACCCGGTCTCTACCCGGGCGGAACTAGATAATCGCAAGTGCATATAGAGCAAAGGGGATGGAAGAAATGCCAAATATGGAACCCAATAAAACGCCCATGCCGGCACAGGACGCCGAGCAACGCAGCCGGAATTTTAATGAAGTGGCCCTTGGGTACACGCACGAAATGGCTGTAAACGAAGCCGCACGCTGTTTACAATGTAAACACAAACCCTGTGTGGAAGGTTGCCCCGTAGGCATCGATATTCCGGCTTTTTTGGCCAAAGTAGCCGCAGACGATATGCCCGCAGCCTATGAATCGCTGAGTGCGCAAACCAGCCTACCGGCCGTTTGCGGGCGTGTGTGCCCGCAGGAAACACAATGCGAAGCCAAGTGTGTGCGTGGCATCAAACACGAACCTGTAGGCATTGGCCGCTTAGAGCGCTATGTGGCCGATTGGAAGATGGCCTGTGAGAAAACCCCGGCACAAAAACCGGCCTCAAACGGACGTAAAGTGGCCGTGGTGGGTGCAGGTCCTGCCGGGCTTACCGTGGCAGGTGAATTGGCAAAAAAAGGATATGCAGTAACCATTTATGAGGCCCTGCACAAAACAGGTGGTGTTCTGGTATATGGTATTCCGGAGTTTCGCCTGCCCAAGGCCATAGTACAAAGAGAGATAGACGGCCTTAAAGAATTGGGGGTCGAAATTGTCACAAACATGGTCATCGGCAAAGTGCTCACCGTGGACGAGCTCTTTGAGATGGGTTTTGAAGCCGTATTCATCGGCTCTGGCGCCGGGTTGCCGGTATTCATGGGCATTCCGGGCGAAAACTTGAACGGTGTTGTAAGCGCCAACGAATTTTTAACACGTATCAATTTGATGGGCGCTTGGAAAGATGACAGCCACACCCCGGTGATGCGTGCACGGCGTGTAGCAATTGTCGGTGGCGGAAACGTGGCCATGGATGCCGCGCGCTGTGCACGGCGGCTTGGCGCGGAAGAAGTACATGTATTCTATCGCCGCACGCGCGACGAGATGCCCGCACGTTTGGAAGAGGTCGAACACGCTGAAGAAGAGGGCATTCAATTTCAGTTCCTCATCACACCGCTCGAGGTGCTTGGAGACGAAAACGGCAATGTGGTGAAGATGCACTGCCTGCGTAATGAACTGGGTGAAGCAGACGCTTCGGGTCGCCGCCGCCCTGTGCCCATTGAGGGCAGTGATTTCTACCCGGAGCTGGATGGCGTTATTGTGGCCATTGGCAACAGCCCCAACCCCCTGATTCGTATGACCACCCCGGGCCTTGAGGCCAACAAATGGGGTTGTCTTGTGACCAAAGACGAAAAGGGGCTTACCACGCGCGACATGGTTTGGGCCGGCGGCGACGTGGTAACCGGTGCCGCCACGGTGATTTTGGCCATGGGTGCAGGCAAAGAAGCCGCAGGCCAAATCGACGAAGTGCTCACCTCTCAATAACCGGCACTTCATCAAAACGCCGTGCTCAGCACCCTTTCCATTGAAACAAAAGGGGCTGTTTTGAAGCATTTTAAAACAGCCCCTTTTTATTTGTTTTTCACCGCAAAACAGACCCTGTAAAAGCGGCCACCTAGGGGCCGCTTGTTCTGTAGCCACCCTCAAAATCAGCCGTACACACTCGCAACCTTCCAAAACCGGTGTGTCTTCCAAAAACGTGCTTTGCACTAAGAAAGGAGCTGCGTGGTGACCGCTTTGTTGATACGTTTGTTTATCCAAAACAAAGATGATACAAAAAACCCCGGCGTGCGTAGCGCCTATGGGAAGCTATGCGGCAGCATTGGCCTAATTTGCAATGTGCTTTTGGCGGTTTTTAAAGTGGCGGCCGGCCTTTTGTCTGGCAGTATTGCCATCACAGCCGATGCCGTCAACAATTTGTCCGATTCTGCCAGCTCTGTCATCACCTTGCTGGGTTTTAAATTATCTGAAAAACCGGCCGACAAGGGCCATCCTTTTGGGCATGCACGCTATGAATACATTGCTGCTTTGGCTGTTTCCACACTGATTATGGCCATTGGCCTCGGGGTATTGCAAAGCAGCGTCAGCCGCATTTTGGCCCCTGCGCCCGTGCACTTTAGTACACTTTCCTTCCTCGTGCTTTTTGCCGGCATCTTGCTCAAAATTTGGATGGCTCGGCTCAACCGTAGCATAGGCATAAAAATTGACAGCGGCGCTTTACAAGCCACCTATGCCGACAGCCGCAACGATGTGCTTGCCACGTCAGCCGTGTTGCTTTCGGCTGTTCTCTCCTATTTTTTTGGCTGGAACTTAGATGGCTGGATGGGGCTATCGGTGGCCATTTTCATTTTGGTAAACGGCATCTTGTTGATGCGCGACACCCTAAACCCACTTTTGGGCAGTGCCCAAAACGAAGATTTTGTGCGCATGGTGCAGGAGAAAATAGAAGCCGTGCCCGGTGTTTTGGGCACACACGACCTGCTTGTGCATGACTATGGCCCGGGACATCGTTTTGCCTCGGCTCACGTAGAGATGCCCGCTGATATGGACGTGATGCAAAGCCACGATATCTTAGACAACATTGAACGTGATTTTTTGCAAAATGAGCAATTGCACCTCACCTTACACTACGACCCCATCGAAACACGCGAACATCTTTTAGACGACGCCCGAAAACGGGCTGTGGATGCTTTATTGGGCATCGACACGCGTTTGCATCTGCACGACTTTCGTTTCGTGGCCGGCAAAGAACACGATAATTACATCTTCGATGTGCTTTTGCCGGAAACTGTGCCGCTTTCGCCCACCCAGCTCGTTTACAGCGTGGAAACAGCCCTACAAGAAGCTGCCCCGCGTGCGGTACACTGCCACATCACGGTAGACCGCTCGTATTTCCCAATTCAAACAGGATACACCCATTCTAAAGATGCATAGCGAAAGGAGACTTTTATGACATTTCACTTAAGCAACAAAGCCAAGGCCATGCGCCCTTCCATCATTCGTGGCCTGCTCAAACAAATGGCCGACCCAACACTCATCAGTTTCGCAGGCGGAAATCCGGATGCCAACGCCTTCCCCAGCGAGGAAATTCGCGCCATTTCCGATAAACTTTTGAAAGATGAGCCCGCTGCCACTTTGCAATATTCGGTTACAGAGGGATATACCCCGTTGATTGAGGCCGGGAAAGCCTATCTTTCGCGCGAATTCGATATCATTGGCGAAAACGACAGCTTGATTGTGTGCTCGGGCAGCCAACAAATTATGGATTTATTCGCGCGCCTTGTGTGCGACGAGGGGGATGTGGTGGCCACCGATGACCCCGCCTTCCTTGGGGCACTCAACAGTTTTCGCGCCTATGGTGTGAATTTGCGCGCCGTGCCCATCGAAGAGGACGGTCCCAACCTGGACGCACTCGAAAAGGCCCTGTCTCAAAACCCAAAACCGCGCTTCTATTATACCATTCCCAACTTTCAAAACCCCACGGGCGCCGTTTGCAGCTTAGAAAAGCGCCGTGCCATCTACGATTTGTGCACCAAACACGGGGTACCCATTTTAGAGGATAACCCCTATGGCGAGCTTCGCTTCGAGGGTGAAAGCCTCCCTCCCATCAAAAGTTTTGACACGGAAAATGCCGTTGTGTATGCCGCCTCTTTGAGCAAAATTCTTTCCCCCGGTATGCGCGTGGCCTTCTGCGTGGGTCAATCGGAGTTGCTTTCCAAAATGGTGATGGCCAAGCAAGGCAACGATGTGCACACAAACCTTTGGGGGCAGCGCGTTTGCGAGCGGTTCCTTACCGAATACAACCTGGATGAACACCTTGCACGCATACGCGGTATCTACCAAAAAAAAGCCGAGCTCATGATGCAAGAGCTCGACAAAAATTTGGGCGATCGCCTATGCTATTGGCGCCCTAAGGGCGGTATGTTCCTGTGGGCCAGTTTACCGCAAGAGGTAGACACTGCCACCTTTGTGGGAAAATGCCTTGAAAAGAAACTGGCCATTGTGCCCGGTAGCGCTTTTTTTGTGAACGAATTTGCAAAAAGCCAAACATTGCGTCTGAACTTTTCCACGCCCACGGCGGAGCAGATCCAAATTGGCGCGAAAGTGATGCGCGATTGTATGCCGGTATAACTTTATTTGAAAACCGTTTTGGAAACCGGATAGTAGGTGGTCTGCCGCGCCGATGGTTGCCGGGGCGGCAGTGGGGGTGATGCCAAACGGGGCAACTCCCGCTTTGAACTCATCCAAATATCCGATGAGGATATTTGGGAATATAAGAGGGCATCGGGGCAAATAGGCCGGTCATCATGCCTGTTCTCTGTCCCGCGGAGCTTTCCTCTTCTAAAGTGCAACGTTAGTATACCTTTAAATTGTGAACAAATTTTGATATAATTTTAAATATTTCAAAAAAATAACTAAAAATTACAGCCTGGAAACAAATATTTTGTCGCACTGTGGCGGCACTTGGCAAAAGAGGCACCCATGAACAAGCAAAACGACGACAAACGAATGCAAGAAATCATGCAGGATTTCGCACCGGGCACACCCCTGCTTTTGCAAGTGTGCTGTGCGCCTTGCGCCAGTTGTGCCATTGAGCGCCTCGGTGCACACTTTGCCCTTACATTGCTGTATTACAACCCCAATATTCAACCCAAAGCCGAGTACGACAAGCGCTTTGCGGCCTTTGCCCCCCTTTTGCAAAGCCCCCCCACCCTCTATCCCCTGCGCTTAGAACAGGGCCCATACGACAGTGAACACTTTTTAGCATTGACAGAACCTCTTGCAAGCGAAGCCGAGGGTGGTCGCCGCTGCGAGCTGTGTTTTTCCATGCGCCTTGACTATACAGCAAGTCAAGCAAAACAACGCGGTTTTCCCTGTTTTGCCAGTTCATTGAGTGTGGGGCCACGCAAAAACGCCGCACAAATCAACCATGCGGGCGACGCTGCCGCATGGAAGTTTGGCAGCCGATACCTTCCCAGTGATTTGAAAAAACAAAACGGATACCAGCGCAGTATATTTTTAAGCCGCGAGCTCGGGCTCTATCGGCAAAGCTATTGTGGTTGCCCTTATTCGCGCACACCTAAAGAGGATAAGTGATTTTTCAGCACCTGCCATTGGCGCCAAAGACAGTCTTGCCCACATGCAGCATTGGCCGCACTGGTGCTTGGCAAACGCACCGCCGGCCTTCCACATTCTGTCTCACAATATTTTTGATACAACCGATGCGCCGTTGCACCGTTGCAGAACACAGCCTCGATTTGGCTGTGTTCAAAAAGTTGTTGCAGATGGTTTGGTTTTGGCTTTTGAATGGAGCTGTCGGCGGCGCCGCGAATGAGGCAGGTTTCCAAAACATCCCACAGCGCAATGTTGTGTCTTTCCAATAAGGCCACTTTTTCAGGTTTGTCTTTTGGGCAAGCCTCACCACATAGCTTTGCCAACAGCGGCCAAAAACGATTTTGAGGGTGCCCGTAATAAAAGCCGGTTTCAAAACTTTTGGGCGAGGGGTAGCTGCCCAAAATCAGCACGCGCGAAAATTCATTGTAAACCGGTGCAAAACCCACCTCATCACCCCGCATTTGAGCCGTTTTCATGCTAAATCCCCTTTCTTTTCTTGTTTTCACAGATTTTTCAAAACTTTTTTCCGGCAAAGACTTGACACATGATGTCAAAAAGGTTACAATTTAATTGCAGGAAAGTTACAGCCAGAGACTTCCTTGCGTAATGAGTGCAAACTTTTTTCATGATGCGGCACCTCCTCCTCCGGTTGCATTGTATGCAATTGTCAGGTCCGCAAACTCCTTGTAAGCAAAAAACTCCGCAACTCCCAGCGGGGTTTTTTGTTGTCTATGCTGCCTTCGGCGGCTCTACTCTCTTTTCTTTTTGCCCGCACTATGTTACGATAGAAAAAAAACAAGGAGGCAGGGACTGTATGGCTATGATTTTCAAGGAACCCAGCCGTACATTTGGGGAATATTTGCTGGTTCCGGGCTATTCTTCCATCACATGTACACCGCAAGCGGTTAGTTTGCGCACACCCATTGCACGTTTTCAAAAAGGGGAAGAGCCCCCTTTATCCATGAGCATCCCGCTAACCAGCGCCATTATGCAAAGTGTTTCGGGTGTGAAAACCGCCATTGCATTGGCCATTGAAGGCGGTATCAGTTTTTTATATTGCAGCCAAAGCGTGGAAGACGAGGCCGCCATGGTGCGCAAAGTAAAAGGTTACAAAAAAGGGTTTGTCACCTCCAACACGAACATCCACCCCGACGCAACACTTGCCGATGTGTTGGCTTTAAAAGAGAAAACCGGCCATTCCACCATGGCTGTTACAGATGACGGCAGCGCCCACGGAAAACTGCTTGGCATGGTTACCTCACGCGACTACCGCGTTTCCCGCATGGAGCTAAGTGAAAAAGTGTCGGACTTTATGACACCCTTTGACCAGTTGGTTTCGGCCCCCTCCACCACGACGCTAAAAGAGGCAAACGATATCATTTGGGACAACAAGGTAAACACCCTACCCCTCGTGGATGAAAACCAACATCTTGTGCATCTTGTGTTCCGTAAAGACTACGACTCGCACAAAGAAAACAAAAATGAATTGCTAGACAAAAACAAGAGTTATGTTGTGGGGGCCGGCATCAACACACGCGATTATGAAGAGCGGGTCCCCGCTTTGGTAGAGGCCGGCGCCGACATTTTGTGCATCGATTCGAGCGAGGGTTATTCCGAGTGGCAAAAACGCACGCTGAATTGGATCCGGGCCAAATACGGAACCAGCGTGAAAGTGGGCGCCGGCAACGTGGTGGACGCCGACGGTTTTCGCTATTTGGCCGACTGTGGCGCCGACTTTGTGAAGGTGGGCATCGGCGGCGGTAGCATTTGCATCACGCGCGAGCAAAAAGGTATTGGCAGAGGGCAGGCCACCGCTGTTATTGAGGTGGCAAAAGCGCGCGACGCCTATTTTGAAGAAACAGGCACCTATGTGCCCATTTGCTCGGACGGTGGCATCGTGCACGATTATCACATCGCGCTGGCCCTTGCCATGGGTGCCGATTTTGTGATGCTCGGACGTTATTTCTCCCGTTTTGATGAAAGCCCCACCAACCGCCTTTTGGTGGGCGGCAGCTATGTGAAAGAGTATTGGGGCGAAGGCAGCAACCGCGCGCGCAACTGGCAGCGCTACGATTTGGGCGCGGGCGAAAAACTTGGTTTTGAAGAGGGTGTAGACAGTTATGTGCCCTATGCCGGCAGCCTCAAAGACAATGTGGGGGCCAGTTTGTATAAGCTGCGCAGCACCATGTGCAACTGTGGTGTGCTTTCGCTTGAAGATTTCCGCGAAAAAGCACGTCTCACACTTGTGTCGTCCACCAGCATTGTGGAAGGCGGCAGCCACGACGTGATTTTAAAGGAGAAGGGCGAGTAGTAAAATCACTTGCATGAATACGTTCTTCCATTTCACTAAAATATATGCTTAAGGGGCTGTTTCAAAACATTTGAAACAGCCCCTTGTTTATTCTTCCAGTAAACGCGAAAGCAAGCTGGGTCCACTTTCTACAAACAGGCCCATTTCTGCATAGTCTTCCGTGTATCGTCGGCCTGTTTTCTCCGCGTGGTTTCGGCTGTCATAGAGCACATAGGGCACGGGGCCCGCATCATGCCCGCGTGTGGCACTCAGCGTTTTATGGTCGCTGAGCAACAGAATCCGAAAGGGCACTTGTTCCCTGTGTAGCCCATCCACCAGGCGCTGCACACAGCGTGCATCAAAAGCTTCGATGGCCTTTACCTTCCCTTGCACATCCCCGTTGTGGGTGCATTCGTCCGGCGCTTCTACATGCAGTAGGGCAAAATCATATCCCGCTTTCAGCTGTTCCAACACCGCATCGGCCTTGCCCTCAAAATTGGTGTTGAGTTCACCGGTTGCACCCTCTACGCGAACCACATCCAACCCCACCAGGCTGGCAATACCATGCACCAAGGGAACCGCGCTTACCACAAAACCATGTTTACGGCGTAGCTTTTCAAAGTTCTCAAGGCTCGGTGTCATCCCCTCGGCCCAAAACCAAAGGCTATTGGCCGCAAGATGCCCCTCGGCTCTGCGCTTTTCATTCACAGCGTGCCCGTTAAGCACCTTGTGTGCCCTTTCCATAAGGCGGCACAGCCCTTTTGCCACTGCGCTTCCTGCCGGCAGCAGTGCGCCGGCCTTTTCCCCAAGATGGTCGTGTGGCGGTGTGGTGCACAGCCCCTCTCGGCTGGCATCTTTTTGCACAGCCATCTGCCGAAAAGCCGGCATCACATAAAAACGCATCCCGTTTTCCTGCAAAAGCGTTTGGAAGGCGGCATCTTGCAAAAGGGTCTCCATAAGTTCTACGGCCTCTTCCCCCTCCACATTGCCCCCATTGTGCGAAAGGATTCGCTTGTCTTCAAAAGGCATGTCTCCATCTTCCAAGGCCACCAAGTTGCAACGGTACGCAAGCTCCCCCTTATGCAAAGAAACGCCACAGCCGGCCGCCTCCAAGGGGGCTCTTCCGGAAAAATGCCGCCTTGGGTCATAGCCCAAAATGCTCAGAAAGGCCGTATCACTGCCGGGCGCCGTTCCCTCGGGGATGGTGCGCACAAGCCCGAGTTCACCCGCGCTTGCAAGCGCGTCTAAACCCGGGTGTACAGCTGCTTGCAGCGGCGTTTGATTGGCAAGTATCTCAACCGGGTTGTCGGCCATGCCGTCGCCCACGGCGATAATTGTTTTTATGTTTGTCATTCTTCTTTTTAAAATCCTCCCTTTATCGTAGCTGTGCCACAGCCGCCTTGAGCAATGTCCAGGTGCGTTCGGTTGACGAAATGGATACACGCTCGCTTGGCGAGTGCACATCACACAATTCAGGCCCAAGGGAAATCACATCCAAGCCTTCCATAGCATCCGAGAAAATACCGCACTCCAAACCACAGTGCACAGCCGTTATCACAGGCTCTTTTCCCTCTATTTTCAAAAACTCTCGGCGGAATACCTCGCGCAGTTCCGATACCGGCTGATATTCCCACGCCGGATAATCCGACATCACATCTCCCACGGCACCAATGTGGTTTTGTAAAAGCACAATTTGCCCGTAAATTGCCTCCTTTAGGCTTTTCACGCTGCTACGAATCGTATACAGTATCTGTATATTGTCTTCGTCTGTTTTCACCACGCCAAGGTTGTTGGACGATTGCACCAAGCCCTCGATGTCACAGCTCATCGTTTGCACGCCGTTCGGCATCAGCGCCAGGGCCAAAAGCAACTTGTCGCGCGTCTTTTTTGAAAGCACACGCTCGGGCGCTTTGCACGCTTCGCACACCAATTTCACGCCGGCGTCGGATGCGGCCAGTTCGCTTTGGAACACGGCCGCACAAACCCGTATGATATCCTGCACCGGTTCTACCTGCCGTGCTTCGATGCCCACTGTGCAAACGGCCTCTCTGGGAATGGCGTTTTCCTTAGAGCCTGCCTGCATATCACCCAGCACAAAACCCGGCACAGATTCGCGCAATGCGCACAGCACACGTGAAAGTAGGCGGATGGCATTGCCGCGCCCCTTGTTGATGTCCATGCCCGAATGCCCGCCTTGTAGGCCATTGAGTTTCAGGCTAAGAAATTGCATGTTTTCGGGTTTTTCCCACTCAGTCGGCAGGCTCATTTTCCCGTGGCGCCCACCGGCATTGCTTGCGATGAATACCCCCTCTTCCTCGGTATCCAAATTGATAAACCGTTTGCCCGATACAAGGCTCATGTCGAAGGCCGATGCCCCCACAAGCCCAATTTCCTCATCCACCGTGAACACAGCCTCTATGGGTGGATGCGGGCAATCTTTGTTTAGCAATGCCAGCATCATGGCCACACCAATTCCGTTATCAGCCCCAAGGGTTGTGCCGTCTGCTCGCAGCCAATCTCCCTCACAAACGGTGCGAATGCCATCGGTTTCGAAGTTGTGCTCCACATCGCTATTTTTTTCACACACCATGTCCACATGGCTTTGCATCATCAGCACCGGGCTATTTTCGTATCCCGCCGTGCCCGGTGCCTTCACCACAAGGTTTCCCGTGCTGTCTTGCACCGTCTCAAATCCCTTATCAGCCGCCCAATTTTGTATCCACCCCAAAAGAGCTGCCTCATGCCCGCTTCCGTGCGGAATGGCACATATTTTTTCAAAAAAACACCATACATCAGCCGCTGTACTGTTTGCCAACAAAGCCATTGTTTTCACTCCTTCTTTTTGCTCGTTCACGTATTTTATTCCCTATTAGTATAAACGCTTTTATGCCTTGTGTAAAGGGAAAAGACCAAGGCATTTATTTGGCACATTCTCCAAATGACACCGTTGAAAATCGTGAAAGTTGCCAAAAATTCATGTCTATAAATCAAACAGTGGTCAAATCCACTTTATTTGTGATATTATAAATAGAAATGGGTTTTGATAAAATGGGGGGGATTTTTTGCCGTCTATCGAGACCTTGGGCACGCAGTGCTCCGCGGCCTTGCTGTGTGGTGGAAAAAGCCGACGCATGGGCTTTGATAAGGCATTTTTGCAGCTGGATGGAGTCTCCCTGTTGGCAGGGCGCACAAGGCAGTTGCTCTCTTTGTTTGAAGAGGTTATGCTCGTGTGCGAAAACCGCACAAAACTCACCGATATGGCGCCAAACACAGCCCGCATTGTGGAGGACCTCTTCCCCGGCACCGGCCCTTTGGGAGCCGTGTGCACGGCCCTGCTTGAAACACAGCGCCCGTTTGTGTTTGTAAGCGCTTGCGATATGCCCCGTTTGGACGAGGGCTTGCTTTTGGATTTGTGGAAACATGCCGATAATGTCGACATTGCCCTGTGCACACACGAAGAGAGGGATGAGCCCCTGTTTGCCTTTTATCATCGACGCTGCTTGCCTGTGTTTGAAAAGCAGCTTGAAAAAGGAGATTTTCGTTTGAAAAGTGGGTTTTCACAGCTCTGTGTGTCGCGGTTTTTCGTGGACGAAAACCGCGCTCGTCATGCTTTTGCAAACCTCAACACACCACAGGAGCTTGCATGTTTTTCCAAAACCGGTATCGAGGCTCAAAACCCTTTCAATGCCCGGGATACAGAACCGTACAAAACCCAAGACGGAGGGCACGATGCAGGCAAACAAGATTCTTGAGGTGCCTCGGCTTGTGCAAGTGGGCGCGTTTGGCCGAAACGACGGCAAAACCACTTTGGCCTGCGCTGTCATCTCGCAACTATGCCAAACTGTGCCGGTGATAGCGGCAAAGCTTGTTTGCGTGGAAGCACATACCGGCGCCTGCCACAAACCCGGCGGCGGATGCGGGCTTTGCTCTTGTTTACAAGGAGACTACGACTGGCAGCGCGAAACCGATTTGAACACAAAAAAGGACACCGCCTTGATGAAAAAAGCCGGAGCCAGCGAAAGCTATTTGCTGCGCAGCCACACGAACAAAATGGCGGAAGCCTTTGCCGATTTTTTAGAAACACAAGTGCCCGACAATGCCGTTTTGGTGTGTGAATCAAACCGTTTGCGATACGCGGTAAAACCGGGTGTGTTTTTGTTTGCGGCCGAAAGTTTGCCACCTGTGTCTGCCGTGAAACCACAGGCACACGCGCTGTGCAAGCTTTCTGACCTCGTGGTGGTGCGTGGTGAAAAGGCTCCAAAACTATCGGTACAAATCAATGCAGATTTATGCCCTTGCATTTCACTTGCAAGGTTATAAGCTTCAATATTCAAAAACAATAAGGAGGGAACAAATAAAGGATGACCAGAGAACAAGTCAAGCAAGTCATTGCCGAAAATGGGGGGCGCAAAGAAAACATTTTGGCCATGCTGTTAGACTGCCAGTATGCGAGCGAACAAAATTTTGTGAACCGCGAAACGGCATGTCTCATTGCACAGGAACTAGAGCTTTCCGAAACCCGTGTATTCGAGCTTTTAAGCTACTATGCCATGCTCAACACACAGCCGAAAGCACGGCATATTTTGCAGGTATGTCACTCGTCACCATGCCATTTTTCGGGCGAAAGTTGGGTGAGCGAAGCGTTGCAAAAAAAATTGGGGGTGCCGCTGGGCCAAGCTACAGCCGACGGTGAATTCCTCATCGAGCACACCCCTTGCGTGGGCGCTTGCGACATCGGCCCCGTCATCAAGGTGCGCGACCGCGTGTTTGGCAACTTGGACGAAAACGCCATTGATGCGCTGCTGAGCGGTTTGCGCAGCGGCAACTTGGAAGTGTGAGGGGGGCGAACATGGAAGACAACAAAGTATTGCTAAAACGCATTGGCAAAATGCAAAACCCGGCTTCAGTGCAGGAGTACCGCGCCCTTGGCGGTTTTGCAGCCATTCAAAAAGCCGTTTCTATGGACAAAGAACAAGTTCTATGTGAAATGGACGACGCCATGCTACGCGGACGCGGTGGCGCAGCCTACCCCGCCGGCAGTAAGTGGCGGCATTTATACGGCAACCCGAATTTCCCGAAATACATTGTGTGCAATGCAGACGAAGGCGAGCCGGGTACATTCAAAGACAAAATGCTGCTTGCTCAAGACCCGCTCTCCGTCATTGAGGGTATGCTCATTGCCGGTTGGCTCTTTGGGGCAAAAGAGGGTTTTATCTACATTCGTGGCGAATACCACGCCTTGCAAAAACAATTTTTAGAGGCTCTGAAAAACGCTGAAGAGGCCGGTTTCCTTGGCGAAAATATCCTAGGGCTCGGCTTTTCCTATCGCATCAACATGGTGTCGGGCGCCGGCGCCTACGTATGTGGCGAAAACTCTGCTTTGCTCAACTCCGTAGAGGGTAAAACGGGACGCCCACGCATCAAACCGCCACATCTGGCCGATGTGGGCCTGTATTTGCAGCCCACTTTGGTGAACAATGTAGAGTCTTTTGCCTGTGTGCCGCAAATTATCGAGCGCGGCGGCAAAGGGTTTCTTGCCCTCGGCACCGAGGACGGCGGCGGCACGAAACTCATCTGTCTATCCGGCCATATCAAAAATCGCGGCGTATTCGAGGTGCCGCTGGGCACCCCACTTTCCGATATACTTTATGGCGAAGCTTATGGTGGCGGCCTGCCTGACGGGCGCAAGCTCGGGTTCATCCATTTTGGCGGCCAGAGTGGCCCGCTTGGCTTCCCCGAGCAGATGGAAGGCATGCTTTACAGCTACCAAGGGCTTTGGGATTGCTCGCTTGCCATTGGCTCCGGCGCCATTGTGGTGATGGACGACAGTGTAAATGTGGTGGAATATCTTGAAAATGTGATGCAGTTTTTCATTCATGAGAGCTGCGGCAAGTGCACCCCCTGCCGCCTTGGCACGGCACGCTTGCAAGAACTTTTACATAGCTTTGTGCAAAAAAACGGCAAGGAGGGCGACATCGAAAAGCTTGAAACCATGCTCATGCATATGGCCAATATTTCGGCCTGCGGGCTTGGGCAAAGTGTGCCCACCTCCATTCGCTGTGCCTTAAAACATCGCCGCAGTGCCTTTGAAGCCTGCCTTGCGGGAAGGAGTAAGGGAGAATGAAAATGATTCATGTAACCATAGATGGCCGCGGCCTAGACGTGGCAAAGGGCACCAAGTTGCTCGCGGCCTGCGAGATGCTGGGCATCGAAGTGCCCACGCTATGCCATTTGAAACACCTCGTGCCAGACGGCAGCTGTCGGCTGTGTGTGGTGGAAGTGGAGGGCGGCCGCAAGGGCGGATTGCCCACGGCCTGCACCGAAGAATGCAAAGATGGCATGGTCGTGTTTACACGCTCTGAACGTGTTGTGGAAGCACGCCGCTTTGTTCTGGACTTGCTTTTGAGCCAGCATGTGCAAACCTGCTTTTCCTGTGCACGCAACGGCTCGTGCAAGCTGCAAGACTATAGCCTTGAATACGGCCTTGAAAAAAGCAGTTATCCCCCAAAAAGCCACCCGCATTTTGGCCTTTCGGACGAGAGCAACCGCTTTTACGAATTCACACCCGAAAAATGCATCATGTGCCGCCGCTGTGCACGCACTTGCAGTTTCCTGCAAGGACGTGATGTTTTGAGCATTGCCGGACGTGGCGCAAGCACGCTGATCAGCCCGGCTTACTATCTGCCGCGCGGCGAGGAAGCTGCGCGCTGCGAAAGTTGTGGCAACTGTGTGCAAAACTGCCCCACCGGCGCACTGAGCAGCAAGGACGAGCGCCGAGGCTACCGCAGTTATGAAGTGCAGCGCACGCGCACCACCTGCCCGCACTGCGCCGTGGGTTGCCAGCTGGATTTGCTGACAAAAAACGGAAAAGTGGTGGGAGTAGAGGGTGCCGACGGCCCCACAAACCACGAGATGCTCTGCGTGAAAGGGCGTTTTGGCTCTTACAAATTTCTTTCGGCGGGCGACCGCCTCACAAAACCACTCATTAAAGACGCAAACGGTGATTTCCAAGAGGCGAGTTGGGACGAAGCACTCGGCCTTGTGGCCGAAAAACTTTCCCACATCAAACAAACGCGCGGTGCCAATGCCATTGCCGGCTTCTCTTGCTCGCGCAGCCCGAACGAAGACAACTATCTCTTCCAAAAAATGATGCGCGCAGCGGTTGGCACGAACAATGTCGACAACTGCGCCAGGGTCTGACACAGCCCTTCAGTTGCAGGTCTTGCAACTACGCTTGGCTCCGGTGCCATGACCAACCCCTTCGATGACATCACAACCGGTGTGGATGTCATGTTGCTTATCGGTTCAAACCCCGAGGAAGCACACCCCGTGTTCGGAACCAAAATCCGCAAAGCTGTGCGCGAGGGCACAAAGCTCATTGTGGTGGATCCGCGCAAAATCGACCTTGCAAACGAGGCCGAAGTGCACCTTCAGCTCAAACCCGGCACGAATGTGGCCTTTGCCAACGGCATGATGAACGTGATTTTGACAGAGGGTCTTGCCGACGAGGATTTCATTCGCACACGCACAGAAAATTTTGAAGCGCTCAAACCCATCATCCTCGAATATCCGCCGGAAAAAGTAGCCGAGATTTGCGGCATCAACGCCGACGACTTGCGCCATGCCGCGCGGCTGTATGCCAAGGCCGACAAGGCACCCCTGATGTACTGCCTCGGCGTCACGGAGCACTCCACGGGCACCGAGGGCGTGATGAGCCTTTCCAATTTAGCCATGCTTTGCGGAAAAGTGGGAAAAAGCGGCTGCGGCGTGAACCCGATTCGCGGCCAAAACAACGTGCAGGGCGCATGTGACATGGGTTGTTTGCCCGCAGATTACCCCGGCTATCAAAAAGTGGCACACCCCGCCGTAAAGGAAAAATTCGAAAAGGCCTGGGGCACTACGCTCAGCGATGAAGCCGGCCTCACCTCCACACAAATTCCGCATGCCGTGGAACACGGCCGAATCAAAGGGCTTTACATCTTCGGCGAAGACCCCGTGCGCACCGACCCCGACATCGGGCACATTCGCAAGATGCTTTCCAGCCTTGACTTTTTGGTGGTGCAAGAGCTGTTTTTAACGGAAACTGCCAAGTTTGCCGATGTGGTGCTACCCGGTAGTGCCTATGCCGAAAAAGAGGGCACGTTCACCAATTCCGAGCGCCGCTTGCAACGTGTGCGCAAGGCCGTGAATGCCCCGGGCGAGGCCAAACTCGACACCGATATTTTCACCGAGGTAATGAATCGCCTTGGCTACAAGCAAGCCAGCCTCACAGCGGCCGAACTTATGGACGAGCTCGCATCGCTCACCCCGTCCTATGGTGGCATCAGCCACAAACGGCTCGATGGCGGCGAGGCTTTGCACTGGCCCTGCCCGCACGAAGAGCACACGGGCACGCCTATTTTGCACACAGAAAAATGTGCACGTGGGCTTGGACTTTTCTATCCCTTGCACTACGAAGAGTCTGCCGAGGTGGCCGATTGTGACTATCCTTTCACGCTTGTTACCGGGCGTATGCTCTACCACTACAATGCCGGTGCAATGACCCAGCGCACCGAGGGGCTCAATGAAATAGCCCCGGCCTCCTATGTGGAAATGCACTGTGACGACGCCGCTGTGCTTGGCGTTAAAAACGGCGCAAAAGTGCGCATTTCTTCGCGCCGCGGTGAAATTGAAACCACGGCCCGCCTTGGCACAAAAGTACGCCTGGGTGAAGTGTTCATGACCTTCCATTTTGAAGACGGCAACGCAAACCACCTCACAAATTCGGCCACAGATAAAATGGCCAAAGTTCCCGAGTATAAGGTGACGGCTGTGCGCATCGAACGCGCTTAGCCTCATTGCTTTAACACGCACGGCAAAATGCGAATACCCAAAAGTGCAGGGCCTCTCCATGGGGTGCTGCACTTTTGGGTATTCTTGACTTTTGTACATTCCTTTTGCTATAATACACAAAAGAATATTCTGTGTTTGTGCCCTGTGCACCGGCGGAAAACGCCGAGGGAAGCGGATGCAATTTCCGCACTATCCCAGTAACCGTGATGCAGACGAAACGGCCAAAACCACTGTTTAATAACGGGAAGGTGGCCGCGGTAGGTTGACGCTAAGTCGGGAGACCGAAACACAGCAAACACTTCTGGGGCTAGGGATTACGGGCGTGTATAAGCACGCCCGTTTTTCTTTTTTGAAGAGAAAAGTGGGGTTTATATGGCTGAAACCGAGGGCGCCTTACGCGCCAAACCAAAAAAAATCATCACCAAAAAGGTTGTTTGTTTTCGTTTTGCGGCTTTCTCGCTCACGGCGGTGTTCATTTTGTTTCTCTGTGTATGTCTTGGCAGTGTCACCGTGCCTCTTTCCCAAACAATTGCGGCTGTTTGGGAAAGAATCTGGGGGCTTTCGCCTACACATGCACAAAGCTATGCCATTGTCACCACCGTGCGCCTGCCGCGCGTGTTGAGCGCAGCACTGATGGGCGCGGCACTGTCTGTGTGTGGCGCCGCCATGCAGGGGCTTTTGAAAAACCCCCTGGCAGACGGCAGCACCCTTGGGGTTTCCTCGGGTGCATCACTTGGGGCGGTTTTATCCATCGCCCTTTCCGGTAGCCTGCCGTTTTTTTCCGGGCTTGGCACCACGCTCACGAGCATGGTGTTTGCCTTTTTATCCCTGCTTTTGATTTTGGCCTTGGCGCGCCGGCTTGACAACAGCCTTTCCACCAACACCATCATCCTCATCGGCATCATTTTTTCCATGTTCATGAACAGCATCATCAGTTTGGTGGTTACCCTCGCCAGCGACCACACGCGTTCCATCGTGTTCTGGACCATGGGCTCACTCAGTGCAAGCAATTGGTTTGATGTAGCCGTGTTGTCTGCGGGTCTTTTTATCACGGCACCGCTTTTGTTTTTCTTTGCAAACGAACTCAACGCCTTTTCCATTGGCGAAGAAAACGCAGGCCACATTGGCATTTCTGTGCAGCGTGTTAAGCTGCTTGTGCTGATTTTGGTGTCGGCACTCATCGGCATCTGTGTGTCGATTGGGGGCACAATTGGCTTTGTCGGCCTCTTTATCCCCCACGTCACCCGAATGCTTACAGGGCCCAATCACCGTTTTTTGTTGCCGGCCAGTGTTTTGCTGGGGGCTTGCTTTTTGATGTTGGCAGATCTTTGCAGCCGTACACTTTTCAGCCCGCGTGAATTGCCCATCGGTGTTGTCACATCCCTTGTGGGTGCCGTTTGGTTTTTCCTTGTTTTTTACAGAGCAAGGAGGCAGGCACAATGCTAAACGCAGAGAATCTTTCCGTTCTAATTGGAACAAACCCTATTTTGTCGAATGTATGCTTCTCGTTGAAAGAGGGGCAATGGCTCATGGTGGCCGGCCCGAACGGCGCAGGAAAGACCACTTTGGTGCGTGCCATTGCACAAAGTGTTCCCTATCAGGGCACCATTCTTTTGAACGGGCAAAATCTTGCCCAAGTTCGCCCGAGAGAAAGAGCACGTGCCCTTGGCATTTTGATGCAACGCAACCATGTGGAATTTTCGTTCACAGTGGAAGAGGTGGTGCGCCTTGGCCGCTATGCCCACCGCCAAGGTCTATTGGCAAAAAGCAACGACGAAGACGATTTTTTTGTGGAGGATGCCCTGCGCAAAACCGGGCTTTTGCATTTTGCACACCGCTCCGTGCTCACCTTATCCGGCGGGGAGCTACAGCGCTGTTTTTTGGCCCAGATATTTGCCCAAAACCCCCACGTTTTAATTTTGGACGAACCTGCCAATCATCTGGATTTAATCTATCAAAAGCAAATGTTCGATGTGATTGAACTTTGGGTGCAAACAAAAAACCGTGCCGTTTTGTCTGTGGTGCACGATTTAAGCTTGGCGCGATGTTACGGCAGCCATGCCCTGCTTTTGCATGAGGGCAAAACCGTTTCCTTTGGCCCTGCCGATACCGTGCTTACGGGCGAGCATCTCAACCAAACCTACCGCATGGATGTGGTCTCTTGGATGCAAAGGATGCTGGCTTGCTGGGATGGCTAACCCTCCCCTAGCCCCATCGAGCAGTGCGAAAAAACGGGCGCTTTTGTGCCGTAAAACATGCCCTCACCCCCTGTCTATCCCAATAAAAATCGTGTAAAGATTTGCGGTTTCATTTGCAATGGGCATGGCCTTCATCGTATCCACAGTAGCCAAACAACTTAAAAAACGAGGATTCACATGATAAAGAAAATAGACCATCTCGTGATTACCACAAACGACATGGAAAGCACCGTGGCATTTTATGAAAAGCTTGGTTTTACCGCCAAAGAGGAGGAGAACCGATTTGTGCTTTTTGCCGGCGATTTTAAAATCAACGTGCACCTTTTGGGAAAAGAGCTGTTCCCCCATGCACAAAATGTCATGCCCGGCAGTGCCGACCTATGCTTTGAAATCGACGGGAATATCCATGATTTTGAAAAACACACAAAACGACAGGGGTTGGTTGCCGAAACACCCGTTGTTGAACGAAATGGCGTTTTGGGGGTTATGCGTTCCATTTATTTCTACGACCCTTGCGGAAACTTGGTTGAGGTGTCGAGTTACGAATAGGGGCCATTTCGCCTTCCCGGCTTAAATTTTCATGAAACAATCTCTTCGCTTTGACAGAACCGGCCATGCTGCATTCACAACAATATGTGAAGCCCTGTATGCAGTCGAATGCGAAGTACAAGAAAACATTTTCTTTGATGTCATCATCACGGTGCTTGCAGGGGTATTTCTATCCTCTGCTTTTTTGGCGGGCAAATATTGGTGGCAGGCAGCGCAAGCCGCAACATCCTCGCAAACCCCACCCACGGCAATTCCCCAAAGCCCCGCGGCCGAACCCGAAGTGCCCGGCAACCAAACTTTGTCCACACAAAACACGGCATTACCCGTTCCGTTTTGCTTTTTTTGTTTTTGCACCGTCGGCAGCAGCCCTTGTTTGGTTTATTTAGATATTCAGGCAGAGAAAATCCCCATGAGATTTCAGGAGGTTCACCGCTATCCGGCGTTGGTGAACCTCCTGAAACCTTATGAATGGTTTTGCTCTTTGACAAGAAGGGGTGAACCCCCCATTAATTGGCAGGGTCTGGCGAATCCTCCTGCGAAAAATCGAGATTTTTCACAATGGAGGAAAGCAAATCCAACGGTTTTTCACCGGGCTTGAGCGTTGCCGACAGGTAGGGCTTTGTCGATGCGTTCACCAAAACGCGAATACCGGCCGCTTTGAGCCGCCGATGGGCACTTGTGAAATCCAATTGGTCGCTGTATAGCAAAAGTGCATCTTTTTGCTGCACAATATCATAAAAGCCGAGCTTTGCTGCCAAAACACGCAAAAGGCTGATGTCAATGAGTCCCCGCACCGCTTCGGGAATGTGCCCATAGCGGTCCGCCAATTCTTCCAGTACATCAGTGGCGGTTTCGGTGTTTTCGATGGAGGCAATCAGTTTATACGCCTCTATGCGCCCTGCGGCACTTGGAATGTAGTGCTCCGGAATGTAGGCATCCACTGTGATATCGATGAGTACATCGGCCTTATCCGGGGGCGGCTTTTCGCCTTTTGCCTGTGCCACAGCCTCACCAAGCAGTTTCACATAAAGGTCATAGCCCACAGCCTCCATGTGCCCGCTTTGGCTTTGCCCCAAAAGATTGCCCGCGCCGCGAATTTGCAAATCGCGCATGGCGATGCGAAACCCGGAACCGAAGGCCGTGAATTCTCGAATGGCCGACAAGCGCTTGGCCGCTATATCGGTAAGCACCTTGTCGCGTTTAAAGGTAAAATAGGCATAGGCTTTGCGGCCACTTCGCCCCACACGCCCGCGGATTTGATACAGTTGCGCCAAGCCCATATGGTCGGCATTTTCCACAATGAGGGTGTTGCAGTTGCGCACATCCACACCGGTTTCAATGAGTGTGGTACATACAAGGATATCGATGTCTCCGTCTAACAGCTCCTGCCAAGTGCGCGAAAGTGCCTCCTCGCCCATGCGTCCGTGAGCCGTGGAAATTTGAGCTGAGGGCAGAGCGGCGGCAAGACGGGCGGCACAATGTTCGATGCTGTCCACACGGTTGTGTAAATAGTATACCTGACCTCCTCTTGCCAATTCTTTTCGAATTGCAGAAAGAATCAGTGCGTCGTCATATTCCATCACATAGGTTTCCACAGGCTGACGTTCGGTGGGCGGGTCATCAATGGTGCTCATGTCTCGAATCCCGCTCATCGCCATGTTTAATGTGCGTGGAATGGGGGTTGCCGAAAGCGTCAAGGTATCCACCCCCACAAAGCTTTCCTTGAGTTTTTCTTTGTGACGCACACCAAAGCGCTGCTCTTCATCCACAACCAAAAGACCCAGTGTTTTAAAGCGGATATCCTTTTGCAAGAGGCGGTGTGTGCCCACCACAATATCCACTGTGCCGTTGGCAATCCCTTTCACCGTTTCTTTCACTTGCTTTTGTGTGGCAAAACGAGACAGCAGCCCGATTTTCACAGGAAAAGCTTCCATGCGAGAAAGCAAGGTGTTGTAGTGTTGCCACGCCAAGATGGTGGTGGGTACCAAGATGGCACATTGCCGCCCGTCCATCACACACTTAAAAGCTGCACGCAAGGCAACCTCTGTTTTGCCAACACCCACATCGCCCGAAAGCAAACGATCCATGGGATGTGGCTTTTCCATGTCCCTTTTGATTTGGCCGGCACAAACAAGCTGATCTTGTGTTTCATCATAGGCAAAGCGCGCCTCAAAGTCCCGTTGCCACTCGCCATCTCCTGAAAAAGCGTGGCCGGGCGCGTTTTGCCGTTTTGCATAGAGTTCCACCAAGTCTTCGGCCATCTCCTCGGTGGCTTTGCGCACGCGGCTTTTGGTTTTGGCCCAAGCGTCTGAACCAAGGCGAGCCAGTTTCACACGGCCACCGTCTCCGGGCGGGGTATAGCGCGAAAGCAAATCAAGCTGCGTAACGGGCACATAGAGCGTGTCCGATTTATCGTAGCTGATTTTAAGATAATCTTTCACAACCCCTTGCAAATCGAGGCGTTGTATGCCCACATACAACCCGATGCCATGCCCCTGATGCACCACGTAATCACCCGGGGAAATGTCGGAGAGATTGGCAAGAGCGTTTTTGTTTTTCTTCTTTTTCTTCTTTTTGGGTTCATCTTCCCTACGCGAAGTGAACAGGGCAAAGTGGGCAAGGGGAAAATCGGCACCGGCAGAAAGTCGCCCTGGCAACACACAAATTGACCCCGCCACAAACTCTTGTATTTTTTCCGCCTGTGTAACACGCAAATTGCGTTCTTGCAAATCACGCGAAAGCGCCTTGGCCGCACGCGGTGTGCCGGCCAGCACCGTGCAAAAATAGCCACTGTCCAAAAGTGGACGCAATTCCTCGCACAAAGCGGCCACTTCGCCGCGCCAGGGTGGCAAGCTGTGTGCAGGCAGATTTACGACATCGCTCAGACGGATATCGGGCATGCTGCGGGAAAAGTTCTCGCAATAAAAAGTGGTTTCTTTTTCGGCCGCACGCAATAGGTCTGTGTAATCGGTGTAGAAGCCATCCAAACCCGGTGCCAGCATTTTTTCTTCGAGAAGCTGCTTATACTCTTCACCAAACCGGAACGCTGCTCCGGCCGCTTCATCCCGAATGGCACTGGGCTCCTCAAAAAACAAAAGAGGATGCTCAAAATAATCAAGCAGCGTGGCCGGCTTTGGGTATCGAAGCTTGAGATAGCGGTCCATGCCCTCCGGCATCACCCCGGCCGAAAGTGTTCGCAAATCCGCTTGCATCACGGCAGATATTTGCTCTTTTTTTTGCCCCTTCATCTTGGAAAGCGCCTCATTTAAAAAATCGACGGTTCCGGAAGGGTCAAAAAACAGCACTTCGCGTGTAGGCGAGAGATAGGCTTTTTCCAAAACACCCTCTCGGCGCTGGCTCAAAAGGTCAAAAGCTGCGATGCTTTCTATCTCATCGCCCCAATAGGCAAGACGAACCGGATTTTCCATATCCGGGGCGTAAAAATCCACAATGTCGCCACGTTGCGAAAACTGGCCCGGACCTTCCACCTGCCCGCGGCGCTGATAGCCCGCATGTAGCAAGGTTTGCATCAGCTCGTTTTGTGGCAGCAAGAGACCGGGCTTCATCGTGCGTGTGGAGGCAAGAAACTCCGCCTTTGGCAACGTGTGTTGCAAAAGGGCCTCAATGGGCGCTGCCACCAGCCGCACGCGCCCACTTACAAGGCGCCCCAGAACTTCCAAGCGGCGATATTCATATTCACGGCTTTGCCCCTCTATGTTGCGAAGCACAAAATCACGCGCAGGATATACGGCCGAGGCGATCCCGAGTGCCTCGGCGTCTCCGGCAAAGCGCACGGCCTCGGCTTCGCCTGCCGTCACCACCAAAGCCGTGCGCATGCTCTCTTCACACAGGGCGCACAACACAGCGGCTCTGGCCGTGTGCGGCAACCCAAAAAGACCAAGGGCAGCATGGCCACCTTTGGCCGCCTGCAATAGCCGGCGATATTCCGGGCTGTTTATTAGGGAACTGTTGAGCATGGGTGCTACCTCAAACTTTTCATCGGTATTGAATTCACGGCAAAACCATGTCGTAAAGGAAAAATGTCACAGGGATATTTCGATAGGGAAAAGACGGTATTTTCAAATATTGTGCCCTACGCATCCCCTGTGCATCGTAAAAACCATAATTGCATAAGGTGTCGGTGTAGAGGAAAAAATTTTGAATGCCGCGCCGCCTCATAAAATGCAGGGCCCGCCGAAACAGTGCCTTGCCCACACCAAGGCCACGGCTTTTTTCGTCCAACACAAAAAACACCAATTCGGCCTCATAGCACTTGCCCGCTGCTTTGTACATTTTTGCATTGGCTTCGGCGGTTGCCTTTTGCATACAAAACAACTTCGGGATTCCTTTGTCAAAAAACAGCCAAGGTACATCCTTTAGAATACTTGCGCTTTGTGCAAGGTGCAAGCGCAATTTCCGTTTGTCTTGCACCACAACAATGCCCAGCGGTATGCCATTTTGTTCTGCCACACAGGCGTAACTGTGCGCATGCAAGCACAAACGCAAGTAAAGACCCGCAAGACGCCGTGAGGTTTCTTTTGAGGTGAACGCATCCATTTGCCATGTGCTGCAAATAGCGGCGGCCAAGGCCGGGGTATCTGAAACACGAAAAGAGCGAAATCGTATGCGCGTATCCATCCTAAATCCCCCCTTTGGCTGATATCATGAAACCAAACTTCGAAAAGACCGCCCCTTCACCGAGACATATAAAGACGAACGCTATAATACAGAAAAATGCCAAGCAGCAACACCAAATACAACGGCGTAAACCAAAAGGGCAAATTTTTTAAAAGCAACTGAAACAGCGTGATACAAAAAAACATGGCCACAGTAAACAGGCGTGTGGTAACCAGCATGTGTTCCACAAAACGGTAAACACGCAGGCTGTTTTCCTCGGTAATGCGCACGGGCACATTCCAAATTTTGGGGTGGCGCAACACAAGCCCCAACCCCAAAAACAAAAGCAGCGACACAGCCGGCAATATCAGCACCTCCAAACGGCTTCCGTAGCGGTCTACTTCGCCAAGGGCGTTGTAATGCGCGGGAACCGTTTCAGGCAGGCGCGGAAAAAGCACACATACACACACAAGCATGGCCAATTGAATGAGCAAAGCCAAAATGTTTTTCACTGTAGCCGACATAGAGTACCGGGCAATGAGCATGGTGTGTCCCCCTCCTTGCTTTTTGCAAAGCAGATGCCTCAGTGTTTGCCGCTCCCATTATACAGGCTCATGGCTTCGCTTTCTTTTTCTTGTATAAGAAGCTCTGCCGCTTTTTTGATGTCCTCAAAGCGTTCCTCTGCACTGCTTCTTTCCTTTTGGGTAAAGTGGCTGAGCACCCAATTGGCCAGGGAATAGTCCGGGTGCGGCTTTGCCCCCACACCAATTTTGATTCGCGGGAAATCCTCGCCCACCATATGGATAATGCTCTTAAGGCCATTGTGCCCACCGGCAGAACCATTCATGCGGATGCGCAAAATGCCGGGCTCTAGGGAGATGTCGTCGAACAATACCAACATGCGTTTTGATGGAATGCCATAAAACTTGCCGGCTTTTTGCAAACTCTCGCCGGAAAGATTCATGAAGGTCTGTGGTTTCAAAAGCAAAACCCTTTGCCCTTTTACATCGGCAAGGCCATACAAGGCCGTGAACTTCGAGCGGCGAATCTCGCAATTCCACTGGGCCGCCAAATAGTCCAATGCGTCAAACCCAATGTTGTGGCGCGTATTCTCGTATTTCTTTCCGGGGTTTCCAAGGCCGGCAATAAGCCATGCGGGGGCCTCGGTGCTTCTTTTCCAAAATCTCTCAAACATAGAGTCCTCTCTCCGGCTGTTTTTGTGATAAGCTAGATGATTCAAAGCCCTGTAAAAAGATGTACAAAAAGCGGTTGCATCAACACGCCCTAGTGAAACAAGGTAGAAACCGGTTTGTCGTTGTAAATACGTGCAATGGCCTCGGCCAGCATGGGGGCGCAACCCAATACACGAATTTTCTCGCTTTGTTTCTCTTTTGGCAAGCAAATGGTGTCGAGCACCACCACTTCGCTCAAAGCGGAATTTTGAATTCGTTCCACGGCCTGGCCGGAAAGCACGGCGTGTGTGGCACAGGCAGTCACACTGCATGCGCCGCGCCGCATCACTTCATCGGCGGCACCTGTTAAGGTGCCGGCCGTGTCTATCATATCGTCCACAATCAACACATCGCGCCCCTCTATGTCCCCAATCACATTCATCACCTCGCAGGCATTCGGGCGTGGACGACGCTTATCCACAATGGCCAAAGGCACATCGAGGCGTTCGGCAAATCGGCGGCTACGTGTTACACTGCCAAGGTCTGGGCTCATCACCACAAGGTTTTGGCGATATTGTTTGTCTTCAAACATCCTGCGCTCATAATAGGGCGCCAAAATGGGCAAGCCCACAAGATGGTCCACCGGAATGCTGAAAAAACCTTGAATTTGAGAAGCGTGCAAATCCATTGTAAGCACACGGTCGGCCCCTGCGGCGACGATGAGGTCGGCCACAAGTTTTGCTGTGATGGGATCGCGCGCTTTGCTTTTGCGGTCTTGCCTTGCATATCCATAGTAGGGCAACACGGCCGTCACAAGCCCTGCCGAGGCACGGCGAAAGGCGTCTATCATGATGAGAAGCTCCATAAGATGACGATTGGTGGGGTTTGATGTGCTTTGCAACACAAACACATCACTTCCACGAACCGTTTCATGGATATTCACAGAAATTTCTCCATCGGAAAACAGGCCAACATCACTTTTCCCCAGTGCCAAGCCGAGCCCCTCTGCCACAGAAAGCGCCAAAGGTTTGTTGGAGTTTCCCGAAAATATCTTGATGTCTTTGCCATGGATGCTCATAAAAACCACCTTTCAATGGGTAGCACAATATAAAAAGGCGAACGGTTGAAAAAGAAGCAAACTTTTTTGCAAACGAAATGGAAGCCGTTGGCAAAGGTGCCAAACAAGGACTCTTCTTATATTTAGTTTATCGCATTGTGCTTTTTTTGCAAGGGGCTATGGAAAATAAATGGGTAAAAGTGCTAAAAATTACAGGACAGTTACAAAAGGCAGTGGTGTTTTCAGGGGGCATCTGCTATAATGAATGCATGATTTGGTGGGAAATCATAAAAGGTAAAACAGTCGCAACGAAAAAATTTTGGGAGGCAATTGAATGAGCACAAAATATGTGTATCTGTTCAGCGAAGGCAACAAAGAAATGCGCAACCTGCTCGGTGGCAAGGGAGCAAACCTTGCTGAAATGACCGGCATTGGTATGCCGGTGCCACAAGGTTTTACTGTAAGCACCGAGGCCTGCACGCGTTACTACGACGACGGGCGCCGCATTGCCGATGAAATTCAGGCAGAAATTTTTGAGTATGTGGCCAAACTGGAAAGCATTGCCGGCAAAGAATTCGGCAACAAGGAAAATCCACTTTTGGTTTCCGTTCGCAGTGGCTCCAGAGCCTCCATGCCCGGCATGATGGACACCATTTTGAACCTTGGCCTCAACGACGAAGTGGTGGAGGGCCTTGCCTCCAAAACCGGTAACCCGCGTTTTGCCTACGACAGCTATCGCCGTTTTATTCAAATGTTCAGCGATGTTGTGATGGAGCAGCCAAAAAGTGAATATGAGAAAATCATCGACGAGATGAAAGAGGCAAAAGGTGTAACACTGGACACCGACCTGACTGCCGACGACTTGAAAGAACTTGTGAACGAGTTTAAAGCCCGCTACAAATCGAACCAAGGTAGTGATTTCCCCGCCGACCCGAAAACACAACTCATCGAGGCCGTGCGTGCCGTGTTCCGCAGCTGGGACAATCCACGTGCCAACTCCTACCGCCGCATGAATGAAATCCCTTACGACTGGGGCACCGCCGTGAATATTCAAAGCATGGTGTTTGGCAACTCCGGCGATACAAGCGGCACGGGCGTTGCCTTTACACGCAACCCCGCCACCGGCGAAAAAGCCCTGTTTGGTGAATATCTCATCAACGCCCAAGGTGAGGACGTGGTGGCCGGTATCCGCACACCGAACCCGATTTCCGACCTTGCAAAACAAATGCCCGAGGTGTACAACCAGTTTGCCGATATCGCCCAAAAGCTGGAAAACCATTACAGAGACATGCAGGACATGGAGTTCACCATTGAAGATGGCAAACTGTATATGCTGCAAACCCGCAATGGCAAGCGCACAGCTGCCGCCGCTTTGAAAATTGCCGTGGACCTTGTGGACGAGGGCATGATTAGCGAAACCGAGGCCATCTTGCGTGTGGAACCAAAACAGCTCGACAGCCTTTTGCACCCGCAGTTCGATTCTTCTGCTTTGGCCAAAGCCACTGTGATTGGCTCGGCCTTGGCTGCAAGCCCGGGCGCGGCTGCAGGGCAAGTGGTGTTCAGCGCGGAAGATGCCACCGATTGGCACGCCAAGGGTAAGAAAGTAATTTTGGTTCGCCTTGAAACAAGCCCCGAAGACATTGAGGGCATGGCTGTGGCCAGAGGTATTTTAACCGCCCGTGGCGGCATGACCAGCCACGCAGCCGTGGTGGCACGCGGCATGGGCACCTGCTGTGTGTCTGGCCTTGGCGAGATGGTGGTGGACTACGACAAAAAACAATTCAGCATCGGTAGCATCGTTTGCAAAGAGGGCGACTTTATTTCGCTGGATGGTTCCACTGGCAAGGTGTATGGTGAAGCCATCCCCACCGTGGAAGCTTCCATCTCCGGCGATTTTGACCGCTTGATGAAATGGGCCGATGAGAAACGCCAATTGCAAGTATACGCCAATGCAGACAGCCCACGCGACGCACAGCAAGGTTCTGATTTTGGCAGCGAGGGCATCGGCCTTTGCCGTACCGAGCACATGTTCTTTGAGGCAAGCCGTATCAAAGCCATGCGTGAAATGATTGTGGCCACCGAAGTGGAGGCCCGTGAAAAGGCTTTAGAAAAGCTCCTTCCCTTCCAGCAGGCCGATTTTGAGGGTTTGTATGAAGTGATGGGCGAGCGCCCTGTGGTGATTCGCTATCTCGACCCACCGCTGCACGAGTTCCTGCCGCAAGAGGAATGCGACATTGTCGAAATTGCCAAAGAGCTTGGCATGACAAGTGAAGCTTTGCACACGGTGATTGAAAGCCTGCACGAGTTTAACCCGATGATGGGCCACCGTGGTGTGCGTTTGTCGGTTTCGTACCCTGAGATTGCCAAAATGCAAACCACGGCTGTAATTTCGGCAGCTTTGGCAGTGTCGAAACGTAAGGGCATCAAAATTGTGCCGGAAATTATGATTCCGCTTGTGGGCGAAGTACGCGAGCTGAAATATGTGAAAGATTTTGTGGTGCAAACCGCCGATGCCTTGATTGCCGCCGCCGGTAGCGACATGACCTACGAAGTGGGCACCATGATTGAAATTCCGCGTGCTGCGCTGTTGGCCGACGAAATTGCCCAAGAAGCTGATTTCTTCAGCTTTGGCACAAATGACCTCACCCAGATGACTTTCGGTTTTTCTCGTGATGATGCCGGCAAGTTCCTCGACTACTACTACGAGAGCAAAATTTATGAGAGTGACCCGTTTGCCCATCTCGACCAAAAGGGCGTGGGACAACTTGTGAAAATGGCTGTAGAAAAAGGCCGCAACGCCAACACAAACCTGCACCTTGGTATTTGCGGTGAGCACGGCGGAGACCCCACCAGCGTGGAATTCTGCCATGCCATTGGCCTTGAGTATGTGAGCTGCTCGCCGTTCCGCGTGCCCATTGCACGCTTGGCAGCCGCACAAGCCGCCGTGAAAAACCCGCGCTAAAGGCACTGTTCAAAACCAGAAATAGGTAAATGCTTTGCTTGCCCAAACCGTTGCCGCCTTGTCAATTCGGCACATGGTTTGGGCAAGTTTACGTATGAAACTCAAAAAAGACTGGTAATTTGCACTGTTTTACGTTATAATAACTGTATACTTTTACTTCAGAAAGGGGCTTGACAACGATGAATAACCCAAACTATCCCGGACAAGATAACGGACAGCAGGGACAAAATTATGGGCAGAACTACGGGCAAAACCCACCGCCGCAATATACTCAGCCTTATCCGGGTCAACAGGGAAACCAATATGCCCCTCCACCGCCCGGCTATACCGTACCACAGCAAGTGGTGGTGAATATGGACTCCGGCAAGAAAGACTATCCCGGGAAAGGAAAAGCAACGGCTGCACTGGTGCTGGGCATCATTTCTTTGGCCATGTATTTCTTCGGTTTCATCATCAGCTATATTCCCTATGTGGGCTACATTTTATATTTGATTGCATCCCCGTTGGCCTTCCTTGGGGGTATCATCGGCATTATCCTTGGCATTCTCGGACGTAAGGAAGCGCCAAAAGCGCAAGCCGGCACGGCCACAGCGGGCCTGATTTGTTGTGTTGCCAGTGTGGTCATTCAGGTGGTGATGGGCATTTTCTGGATTGCGTGTATCGGTGTTGCCACCTTGGCTTGCCTTGGGGCAATTGGGGCGTCGGAAATGAGTGTTTATTAAGTGTGTATATGCTTTTGAGCGTCCCTGTAAAATTGTGCAGGGACGCTTTTTAAATGGTTAGGAGATTTCTATGTTCCCGTATATCCCGGTGTTTGGCTTTTCCGTGCCAAGCTATGCGGTTCTCTCTTTTGTGGGCCTTGCGCTGGCGGCCGTCTATGTGCTTTTGGTAAACCGCAGCGGCCGGCTTGGCACTTTTCCCACAGAGGATTTGGTGTATCTGCTTATTTTGGCTCCTCTGGGTGCCATTGTGGGTGGCAAAATTTTGTATGTACTGGTCACCCTGCCGCAAATTTTACAAATGGAGGCCTCCGTTTGGCAGGATTTGCCTTTTGTTTTGTCTCTGTTGTTTGGTGGCATGGTGTTTTACGGTGGCTTATTTGGTGCCATATTTTCCGTGGTTTGCTATTGCCGCCATTTTAAATTGTCCCTTCGGCTTGCCGGGGGCATTTGCACCCCTGCCATTCCACTTTTCCATCTGTTTGGGCGAACGGGGTGCCTTTCGGTTGGTTGTTGCTGGGGGGTGGAGTCCGGTTTTGGCTATTCCTTCCACCAATCGCCTGTAGCGCCGAACGGTGTACTCTTGTTCCCCACACAAGGGCTGGAAATGGGCGCAAATTTTTTCTTGTTTGTCTTGTTGGCCATCTTAGCCCTCCGCTGGGGTAAAGAAAATGCTTACAAAGCCTTCCCTCTTTACTTGATTTTGTACAGTACTTTTCGTTTCTTTTTGGAGTTCTTTCGCGGGGATACTCTGCGGGGTGTGTGGCTGTTTTCCACAAGCCAGTGGATTTCGCTTGGCATCTGGGCAGGTTTGGCTGTTTGGTACCTGCGCCGAAGGCGTGCTTACAGAAAATGATATACGGCAGGTGCTTCCTGCAAGAAAAAGGCCGCGGGGCAATGCCCCACGGCCTTTTTCTATCTATCTCTTTTCAGCGTTTATCCCTCACTCTTTTTTTGCACAAGGGCAATGGACAACTCCTCCAACTGTTTTGTATCCACAATATCAGGGCAACCGCTCATGGGCTCGCCCGCGTTTTGCACTTTCGGGAAGGCGATTACATCGCGGATGGAATCGCATCCGGCCAGAAGTGCAATGAAACGATCGAGGCCAAAGGCCATGCCGCCGTGCGGTGGCGCCCCATAATGATAAGCATCCATGAGGAACCCGAATTTTTGGCGTGCTTCCTCCTCGCCAATTCCCATTAAATCGAACATTTGCGCCTGTAAAGTGGGGCTGTTGATACGAATAGAGCCACCACCCAGCTCGACACCATTCACCACCATATCATAGGCTTTGGCCTTACAATCCCCGGGATTTTGCGAAAGTTTATCCAAGTCCTCATCTTTTGGCATTGTGAAGGGATGGTGCATGGCCACATAGCGTCCACTTTCCTCATCAAAGTCAAAGAGCGGGAAATCGGTTACCCAGAGGAAATTGTATTGGTTCTCCGGCAGGAGTTTGTATTTTTCGGCAATGGCCAAGCGCAAAGCACCAAGTGCCGCAAACACAACACTGTTTTTGTCGGCCACAAGCAAAAGCACATCACCTGTTTCTGCACCGGCCGCACTGCGCACAGCGGCAATTTCGCTTTCGCTAAGGAATTTTTCAAAGCTGGAACTTTCCTTTTCCTTTTCCAAACGTGTAAAGGCAAGCCCTTTTGCGCCATAGGTTTTCACCACATCGGTCAGCTTGTCAATATTTTTACGCGTCAACTCTCCGGCGAGACCTTTCGCATTGATAAGGCGCACGCTGCCGCCAGTTTCAAGTGCACCGGTGAACACGCCAAAAGAACAACCACGCACGGCCTCGCTCACGTCACACAATTCCAAACCAAAGCGTGTATCCGGCTTATCGCTGCCAAAGCGTTGCATGGCTTCTGTGTAAGACATTCGAGGGAAGGGCGTTGGAATGTCCACATTCATGAATTTTTGGAACACGGCTTTCACAAGCTCTTCATTGATGCTTTGCACATCCTCTTCATCCGCAAAGGACATTTCCATGTCGATTTGTGTGAACTCAGGCTGGCGATCGGCACGCAAATCCTCATCACGGAAACAACGGGCAATTTGGAAATAGCGGTCGAAACCGCTGAGCATAAGAATTTGCTTATAAATTTGCGGGCTTTGTGGCAAGGCATAGAATGAGCCGGACTGCACACGACTGGGCACCAGATAATCGCGCGCACCTTCGGGTGTGGATTTTATCAGCATCGGGGTTTCCACCTCGTCGAAGTGTACGCTGTAGTAATAGTCGCGCACGCAGCGGCACACCTCGCTGCGCAGGCGTAAAATGCTGTGCAGGCCGTCTCTGCGCAAATCCAAATAACGGTAACGCAAGCGCAACTCTTCGTTCACGTGCACATCGTCACGCACTTCAAACGGCGGTGTTTCCGCCTCGCTTAAAATGCGTAAGTCTTCTACAAAAAGTTCCACAAGGCCCGTGGGGATATCGCGGTTGGGGCTTTCGCGCAGGCGCAGTGTCCCTTTTGCCATCACCACATATTCCGCTTTCAGCTTGCGCGCCTTTTCAAAAACGGCCGTGTCTGTGCCGTCTCCAAAAGCCAATTGTACAAGGCCATGCCCATCGCGCAAGTCAGCAAAAATCATCGCGCCAAGATCGCGGCTTTTTGCAATAGAGCCCGCAAGCGTAAGCGTCTGGCCAATCAAAGACTCATTTACCGCGTCGCTATAGTGTGTGCGACGCAAAACTCCCATTTGTTCCATTTTTATTCCTCCCTCATACCGAGCGCGCCACACGCCCTTCTCAGCGATTGCACCGCCTCTTTCAGTGAAAACGGCTGTGGCTCGCCGCCATTCATATCTTTCAGCTCTGCCATACCGGCCTGTACCTCGGCTTCTCCCAGCACCATAGAAAAACGTGCACGCAAACGCCCCGCGGCTTTCATTTGAGCCTTCACACTGCGCTGTGCAATATCACATTCTGCATAAAAACCTTGACGGCGCAAGGCGGCCGTAAGCGCCAAAGCCATCGACAAACCGGCCGAGTCGGCTGCCACAAGGTAGATATCGGGCCCTGTGGGCTGTTTTGGCAAGGCGTTTTGTTCCTCCAAAAGCATCAAGAGCCGCTCCACACCCATACCAAACCCAACCGCCGGCGTGGCCGCGCCACCCAACTGCTCAATCAAGCCATTGTAGCGGCCGCCACCACAAACCGTTCCCTGTGTGCCAACACCTTCGGCAATGAATTCAAAAACGGTATTTGTGTAATAGTCAAGCCCGCGCACAATGCGCGCATTCACGCGATATTCCACATCTATATTGGTTAAAATTTGTTTTGTCTCCTCGAAATGTCGGTTGCAATCCTCGCAAAGATAATCGAGGCCGACCGGCGCCTCTTTCGCAAGGGCGGCACATCGCGTCTCTTTGCAATCCAAAAGCCGCAGAGGGTTGCGCTCCAACCGTTCGAGACAGGTTGCGCAAAGCTGCTCTTTGTGCCCTTCATAATACGCTTTCAGCGCACTGTAATAAGCAGGGCGACAGGCTGGACATCCTAGGCTGTTCACCTCTAGTGTGATGTGTTTTCGAATGCCAAGCTCGCAAAAAAGGGCATCGGCAAGAGCCATCACATCTGCATCTGCGGCAGGGCTTTGTGTGCCAAAGCACTCTACGCCAAATTGGTGAAACTCTCGCAACCGCCCTTTTTGGGCACGTTCATAACGAAAGCAGCTTTGTAGATAATAGCTTTTTAAGGGCAATGGGCTGCTGGCTAAAAGACCATTTTCCAAAGTGGCGCGCACCACACCGGCGGTACCCTCCGGCCGAAGGGTGATGCTGCGGTTCCCCTTGTCTTCAAAGGTATACATCTCTTTAGAGACGATGTCGGTGCCTTCACCCACACCACGCGCGAACAGGTTTGTGTCTTCAAATGTGGGCGTGCGCATTTCAAAATATCCAAAGCGCTGTGCCACATGGCTCATCGTGGCTTCTAAAGCTTGCCATTTCCAGCTTTCAGTTGGCAAAATGTCTTCCGTTCCACGCGGTTTTATATATTTATTGGCCATTCCTATCTCCTTGCAAAACAAATCTGCGCCACAATTGATTGTGGGCTATTTTCTATCATACAGGTTTTTTCCAAAAAAAGCGAGAGGTATAGAGCATAAAAACAAAATAAGCCCACCGAAAACAGGAGGGTGCCATAGGCATGGTCCTGAAAACCTTCCTACCACGCTAAAAAACACCGTCCGATTCGATAGGCCAAAAAGAAGTCTTCCCTTCTATTCTTTTGGGTTCACAATATCGCGCCAATCCAAATCGCCACGTGCCAGGCCATGAATAATTACCTCGGCCGTGGCAATATTGGTGGCCAGAGGAATGCTGTGCATATCGCAAAGGTGCAAAAGCTCGGTTTCACTCGGGTTTCCGGGATTTTTGTTGATAGGGTCTCGGAAGAAAAGCAAAATATCAATTTCATTGCAGGCTACACGAGCGGCAATTTGCTGGGCACCGCCATGGATTCCGGAAAGGAAACGGTGCACATTCAGCCCTGTGGCCTCTGCTATCAGCTTACCGGTTGTGCCGGTGGCTACCAGGGTATGCTTGTTGAGTGTGTGAATATAGGCGGTGCAAAATTGAACCATCAGCTCTTTTTTGGAATCGTGGGCGGTCAGTGCGATATTCATGATGCATTTCTCCTATCGTTCAAGCCCAATCAAAATGGGTTGTTTGTAAGCGTATTACCGAAAGAGTAAGGGAATATTCTTGCCTAAAATGCGCTGTGCAATGGCATCAAAAATCCGTGCTTCCGGTTGATGTTTTTGCAAAACAGCACCCCCTGTGGTGGCAACTTGTAGAGCGGCAGAATCGGGAATAACCCCCAAAAGCTGTATGCCGGCCATATCAATGGCCTCATCTAAATCCCGCAACACACCCGGTGCCAAAGCTCTTTGCGGCACAACGCGGTTCAAAATCATGCGCATGGGCTTTTGTTCCAGCTCCGGTTGGTTTGCCAAAAGGTTCCCAATACGCAAGGCCGCCGGGTCCGGTGTGAGCACAAATATGGCTTGATTTGCACTTTCTGTGGCAAGAGCAAACCCCTCGTCGAGGCCGGATGGAGCATCCAACAAAATGAAATCATAATGCCCATGACATTGAGAGAGCAAATTTGTTAGCTCTTTTTTCCCAAACAAATTGTCCTCGTAAGGGGCGAACAGCAAATAAAACCCTGGTTGCCGAGGGTGTTCTAAAATAGCTTTTTCATACGAGCATCGATTTTGCATCACGTCCGACAAATCGTAAACCACATGCTTTGCCATGCCGGCGATGAAATCGGCCGTTCGCAATGCGAACTTAAGCTCGATGTATAAAACACGTTTCCCAAGTGCGGCCAAGGCTTGCCCACAAAGCACGCAAACAGTGCTATTGCCGGTGCCACCTTTTCCTGAAACAAAGGTGAATATAACCGTACTCATGGCAGGTGTCTACCTCCGATTTTGAAATGAATGCAAAAACACAAAACACACAAAATGGGTAATTCACCTGTCGAAGGAGTGTCATTCTGCTGACTATCGCTATTATAACAGAAAACTCTTTACAAAACAAGTAAATTTTGTGTCAGATATCTAAAAATGTGTGAATTTGCAAAAACTTGTGAATTTGTGCCCTTAGAAGGTTGAAAAAAGCTACAAAAGGTTTTCCTGTGCCAGAAGCTTTTGCAATGAGGCCACAGGCAAACCCATTACATTGTAATAACAACCCTCTATACGAGGGATGAAGCGTGCGGCCCAGCCTTGAATTCCGTAGGCACCGGCCTTGTCATAGGGCTCGGTGGTTTCGGCTATATCCATTATCTCTTGTTTGGGGATAGAATCGAAAACCACATGTGTGGTTTCAACAAAGCTGCGTGCTTCTTTATCCTTTTGCAACAGACAAACACCGGTGTGCACCTCATGCCGGCGGCCACTCAAAGCGGTAAGCATGGTAACCGCTTCGTAATGGTCTTTGGGTTTACCAAGTACCCTGCCATCCAAATCCACAACGGTGTCGCAAGCCAAAATCGCCGCATGCGGAAACTTGGAAAAAACGGCGGTGGCTTTTTCGCTTGCCAGGCACGCACAGAGCGAGGCCGGGGAGCTTGCCGAAAAAGAGTCTTCGTTTACCGGGGAAACCGAAACCGTGAAATTTTTTGTGAGCAAAGCCAATAACGCCCTGCGGCGAGGGCTTTGTGAAGCCAAAATCAGGGACATAGACCCTCCCAAATTAAATAATGTGCGACGTACGGCCGGGCTACACCGAACTTTTTTTAGAACGCCAAACATAGCCCATATTGGGCAAATGAATTTCTTCGCCCAGCAGCTTTACTTGAACGCCACGTCCGGAACAATTCAGTGCCACAGCCGCTACAGAAGCATCATCTTTGCGTTCAAAACAAAGAACCCCGGGAGCACAGTGTGTAAAATGTATGCGCCCCCCTGCGAAAGCAGAACAGCCGCTGCGCAAAGCAGAAAGTGACATTGTGAGTTCAATCAGGCGCGATTCGCTGCTGCTCCAATCGAAGAAACCACGGTTAAACGGGTCTTTGTAGCCTTGCATCCCAATTTCGTCTCCATAGTAAAGGCAGGGAACACCGGGCAAGGTGAATTGCAAAACAAAGGCCAATTGCAAAAGCCGAATACCGTATTCATAACCGGCTGCATCCAAGCGGCGGCCGCTTTGCCAGTTGCGGTCGTGCTCATCGGTGGGCTCGTCTGCAAGCACGGTGATGGCACGCTCTGTGTCATGTGTGGACAGGTGCGTGGTGCAAGCGGAAAGTGCCGGCGGGGGATAGTGCTCGCAAATGCTCATCACCGAGTGAGCAAACTGGGAGGCATCTTTGTCGTGCAAAAAACGCAAGATGGCACTTCGGAACGGGTAATTCATCACACCGTCCAATTCATGGCCTAAAAAGTATTTTCTGCGCACACCGTAGGCTTCTTTGTTTGAGGCATCCTCCCACACTTCACCAATCAACAATTTGTCTTCGCCAAAGCGCTTCACAGATGTACGAATTTCCTCGATAAAATCATCCGGCAATTCATCTGCCACATCCAAACGGAAACCAGAGGCACCCAGCGACAACCAGTGTTCAATCACACCGCCTTCGCCACAGATGAAACGGCGAAACTCCGGGTTGTGTTTGTTGCAAGCAGGCAAAGTATCAAACCCCCACCAACTGTCGTAGCTGCCGTCCGGATGGAACTTATACCAGTTGCGATAGGGGCTTTTGGGCCCTTGCCATGCGCCTAAAGTGGGGTAGCGGCCCTCTCGGTTGAAATAGAGGGAGTCGGCCCCTGTGTGGCTGAATACGCCGTCTAAAAGAATGCGCATATCATATTCGCCCGCCCTTTTACAAAGCCGCACAAAATCATCATTTGTGCCAAGGTAGGGGTCAATTTTCATATAGTCGGCCGTGTTGTAGCGATGGTTTGAGTGGGCCTCAAAAATGGGATTGAGATAAATCCAAGTGACCCCCAAAGTTTTGAGATATCCCAGGCGCTGTTCAATGCCAACCAGGTCCCCACCGAAATAATCCATGGTCAAATGGCCGTGTGCGGTATTCAGCGGCCAGAAGTAGGGTTCTCGGCGCTTGTCTTTTCGGTAGATTCGTTCATAATAGGGCAAAGGTTTTTGTGGGTTTCCCTCTTGGAACCTGTCCGGGAAAATTTGATACATCACTCCGCCCAAAAGCTCGCTCGGCACAGAAAACTCGGGCTCGTACACCGTAAGCTGGTAGGCCATGCCATCGCCGGTGGTAAGATACGCCTGCCCCAAAAGCCCTGCATAAAGCTTGCGGTACCCTGTGTACAAATCGAACCAATAAAAATAGGCACCGGCATCCTGCAACCGCAGGGAAATACGGAACAAATCGCACCCGTCTTGCGAGCCAATAGAATCGAGCAAAAGTTGTTTTGCCTCGCAGCCATCCGGTTGCAAAAACAGATAGGGTGTTTTGCAGTGAAAATCCGCAGGCACGCGCAAAGTAAACGTGACCTCTTCGTTTGTTTTAACGGCACCGAAGGGTGTTTTATAGGCCTTGTCTTGGCTGTTGAAAATGGCAGACATACTTTGTTTTCCTCCCGTACTCTCTCTTGGCACAATTGCCAAGATGGGGGTGTGTTACCATTTTACAGGCGCTGCGTCCCAGATATTTTTGGCGTATTCCAAAACGGCGCGGTCGGCGGCAAAAATACCGCTGCCTGCGATGTTGGAAAGGCTCATTTGCATAAAGGTTTTTTTGTCGCGATACAATTCTGAAACGCGCTCTTGTGCCTTGCGATAATCGGCAAAATCGGCCATAGCCATATAGGGATCCTGTGTGCGCAGGTTTTCTGCAATCTCTTGGAAATTTTCACCGCTCCAGCCTCGAGACAAGAAATGGAGCACCTCATCGGCCATGGGCGCTTGGGCAACGTATGTGGCCGGATTGTATCCCTGCTGTTTTAGCTTGTTCACCTCTTCGCTGAGCATGCCGAATTGAATAAAGTTTTCGTGCCCGGCTGCCTCGGCAATTTCGATGTTGGCACCGTCCAAGGTGCCCAAAGTCAAGGCACCGTTCATCATGAATTTCATGTTTCCCGTGCCGGAGGCCTCGGTGCCGGCCAAACTGATTTGCTCTGAAATTTCGCTGGCCGGCATGAGAAGCTCGCTCGTGGTAACGTTGTAATCGACGAGGTATACAATGCGCAGTTTTTTGCGCACCACGGGGTCTGCCTCTATGAGCTCGCCCAATTGCCAAATGAGACGAATCATCTGTTTTGCCATGTAATAGCCACTGGCTGCTTTGGCCGCAAAAATGTAGGTTTTGGGCACAAAGTCAGCGTTTGGATTCTCTTTTAAGTAGAGATATTCGCACGCAATGCTCAAAGCGTTTAAGTGCTGGCGCTTATACTCATGCATACGCTTTACCTGGCAGTCGAAAATGCTGGAAGGATCAATGGAAATGCCGTATATTTTTTGAATACGGTCTGCAAAAATCACTTTGTTTTGGTGTTTCACCTCTGCCAAACGTGCGAGCACTTCTTCATCGTTTCGATAAGAGAATAGCTTGGACAACTCAGAGGCATCTGTTTTGAACCCATCGCCAATCACTTCTTCCAAAAAGTTTGTCAGGTTTGGGTTTGCCTGCAAAAGCCAGCGGCGATAGGCGATGCCGTTTGTTACATTGGTGAATTTTTCGGGGCAGAAAAGATAATAGTCGTGGAACACGGTTTCCTTGATGATTTCACTGTGCAGTTTCGACACGCCATTGATGGAATGTGAAGCATAGCAACAAATGTTGGCCATGCGAATTTCACCGCCATGAATCATGGCCATATAATCAATTTTCCCAAGGTCGCCCGGGAAAGCTTTTTCAAAGTCGGCACGTGCGCGGCGGTCCATCTCTTGCAATATTTGATAAATACGCGGTAAAACACGCTTAAACAAATCACAGGGCCATTTTTCCAAGGCCTCGCTCATAACCGTGTGGTTGGTGTAGGCAAAGGTACGCTTTGTAATGTCAAACGACACCTCCCAGCTGAAACCGCAGTTGTCCAGCAAAATGCGAAGCAACTCCGGAATGGCAAGCGTTGGGTGCGTGTCGTTGATGTGGATGGCCACCTTGTCCGGCAGGTTGTCTATGGTGCCGTATTGCTCAAGATGTTGCTGCACAATATCGCCTATCGATGCACAAGACAAAAAGTACTGCTGGCGCAGGCGCAAAATCTTGCCTTCTATATGGTTGTCGTTTGGATACAGCACTTTGGAAATAAGCTCTACATTGGCATTTTGCGTCATGGCATCGTAGTAATCCCCTGCATTGAATGCCTGCATATCAAAACCCGGTGCCTTGGCCTTCCAAAGGCGCAGTTTCGACACGCCGTTCGAGCCGTAACCGGAGATGAACATATCATGCGGAACCGCTTTCACCACGGTGGCGTTTTTATGTATCACATGGTGGAAATTGCCGTCCCAACTCTCTTCCACTTCGCCGTCAAAACGCACATCAATGGTGGCGTCTTGGTGTTGTTTAAACCAAATGGAACCACTGGGCAACCAGTCGTCGGCCATTTCATGCTGCCAACCATCCACAATTTGCTGTTTGAAAATGCCATACTCATACATGATGGAATAGCCCTGTCCCGGCACTTGTGTGGTGGCCATGCCATCTAGATAACAAGCGGCCAACCGGCCAAGCCCACCGTTGCCAAGCCCGGCGTCCGGCTCCGACTCATACACGGTGTCCAGCTTCAGTTCGTGCTCGCTAAGCACTTGCCGCGCCACCTCTTCAAGGCCCAAATTTGACAAATTGTCTCGCAGACTGCGTCCAAGCAAAAATTCCATGCACAAATAATACACCTGTTTGCCGTTGGTGCCATAGGTATGCGCCATAAACTGCTTGCGGCCATCACTGAGGATTTTGCGCGTTACGCGGGCGAGCGAGCGGTAAATTTGCTCCAAAGTAGCCGATTCTAAGTCTGTGCTAAATTCGCTGAACAAATATCCTTGAACGCGTTCTTCAAACTCTTGTTTTCCGATGTTCTGTCCCAATTTTTGTTTCACAAAGTGCCTCCGTTTCTAGAGAAAGGGTTCATGTAGTGCGGGGCAATATTTTTGAAAATGTATGGAATTTGTATCGTAGAAATGAAAACCGCAAAACAACAAAGGTCTTAGCATTTTCATTATACCCTATAGGTGCTTTTGATTGCAAGCTGCGCCAAAAAATATAAAATACGTAAAAACGAATATTATGTATTTTTGTTGAAAAAAAGAATCGATAAATTTTGGTTAATTTGCCTAGAATTTCCAAAAGAGAACAATGCAATTGTGAACACCGAGCCCATTGGGTAGAAAGATGAGATATCCTTGTGCCGCAATAAAATGGTGAAAAGTTGCCACAAAGAAACGAAAAAAGCTTTTCAAAAGAGCGGGTTATGGTTTATACTGTTTAATAGTTGGCTTAATTAAACAAGAAAGGCTTTTCGCAAAGCGAGCCTTTTGCACAGAATAAAACAGAAAGAGGGTTTGCAAGCATGCCGTCCCAAAGAGTAAAATTGGAAATTTGCGGTTCAAGTTATCTGGTTTCCACAAATGATTCTGCTGAGTATCTTCTTGGGCTCGCAGAGAAATTGGATGCGGATATGAACCAAGTGATGATAGACACACCCAATGCCTCCGTGGCGGCGGCGGCTGTTATTACAGCCTTGGGTTATTTGGACGAGGCCGAGAAAAATGCCTTTGGGGCAGACAATATGCGTGTGCAGATACAAGACTATTTAGAGGATGCCGCGAAGGCTCGCATGGCAGCGGAAGAGGCGCGTGTGGAAGTGGAGCGTTTGCGCAACGAGTTGTCTTATTACGAGGGAAAAGGGCAAAAGGGGCAGCGCATGCCGGCGCCGGAAAATGCGGCACCACAGCAGGACGGCCAGCTTGGCATTGAGGACTTGTAAATGTGTTCAAGGCCGGAAAAAATAGAGATATTGGCCCCGGCAGGAGATGCCGAAATGGTAAAAGCTGCCGTATTCAGCGGCGCAGACAGCGTGTATTTGGGCCTGCGCGGATTCAACGCACGGCGCGGCGCGGGCAATTTTGATGAGAGCGACCTTTTTGAAACCGTTGCGTTTTGCCATGCACGCCGCTGTAAGGTGTATGTGGCACTGAACACATTGGTGTTTGCCGGTGCAGAAACTGCCTTTGCGAATGCATTGCACACGGCTTGGAGGGCTGGGTGCGATGCGGCCATTGTGCAAGATTTGGCCGCCGTGCCGCTGGCAAAACAGGTGGCACCGCAGTTAACCTTGCACGCCTCTACGCAGATGAGTGTACATTCTTTAGCCGGTGTGCAAAAACTGGCAGAGCTTGGGTTTTCCCGTGTTATTTTAGCGCGAGAATTGCGTGAAGAGGAAATTGCGCACATCGCGGCCCACGCCCCGATAGAACTCGAAGTTTTTGTGCATGGCGCTTTGTGTATGTCGGTGTCGGGTCAATGTTATTTTAGTGCTTTTTTGGGCGGACGGAGCGGGAACCGGGGAGCTTGTGCGGGACCGTGTCGTCTGCCGTTTTGCAGTGATCGCGAGGGCACAAAAGCGGCTACAACGCAATATGCACTGTCTTTGAAAGACCTTTCCGTTTTAGAAGCCTTGCCGAGATTGCAAAAAATGGGTGTGGTTTCGGCAAAAATTGAGGGCCGTTTACGCGGTGCCGAATATGTTGCCGCCACCGTGGAGGCCGCCTTGAAAGCACGCGAGGGGCAGGATTACGACGCGGATTTTCTGCGTGAGGTTTTTAGCCGCGGTGCCTTTACCCGCGGTTGGTATGGCGGCAAGACGGGATCGGAAATGCTGGGGCGGCGCGATGAGCAAGCGGCAGTGCAAAGTAGAAAAGCCCTGCCGAAAGCGAGGGAATTGTATCGGCGCGAGCGGGCACGGGTACCGGTGGATATGGCTCTTCGTGTGGAGCAAAATGCTGTCTGTTTGCGTGTGTGCGACGGCGAGAATACGGCAATGAAACGGCAAGAACTCCCCTTGGCTTTGGCAAACCAGCCCCCTGCCCTGGAGCAAGCGCTACAAAAAACAGGTGGAACACCCTTTTATGCAAAGGCACTACAGATACACAATGAGGGCCGCTTTCACGTGCCTGTCTCTGTTGTGAATGCCTTAAGACGCGATGCTTTGCAAGAGTTGTTGCATTTTCGCGAGCAAGTACCCGTGAAAGAGCCAATGAGAACGCCAACTCTTCCCCTGCCAAAGAGCACTTCCAGCAGGCGCGTTCAGGGGCTATGTGCACGCTTTTCTGCTGTGGCGCAAATGCCGAAAGAGGCGCAAAACCGGTGTGATGTATTGGTTTTCCCCCTCAGTGAAGCTGCGCATGTGCCAGTAGAATTGCGCCACAAAACGCGCCTTTCCCTGCCACGATTTATAAAACAAAAAGAGGAAACCGGTGTGCGAACGGCCATCCTCAAAGCTGCAGAACTCGGTTTTTCGGCCGTAGAAGCACAGGGCGTTGGGCAGTGGAAGCTGTGTGAAGGCGTACCTTTAACCGGCGGCTTTGGCCTCAATGTCACCAATGCGGTATCGGCAAATTTTTTGCACAGCCTAGGTTTTTCGGCACTCACCCTGTCTGTGGAGCTCAGCGCAGCGCAGGCACACACCCTGTCTCGGGCATGTGCAGGCACACTGCTTATAGAAATGCCGGCATACGGGCATTTTCCGCTGATGTTGACACGGGCATGCCCGATGCGTCAAAGCAGGCGCGATTGCGAAACATGCCAAGGCGAAGTATTTTTGACCGACCGCAAGGGAAAACGCTTTCGTATGTCCTGTGAAGAGGGAATGCGCAGCGTATACAACCCGGTTCCACTGTGGCTGGCAGACCGTTTGCATGAATGCCCGGCAGACCGAGCACTGTTATACTTTACAAACGAGACAAGCGAAAAGGCCAAAGATGTTCTTTTGGCCTTTGAAGAAGGCCGCGCCGGCACAGGCAACTTCACCCGTGGGCTTTTTGACCACGGCACACAGGCCTAACGCAAAAACCGTAGCACAAACATGGATTAAAATTGACACGATGTGCACCATAGAAAAGGAGACGATACCCTGTATGCAAGTGAAGTTACAGCAGTTGAGAAAAGGGGCCAAGTGGCCACAGCGTGCCACAAAGGGCTCGGCCGGTGCAGACCTTTGCGCTTGTTTAGACGAGCCTTCGCTTCGTCTTGCACCGTTGGAGCGTGCCCTGATTCCCACTGGATTTTCAATGGAATTGCCCAGCGAAGAATATGTGGCCTTGCTCTTCGCACGTAGCGGCCTTGCAACCAAACGTGGGCTGGCACTTTCAAATGGGGTTGGTGTTATAGACAGCGATTATCGCGGTGAAATTTGTGTTGCCTTGAGCAACGTCTCCAAGGATGAGGTGGAAATTCAAAACGGAGAGCGCATTGCTCAAATTTTGGTAGTGCCCGTAGTGGCGGCCGAATTCGTGCCTTGTGAAACGCTGGAGGAAACCGAAAGAGGCCACGGGGGCTTCGGATCTACCGGGCGCACATAAGTGGGTATCCTTTCGATACACCGCCGGGATAAAAAGTATTCCTTGAATCATGAGAAATGGCATGGTAAAATAGAAAAATGAGTCTAGTTTGGAAAGGATGGGGTGTAAGATGAAAAATGTTATGGTTGCACAGTCGGGGGGGCCGTCTCCGGCAATCAATTCCTCTTTATCGGGTCTTGTGCAGCGTGCGATGGCAGCAAATGAGATTGGCACGGTTTACGGTGCTTTAAACGGATTGCAAGGAATGCTTGAAAAGAGAATCATCAACATTTCCGAACAAATGACAACGGCAAAAGATTATGAATTGTTGATGCATACACCTGCAATGGCTTTGGGGTCTTGTCGCTTCAAATTGAAGCCCGATGCAAAACATCTCTATGACCAAGTCCTCGAAATCATGAGAGCCTATGACATCGGTTATTTTTTCTACAATGGCGGCAATGATTCAATGGACACCATCTCACGTTTGTCGGCCTATTTTCATGAAAAAGGCGAAGACATCAAGTGCATCGGTATTCCCAAAACGGTCGACAACGACCTTATGGAAACCGACCACACACCGGGTTTTGGTTCAGCGGCACGTTTTGTGGCGGCCAGTTTTTCGGAGCTCATGATCGATACGGCCGTGTATCCCATTCCGTCTGTTACCATTGTGGAAGTGATGGGGCGCAACGCCGGTTGGCTGACAGCCTCTTCTGTTTTGGCGCGTGCACATGGTTTTACCGGTCCACACCTAATCTATTTGCCGGAGCTGCCCTTTAATCCGGATAAATTTATTGAGCAGGTTGAAAACAAACTGCAAAGCGAAACCAGTGTGCTTGTAGCGGTGAGCGAAGGCGTTCGCCTTGCAAACGGCGACTATGTGGCACAGGCAAGCAGCGGTGCTGTGGATATGTTTGGCCATGCGGCGCTTGGCGGTGTAGCCGATGCCTTGGGCAATATGGTGCGGGCAAACCTGGAAGAGAAGTATCCCGGCCTCAAGGTGCGCAGTGTAGACCCAAGTGTTTTGCAGCGCGTGGCCATGCATCTTGCCTCCGGAACCGATTTAGAAGAAGCAAAAATGTGTGGTATTTATGCGGTGGAGGCGGCGTTGGCGGGCATCAGCGACAAAATGGTGTGCATCAAGCGCGTATCCAACCACCCTTATTTAGTGCGCTATGAGCTTGAAGACTTATGCAAGGTAGCAAACCATGAGAAAAAAGTGCCGTTGGAATGGATTTGCGATGACGGAACAAATGTAACACAGGAAATGGTGAACTACTTGTTGCCCCTTTTCCGTGGAAAAACAGATGTTTGTTATGAGGACGGGCTGCCCCGTTTTTTCCGTTTTGATACAACAAAAGTGGTGGAAAAATAAACCATCCACGAGAAAGGGTCATGAATACAATGAGAGAGTATGAGATTTTAACCGATTCCAGTGCGGATTTAACCCTAGAGCAATACGAGGAATATGGGGTTCCCTGTATGCCCCTGCGTTTCACAATTGAGGGAAAGACCTACGAAAATCTGCCCGACTGGAGCAACATGAGCAAGGAGTTATTCTACGAAAAATTGCGTGGCGGAGAGATGTCTGTAACCAGCCAGTTGAACCCCCATGATTTTATGGAGCCGTTTTGCAATGTGTTGGATCAAGGAAAAGACCTTTTGTACATCGGGTTTTCCTCCGGCCTTTCCGGCACGGTAAATTCTGCGCGCATCATGGCAAAAGAATTGAGAGTGAAATATCCCCAAGCCCACATTGCCGTGGTGGACAGCTTTTGTGCCAGCCTTGGTCAGGGGCTTTTGGTGCACAAGGCCGTGCAAAAAAAACGTGAGGGTTTAGGCCTCGATGAGCTGGTTCAGTGGCTGGAGACAAACCGCTTGAATGTAGCGCATTGGTTCACCGTAGACGACTTGGGTTTCCTAAAGCGTGGTGGACGTGTGTCGGCAGCCACGGCCATGCTGGGCACCATGTTGAATATCAAACCCATTTTGCATATGGATAACGAAGGGCATTTGACTGCCATGGACAAGGTGCGTGGCCGCCGCCAAAGCTTGGATGGAATTGTGAAACGCATGGAAGAAACAGCCATTCAAGCAAGCGAGCAAACCGTATTCATTTCACACGGGGATTGCATCGAAGATGCACGGTATGTGGAAGAACAGGTGAAACAGAAGTTTGGTGTGAAAGAGGTCATTGTCAATCATGTGGGGCCGGTTATTGGCAGCCACTCGGGCCCCGGAACCTTAGCGCTTTTCTTTATGGCAACAGAGCGATAGAAACACAAAAAACCGCCTTGCTATAACCGATGCAACCATTAGAACATCAAAAAAAACCGCCTTAGATGGGCGGTTTTTTTGACGAATTATAAGGCACTCACAAACTCCCCTTTGTTGAGAAAACCCCACTGAGGCGTTCTTCTTGTGAGCACGCTCGGTCTAACGCTTTTGCAAATGCTTTGAAAGAGGCCTCAGCGAGGTGGTGGTTGTTCCCCGGTGCACTCAATTGACGCAAGTGAAGGTTCATGCCGGCCGCCATAGACACAGCGCGGAAAAACTCGTCCAAACATTCACAGTCCAACGCACCCAAGCTGGCCTGCGTGTAGCGCACATCACTCACATAACACGAGCGGCCGGATAAGTCCACCGCACAAAGCACCAAGGCTTCGTCCATGGGCAGGGTGAAATGCCCATAGCGGCAAATCCCCTCTTTATCACCAAGAGCCTGCGCCAACGCCTCACCCAACACAAGCCCCACATCTTCCACGGTGTGATGGCTATCCACATCTAAATCGCCGCGACAACGCAAATCCAGCTCAAACAAGCCATGTTTTGTAAACGCTTCCAGCATATGGTCAAAAAACCCAATTCCGGTTCTGCAATCGCAAGTGCCGTCACCGTCTACCGTAAAAGTAAGCGTTATGTCGGTTTCGCGTGTTTTCCGGCAAACCGTAGCCGTGCGGATATTCATAAGCCCTACTCCTTTATCATTTGAAATTTATTGAGAAGTGCCGTTTTGCACATAAAATAAGGGATGGTTTATATGCTGGTTCCGGCCGCCATATTGGGGTGCTGCACAGAGTAAAGCACATCCAGTAAAAACACACAGCTTCCCAGAAAAAGCGCCACGCGTCTGGGTTTTTTGGGCAAGTGCCGGAAGCGTTCGTCGAACATTGGCGCCAGCAAATACACACCGGCCACACACCCAACGCCAAACAACAACAGCCCCTCCAGGCAAACACGTCCTTGTATATTCAAAAAGTAACCGGTATAGTCCCACCATTTTGTGTGTAAAAATGTTTCTAAAAACCATGCTGTGGTGTATTCAAGCGTTCCGCACAGGGCGATAGACAAAAAGAACAACCGCACGGGCCTATCTACAAAGTGTTGCAATAAAACCACAGCCCCCACCCCACCAAAGCCGTAAATGGGAAGCCAGGGCCCGTGCAAGGTGCCCCGGTTGATAAAGGTGCCCGTTTCCACAAGATAGTACAGGACCTCCCAGGCATAGCCGATGAACGCAAAGGCGAGGAACAAAAACACCAAGTCTTCAAGCTTATAGCGGCGGTGGTAGTCTGTGCGAATCCAGCTGCGCGACAAAAGGGGTGGTATGTGGAAATCAGCCAGTGGGTATTCAGCGTCCTCCGGTTTATCCGGTGTAAGCAGCCGGTCGTTGAACACACGAGAGAGCGTGGGGTCTTGTTTCAGAAGCCCGGCGCGCAAGCGCATATACATAGCCGTGTTTGCGCCACTGTAGTAGGGGTCAACAAACAGAACATCGGCCACCATCAAGCTCGCATACGACAATGCAAACCAACCAAAAAAGCTCAAATCAAATAAAAAGCAATGCCATTTGTGGCCGTTCATCATGCGGCAAGACAGCGAAATGGCCTCTCTCGCCGATATATCCGGATTTTCGGCAACGATAAAAGGCACCATACGATAGGAGTAAAGCTTCACAAATCCGCCTGCGAGGGTGAAAAACCACAAGATTGTGTACACAGCCCGTAAAAGCATCACTCCGGCCACTTTTCGCATTCGGCCAATTTCATAAACATACAACAGCCTTGAAACAGATGTTTTGCGGTAGAACTGGTTTTCAAGAAAGAAGCGATATTTTCCCACAAGCAATATGTTTTTTCCAAAAACATAATAAATGAATACAATAACGGCTCCAATAGCCAAAATGATGCCGGGCAGCACGTTGTCGTGGAAAAGCAACTGGTTGAGCGAGTTGAGCAACCCAAACACAAACGAGCCCGAAGCGGTTGCATTGTTAAAAATGGTTGCCAAGGCACCTGCCGAACCAAGGTCGAAATTGCCAATCTCTGCCACAAAACCGCGGTCCTGGCTAAAAAGGCTTTGTGCCACATCATTCACAATTTCCGTGTGCGTAACGCTGCGGTAGTTCAGTTCCCCCATAGCTGTCACGGCGCTTGGAATGCGCGGCAAATGAAAGCCGCCCACCGCAACCAAAAGGAGAAGCGATACCCCGATGCATCTCCGATAGTTTGCTTTGAGCTGTTCTTTTGCTACTTTTGTTATCTCTTTTCTATTCCACATATTCGTCATTGTAACACATTGTTCACAAGCTCGCAAGCTTGCCCTATCTCTACAACTTTGTGAACCCGATCCCCTTTTCTTTCAGTTTTTGCAAAACAGCCCTTTCCTCCTCAGACAGACAAATTCCCAAGAGGTCCTGGTTTTGTAGGGTTGTTTTTCTCTCTTCCGAACCGATGAAAATGGAGACCATTTTGAGAGCATATTGCATACTGTTGATTTCTTTTTCGCTCCACACACGTGCATGCTTGCAGTCATCCAAACCCAGCACCAAGCGCGTGTATTTTTTTGCCTTCGATTGCACCAGTAAAAACGCCTGAATGCTCTGCCCACGCACAAGCCGATAAGCATCTTCACTTTCAATCGCATGGATGTCGTTGCTGTAAAGGATGCCGTTTTCATCCAAGCTGTCGAAAAAGTCTCCCAAAGTATCTTTTGAAATGTTTTGCAAGTTCTCTATTTCTTTGGAGACTCCCGCCTCACACCATTCGTATGTAACGCTGTAGTGATTTCCCCCATCGAACGTTTCAAACAGATAGCTTCTATCCACATGAAGGTGCTTGCCGATAAGCTGCAGTACCGTGCTAAGCACCATGCTTGTATCCTTGGATTCATACAGGATGTCAAACACGGTAGAGACAAGCTCCGAGTCAAAATATGAGTTGGCCAGCCTGCTGGCATTTTCAACAATGGTCAGGTTTTTCATGGTTCCGTCAACCAATTTATCGGAATAAAATGTATAGCAATCCTTCCCTTGCATCTTCGATTGATACAGGGCTTTATCAGCTGCTTTGTATAAGGACTCATAATCGGTTCCATTTTTTGGATATAGGGCAATGCCGATGCTTCCCGAAATCTTATAATCGGCGTTTTCGCCCGAATATGTGTTTTGAAAAGCCTGCGAAATGATGTTCGCTTTTTTGGCTAAAACGGGCTCATGCGTTACATTTTGCACAAAGACAATAAACTCATCCCCACCAATGCGCCCAATGATGTCTCCATCTCTGAAGTTGGTGTGCAAGTTTGCGGCAATTTCTCTTAGAACAATATCTCCAAAATGGTGCCCCAGGTTATCATTTACGGCTTTAAAATTGTCCACATCGATCACAAACAGCGCATGTGTTCCATTTTTTTCGTTTTTTATTGCCTCTTTCACCGCATTTTCCGTGGCAACCTTGTTTAAGCAATTGGTTAGCAAATCGGTGCGAGAAAGAACCTCCAGCGACTTTTGCTCGTGGATATCATATGTTTTTCCGATGGTGAACAGGGGTGTTCCGTTTGCATCTAAGGTAGCTTTCCAAACCACCCGGAAGTATTTTACAGATCCATCCGTTAAAATAAAACGCACATCAAAAGGCTTTTCAAAGCACTTTTTCATGGCTTCGCTCATTTCCAAGAAGTGAGGAAGGTCCTCCGGATACACAACACCACTTTCAACAACCGTTTGTGGAAACGGTTGTTTTTCGGCGGGAAGGCCCAAAATGGCACGGCCTTTTCCGAAAAACTGGATGGTTCTCGCCTGGATATCGTATGCCCAAAACCACTCGTCACTCAGCTCGGCCACAGCTTCGAACAAGGCTTTGTTTGTGATGCTGTTGAAAAAGAACCCCCCAATCAGCTCCTTTTCATCATAGCCGGCAAGCTGTGCCCGCAAATCATGAATGAAGGTAACCAACAAACCACTTCCATCCCCGTCCTGCACGTCCAGCTTGTACAGTGTAATTTCTGTGGGAATTTCCTCGCCATCCGCCTTGCAATGCATCCAATAAAAACGCACGGTTCCCTTTTCGTTCACCTGTTTCATATACACTTCGGCTGCCTGACTCGAAAGCCTTCCGTCCGGCTGCTTTTCCGGGGACAGTTGGGCAATATTCTGAAAGTAGTAGTCCCTTTCTTCTGAGCCAAACAACCGGGCCGTATAGCGGTTACAGTATACATTTTGCCACTTTGCATTCCACAAAGCAACACACAAGGGTGTATTTTCCACAACCGAAAAAAGTTGAATAGCCGTCAAGCTGCTTTTTTTAAGCTCTGCTGCATAATGGTCTATGCTGTTCCTGTACTCAGACATTGCAATACCCTCTTTCTGCAAAACTTAGTGCCTATGCCACAATGGCCCCCTATGAACCTTCCTGCTGAATCTACAAAACCCAAGCAGTTGGCCTCCCATCATATCTGTATCAATTCGTACTCACTGTTCCCAAGCCCCATTTCCTCGGCATAGCGAATTTGGCCGCGCCAGTCGGTGGTGGGGAAAATGTTGCAAAAATGGTCACCTACATCGTGGGTAGCCTGCCCCAATGCACTGTTTGGAATGGGTGGTGCCGCATTCACGGCATCACTGCACGCCTTGTCCAGCGCCACCGGGTCGAATGAGGCAAACATGCCGATGTCCGGAACAATGGCCGCGTCGTTCTCGGCATGACAATCACAATAGGGTGACACTTGGTTGACAATGTTGATGTGGAAATTCGGACGCCCGTCCAGCACTGCCTTGGTGTATTCCACCATTTTTTCATTGACAAGCTTGCCGTTGCTGTCGAATTTACTTACAATGGAATGAAAGGCACACACCGAAATACATCGACCACATCCTACACACCTATTGTTGTCAATATGTGCCATCCTGTTCTCATTGTATTGAATGGCCCCTTGTGCGCAGTAATTGGAACATAGCTTACATCCGCGGCAAGAGTCTTCAACATAGGGCTTGCCGTCATTGTGCATTTGCATTTTACCCGCACGGCTTCCGCAGCCCATGCCGGTATTTTTGATGGCCCCACCGAAGCCGGTCATCTCATGGCCTTTGAAATGCGCCAAGGAGATGAATATGTCGGCATCCATCACCGCACGGCCAATGAGAGCTGTTTTGAAATGTTTTCCACCCTCTATGGGCACCTCTGCCTCATCGTTGCCCTTCAGCCCGTCGCCAATGATGATTTCGCAACCTGTAGACAGCATGGAGAAACCATTTTCCGCCGCCGCACCCAGGTGATCCAGTGCATTGCCGCGGCGCCCCACATACAGGGTGTTGCAATCGGTTAAAAAGGGATACCCATTCAATTTTTTCACACGGTCGGCCACCGTTTTAGCAAAATTCGGCCGCAAAAAAGAGAGGTTGCCCGGCTCTCCGAAATGCATCTTAATGGCGGTAAATCGTCCATCAAAATCGATGGTTTCTATCCCGGCTTTCAGCATCAGTTTGTCCAATTTTTGTTGCAAGTTCTCGCCAATTTCACAGCGCATATCGGTGAAAAACACCTTCGATTTTTCCATATTTTGCCTCCCTATTTTGTATTGCTTATACCCATTCTATCAATTCCGTTCCGGGAAAGTAATGTGCCAAAATTTGCTCGCTGCTTTGTCCACCCTGTTCTGCCAGCTGCGTAGCGCCCGTTTGACTCAAACCACACCCATGTCCCTCTCCGTATACAGAAATGCGGAAAACACCTCCATTGAAAACCACATCAAACGCCGGGCTTTGCAAAATCGGCTCTCCGTCCTTCTTTAACACATTTTGCCAAAGTTCCAACCCACTCCAGTTTTCTTCTGAAATCGTCAACCCCACAACGTATCCACTTTCATTGTGCGAAAGCTCCGAAAACCATGTCTCCGCTTCTCCCAGCGTTTCGGCATCTGCACCCAGCTTTGCCGTTAGCAAAGCCAGCATTTCCTCTTCGGAAAACTCCACCTCCTGCTGTATTTGTGACATTCCGTTTTCATTTTCCACCGGTATCTCTTGCAGGTACGTTCGCTCCACCGAAAACAAGTCCTCTGAGGAGTTTGTTCCATTCGCCGCACTGACAAACCATGGTGTGAAAGCCGGGTTGTATCCGTCTGCACTTAAAACCAAACTTTGCACCCCTTCCACAAGGGTGCGCATCTCTGTGCCGGGCGCGGCACCGCGCACCGCCGGCGCCGGGTTGCCCGAACCCTGTTGGTTTAAAATCCACGAATGCACGGCAATGGCCTGCGCCTCCACGGCAGCGGCGGGCGCGTTGGCTACCTCATACTGGCAAATGGCCGCCAATACATTGGCCACGGTGTCTCGCACCAAAACACCATTCATGCGCACCACCAAAAAGCGCGGGTCGGGCCGCTGAATCACCGGCTGTAAGGGCACTTCCTCTGCTTCCTCTGTCTCCTCTTGCACCACTTCGCTTTGTGCAAGTGCCTGAGACCCACTTTCCACAGCGTTTTGCCCCGTATCTTCAACCACCGAGGACGAGCTGGGTGTAACCGCTTGTGAAACCGAGTTTGGCTCACTTTGGGCAAGAGCCTTATCCACCGTTACGGCCGTTTCCGAAAAAGGCGAGCGCACGGCTTCTTCCTCTGCCGGCTCCTCTTCCACTTCCCCTTCGGCCAAAACCTCTTCCTCCGGCACCGATTCTTCTTCGGCTTGGGTTTCGGGATAAAGCACCACGGTGGGCGCAATATCCTCGGCCGGCATTCCCTGCCTCAATTGCAAGTCGGTATTGTTTGTTCCCTGTGCGAGATACTCTTGCATCCAGCGCTCATAATTCGTCTGCATATCGGGCATGGAATAGCCCTGTTCTTCATAATATGCTTGCGGCATCAGGGGTTGCCCCGCAAGCTGTATATCGATATTGCTCGCGGTTTCCCCCGCACGGCGCAGCCGCCCAAACAAAAACAAGCTTTGTCCCGGCACCTCCGGGTCTTGTGTTTGTAGTGTCATAAAACTGTCGTTTTCCTGCACATCCAGCGCAACTGTGTACAAACTGCGTCCCTTTGCACCCAACACAAACCGGATATAGTCTGCATAGGAATCTATCTGCAACACAGCCGGGTTGAAGTCGTCCTCCTGATAGGCGCCCTCTTCCACATAGGCCACTGCAAACACAAGATACTCCAAGACCTCATCCTCTGTGAAATAGGTAAAACTGCTCACCTGTGCCATATTTTCCGGGCTTGCCATCTCCATAATGGGGCGCAGGGTGCTTCCCCCAAACAAAAGCACATTTTCGCCCCCCTTTTGCAAGGTGGCATTCTTGGCAACCGACACCGCTTCGCCAAAGTCGGGTTGCTCCGCCGCACGCATCAACTGCTCTTGTTCTTGCCTGCTTTCCACCACAAAACTTTCCACAAGCCCATTTGGCAAAGCCACAAACCCCTCCACAGCGGGGTTTGTGGCTTTTTCCTGTTCTATTATCGCTTGCACTGCCAGGGTGTATGCCTCGGTGCCATATTCAAGGCCTTGCACGAACGGCAACAACACGACCCCTTCCTCTTGCGTGTCTAGCTGCGCAAAATAAGCCCAGAACACCGAGCCCACAAGAAAGGCCGCTGCAAGCAATACAGCACCCAAAACACGCAAAGCCACCGCACCACGCCACTGTGCGCGGCCCTCTCGCTCAAAATCGGCATTTTGATTTTGGGCGAAACACTTCGTGCTTGGCACCTCCAAGCCCAGTGCGATACGGCGAAGCATATCCAAGGCATTTTGTGTGGCGATGTGGCGCACATAGTCACGACTGCGGCTTGGCACATTTAACTTGCGAATCCATACCTTGTTGCCGTGGCTCACCCCCACATACACAAGCCCCACGGGTTTTTCCTCACTGCCACCATCCGGCCCCGCGACACCTGTAATGCCCACGCCGTACTCAGCTATCCCCTGTTTTGCCGCACCAAAGGCCATTTCCGCACACACCCTGCCGGACACTGCGCCAAAACGGGATAGGCTTCTTCTACGCACTTTTAATAGTTTGCGCTTGAATTCGTTGGCATAGCTTACCACACCATAGCCAAACACCGCACTGGCACCCGGCACCGCTGTGAGGCGCTGAGCCAAAAGGCCGCCTGTGCAACTTTCTGCCAACGCCACACTCTCGCCTTTGGATTCCAAAAGCTTCACCACGGTTTGCGGCAAACTGCTGTCATCATCCGAGTATACGATATCCCCCAGCACCTCGCGCACCAATTTTGCCATTTCCCGGCTCATATAATCGGCCTGCTCGGCACTTTGCGCCTTGGCCGTTACGCGCACATGCACCTCGCCCTCTTTTGCATACAAAGCCACCGTGGGGTTTTGCCCGCCCACAAAATCTTTCAGCTTCATTTCCACATCGCTTTCGCCCATGCCCACAACGTGCAACGTGTGCGAGCGAAGGGCGCCGTCTTGCAACGCTTCCAAAATCGGCTGCACTTCGTTTTCAAACATCGGCTTCATTTCGCGCGGCGGCCCGGGAAGCAAAAAGGCATACTTACCCCCCTGGCGAAACATCACACCGGGAGCTGTTCCGTTTGGGTTGTTTAGCTTCTGCCCACGGCGCGGCACCATGGCTTGTTTTCGGTTGTTCGGTGCCATCTCGCGCCCGAGTCTCTTGAAAAACACCTCGAGCTTCGCCAGCTCTTCGGGGTCGCTTACAAGGCTGTCTCCAAAGGCCTCGGCTACGGTTTCCTTGGTCAAATCGTCATCGGTGGGACCAAGCCCCCCTGTGAACACCAGTACCTCGCTGCGCTCTTTTGCCGCGTGCACCAAACTGCGCAAGCGCATGGGATTATCGCCCACCACGCTCTGATAATAAACCGTGAAACCAAGCGAGGCAAGTTCTCTGGCTAAAAATTGCGCATTGGTGTTGACGATATCGCCCAGCAACAACTCGGTACCCACACTGATAATTTCCGCGCGCAATCCACTCACCTCCGTTTTATCTTTACTTTCTCCTAATTTTAGGGCCGCATCAGCTCAAATGTTGCCTCTTCCAATACCACCTGCTCCAGCATCGGCAATTCCGTAAGCTGTGCCTCCAGTGCGTGCACCTCGCGCAATTTGGGTTTTGTTTTGGGATGCGGGGGCGTAAACAGGGTGCAACAATCCTCATAGGGCAAAATACTGGTTTCAAATGTATCTATTTTACGTGCAATTTCTGTGATTTCGAGCTTGTCCATGCCAATGCAGGGCCGAAGCACGGGCAGAGATTGTGCCTCGTCTGTGGCAGCAAGGGCAAGCAGGGTTTGGCTTGCCACCTGCGCCAAACTCTCGCCCGTTATCAGGGCTTCGGCCCCCTCTTTTTGTGCCAGTTTTTCTGCAACACGCAGCATACTGCGGCGCATGAGCACGGTAAAATATTCCTGCCGGCTCAAATGGTCTCGCAAATATTCCTGTGCTTTCGTATATTCTACCACATAATACGGGAAAGGTCCTACATATGCTGTCAGTTTTTCTGCCAGTGTGCGCACTTTGGCGGCCGCCCTGGGGCTTGTGTAGGGTGGGCTTGCAAAATGCACCGCCACAAGGCCAAGCCCGCGTTTTGCCATCTGCCAAGCGGCCACGGGGCTGTCGATGCCACCACTGAGCAGTACCGCGGCACGACCACTCGTGTGCACAGGCAAGCCGCCCGGCCCACGCTTTTTCCCCGCATGAATGTAGGCCGCTGTCTCACGCACCTCGGCTGTCACCAGCACCTCCGGTGTGTGCACATCCACTTTGAGATGCGGAAACGCCCCCAAAATTTGCCCGCCCAATTCGCGGCTGATTTCAAGGCTATTCAAGGGAAAACTTTTATCGGCTCGTTTTGCGGCCACTTTAAAGGTTTTGGCCGTTTTAAGCTCTTCACCCAGATAGGCAAGGGCTGTTTCGCGCAAGCTATCCATGTCTTTTTCGCATACAGCGGCGCGCGTAAACGCCGCAATGCCAAACACACGCCCACAGCGGGCAAAGGCCTCTTGGGTGTTCGCCTGCGCCTCTTCATCTTTGGGTTCTATATACACGGCACTCTGTGCCGAGCGCAATTCCCAGCGGCCAAGATCGAACAGTTTTGCACGTATATTCTTTAAAAGTACATTTTCAAAACTCTTCCGATTCAGCCCCTTCAAGGCCATTTCACCCATTGTGGCTATCATAATCTCTCGCATATTTTCTTCCTCTTCAGCGCCCTTTTGTCAATTTCTGCAAACCCTCTTGCAAGCCCTTTAGCAAAGCATGCACATCTGCTTCTTCGTTTTGGCTGCAAAAACTCACACGCAGGGCACTTTCTATACGTTGCTTTGGCAAGTTCATGGCCGATAGTGTATGGCTTTTTTGCCCTTTCGCACAAGCGGACCCTGCGGAAACATACACCCCTTTGTCCTCCAAATAATGTAAAAGCACCTCACTGCGCAAAGGCGGCAAGCTAAAATTGCAAATGCCCGGCCAGCCGTCTTTCGGCGAGTTTTGACAAAACCCCGGCAAGGCTTGCAGCCCTGTTTCCAGTTGTTCGCGAAGCCGTTCTATTTTCAAAGCGTTTGCGCTTTGCTCGGCCATGGCCAATTCCACAGCTTTTGAAAACCCGGCCGCACCCGCCGGGTTTTCTGTGCCCGGGCGCAGACCATACTCTTGCCCTCCGCCAAAGAACGTTGCATCCAGCGAAAAACCCTTGCGCAACCACAAAGCCCCAACGCCTTTCGGCCCATGCAGTTTATGCGCAGAGACGGCACAACTGTCCACACTGCCGCCCTCCAGCCCCAAATCCAGTTTACAAAACGCCTGCACGGCATCCATGTGAACGGCAAGCCGTTTGTTTTTTTTCTTTGCCTGCTCTGCCAGTTTTGCCACATTTAAAACGGCACCGGTTTCATTGTTTAAACGCATGGCACACAAAAGCACCGTCTTCTCACACACAGCCGAGAGCAAGGCCTCTTCGCGCACATTGCCATCTGCATCCGGCGGCACAAGTGTTAGGCGAAACCCCTCTTTTTCTGCCAAGTGTAACAGCGTTTTATGCACACCGGGATGCTCAAAAGCCGGCGCCACCAAATGGTCTCCCCAGTGTTTGCGCGCGCGCGCCGCACCTAAGATGGCGATGTTGTCCGCTTCGGTTCCACTGCCCGTGAATAAGAGCCTCGCGCCGGACGCTCTTTTCTCCATGGCTGAAAGGACGGTTTCCCTCGCTTTGGCAAGGCACATCTCTGATGCCATGCCCGGCCTATATAAGGAGGACGGATTGGCCCAATGTTCCAAAAGCACTCGGTTCATTTCATGCACAACATCAGGGTGAGGTCTTGTGGTTGCCGCATTGTCCAAATAGTGCATACACGCTCTCCTTACTGACTTTTGAAAATTTCACCCCAAAAAATGGCCTGCTCTGTGCACCGGCCACCCAGAACGAATCCCGGCCACTTTCTTTTATACAACCATTATACCATATTATTCGCCCAATTTAAGTGCTATCACAAATCCACCCGCAAACAAAACCACGGCCGCCACCACTTGCAAAGGTGCGAAAACCAACCCATCTTGCATGGCACTGGCAAAGATGGACAGCACCGACGCGAACACAAAGCCCAAAATACCACAGTATGTTTTCACCTCAAAACGCTTTATCAAAAACTCTATCAGCTTTGCCACAAGCACAATACCCACCGCAATGCCAAGGCCAAAAACCGCCAAATTGATGAGGTTGTGCGGCACATTTTCCAAAGCGGTGAGCGCATTGATGGTGCTCAAAACGGGCTCGTAATAGCCCAGCAAAATTAGCATGAAAGAGCCACTCACGCCCGGAATAACCATGGTGGCCGCCGCCACTATGCCGGCTAAGAACAATAGGCCGTAAGAGAGTGGGTTCATCGTTGTCAAATCCACCACGCGGTTGCCGCTGTCCATAAAGGTCATGCCCGCCACAAGGGCAAACATCAAGAGAAACACAAGCACATTGCTCGGCGATTTGATGTGCCCTTTCACCCGTTTATACAGCATGGGTGTGCCGCCCAAAATAAGACCAATGAAAAACAAAATGGTGGGCAAAGTATAAAATTCCAGCGCATGGGTGATGACACGGCTCATGAGCACAAGGGATATCCCTGCCCCCACACCGAGGCAAGCCAAAAAAACCAAGTGCTTTTTTAAATCGGTAAAAAAGTGGCTGATGGCATGAATGAGATCCTCGTAAATGCCTAAAGAAATCATCAATGTGCCACCGCTCACCCCCGGGATGATGTTGGCTATGCCAATAAAAAAGCCCTTTACAATCAGTTTTATTTTTTCCATACTTTCCCCCAAACCCTATATCATGCAGCAAAATGAGTGCTTAAAATAACAGTTCTCTCATTATGCCAAAAACACCCCCTACTGTCAAATCGATGGTTCGCCTTGCGACACGTACCTTGCTGTGGTATACTTGTGGGGTAAAATATACTGTCTGGGCCGCACCTACCGAATCCGAGTTTGGATTTAGACGGGTGCGGCTAAGCAATAACAGGAGGATAAACCCATGGCCTTGTTTTGTTCACAATGTGGTAGCCCCCTGCAAGACGGCGATTGTTTTTGTGTTGCTTGCGGTGCACCGACGCGCTCTGCAAATGCAGCATCGGCTTCCAATGCGACACCGGTGGCGGAACCGGTGGTATTGGCCACGCCGCCGCTTGTGCCAGAGCCCCCCAAAGCACCCAAAGAAACCCCGGGTGCCTCGGCCGCCCAAGATGCGTGGGGGAATTTTGCCACAGCACCGGCCCCGGTGGCAGAACCGGTGGCAACAACCGCAGCGTCGCCCAAAAAGAAAAAAACCGGCCTTGTTGTTGTGGTGCTGGTTTTGCTGTTGCTTTTTGCTTTGCTGGCCGGCGGCATTTTGTTTTTGTTGTTCCAACTGGATGTGTTCGACGGCTTTTTCAGCGATGACGACGAATTCCTTCTGTTTGAGCAAGGACTTTACCCTCTCAGCGATGGGGACACCTTCGGCTATATCAACGAACAGGGCGAGTTCGTTATTGAGCCCCAGTTCTATCTGGCCGGTACATTCCATAACAACGGGCTTGCCTTTGTAAGCAATGGCGATTCGTATGGCATCATCAACACAGACGGCGAGCTGGTTGTGCCCTATCAATTCGACGCGACCTCCTACTTTGCAGACAACGGCCTTGCCGTTGTCGCGCAAGACAACCGATACGGCGTTATCAACGAAGAAGGCGAGTTGGTGGTGGTGCCACAGTACGAAGGGATAATGGGGTATAGCCTAGGCGACATGGCCCCTGTACAACAAAATGGCCTTTGGGGTTATTTGGACGAAGAGGGAAACCTGGTCATTGCACCTCAATTCGACTCGGCCTATTCTTTCATGGACAACAAGCTTGCCCCTGTGGAGAAAGATGGCCTTTGGGGCTATATCAATAAAGACGGGGAAATGGTCATCGACTTTCAATATGAAAAGGCCGGCAGCTTTATGGAAAATGGGCTTGCCAGTGTGACCCAAAACGGCCTGCACGGTTTCATCAACGAAAGCGGCGCCTATGTGATTGCACCCCAATATGAAGAGGCCGGCTACTTTTCTGAAAACGGCCTGGCTTGGGCACGCTTGCCCGACAACGACCTTGTGGGTTATATCGATGAAAGTGGCAGCTTTGTCATTCCGCCCAGATTTGAAAACGCCCATACCTTTTTTGAAAACGGCCTTGCTATCATCGAGCAAGACGGGCTTTTTGGCTATATCAACACGCAAGGGGAACTTGTGGTGGCGCCCCAATACGAAGAGGCCTACCCCTTTTCTGAAAATGGCCTGGCTGTTGTGTTGCAAGACGGACGCTATGGCTATGTCAGCGAGGACGGCATGGTTGCCATTCCGCCTCAATATGCATCGGCCACCATATTTCGGGACGATGGCTATGCCACCGTTGCAACAGCCGATAATCGCTTTGCCATCATCGATTCACAGGGGAATTACGTTTTCACATCCAATTGATACCAAACTATGAAAATGGACAAGGGTGCACAGAAAACATCCTTGTTTTTTTTGGCCATTAACCAAGTTATGCGTGGCTGGAAAAAACGTACAGGCTGTGTTATAATGAATCCGTTAAATGCATTTTCGCGGGAGGAATCTATGGGCATATTTTCGGGAAGTAAATTGTTAATAACCGGTGGTACAGGAAGCTTTGGCAACGCGGTGCTCAACCGCTTCTTAAGCAGCGATATTGCCGAAATTCGCATTTTCAGCCGTGATGAAAAAAAACAAGACGATATGCGAAAGAAACTGGCAAACGACAAGGTAAAGTTTTACATTGGTGATGTGCGCAGCAGTGAAAGCTTGGATGCAGCCGTGGCCGGGGTGGACTACATCTTCCATGCAGCGGCGCTAAAGCAGGTGCCGAGCTGTGAATTTTTCCCGATGGAAGCCGTTCAAACCAATGTGGCAGGCACCGACAACTTGCTAAAAAGCGCCGTGAAGCACGGGGTGAAAAAAGTAGTGTGCCTTTCCACCGATAAGGCCGCCTACCCCATCAACGCCATGGGCATTTCCAAGGCCATGATGGAGAAAGTGATGGGTGCCGCGGCGCGAAACGCCGTGGATGCAGGCTCTGAAACTGTAATTTGCGCCACGCGCTATGGCAATGTAATGGCCAGCCGTGGCAGTGTGATTCCGCTGTTTATCGAACAAATCAAAGCCGGCAAAGCGCTTACCATTACCGACCCCGGCATGACGCGTTACCTCATGGACTTGGACGAGGCCGTCGATTTGGTTGTGTTTGCTTTTCAAAACGCAAGTCCGGGCGATTTGTTTGTGCAAAAAAGCCCCGCATCCACCATCCAAGACCTTGCCTTGGCCGTGCAAAAACTCTTTGGAGATACGGGCATGCGCATCATTGGCGCACGGCACGGCGAAAAACAATACGAGACATTGCTTACCACGGAAGAGCGCATGCACTGCGAGGACATGGGCGATTATTTCCGTGTTCCCGCCGACAACAGGGATCTCAATTATGAAAAATATTTCAACGAAGGAACAACCGATTCCGTAATGGAGGAACCCTACACAAGCCACAACACACGCCAATTGAATGTGCAAGAAGTGGCCGAGAAATTGTTGGAATTACAACTTGTGCAAAAGGAGTTGAATGAGCATGGCTAGCTTGGATACCCCGGCCAAAAACCTCCCTTTGCTCATCACAGGAAGCGCCGGTTTCATCGGTAAAAACCTGCGTGCACGCCTTTTGGCACTCGGTTATGAAAACTTGCTGTGCTATGATGTGCACAGCAGTGAAGAAGAATTGCGCGATTATGCCAAAAGGGCGGCCTTTGTGTTTCACCTGGCCGGTGTGAACCGCCCAAAAGACCCCGCTGAATTTTACAGCGGCAACACAGCACTCACACAGCGCCTGCTCGCCTATTTGCAAGAGGCCGGGAACACGGCCCCGCTGCTTTTGTCTTCGTCTACACAGGCTGGCAACGGCAGCGACTATGCCAAGAGCAAAGAATCGGCAGAGAATGCGGTTTTGGCGCACGGCGAAGCCCAAAACAGCCCCGTTTTTGCGTTTCGTTTACCCGGTGTGTTTGGCAAATGGTGCCGCCCCGGCTACAACAGCGTTGTGGCCACGTTTTGCCACAACCTTGCGCACGGCAAAGAGATCGAAATTCGCGACGCAGCCTATCGTTTCCCGCTTTGCTACATCGATGATGTGGTGGATTGTTTTCTTGCCGCCATGGAGGGAAAGCCGGTTTTGCGCGATGCAAATGGATTTTGCCAAATCACCCCTGTTTACGAAACCACGCTGGGAGAGCTTGCCTCCATCTTGCAGCATTTCGCCACCGTGCGTGAGCGTTTACAAACACCGCAACTGGACGATGCCTTTCAAACAAAGCTGTATGCCTGCTTTTTATCATACTTGCCAAAAGAACATTTTTCCTATGACCTTACCCCCAAATCGGACATGCGCGGCTCGTTCATCGAGTTTCTACGCACACCCGAGCGTGGGCAAATTTCCGTGAACACATCAAAGCCGGGTATTTTGAAAGGCAACCATTGGCACGACACCAAAAACGAAATATTCTATGTGGTCAGCGGCAAAGCCGTTATCCGTTTTCGCAAACTGTTCGAAACCGAGGTGGAAGAGATTTTTGTTGACGGCGACAACCCCTGTCCTGTCAGTATTCCACCCGGCTATACACACAACATCGAAAACCTCGGCGAGGGTGATCTCGTCACACTGATGTGGGCCAGTGAACCGTTCAATCCCGAACGTCCAGACACCTATTATGAGGAGGTCTAACTTGTGGAAAAGCTAAAGCTTGTAACCATTGTGGGCACAAGGCCGGAAATCATTCGCCTTTCAGAGGTGCTTTGTAAAGCCGACCTCTACTTCAACCATGTTTTGGTGCACACGGGCCAAAACTACGACTACACGCTCGGCGGCATTTTTTTCTCCGATCTTGGCCTGCGCCAGCCGGACCATTACCTGGATTGCCCCGGCAAAGACTTGGGCGAAACCATGGGCAACATCATCGCCAAAAGCTATACTCTTTTGAAAGAGCTGCGCCCCGATGCACTCCTCGTTTTGGGCGACACCAACTCGGCACTGGCCGCCATCAGTGCAAAGCGCCTGAAAATTCCGATTTTCCACATGGAGGCCGGCAACCGCTGCTGGGACTGGAATGTGAGCGAGATGATCAACCGCAAAATTGTAGACCACATCAGTGATATCAACCTCCCCTACACGGAGCATTCGCGCCGCTATCTGCTAAGCGAGGGCATCGACGGGAAAACGATTTTTGTAACAGGCAGCCCCATGCCCGAGGTACTCAGCGCCCATCGCAGCCAAATTGAGCAAAGCGATGTCCTTTCTCGCCTTGGCCTGCAACCGGAGCAATACCTGCTGCTTTCGGCCCACCGCGAGGAAAACATCGACCACGAGGCAAACTTTCTGGATTTGATGAATGCCGTGAATCGCCTGGCCGAAAAAACGGGATTCCCCATTATCTATTCGATGCACCCACGCAGCAAAAAAATGATAGAAGAGCGAAAATTCCAGTTGCACCCCCTTGTGCAGGCTCTGCCACCTTTTGGTTTTTTCGATTACAATAAATTGCAAATGAACGCCTACTGTGTGCTCAGTGATTCCGGCACACTCAGCGAGGAAAGTGCCCTTTTGAGCTTTGCCGCCGTGCTCATTCGCACCTCTACCGAACGCCCCGAAGTGCTGGACAAGGGCACGGTTGTGGTGGGCGGTATCAAGGGTGACGATGTGGAGCGCGCCATGGAATTGGCCGTGCACATGCATGCCAACGGCGAGCCAACGGCTCTGCCACAGGACTATAATGATATGAATGTCAGCGTGAAAGTGATTAAAATTATAGAGAGCTATGCCAAAATTGTAAAACAAACTGTGTGGTTGGAGAGATAGACATGCGTGAAAAGCATTTCAAAGGTAAGCGTGTTTTGGTGGTGACACAACACTTTTGGCCTGAAAATTTTCGCATCAACGATATTGTAGAGGGCTTTGTGCAAAGTGGCATCGAGGTGGATGTGCTTTGTGGCCTGCCCAATTACCCAAAAGGGGAATGGTTCGAGGGCTATCGCTACAAAGGCCCACGCAGAGAGCACCACCTCGGGGCCGAAATTTTTCGCAGCGGTGAAATTCCACGCAAAGGCAACACGAATGTGCGCATTTTTTTGAACTATGTCTCCTTTCCCCTGTTTGCGCTGTTCAGCATACCACGCCTACGCGGCAGGCAGTACGATGCCGTTTTCAGCTATGAAACCAGCCCGGTTCTCATGATTTTCCCGGCCATTGTGGCCGCCGCGGTAAAAAAAGCGCCACTCGTGTGCTATGTATTGGATTTGTGGCCGGAAAACCTCTACCCGTATTTCCCCATTCAAAATCGCGCTTTGCGCGCAGTGGCACAAGGCGTGTCGGATTGGCACTATCGGCGCTGCAAGCGTCTCATCGCCATGAATGAAGGGCAGGCAGAGCGCCTGCATGCGGTGACAAAAAGCCTTAAAAAGCCCCCGGACATCACACACATTGCACAATACTGCGAAGATTTCTATGCGCAAGACATAGAGGATGCTGCCCTGAAAAGCAAATACGGTGGCCATTTCAACATTTTGTTTGCCGGCAACATCAGCCCCTTGCAGGATTTGTCCAATTTGGTGCAGGCTATGAAGCTGGTGAAGGCGCACGGTGAAAACAACATCCGCGTGCTGCTTGTGGGCGATGGCATGAGCCGTGAGGCTCTTGAAAAAGAGGTGGAAGAGGCCGGCCTTTCCGAAAACATCCTTTTTTGTGGGTCTTGCAAGCCACAGGAGATTCCGCGTTTCACAACCCTTGCCGATGCCCTGTTTGCAGGGCTTGCCAAAAGTGAAAATTTAGGGCTTACCGTGCCCGCTAAAATCACAAGCTATTTTGCGGCCGGGCGTCCCCTTTTGGTGGCCGCCGACGATGAGGCCGCGCGTGCCTCGCAAGCCTCGGGCGCCGCCTTTGTCAGCGCCGCAGGGGATGCGCCCGCTTTGGCGGATAACATTTTGAAATTGTATGCCCTGCCGCAGAGCGAGCGCACACGCATGGGCACTTGCGGGCGCAGCTGTTACCAAGCGCACTACCGCCGGGATTTGCTTTTACAAAAGCTGAAACAGGCCGTTTTGGGCGAAACCATTGAAACCGAATAGCCCTTTGCAACCGTTTTGTGATGGATACGAATAAATATGAAAAGGGGAATGCGAGCCATGCAACCGAAAACAAAGAAAATCGTGCTCATTGTGGCACTGGTTGTGTTGTTTCTTGGCTTTTTGGCAACCGTGTTGCTTATCCTATTGGGTGTTTTTCTTTGGAACACACAGGATTTGTCTCTTCCAAAGCCGGTACAAGAGCTTCTTCCAAGCGAGGCCCTGCCGGGTGCTTCCGAAATGGTGATGACCGTGGGCGGGCAAGAAATCGATTTAGACGAATACCGCTACCACTATCAAAACAGCCTGGATACCTTGGTTGCCAACCAAGGACAAGAGGTGCTTAGCAGGCTTGAGGATGCAGGTGTTGCTTCGGAACTGTTTAGCATGACCGAAGAGGCCATTTTGGAAAGACAGTCTTGGCTTCATCTTGCACAGGTGCACGGCATTCAGTTGAGCGAAGACCAAGTGCAGTCCATTGAAGGCGAGATTGCCGCCTTGAAAGCTTCTTTGGGCGAAGAAGCTTTTTTGCAAACCCTTGCCGAGTCTCACATTAAAAATGAAGCTTTGTATCTTCGTTTGATGACGCAAGAGCGGCTTGTTGAAAATGCACAGGCGTCCCTTTCAAGCCTTTATGAAACGGGAACAAACGAAAGCTTAATCGAGGGCTACATCACGGCAAAACAAATTCTGTTCAGCTCTGAAAATGTACATGAAGCAGATAGAATCCTGGAGCAACTTCACGCTTTCCAAGCAGCCGGGGAGGATATGTCAGCCCTTTTCGATGAAATGATTCTCCTCTATGGAACCGACCCGGGTATGCTCGAGCACCCGAATGGGTACACATTCACTGAGGGCGAAATGATAGATGTATTTTATGAAACGGCTGCCGCATTGGAACCCGGAGAATTTTCAGAGCTTGTTCCCAGTGAATTTGGCTATCACATCATTTTAAGGGAACCGCTTGATATGGCTGCGCTGGAGCAAGCCGGGCTTGTCGAAAACGACACGGCCGCCACCTTGGAACAGGCACTGGCCGCCGCCGACATCACACTGAACATTGTTTATGAAGACGATTATCTCACGATAACGCCCTCTATGATGCAACTGTCACAGGTATAAACTTTACACAATTGGGGAGTAGTGCATATGTCCTTAGCATCGGGCCTGTTCGTGGCCTTTCTTAGCGTGGTGTGTCTTCTTTCCTATGCCATGCCGCGCCGCTTTCGTTATATTTTCTTGCTTTTGGCAAGTTATGCGTTTTATCTGTACAACCCAAACGGATACACCCAAAATATACCGGCTCTTTGTCTGCTGTTTTCAGCCACATTCATCAGTTATCTGTGCGCGCTTGCCATGCATAAAAGCGAAAAAAAAGGCGCTCGCATTTTTCTGGTTGTGTTGTCCTTGCTTAGCAGCCTTGGAATGCTGGTTGTTTTTAAGTATACAAACAGCTTTTTAGCGTTTACAGGGCTTTCCGATGGGCTGAACCTTGTGATGCCACTGGGCATGGGGTACTATACCCTACAGGCAGCCGGCTATACTTTCGATGTGTACCGCCGCAAGCTGGAGCCCGAGCGCAATTTGCCACGCTATGCCCTGTTCGTCAGTTTTTTTCCGGGCATTGTCACAGGGCCCATAGGCCGTGCTTCTCAGATGTTGCCCCAGTACCAAGAACCACGCAGTTTTTCATACAATTTTGTGTCGGGTGGTCTGTTCCGGGTGTTGTGGGGGCTTGTGAAAAAACTTGTCATTTCAGACCACATCGGCATGGTAACCGCCTCTATTTTTACAACCCCCGCAGAGCAACCAGGCCCGTTTTTGGTTTTGGGCATTCTCTTGTTTGCCTACCAGCTCTACATCGATTTTTCCGGCAGTTGCGACATTGCCATTGGCGCCGCACGAATGTTGGGCTTTGAATTTATGGAAAACTTCAAGCGCCCCTTTGCCGCAAAAACATACATCGATTTTTGGCACCGTTGGCACATTTCTCTCACCGGCTTTTTCCGGGATTACCTGTATTTTCCGCTGGGTGGCAGCCGTGTTCCACGCTGGCGCTGGGCTTTCAACACCATTTTGGTTTTCGTGGTGTCGGCCCTTTGGCACGGCGAAGGGATAGGCTACCTGATTTGGGGGTTTTTAAGCGGCCTCTTCCTTGTTTTGGCAAAGCTTTGGCAACCACATAAAGAACGCCTTGTCGGCCACATCCCACTGTATCGAATCGGCGCTGTGCGCGGTGTGTTTCAGCGCATATTTGTGTATCTTCTGTTTTCCTTCACACTGTTTTCCTTTGCCTTCACCCTCTATGGCACACCCCTGCAAGACTTTTTCACACAACTACCGCTTGGATGGTCTTCTCTGTCCGACTTTCTGCCCCACCTCGAGAGCTTTGGGCTAAGCACAGAAGTTCTTCTTCTTTTGCCCCTATGCGTAATTTTGGTAGAGCTGGTGGAAGCCTTTGCCATGACCGGAGGCGGAACTGTGGCCGATTGGATTCGCGCGAGGCGCTGGTTTGCCCGCTGGCCACTTTACTATGGCTTGCTTATACTGCTCTTGGCCTTTGGCTTGTTTGGTCAATCCACCTTTATCTATCAGCAATACTAGGCAGTGTCTCCACCGAGTAACCACCCTGTATAGGCACCCTCTAGCGCATATCCAAACCAAAAAAATTTACAACAAACACGTGCACAAAACACCCTGCAGGAGGAATCGTTTTTGATGCAAAAGCGGCAACAAAAAGAACATTCAGCCCCCGTAACGGCACTCATTATCATTGGCAAAAGCTTGCTTTTATTGCCCATCTTAGCCGCCATGGCCTACATCAACTACACGGTGGATGTCAGCGGTGTTTTTCATAGCGCGCAGTACGAAGAAGACACGGCCTTGGCCTTGCTCGGGGGGCAGGCGGTTGACCACTACGATCAAATGGACGAGCGTGGTGTGATACAGCAAGTGGCCAATAACACAGAAACCCCTTTCAACACGCTGTCTTTCGGCTCCTCGCGTGTGCTTCAGCTTCGGGAAGACATTGCAGATGGCGGGCAATTTTTTAATGTAGGGGTTTCCGGGGCCGACTTTGTGGATATCACCGGTTTGTTTTATCGTTTTGAACAGGCACAAATGAAGCCGGACACCGTGATTCTTTCCCTGGAGCACTGGTGGCTGAGTGCGAGCTATTACGATGCCCAAGAGCGCAGCGACAAAAATTTATACAACGAGTTTTTGTATGTCGACCTTGGCCACCAAACAGAGTTTGAGCCGGAGGAAGAGGAGACATTCCGCTACGATGTTTTGCTAAGCCCCAGCTATATGCAGGGGAATTTAGCGGCCTACGCCGATGGGGGCCGTCAATATGAACCCCCTTCCATTGTGAGCGAAAATTTGTATGAACAAGAAACCAATATCAAATTGCATGATGGCAGCATTCTTTACAGCGAAGATTATCGCACCCTGCCGCAAGAGGAACGGAACACGCTCATTTTAAACCAGGCGGTGGATTTTATTTGGGTGGAAGAATTCCGCCATTTGGATGAAGAGCGTTGTGCCGTATTTGATGAGTATGTGCAGTATCTTCTCTCGCAGGACATCCAGGTGATTTTTGTCATCGCCCCTTACCACCCCACCATTTACACACACCTGCTTGAATATCCGGACTATTATTCCGGCTTTTTTGAAACGGAGCCGTTTTACACCGACTATGCCCTAGAACACAACATTCCACTGTACGGTTCGTTCAACCCCTTTGTCACCGGTACCCCGGACGAAGGTTTTTATGACGGAACACATATGAAAGACGCATATTGGCAAGATTTTTTTCCAGGTGTTGAAGAAGCCCTGGAGCAGATGCAAACGAGTGAAGCCTACAGCCCCTGGATTTTGGGCGATGTACGTGTGCAAGAGGACATTGCCCAAAGCTTGGTTGTGCAGCGCTATGAGATAGGCGCACAGGAACACCTAGAGCGCGAAGAAGACGAGGAAATTTTGGGTGAAACCTGTTATGTGTTCAGCCGCTATGGCCTCCTTCCAACTTCTGCAGACGAGGTGCAACTGGCGCGCTATGCTGTCACACAAAACGAAGGCGTCATTTATCGCTACGACACCACCACCGAGGAATGGGTGGTGGACAGGCGAAATTATTTTGGCGAATCCGGCCCGGGTGCCTAGCGCCTACTTGTGTAGTAAAGCCGACTCCTACGAATTTTGAAACATTCCGGCCAAAAGGCATGTGGTGAATATTTGTGCGCACAAGCCCTCGCCTATGCTGTGGTGTGCAACATGCCCTCCCTGTTGGGAAGGCTGTAGAATAAAGCCCCCTCTAGCCGCCATTGCAAAAAAGCGAATGGCCACAATGGCACACAGTACCATGGGTCCCATGGTTAAAAGCATCACAAAGAAACCATATCACGCTCGGCCATCGGCCAAATCCCCCACAAACCCACCTGTTTCCCAGCGTATGGTAAGCAAGTGGTTTTTTTATCGCACGCCCGGCATCCATACCGGTGCCAAAATATACTCCCTTGCATCCTTCTCAATTGAATTTCTTTTTGCTTTCTCACCTCAACACCTCCGGCTACTCTAGGTTACTTTAACCAAAAACCACATGGATTTCACCGCATTTTCTCTGCTACTTCCCTAAAATTCTAAACAATACTGAAAAAGTATACATTCCCTCTTGACAAGCTCTCATCTCGAATGTATACTCATATAGTAGACTTTAGATGTGAGGCGAATGAGCTGATGAGAATAACGCATGAAGCGGATTACGCAATAAGAATCATACGCTATCTCTCGAACAACCGGGGCGTAATTGGGGCAAAACAAATTTCGCAGCAGTGTGGCATTTCGCTGAAATTTACATTGAAGATACTGCGTAAGCTTAGCATAGCGCGGCTGGTTACCTCACACAAAGGTGCACATGGCGGCTTTGCGTTAAGCGCATTGCCGCAAGACATCAGCTTTGGCCAAGTTATCGAGGTGATAGACGGCCCGATAGAAATCAACCATTGTCTCGGTTGTGATTTTGCGTGTACCCGAATGGAAAACATGCAAAACTGCACCATCAGAAAAAAGTTCCTTTCTGTAAACCAATCTCTGAAAGAGGAGTTGTATAAGCTTCATTTTGATGAGATATAGTTAAAATAAACACAATAGAAAAAGGAGAAAGATTATGAAAAAATTTGTATGTTCGGTATGTGGCTATGTTCACGAAGGCGATGCAGCACCGGAGTTTTGCCCTCAATGTAAGGTAGGTTCCGACAAATTCACAGAACAAGGCGGCGATTTGTCTTGGGCGGCAGAGCATGTTGTGGGTGTTGCGCAAGGCTCCAGTGAGGATATCATGGCAGACCTTCGTGCCAATTTTGAGGGCGAGTGCTGCGAAGTTGGTATGTATCTTGCCATGAGCCGCGTGGCACACCGAGAGGGTTATCCCGAAATCGGCCTTTACTGGGAAAAAGCCGCTTTGGAAGAAGCCGAGCATGCTTCCAAGTTTGCCGAACTTTTGGGCGAAGTGCTTACCGATTCCACCAAAAAGAATCTCGAATTGCGTGTTGCCGCCGAAAATGGTGCAACCGCCGGTAAATTTGACCTTGCAAAACGTGCCAAGGCAGCCAATTTGGATGCCATCCACGATACTGTGCACGAGATGGCAAGAGACGAGGCCCGCCATGGCAAAGCATTTGCCGGGCTTTTGGCAAGATATTTCGGCTAATTGGCACCGGGATATAAATGCTTTTGAACAATTTAAAAGGAGCGGTTTCAAGAATCTCTTGAAACCGCTCCTTTTTATATGAAATTATACGTTGTAAAAGCACTCTTTACCTTGGTACTCGGCAATTGGGCCCAATTGATCTTCGATGCGAATCAACTGGTTGTATTTTGCAATGCGATCTGTACGGCTCATGGAACCGGTTTTGATTTGGCCGGCATTCAAGCCCACAGCAATGTCGGCAATGGTCACATCTTCCGTTTCGCCCGAGCGATGGGAAACCACACAGGTGTAGCCGGCTTTTTTGGCCATTTCCATTGCATCAAAGGTTTCGGTTAAGGTGCCAATTTGGTTCACTTTTATCAAAATAGAGTTGGCAATGCCTTTTTCGATTCCCTCTTTTAAGATTTTGGGGTTTGTCACAAACAGGTCATCCCCAACCAATTGGATTTTCTGGCCGAGACGCTCGGTCAACACTTTCCAGCCGTCCCAGTCGCTTTCGCCCAGGCCGTCTTCAATGGAGACGATGGGGTATTTGTCGCACCAGGCCACATACATATCAATCATTTCTTCTTTGGTTTTCGAGCCACCGCCCGATTTCGCCAAGTCGTAGGTGCCGGTTTCCTTGTTGTGGAATTCCGAAGCAGCCACGTCCATGGCAATGCAAATATCCGTGCCGGGCACATAGCCGGCCGCTTTGATGGCCTCTACAATCAGCTCCAGGGGTTCTTCGTTGCCGTTGTCACAGCTGGGGGCAAAACCACCCTCATCACCCACATTGGTGTTGTAGCCTTTTTTCTTCAAAACCGAACGCAGGTGATGGAAAGTTTCCGAACCCATGCGCAAGGCTTCTTTTATGGAGCTGGCGCCCACAGGCATAATCATGAACTCTTGGAAGTCCACGGTGGAATCGGCGTGGCTGCCGCCGTTGATAACGTTCATCATGGGCACAGGCAGGGTTTTCCCGTTGAACCCGCCGAAATATTTATAAAGAGGCATTCCATAATAGTCTGCTGCGGCATAGGCACAGGCCATTGATACACCCAGCATGGCATTCGCGCCGAGGTTCGATTTAAAGTCAGTTCCATCTAAATCGAGCATCACTTTGTCCACGCCATTTTGATTGGTGACATCAAGCCCCACAACAGCCTTTGCAATGGTGTTGTTCACATTGTCCACTGCTTTGGAAACGCCCTTACCCATGAAACGAGATTTGTCCCCGTCTCTCAGCTCAAGAGCCTCCCTTTCGCCTGTAGACGCACCGGACGGCACCATGGCACGGCCAAATGCACCGCTTTCGGTTTCCACCTCAACCTCAACTGTGGGGTTTCCGCGAGAATCAATAACTTCACGAGCATATACTTTTGTGATAAATGGCATGTTCAACATCCTCCTTTATTGATTGTACGTGTAGCCCCATTATAACAGAAGCGGCCACGGAAGAAAAGTGCAGGGCAGCGGTTCCGATAAATTTATATATTTTGAATGATTCCTTGTGAAAAAGAATATAAAATATAGTGATTTTACAGCCTTCTTTACAAAACAAAAAAAGAACAGGTGGAAAACTTCATTGGTTTTCCACCCGTTGCTTTGCATTTAGCACCGATTTTAACTGTCTGAGCCTTGGTTGAATAAATCTTTCATCCCCTTAAAAAAGCTCTTTCTATTTTCGTAGTTATCGTCTTTTAAGGTGTTTTCAAATTTATTCAGCGCATCACGCTGGGCTTTGCTCAATTTCTTCGGAATTTCAATGAGAACACGCACATATTGGTCACCCCGTCCTCGCCCATTCACATAGGGAATGCCCTTGTTTTTAAGCCGGAAGGTCTTGCCGCTTTGCGTGCCCTCCGGCACGGTGTACTCCACCTTTCCATCTATGGTGGGCACGGTCATTTTGGCACCCAGCACCGCCTGGCTGAAGGTGATGGGGATGTTTACATAAACATCGTAACGGTCGCGCTCGAACATCGAATCGGGGCGCACGGTGATGATAACGATGAGATCGCCCGCCGGCCCACTGTTAAGCCCGGCATCGCCCATGCCTCGTTGCACAATGTTTTGATCGTCGTCCACACCGGCCGGTATTTTGAGTTCAATTTTCTTTGGCACACCCACACGGCTGGAACCATGGCAGGTGTGGCAAGGGGACTTGATGATTTTCCCTTTGCCGGCACATCTTGGGCAGGGGCGGCTTTCCTGCATGGTGCCAAAAGCGGTTCGCTTGCTGGCAATGATAACCCCACTGCCCTTGCAATCCGGGCAGGTTTCCACAGCGGTTCCTTTTTCAGCGCCACTGCCCCCACAGTCGGAGCAGAGCTCTTGCCGCGTGATGTTGATGGTTTTGGTAACGCCATGCACGGCTTCCATAAAACTGAGAACCAAGCTCACACGGATATCGCTTCCCTTACGCGGGGCATTCGGGTTGCGTTGTTGGCGGCCAAAACCGCCACCAAAACCGCCACCGAAAAAGGTTTCAAATATATCCCCTAGGTCTACCGCGCCACCACTGAAGCCACCGGCACCTCCAAAGCCGCCGGCACCGGGCCCGGCGCCATAACTCGGATCCACACCGGCGTGGCCAAACTGGTCGTACCGTTGTTTTTTCTCACGGTCGCTCAGCACTTCATATGCTTCATTTGCCTCTTTAAATTTGCTTTCAGCCTCTCCATCTCCGGGGTTCAAGTCTGGATGGTACTTCTTGGCCTTTTTGCGGTAGGCATTCTTAATATCGGCTTCACTGGCATCTTTTGCAACCCCCAGAACCTCGTAAAAGTCCCGTTTTTCGGCCAATCAACCTCACCCTTTCTCCTCTGGGGCATGCTCTGTCCCCGTTCTTTCTTTTAGCACCCCTGCGCGGCGAATGCCTGTGCATCCGCCGCGCAAAAAGTGCCCTATCCTCATTCTATTTTGCGAAAACCATCGATTTTTCGCCTAGTCGTCCACCTCGGTGAAGTCGGCATCAATCACGTCGTCATTTTGGGCAGCGTCTTGTGCTGGCTCTGCCTGAGCACCTTCTTGCTGGGGTGCATTTTGGCTGTACACCTTGGCGCTTACCTCGTGCAACACTTTTTGCAACTCTTCCTGTTTCGCCTTGATGTTGTCGATGTCATCGCCTTCCAGTGCAGTTTTTAAAGCACCTTTCTTTTCTTCTAAGCTTGCTTTGTCGGCCTCTTCCAATTTGTCGCCGAAATCAGAAATGGTTTTCTCTGTTTGGTACACCATTTGGTCGGCTGCATTGCGCACTTCAATCTTCTCTTTCAGCTTACGGTCTTCCTCGGCATAGCGTTCGGCATCCTTGATGGCAGACTCTACATCGTCTTTGCTCATGTTGGTGGAAGCCGTGATGGTGATGCTTTGCTCTTTGCTTGTGCCAAGGTCTTTGGCGGAAACGGCCACAATACCGTTTGCATCGATGTCAAAAGTCACCTCGATTTGAGGCACGCCACGCGGTGCGGCCGGAATGCCGTCTAGGTGGAATACACCAAGTTTTTTGTTGTCTTTCGCCATCTCGCGCTCACCCTGCAATACATTCACCTCTACGCTGGGCTGGTTATCGGCCGCAGTGGAGAAAATTTGGCTTTTCTTCGTGGGAATGGTGGTGTTGCGCTCGATGATTTTGGTGCACACGCCACCCATGGTTTCAATGCCAAGGCTCAGCGGGGTCACGTCGAGAAGGAGCAGGCCTTTTACGTCACCACCGAGCACACCGCCCTGAATGGCTGCACCAAGAGCCACGCACTCGTCGGGGTTGATGTCTTTAGAGGGCTCCAATTTCATATATTCTTTCACGGCATCTTGCACGGCCGGAATGCGTGTGGAACCACCCACCAAGAGCACGCGGTTCAAGTCAGACGGTTGCAAGCCGGCGTCTTTCATGGCGCGCTTCATAGGCTGTGTGGTGCGCTCCACAAGGTCGGCTGTCAGTTCGTTGAATTTGGCGCGGGTAAGGCTCGTGTCGAGATGTTTCGGGCCCGAGGCATCCGCCGTGATAAAGGGCAGGTTGATTTGGGTGCTTGTGACACCGGAAAGCTCAATTTTGGCTTTTTCGGCGGCCTCTTTCAGGCGCTGAGCAGCCATTTTGTCGTCGCGCAAGTCGATGCCGTTTTCCTTTTTGAACTCCTCGGCCAAGAATGTGATGATGCGCTCGTCAAAGTCGTCGCCACCAAGGCGGGTGTCTCCCGCTGTAGAGAGCACTTCGGTGATGCCTTCACCCATCTCGATGATGGACACGTCGAACGTGCCGCCGCCAAGGTCATATACCATAATTTTTTGGTCGGCTTGTTTATCGGCGCCATAGGCAAGGGCTGCGGCCGTGGGCTCGTTGATGATGCGTTTCACGGTGAGGCCGGCAATGGCACCGGCATCTTTTGTGGCCTGGCGCTGGCTGTCGCTAAAGTAGGCGGGCACAGTGATGACCGCATCGGTTACTTTTTCGCCAAGATAGCTTTCGGCGTCGGCTTTCAGTTTTGCCAAAATCATGGCCGAAATTTCTTGCGGGGTGTGTTTCTTGCCATCTATGTCCACTTTCTCGCTTGTGCCCATGGCACGTTTGATGGAGGAAATGGTCCGGTCGGGGTTGGTGATGGCCTGACGCTTCGCCACCTGGCCCACAAGACGTTCTCCATCCTTTGTAAAGCCCACCACAGATGGCGTGGTGCGGCCCCCTTCTGCGTTTGGAATGACAACGGCGTCGCCGCCTTCCATAACTGCAATGCAACTGTTGGTGGTTCCAAGGTCAATACCTACAATTTTACCCATAATAAAGTCTCCTTTTTCATTCTCTGTTTATTTTAAGTTCGGGGAATAATCTTAGGGTGCCACGGCAACCATGGCATGGCGAATCACTTTTTCACCGATTGTATAACCGTTTTGCAGCACCTCGGTGATGATACCGCTTTCCACCCCGTCTGCCTCTTTTTGCATAACGGCATTGTGCAATTGGGGGTCGAATGCCTGGCCTTCTGGATTCATTTCTTGAATGCCGAGCTTTTCGAAAATGTCTCGGCATTTCTGCAAGGTCATCAAAACGCCCTTTTTATACTCTTCGTCGGTGGTGGGGGCATTTGCCGCAGCGCTTAATGTGTCCAGCACAGGCAAGAGGGTCTCGGCCGAAAAGGCAACCCCATTGCTGAAAGCGGTTTCCGTTTCACGCTGGCTGCGCTTTCGGTGGTTTTCATATTCGGCTGCCGTGCGAAGCAACTGCTCATTGAGCTCTGCTGCACGTGCTGCAGCCTCGGCCAATTTTTCCTCGCCGGCGGCAATTCGTGCCTCGACTTCTGCTGCCGTACTTTTGGCACTCTCTTTTTTGTTCTTTTTTGTCTTATTATCCTGTGTGGCTTCCTTTGTCGGTGGTGTGGTGTTTGGCTCTTCGGCCTTGCTCATGGTGTTCCTCCTGTGACGATGATATTTGTGCCGCTTACTGTTCCTTTATCAAAATCATTTTAAAAGCTGTCTTTGGCTTCGGCATTGCCTGCAATTGCATTGCCAAGCCTATGGCAAAAATAATCCAAAGTGGGAATCACTTTACCAAACTGCATACGAGTGGGGCCTAGAACCGCCAAAGCTCCATACAAGCCGCCACCGGCCTGATAGTGCTGTGACACAATGCAAAGGCCGGGAATGGGCTTTTCGAGCTCGTCTCCAAACAAAACGGTTGTGCGTCTTGCCTGTGGCCGAAGCAACTCTTCCACATCACTTTGCGTGCCTACCAGCTCCAAAAGAGCACGCATACCCTTGTCGAGTTCCGGCCATCTCAAGAGATGCTTTTGTCCCTCAAAATACATCGAGGACTTCCCTGCCTCGGCAAGCAAGGTGAGTGCCGCCGATAAAATGGGCCAACTTCGCGGGCCTTGCTCTCCCAAACTGTCTACCATACTGCGTATGCGAGAGGGTGTCACATCGGCCTCGGCCACAAAGCATAGGTGGGCATTCAACGCGGCTGCCAATTTTCGGCAGTCCTCTGCATTCGGCTCGAAATCCACCTTGGCCACACGTGTAAGCACACCGCCGGCTACCGTTACGGCCAAAACCGCTGCCGAGTACCGCCCCACTTGAATCACCTCATAGTGTACAATGTGCAAATCGTTGGCAAGGGGCGTTGTGGCTATCACGGCATAGCCAAGCAAATCTGCCAAGGCCACGGCCGAACCCTTTGCCAGCTTTTCCGGGTCATAATCCAAAGAAGCGGCACAGTTTTTAATGCATTGCTCTTCTTCGGCCGAAAGCTGGTTTTGCACATGTAGGAGGTGATCTACATAATAACGATATCCCTTGGCTGTGGGAATGCGCCCGGCCGATGTGTGCGGTTGCTCCAAAAGGCCAAGCCGCGTAAGGGCGGCCATCTCATTGCGCAAGGTGGCCGAAGAAACAGATAAGTCAATGCAGCGCTGCAACAAATTCGACCCCACCGGCTCACCCTCGTTTGAGTATAGAGAGACAATGGCCATCATGATGCGTTCTTTTCGGTCATCCACAGGGTCTTCATCACCTTTCCTTGTCTCTTCTTAGCACTCTTGGTGTTCGAGTGCTAATACCATTTTACAGCATCTGGAGAAATTGTCAAGGGGAAGAGGCAACTTTTTTTCAGTTTTACACTTTCCTCACAAATTGGCAAGGGGTTTCTTCTAAAACGGTGCGCCTATTATGAATAATATAGGCTTAGAATTTCAAAACAAAATTTTTTGATTTAAGTGTTGACAATTGCCTTTACGGGCTGTACAATGAAATTACATCAAAAATATTTGATTTGAAGGCAGGAGGCGGAAATCAAGTGTACCCGAGTGATGACAGAGGCAAAAGAACAATGCCACAGGATACAAAACAAGCGGTTCAAATGTTTAAGGCCCTTTGTGACGAAAGCCGCGTGGCCATTGTGCAATTGTTGCAAACCGGAGAGAAATGTGCTTGCCACATTTCCGAAGCGCTGGACATTTCACAGTCCAAGCTTTCCTACCACATGAAGATTTTGTGCGACAGCGGGCTTGTAAGCTGTTGGTATGTGGGAAAATGGACACACTACCAAATTGATGAGCCGGGGTGCAAAAAAGCATTGGACTGCTTAAAAGCGCTAACGCACGTGCAAGCGAGCGAGCCTGTGCTGTGTGGCGTATGCGAGCCACTGGCCATGTAAACCAGTTTTCCAAAAAGGCAATACAAACGCGTGCAGCACTGTGGCTGCAAAACAATCGAAAACACACCGAAAAGGGCTCTTTGAGAAAGGCAAACAAATGGGCGTACTTGGAACAGCTTGGAATTTTTTACAAACGCAAATTTTAGGTATGAAATGGCTTAATGACGGCGTAGGCAATATTTTGAGCAGTCTTGGGCTTGACATCACTTCGCAAATTGGTGGCAGTGTTCATTTTTTCATCTATGATGTTATCAAAATTACATTGCTTTTGTGCACGCTTATTTTTATGATTTCCTACATCCAAAGCTACTTTCCACCCGAGCGTAGTAAGCGCATTTTGGGGCGCTTTAAAGGAATTGGCGCCAACATGGTATCGGCTTTGCTCGGAACGGTAACGCCCTTTTGCTCTTGCTCATCCATTCCTCTTTTCATGGGCTTCACAAGCGCAGGCTTGCCCATTGGTGTCACCTTTAGTTTTTTAATTTCATCGCCGATGGTGGATTTGGGAAGCCTTGTGCTGTTGATGAGTATCTTCGGTGGAAAAGTGGCCGTTGTCTATGTAATTGTAGGCCTTGTCATCGCCGTTATCGGCGGCACTCTACTGGATAAACTGGGCATGGAAAGATATGTGGAAGACTTTGTTTTGAAAGCGAACAACATCGACATTGAATCGCCCACGCTCACCAATAAAGAACGTGCTGTTTTTGCCAAAGAGCAGGTGGTGTCCACTTTTAAAAAGGTGTTTCCTTATATCTTGGTGGGTGTTGGCATCGGTGCACTCATTCACAACTGGATTCCACAAGAGATCATCGAAACCGTTCTGGGCGACAACAACCCCTTCGGTGTACTCATGGCAACCCTGGTGGGCATCCCCATCTATGCCGATATTTTTGGCACCATTCCCATTGCAGAAGCTCTTTTGGACAAGGGCGCACAGCTGGGCACCATTCTGGCTTTCATGATGTCGGTAACCACCTTGAGCTTGCCGTCTTTAATCATGCTGAAAAAGGCCGTGAAACCAAAACTGCTCGCAGCTTTCATTGCCATATGTGCGGCAGGCATCATTTTGGTAGGCTATCTGTTTAACATTCTACAACCGCTTTTGGTTTAATCTGTGTGGAAAACACGCAGCATTCTATAAAAGAATATCTGAAATTTTAGGAGGAAAAAAATGGGACTTTTCAACTTCAAAAAGAACAAAACAACTGCTTGCGATTGTGGCTGTGCCTGTGGCTCAGCACCCCAAAAAGAAGAGGTGGCCACAGCACCTGTTGAAGAAGAGCTTGTACAATGCGATTGTGGCGGCATGTGCCCGGCGTCTGAAGTAGAGGCAAAAAAAGCGGCAATTGCCCCTGCACAGGATGCAAAAACCGGTGTGAAAGTGTTGGGTTCCGGTTGCAAAAAATGCATGGATTTGGAAACAGCCACAAAAGAGGCCCTACAAAGTTTGGGCATGGCGGATGAGGTAGAGCACATAACCGATTTTGGGGAAATTGCAAGCTATGGTGTGATGAATACGCCGGCCCTTGTGGTGGATGGCAATGTTGTATCGGTGGGAAAAGTACTGAAAAGCAAAGAAGTAGAAACCATTTTACAAAAAACAAGAGGATAAACAAGTGAAAGAAAAAAAAGCGGCAGGCATTGGGTTTTTTGAGAAATATTTAACGGTTTGGGTTGTCCTTTGCATGGTGGCCGGTGTGTTGATTGGTCGATTTTTGCCCGCCGTTCCAGCCTTTTTAGGCAACTTTGAATATGCCAATGTGTCCATTCCGATTGCCATTTTAATTTGGCTGATGATTTACCCCATGATGATGAAGGTGGATTTTCAAAGCATCAAAAATGTGGGCAAAAACCCAAAAGGCCTCTTTGTTACCTGGGTGGTGAATTGGCTGATAAAACCCTTTACAATGTTTGGCATTGCCTGGCTATTTTTCTTCGTTATTTTCAGCAGCTTCATCACACCCGAACTTGCCACAGATTATTTGGCGGGGGCGGTGCTGCTGGGAGCGGCTCCCTGCACGGCCATGGTCTTTGTGTGGAGCCATTTAACCAAAGGAAACCCAGCTTATACCGTGGTGCAAGTGGCCACAAACGACCTCATCATTTTACTGGCATTCACCCCCATTGTGGCCTTGCTTCTCGGTGTTAGCGGCGTAAGCGTTCCTTGGGACACCCTCATCCTGTCGGTTGTGCTTTTTGTGGTCATTCCACTGGCCGGGGGCATTCTCACAAGAAGCCTGGTCACCAAAAACAAAGGGGTGGACTATTTTGAAAAAACTTTTATCCCCAAGTTTTCAAACATCACCATCATCGGCCTATTGCTAACGCTGACACTTATCTTTTCATTCCAAGGCAATGTCATTTTGGAAAACCCCGTGCACATTGTCCTCATTGCCATCCCGCTTATTTTGCAAACATTCCTCATCTTCTTCATTGCCTACCTTGCCGCCAAAGCACTAAAACTGCCCCACAATGTGGCGGCACCGGCCGGCATGATAGGGGCATCCAATTTTTTTGAGCTTGCTGTGGCCGTGGCCATTGCCTTATTCGGCACAGATAGCCCCGTGGCACTGGCCACCATTGTAGGCGTTTTGGTGGAGGTACCGGTTATGTTGATTCTTGTGAAGATTGCAAACAACACAAAGAATTGGTTTGGAAAGACAAAGTCACTCGATTCGCTTTCGTAATATAATGCCTGCTAAATAAACCCCTGCAGAGTTTATTCAGCCCCACCGCCTATCGCGGTGCCCATAAAAGTGCCAAAAACAGCACTTTTATGGGGCATATCTTGATGCTATCCACTGTGTTTCGCCCCCTAAATAAAAGGGCGAAAACAAAAGTGCAAGGTTTTTGTGTGAAAAATGGAAAAAACCTTGCACTTTTCCAAACAAAAAATGACATTTTAAATCCTGTATATGTCATTTTCTGCTTGTTCAGTGGGCATTAATATAAAAAAAGAACAGTCTTCGGTTGGTTTTCAGCCGATAACTGTTCTTTTTTTACTCAAATTATGCCACCAAAGGCTTTCTGCGCCCGCGGTCTACTCCAGCACAGCGCCCGTGGCTGCAGCGCACACAAGGCGACGGTAACGGTGAAGCCACCCCGACACCTCTTTTTCCACCGGCTCAAAATTGGTTTTTCGTGCCTGCAATTCCGCATCCTCCACACACAATTGCAACTTTCGCAAGGGGATGTCAATTTCGATTGTATCCCCCTCTTGCACCAGCCCAATCACGCCGCCGCTTGCCGCCTCGGGGCACACATGGCCGATGGATGCCCCGCGCGAGGCACCGGAAAACCGGCCATCTGTAATCAGGGCAACACTCGCCGAAAGACCCATGCCGGCAAGGGCACTGGTGGGGTTCAACATCTCGCGCATGCCGGGGCCACCCTTCGGCCCCTCATAGCGAATCACCACCACGTCTCCGGCTTTGATTTTTTCAGCATAGATGGAAGCGATGGCCTCCTCCTCGCTGTTGAATACACGCGCAGGGCCTTTGTGGCACAGCATCTCCTCGGCCACTGCCGATTGCTTCACCACGGCGCCCTCTTGTGCTAAGTTGCCAAACAACACCGCAATGCCGCCCGTCTCGGAATAGGGGTTTTCAATTGGGCGAATCACAGCGGTGTTTTTATTTTGTACACCCTCTATTTTCTCCCCCACCGTGCAACCACCCACAGTAGGCAGTGTCGTATCCAAAAGTCCCTTTTTCGCGAGCTCGGCCATCACAGCCGTGATGCCTCCTGCGGCGTCCAAGTCTTGCATATGTGCAGGCCCCGCCGGTGCCAAATGACATAAATTGGGTGTTTTGGCACTCAGCACGTTGATGTCTTCAAGTGAAATGGCTGCATTCGATTCATGCGCAATGGCCAATAAATGCAAAACCGTGTTGGTGCTGCATCCGAGTGCCATATCGCAGCAAAGCGCATTTCTTAGTGATTTCTCATTCACGATATCGCGAAAACAGATGCCGTTTTCCAAAAGCGCCATCACACGAATGCCGGCCTGTTTTGCTAGCCGTGTGCGTGCAGCGCTCACAGCCGGCACGGTTCCGTTGCCGGCCGGGGCAATACCCACAGCCTCACTGAGGCAGTTCATGCTGTTGGCCGTATACATGCCGGCACAACTGCCACATCCCGGGCAGCAGTCCTGCTCAAGCTCCGTGAGCTGACAGTCGCTTATCTGGCCGGCCTTGCGCGCGCCCACGGCCTCGAAAATGTTCGATAGGCTCACCTCGCGCTCCTGCGTTTCACCGGCCATCATCGGGCCGCCACTCACCAGCACCGTGGGCAGGTTTAGCCGTGCGGCACCCATCAGCATCCCCGGCACAATTTTGTCGCAATTCGGAAGCAGCACCAATGCATCAAAAGCATGGCTTTTGGCCATGGTTTCAAGGCTGTCGGCAATAAGCTCGCGGCTGGGCAGGCTGTATTTCATGCCCTCGTGCCCCATGGCTATGCCATCACACACGCCAATGGAAGGCACTAAAATCGGTGTGCCTCCAGCCATTCTCACACCCGCCTTCGCAGCATCGGCCAGTTTGTCCAAATGGATATGCCCAGGCACAATTTCACTAAATGCACTCACCACGCCCACCAAAGGCCGGTGCAACTCTTCTTCCGTATATCCCATCGCATAAAACAAACTGCGGTTGGGCGCGCGCTCTACGCCCTCTGTTACGCGCTTGCTTTGTTCTTTTAACACGTTCACCCTCCCAAATGTATAAAATGGGGCTGTTTCAAAAATATTTTGAAACAACCCCGTGTTTTGCCCATGGCAATCAGTCTTTTTTCAGCCAGCTCATCATGCCGCGAAGGTCTTTTCCCACTTCTTCCAGGGGCTGGTCGGCCTCTTTGCGTCGTGTGGCCAAAAAGCGTGCCTGCCCGCCGGCCGTCATCTCTTGAATGTATTCGCTGGCAAACTCGCCTGTTTGAATCTCATGCAACACTTTGCGCATCTCTTTGCGTGTTTCTTCGGTGATGATGCGCGGGCCCACGCGATAATCGCCGTATTCTGCCGTGTTGGAAATGGAGTAGCGCATTTTGGCAAACCCACCTTGAATGATGAGATCCACAATCAGTTTCACTTCATGCACACACTCAAAATAAGCCATTTCCGGCTCATAACCGGCCTCTACCAAGGTGTCGAACCCGGCTTGCATCAGGGCTGTAATGCCACCGCAAAGCACGGCTTGCTCGCCAAACAAATCGGTTTCGGTTTCCTCTTTAAAGCTTGTTTCCAAAATACCGGCACGTCCGCCACCAATGCCGCTTGCATAGGCAAGGGCATAGTCACGCGCTTTGCCCGTGGCATCCCTGTAAATGGCGATCAGGCAGGGCACACCGGCTTTTTCCACATATTGGCTGCGCACAGTGTGTCCGGGCCCTTTCGGAGCAACCATCACAACATCCACATTGGCAGGGGGCTGAATTTGATTGAAATGGATGTTGAACCCGTGTGCAAACATCAGCACATTGCCTTCGGCAAGGTTTGGCTCGATGTCGCTTTTATAAATGTCCGGGGCAAGCTCATCCGGTAAAGCCAGCATAATCAAGTCACCCTTTTTGGCGGCTTCGGCAGCGTTCATCACAGGCAGACCGGCAGCTTCTGCCGCCTTCCACCCGGCACCGCCTTCACGCGCGCCAATCACCACACTGGCGCCGCTTTCGTGCAAGTTCAGTGCATGGGCATGGCCCTGGCTGCCAAACCCAATTACAGCTATGGTTTTGCCTTTCAGCAAATCAAAATTACAATCTTTGTCGTAGTATTTACGAATCATATTTTTGCTCCTTTCGGTGTGTGCACCGTTTTTTTGTTTTATTTTATTATAGTGATACAAATAAGAAAGGAATCACCCTCGCTTTCTCATTGTACACAATTTTTGCCACTTTGCCTAGATAGCATCGCCACGGTTCAAAGGCCACACATAACTCAGTCCTCTGTTTCTTCTTTGGCAACAGCACCCAGAACACGATCTCCACGTTCGAGTGCGGTTACGCCCGTGCGGCACATCTCCAGAATTTCATACTGGCCAATCACAGCCAAAAAAGCATCAATTTTCCCGGGGCGCCCTGTGAGTTCTATCACCATGCTATCCACAGAGAGGTCCACGATGGTAGCCTTATAAATTTCGGCCACCTCACGCAAGGCACTGCGCCTGCTTTCACCGGCACGCAGTTTCACCAAAAGCAGCTCGCGCTGAATACTGTTGTCTGTATCCAAAGCCACTACATTTCGCACCTCGTGCAGCTTTGCACTTTGGCTTAAAATTTGGTGCAGGGTGTTTTTGTTTCCATTGGTTGTAATGGTAATGCGTGAAATGCCTACAACATCTGTGGCCGATACGGTAAGGCTGTCAATGTTGAACCCCTTTCGTGCAAAGAGACTGGAAATGCGCGCCAATACACCGGCGTTGTTTGCCACCACCATCGACACCACTTGTGCTTGATTTTCACTCATAAAAAATCACACCTTTCAAAATCTTCAAATTCTTCTTTGTCAGAGACCCAAAACCTGTAATGAATCAATCCGCACAACAGAATCTAGCCAAAAATCATGTCGGCTACGGTTTTGCCGGCTGGAATCATTGGCAAAACCATTTCATCCTTGTCGATGGGGCATTCCACGAATGCGGGGCAATTGGCGTTTAGGGCCTCTTGCAGCGCGGTTTTTAACGCTTGTGGTGTGGTGGCACGATATCCTTTTGCGCCAAGTGCATCGGCCAATTTCACAAAGTCGGTTTTCCGTTCCGGAGAGGTTGCCGAAAAACGGTCATCATAAAAAGCGTGTTGCCACTGTCGCACCATGCCCAGCACTGTGTTGTCCAAAATAACACTCACAATTGGCAGCTCATTGCTCACTGCTGTGCTACATTCATTAAAGTTCATGTGGAAACTTCCGTCGCCTGTAATGTGGATAACGCGCCGCGTGGGTGCGGCTATTTGGGCACCGATGGCGGCACCATAACCAAAACCCATGGTGCCAAGGCCGCCACTTGTGATAAAACTGCGCGGCCTTGTGCGGCGGCAATACTGCGCAGCCCACATCTGATGCTGGCCCACATCGGTAACGATGATGGCATCCTCGCCGGCAACCTCATTGATGGCCTCGATTACCTGGTGCGCACGCAGCCGGTCAAACACATCTTCCGGCTTGTAGTCTTGTTGTTTCCACAGGGCTATTTCAGAAAGCCAGGCATCGTGCGTGCCTTCTTCTACATAAGGCAACAATTGCTCTAAAACCAATTTCACATCACCCAGTATAGCGTGTTGAATGCGAATATTTTTGTTTACCTCACTTGGGTCGATGTCAATTTGTACAATGGTGGCATTCGGAGCCCATTTCCCCGGGGACAGCGCCACACGGTCTGAAAAACGGAAGCCAACGGCCAAAATTAAATCGGCATATTCCAAGGCGGTGTTTCCGCTATAATTGCCATGCATGCCCACAAGCCCCATATTCAAGGGGTCGTCCCAGCTTATCACTCCGGTGGCCATCAAAGTGTGCACGGCAGGCAAGCCGCCTTTGTGCAATAGTTCATGCAACACGTCACCGGCACCGCTTGCCAAAACACCTCCACCGAAACAGACCAGTGGCTTCTTGCTTTCGCGAAGCAACTTTGCCGCCTTTTGAATCGCACTTTCATTGCAAAAGTATGGCTGCGTGCAAGGCACACAAGGGGCCGGTTCATACTCGTATTCGGCCATGGTTACATCTTTTGAAATATCAATCAGCACAGGTCCTTTTCGGCCGGTACCGGCGATGCGGAAAGCTTCGCGCAGGGTATCGGCAAGGCACGCGATGTCTTGCACCATGAAATTGTGCTTTGTGATGGGCATCGTGATGCCCACAATATAGACCTCTTGGAAACTGTCTTTGCCAATCAGGGCGGAAGCCACATTGGTGGTGATGGCCACCATGGGGACTGAATCCATGTAGGCCGTGGCAATGCCGGTAACCAGGTTGGTGGCACCGGGGCCACTTGTGGCCAGCACCACCCCGGTTTTTCCCGAAAGGCGTGCATAGCCATCAGCTGCATGGGCAGCACCTTGCTCGTGGGCCGTTAAAATATGACGTATTTTGTCGCGGTATTGATACAGTGCATCATAAACATGAATCACCGTGCCGCCGGGATAACCGAATAAAGTATCCACTTCCTGTTCCATGAGTACTTGGGCAATGATTTGAGCACCCGTCATTTTCATAGAAAAACCTCCCGTTTTTTGTTTGGTTTTGCAAATAAGAACCAGAAAAGATAAACAACAGAAAAAAACAAAAAAACCTGTCTCGGGAAGAGACAGGCAATACCTGCGATACCACTCTACTTGCCATACAACAACCGTATGGCCACTCAGCCGACATCGATGCTAGACCCATGAAGGCCAAGCTTTTTGAACGTCGCACACCGATAACGGGGTGTTAACCGTCTGCGCCTACACAAAGGGCTAAGCTTCTTCGGGCAGCTACTCGGGGAAGGACTGCACACAAATCTTTGGCACCGCCTCGCACCAACCGGCGGCTCTCTGTGCCCAGAGCATTTGCAAGCCATGTTTCCCGTCTACATATGTAGTCCTATTTTCTGCAGAGGCCAACAAGCCACGGCAGATTACTGTATATTATAACGGCTTGTAAAGGGCTTGTCAACCGTCAGTTGTCGCCTTGTGTTTTTTTTATAAATGCGTTACAATAAATAAAATCACATCGAAACCATCTTGCTTCTTGCACTTTTTACGAGAGGCAATACTTTTGTGTACAAGACCGTTTTGTTTTACGAAGGAGCCCTTGAATGAAACGAATGCTTCCCACTTTGTTGATTGTGCTCGTGATGTTGCTTTACGCCGGAATGTACTGGATGGATATGGCCTATTTCAGCTCGTTGCAAACGGGATATCCACAACTGGGCGAAGTTTGGATGCGTTATGCAGCCCTATTTCTTCCCGTTTTGATGATTGTTTTGGGCGTTTCTACAATTGGCCCCCATGGCATTTCCACATTGCGGCTGCGCAGCGCAAAACATGCCACACCCTATTTTGCCTGTGCATTTTCCGGCTTCGCCTTGCTTGTGTTTATGCTGGTGGTTGCCGTTTCTTCCCTGTCTATTCTTTCGGTGTTTACGGCGCTTTTTTATGGCTGCTACGGGCTGTTTTTTTTATTTTGTGGCTTGCAGCTGCTTGTGCAAAATGCGCCCAGCCCCACAAAAAATGTGTGGTTTGGCATGGTGGCTGTGCTTCCCTATTTGTTCTTGGCCGTGCAAAACATCCTGCTCACGCCATTTTCGCTGCATAATTTTGGGGCCACCCTATCCGCAGTTGCAACCTTGTTGTCCCTACTTTGGTTTTTAACCCTCTTGCGGGGCTTTTACATTTCCCTACCCTTGCCGCGCATGTGTTTTCTGTACAGCCTTGGCCTGCTTTTGTTTTTGAGTGCCACCTGCCTTGCTTTGCCCTATCATATGCACAACTTCTTCTTTGGCCCGCGCATGGTATCCCTGCCGATGCTTCTCGAAAGCGTCAATCTGGCAATTTTGGGTATTTGCGCCGTGTGTACATCACTTTCCATCGCCTCGCAAAGCGATTCCCGCGAAAAATGCATGCCCACCGCAGAACTCCCATAGAACATTTTCAAAAACAAAAACAACAAATAAACGGAGACTTTTATGAAGCAACCCCTGTTTTACCCGGTGCTACTCGGTGCCGATATGAACTGTTACGGCATGGCACGCAACGTGCATGAGGCCTATGGTTTAAAGAGCCACGCCTTTGGCCGCTGGCCAATGGGAGACACAAAATATTCGAAAATCATCCATTTTCATGAAAACAACAAAATAGATGAAGATGATGAATTGATACGTGTCATGTCTGATTTTTCCGCCTCCCACACAGATGCACCGAAATTGTTGGTGGGGTGTACAGACGATTACGCCGCACTTTTGATTCGAAACCGCGATGTTCTTCGCAAAGCAGGATTCATCGTTCCTTATATTGAACCTCGCTTAATGGAGCAGCTTGTTACAAAAAACAGTTTTTACGACCTTTGTCGTTTGCACAACCTGCCTTTTCCGGACACAGAAATCCTCACTTTGGCAGATGTAGAAGAGGAAGCCTCTCTAATAGAAAAATTGCAAAAACCGCCTTTTTCTTATCCACTGGTAATCAAGCCTTCCTCCAGCATCGAGTATTGGAAGCACCCTTTTGAGGGGATGCGCAAGGTGTATTTTCCCGAGAATTCACAAGAGGCACTTGCCGTTGTAAAACAGATTTTCGCTTCCGGATACGGAGAAAGTTTGGTTGTGCAGGAATTCCTCCCGGGCGGCGACAGTGAAATGCGTGTGCTAACTGCCTATTCTAACCAAAAGGGGCAGGTGGAAATGATGTGCCTTGGCCATGTTCTGCTTGAAGAACACACGCCAACCGCCATTGGAAACCATGCAGCCATTGTCACCGAGTATGACCGCGCCTTGATGGACATTTTTGCACAGTTTTTAGAGAGCATCGCTTATGTGGGCTTTGCAAATTTTGACATCAAACGAGACAGACGCACAGGGCAATACAAGGTTTTTGAAATCAATTTGCGCCAAGGGCGCAGCCATTTTTATGTGACAGGTGCCGGTGTGAATTTGGCAAAACTTCTTGTGGACGATTGGATTTTGGGGCAAACAGCCAAAGAGACGCTGTATGTGCAAACAGAGCATTACTGGCACAGTGTGCCAAACGGTGTCGTGTGGGCCTATACGGAAGACGAACAAATGGTGCAAAAAGCGCAGGAACTTGTTCGAAATGGGCAGGAGTCTTCAACTTTTGGGTACCCCTTCGATAAGAGTGGCAACCCGCTTCGCTGCCTCTATCTGTTTGAGCACGCGCGGCGGCACAAAAAAAAGTATGCCACCTATTGCACACCTCAGCGGCGGCGCTAAGCAAAAAGGAGGGCCGATTCGCGATGAAACAGGGCAAAACGCTGGGTATATTGGGCGGCATGGGGCCCATGGCCTCCGTCTATTTTTATGAACTCCTCACGGCTCACACAGCGGCCACGCGTGATCAAGAACATCTGAATATACTCCTGTCTTCACACCCAAACACACCGGATCGAACTGCCTTCCTGCTGGGTGAGAACAAGGAAAACCCCGCGCCTGCTATGCAAGGGCAGGCACAGCTTTTAGAAAGAGCAGGGGCAGAAGTTTTGGCCATTGCCTGCAACACAGCACACTGTTTTTATGAAGAACTTTCCGCGGCTGTGTCGATTCCTATTTTGCATATGCCGCGCCTTGTTGTGGCAGAGGTTTTGGCTCAACGCGGCGATAAGCTGGGAATTTTGGCAACACAGGGCACACTGCAGGTTGGTTTGTATCAAAAAGAATGTGCCCAAATGGGCCTTGACTGTGTGGTGCCAAGCAAGCATGCACAAGAAGGCCTTATGCAGGTAATTTATGAAGATATCAAAGCCTCCCGTTCACCTCGCATAGAGCTGTTTTCGGCGGCTGCGGACGAACTTCTTTCATCCGGTTGCACCCATCTTATCTTGGGTTGCACAGAGCTTTCGCTTTTAAAGCGCGCAGGTGCATGCCCGCCCATGTGCTTAGACGGCATGGATGTGCTGGCAAAAGCTTGCATTCTCGCTTGCGGCCATACACCGCAAAACTTTGAATTCTAACGATTCGGGAGGAAACAATATCGTGTGTGGTTTCATCGGATTTACCGGAGGGCAAACCGTAGCCCAAAAAGAACAAATGCTTGCACCCATGATGCAGCGCATTGTACACCGAGGCCCCGACATGGGCGGATGTTATGCAGACGATACCGTGGCCCTTGGCTTTCGGCGCCTGTCTATTTTGGATTTGTCTGAAAAAGGTGCCCAACCGATGAAAAATGAAGACGATAGCCTCGTTTTGGTTTTCAACGGTGAAATCTATAATTTCCCCGCCCTACGCGAGGAGCTTGAACAAAAAGGACACCGCTTTCACTCGGACACCGACAGCGAGGTACTCTTGCACGGCTATGAGGAGTATGGAGAAAAACTGGTGGCCAAACTGCGGGGCATGTTCGCCTTTGTTTTGTGGGACAAAGAAAAGGAACGCCTACTTTGTGCACGTGACCCCTTCGGCATCAAGCCGTTCTATCACTGCCGCTTGCAAGACGGTTCTTGGATGTTTGGCAGCGAAATCAAAAGTTTTTTGGAGCACCCCAATTTTGAAAAGCGTGTCAACGCCAATGCCTTGCGCGCCTATCTGAGTTTTCAGTACCCGGCAGGTACCGATACATTTTTCGATGGTGTGTACGCTTTGCCACAGGGGCATTACTGCATTTTTGAAGATGATACCCTGCGCACCGAGTGCTATTTTGACACGTGTTTTTCCCCCGACGACAGCCTTTCTTTTGAGCAGTATGTGGAAGAGATTGACAAAGCAGTGCACGAAAGCGTGCAGGCGCACCGCATCAGCGATGTGAAGGTGGGGGCTTTTTTGTCCGGTGGGGTAGATTCCAGCTACATCACCGCCTGTCTTCGCCCGCAACACAGCTTTTCTGTCGGTTTTGCCGATGCAAACTTTGATGAATCCCACCATGCCGAAGAATTAAGTGAACATCTCGGCGTGCACAATGTGCGCAAGCTGCTCACACCGGACGAATGTTTTGCCGCTTTGTCCGACATTCAGTACCACATGGACCAGCCACAGTCGAACCCCTCCAGTGTGCCGCTTTGGTTTTTGGCAAAATTAGCGGCACAAAATGTGACGGTGGTGCTTAGTGGAGAAGGGGCCGACGAGCTGTTTGCCGGTTATGAGCTCTATGCCGACACACCTGCTATGGAGCGTTTCAAAAAAACGCCAAGAGCGTTGCGCCGCACCCTTGGTGGAATAGCCAAAAAAATGCCCAATGTAAAAGGGCGCAACTTTTTGCTCAAAAGCGCCGAAAAACCAAAGGATTGGTTCATTGGCCAAGCCGTGGTATTTACAGAGCGTGAAGCCCGGGATATTTTGCAACCGGCCTATCAGGGTGGAGCTTCCCCGCGCGAACTGTGTCGGCCTTTTTATGAAAAAAGCGCCGAATGGAGCGAGGCAAACCAAAAACAATACCTCGATATGCACCTGTGGCTTCCCGGGGACATTCTCTTAAAAGCAGACAAGATGTGTATGGCGCACTCGCTGGAGTTGCGCGTGCCCTTTTTGGATAAAGAAATCATGGCGCTTGCCCGCCGTGTGCCCAGCCGTTACTGCATTCGCGGGCATGAAAACAAGCTCGTGTTCCGGCATGCCGCAAACCGCAACTTGCCCGACGAATGGGCCACAAGGCCAAAAAAAGGTTTCCCGGTTCCCATTCGCAATTGGCTGCGCCAAAAAGAATACTATGAGTTTGTGCAGCGCTATTTTGAAAGCGAATTTGCCGCGGCCTTTTTTCACCGCGATAAACTGATGCAGCTGCTCAATGACCACTACGAAAACCGCGCCAACCGCGGCCGACGCATTTGGACAGTGCTCTGTTTCCTAGTTTGGTACGAGCGATTCTTTATTTTGGAAAACACACATTGAATTGCTGTTTTCCAAAAAGCAGTAAAACCGACAATTCCCGCACAATACAGCGAAATAAATTTAGAGGTAAGCTTATGCAAACAGAAAACAAAAAGTATTACATTACCACAGCCATTGCCTACACTTCACGCAAGCCCCACATTGGCAACAGCTATGAAATTGTGCTTACAGATGCCCTTGCGCGCCTCAAACGCCTGGAGGGCCGAGATGTGCATTTTTTAACCGGCACCGATGAACACGGCCAAAAAATTGAGGAACTTGCAAAAGAGGAAGGGATAGACCCACAGGAACTTGTGGATCGTGTTGCAGGGCAGGTGCGTGATATCTGCGACAAACTGAACATTGCCTATGACGACTTCATTCGCACAACGGATGCACGCCATAAGCGCGTGGTGCAAACAGTCTTCCAAAAGTTATATGATCAAGGAGACATCTATAAATCGGCCTATGAGGGCTGGTATTGTGTGCCGGACGAGAGCTTTTTCACCGATGCACAGCTTGAAGACGGCAAATGCCCCGAATGTGGCCGCGAGGTAAAGCGCGCCAGCGAAGAGGCATACTTTTTCAAAATGTCAAAATATCAAGATCGTTTGCAGGCACACCTCGATGCAAACCCGAATTTCATTGTACCCGAAAGCCGCAAACGTGAGATGGTGAACAACTTTCTAAAGCCGGGCCTGCAAGACTTGTGTGTGTCCCGTTCAAGTTTTCGCTGGGGCATTCCGGTTTCTTTCGACGATACCCATGTGATTTATGTGTGGATAGACGCCCTAACCAACTATATCAGTGCACTGGATTACGACCCCGAAACACCGGGCGATCTCTACTTGCGCTATTGGCCGGCCGAAGCGCACATCATCGGCAAAGACATCTTGCGTTTCCACACCATTTACTGGCCTATTTTGCTCATGGCTCTCGGCATCGAGTTGCCAAAACAAATCTACGGGCACCCGTGGCTTCTTTCGGGCGAAGATAAAATGAGCAAAAGCCGCGGCAATGTCATCTACGCAGACGAGCTTGCCGAACGCATCGGCGTGGACGGTGTGCGCTGGTATCTTTTGTGTGAAATGCCCTATGCGCAGGATGGCACCGTGAGCTATGCGCGTATTTTCGACCGATACAACGCCGACCTTGCCAATGTGCTGGGCAATTTGGTGCAACGCACCTTGGCCATGAGCCACAAATACTTTGGCGGCACTTTACCAAGCGCCCGCCTTGCGGAAAAACCCGATGAGGCATTGGCCGAAAAAGCGGCCGAGGCAAGGTGCGAGATGCTGCGCCTGATGGATGTTTTCCACTGCGCCGACGCTTGCGAACAAGTGTTGCAGCTGGCAAAACACGCCAACAAGTATATAGATGAATGCGAGCCCTGGGTGTTGGGCAAAGATGAAACACAAAAAGAGCGCCTGGCGGCTGTTTTGGGAACACTTCTCGAATGCATTCGCCATCTGGGTGTTTTGTTTTCACCCTTTTTGCCCAAAACTGCCGAGGAAATTTTCCGCCAGCTGAATTGCCCTTCTGAAAAGCAAACGCTTAAAAGCCTCGACACGTTCTCCTCCTACGAGGGTACTGTTCTCAAACCGCAAGCGCTGTTTTCCCGTTTGGATACACAGGTCTTGCTCGATGAAATAGAGGCGGAAATAGAGGCCAAAGCAGCCGCTGCAGACGGTGCACAAGGCGAAAGTTCCGTGCAGGCAGAAACACTCCCCGAAATCAGTTATGAGGCGTTCATGGGTGTGCAATTGCTTGCCGCCGAAATCAGGCAGTGCGAGCCTGTGAAGAAGAGCAAAAAACTCCTCTTACTCACAGTTTTTGACGGCACCAGAGAGCGCCAGGTGGTGTCCGGCATTGCGCCGTGGTACACACCCGAAGCACTTGTGAATAAAAAAGTTGTCCTCGTGGCAAACCTTGCGCCGGCCAAACTCTGTGGCCAGCTTAGCGAAGGGATGCTACTTGCCGCGGACGGTGCAAACGGCGAGGCACAGGTGCTTTTCTTGCAGGACGATGCCGTGCCCGGCAGCCGTGTGAGGTAAGCTATGCGCGAGGCTATTACAGGCAAAGAAGCACTATTAAACAGTGTTATAACGCCTATTTTCGACACACATGCGCACTATACGTCGTCGCATTTTTCCGAAAATCGCGAGACACTTCTGGAAGCATTGCCAGCCTTGGGCGTTTCTTATGTGGTAGACTGTGCCACCGATTATGAAACGGCCGTGGAGAGTTTGCGCCTAGCCGATAGGTATCCGTTTTTGTACACAGCCGTGGGCATTCACCCGCAGAGTTTAATTGAAGAAGACGCCAGCACGCACACGAAATTTGGCGGCGATTGGATGCGAGAACTGCATGAAATAGAAGGCCTTTTGTCTCACAAAAAAGTGGTGGCCGTTGGCGAAATTGGGCTCGACCATTATTGGCCTGTACCAAAAGAGGCTCAACGGGAACTTTTTGAGGCACAGATTTGCTTGGCAAATCGTCATGACTTGCCTGTGTCAATTCATGATCGCGAAGCACACGCCGAAATGTACGAACTCTTAAAAAAGCACCGCCCAAAGGGGGTGCTTCATGCCTATTCCGGATCGGCAGAGGATGCGGTTTGGCTGTGTGAACAAGGCTTATACCTTGGTTTCACGGGCACCTCCACGTTCAAAAAAGCGCGCCGCGCTTTAGAGGCCGCTGCGGCCGTGCCCCAAACACAATTGCTTATGGAAACAGATTGCCCCTATCTCACACCCGAACCTTTTCGTGGCAAACAAAATCACAGCGGGCTTTTGCGCTTTGTGGCACAAAAATTGGGCGAAGTGCGCGGTGAATCTGCCGAGATGATGGCGGCAATTACTTGTGAAAATGCAAAACGATTGTTTTTGAGTACACCCCAGTAAACACGCCCCGAGACAAGATACCGCGCGTAATGTGGGAGAGGTTTTCTGTATGGATACTTTACATGAGCTCCATTTTTTTACGGTTGCACTTCGCCTGTTGTTGGCGGTACTTCTGGGCGGAATCTTGGGCTTGGAGCGGGGGCTGAAAAACCGACCCGCCGGAATGCGCACCTATATCCTTGTGTGCCTTGGGGCGGCACTGGTTATGATGACAGGCCAATTCGCCTTTTCAGTGTGGGAAGTATCCGACCCCGTGCGCATGGGCGCACAAGTGGTTTCGGGTATTGGTTTTTTGGGGGCCGGCACCATCATTGTCACCGGGCGGCATCAGTTACGCGGCCTCACCACAGCGGCAGGCATTTGGTGCTCGGCCTGTTGCGGCCTAGCCGTAGGCATCGGGTTTTATGAGGGGGCGCTGGTTGCAGGTTTGGTTTCACTTTTGGTGTTGACCTTGCTTGAACGCCTAGACCGCTTTTTGCGCAATCGTGCACGCGTTTTGGATGTGTTTATCGAATTCGACCAAGAGATGCGCTTTTCGGAGTTTGTTCGATTTGCGCAAGTACACAAAATAGATATTTCCGGTATTCAAATGCAGCGTTCGGCAACAGCGGGCGTTTCCGTCACCAACATCACCTTTGTGGCTACTCTTGGGGGGCCTATGCGCCACAGCGAGGCCCTAAACACGCTTTCGCAGGCGCCCGGTGTTTTATATGTGGAAGAATTGCATTGAATAAAAGCCAGGTCGTGTTGATGCACGTGTTTCAATCGTCTGATTTCGGCAATTTTTCCACCATGCTTCGTTGTCAAAACTTACATTCCATAAAGAAGTGCATTGTTTTCTGCCTCATCTGGCAAAAAACGCTCCAAATCATCCCACTTCAACTCGTGTCAACACCAGCTGGATCCACACCATTCAATTCTAGGCCGTGTTTAATGGCAACCCCTTCAACAAGTGCCTTTTTCCTCCTCAAAAAAAGCACTTGCATAGTGAAGAACGGCGCTCATTTTGCCGGGGTCTTCGGCAAGCGGCAATGCCATAAAATGCTTACTATCCACCTCGAACGGGGGCCATATTTCAAATTCACACGCAGCGCGATACCCGAACCTTGGGTAATAATCGGCACTGCCCAGCACCACTGAAAAGCGATATCCCATCGCTTTTGCTATTTCATGCCCTTGTTTAATAAGGGCCCCACCAATGCCTTTCTTTTGGTGGGTGGGTGCCACAGACAGCGGTGCCAACACCACAACAGTTTCCCCTCCGAGCTTTGCTTTGGTAAAAAGAATGTGCCCAACGATTTGCCCCTTCTCCACAGCCACGAGAGAAAGCTCCGGAATAAAAGCGTCCGATTTTCTAAGGCGAACCACAAGTTCTTGTTCGTTTCCATCACTATATTCGGCAGTAGAAAAAGCACTTTGCACCAGCCGGTATACAATAGAATAATCGGCCACTACCTCTTGTCTAATCTTCATGGGCAAGTTTCCTTTTTCTGTCTAAAAAATGGGCAAACTGCCCACCCTTTTGCAGGTCTTTCACCAAAAAACCGGTACCAAGGCAGGCATATAAAATCATGATGGGGTGCACGGTGGCAAGATACATCACATAGATGCCAATTTGGAAACTAGACACCGAGGTAAAGGCTATCATGGCCGCACGTAGCAAAAACAAAAAGAGTAAGCCGAGCATCAAAAGCCATACAAGGCGTTTTTCGTCCCCATTCTCTTTTTCATCTTTTCGTTTGAAAGTGGCTCGCGCCGCAAGCGCTTGCCAAGCAGTGGCACAAAGCAACATCACCGGAATGGCGATGCGATAAACCCAGGCAATGGCTTCCAGAATGAAAAAACAAGCCCGCTGCCACAGCGAATAATACGGCAACTCGGAGTTTTCCCGATAGGCCAGCAAAACCTCTTCATGTAGATAATCTTCCATGGGTGCAAGCTGGCTCTCATACTCACCAATGCTGACAAGCGAGGTTGGCTCACAATCTTGAAATGTCACGCAAAAAAGTAAGTTCTTTACCCACTCCTGTGCCACAGGCGGCACAAAGCGCAAATCCAAAGGCGGCGTAACACTGCTACGCGCAGCACGTGAGGAAACAAGTCCCGCATCACAAAGACCGTTTATTTCATTTGCAAGCTGGGTGAAATAGGCCTTTGCAAGCTCTGGGCTGTCGTAGAATCCATTCGCGGCGGCGGCTTCACGCAAGGCCCAATAAAACCCGCCGGATCGATGGTCTCCATAGCGTTCTCGTATACCGGGGTCTTCCAGATAGTCTTCCAAAATGGCAAAACTCGGGCTGAGATCATACAATTCCCGGCGCACCTCTATCGGCACCGCATATTCCGGATGCCAATGCTCCGGCCCCACACGCGTTAGGGCACCGTAGGCATCGGCAAACTCATTTGCACTGAAATCACTGATGATGAAGCGGCCATAGTAGTGATAGTTCATGCCACTCCAAGCGGCAAGGCCAGCGGCCAACACAACGGCGGGAAGCAAAAGACACAAAAGACGCAAGGGTTTTTGCGGCAAGGCCGCGCGTAGGATGAAGACGGCTGTCACAACAAGTCCTACAAACAGGAACGGTACCAGCCAAATACCATCTTCGCGTGTGAGCCACACAGCGGCCCAAAACACACCGCAAAGCAGAAGCCATCCCACCGAGCGGCGCAAAGGTTCACGATAGCGCAAGGCAGCGCCACAAAGCCCCGCCAAGCAGAGCAGGCACAGTGCGGGAAAAATATTATCCCGATACACGCGTGTGACGAAGGCAAACGGCTCTGGGTTTGCCACGGCGGCAGGGTTAAAGAGTAAAGCCGAGAGCAAAAACAATTGCCAAAGGCGGCGCTGCACAATCGGTGCAAGAGCCCAAACCATAACAACACAAGCAGCCGACCAAAGAATTTGTCCACCCAGCAAATAGGGGATGCCCAAAACATGTAAAGACGCAAGCCACAATGCAAAAAAGCTGTGTTTAGCCAAGGTAAGGAAGTTGTAGGCACCCAGCCACTCTCCGTTTGTGATGGAAACGGCCATGTTGTACATCAGCATATCATCCATGCCGCTTTCGTCCGGATAGAGGAAAACTTGCTGCGCACCGGTTAAAAGAAGTCGAAACACAAGAATGCCGGCACATATAAGAAAAAAGTGCCACTTTTGTAAATCGTTTTGAAGCAATTGCGAAATACGCTGTTTCATAATGTGGTTGAATGTACCTTTCTGTGCATCTATCAAATAGGGGAAATTGTTGCGTGAAAAAAGAAAAGACACACAACATCTTCAGTTGATATAAGTATAACATAAAAGTGCTGAATAGAAAACAAAAGGACAATACCGGCATTTGCACCCCCGAAGTGACGGAGAAAAAATATGAATATGCCGGAAATTTGACTCTCGATTTTGGAAGCATTTTCACGGTTTATGGGGCACACAAGAATTCCATATGTGATTTCAGTTTTAAACCATTTGTGATTTCAGTTTAAAAAATGAGTTGACTTTCCCCTTAATAATATGATAAAATAAAGTTCGCAGTTACAACTGTGTAAAATGCGGAGGTGCTGGAATCGGCAGACAGGCACGTTTGAGGGGCGTGTGTCTTATGGCGTGTGGGTTCAAGTCCCATCCTCCGCACCATAATGAGCACTCATAAGGGGCATAGCCTTTTGTGAGTGCTCATTTTTATGTCTACTCACTTTTTTCTCTACCAAAACATCTAAGGTACCGCTCCTTTTCTTCACTGTCCATTTCGGGAAGTTCTACCTTGCCAATCATCTTGTAGAAAATCTCAACCTTTTGCACGGTCTCGCCAAAGCGCTCCTCCCTGTGGTGAACCATAATTTTATCAATGAAGCGATTTAAAATATCATGGT
>CAYJNQ010000006.1:0-96955 GCA_964371725.1 uncultured Oscillospiraceae bacterium
CTGACCTGCTGATTACAAATCAGCTGCTCTACCAACTGAGCTACACCAGCGTTTTGAAAAAGCAAAACATAAAACATGTTCAACGAAAAATATTATAGCAGATTTTTGTTTACTTGTAAAGAGCAAAAAATGGGTTTGATTGTGACACTTGTTTGCAAGAAGGCCTATGCGCTTTAAAATATTCAAAAAGTATGCAGGATATCCGTCTTGTGAGATTGTTTTGTTTGCGCTATAATAGAACCGTCCCAAATAAAATTCATACAATGGGGGCTCGATCGTTGAGGCAATCTTGCGCCCATTCGGAGGTGTTTTCGTGACAAAACCGATTTTGTATATTGTAATTCCCTGCTACAACGAGCAAGAAGTTTTGCCGCTAACCAGCGGTATGTTTTTGGAGAAAATCACCTCGCTGATAGAGGCCGGGCGTATTTCTAAAAAAAGCCGCGTGATGTTTGTGAACGATGGCTCGAAAGACAAAACCTGGGAAATGATTCAAACCTTGAGCCAAAAAGACCCCCACTTTGTGGGTGTTTCTCTTTCGCGCAACCGCGGCCACCAAAATGCACTGCTGGGTGGGTTGATGTGCGCCAAAGAATTTGCCGATATCACCATATCCATTGATGCGGATGGCCAAGACGACATAAATGCCATGGACGCCATGATAACAGAGTTTGAAGCGGGCTGCGATGTGGTGTATGGCGTGCGCTCTAAACGCGACACAGACACCTTTTTCAAACGTTTCACAGCTGAAAGTTTTTATCGCATCATGAATGCCTTAGGTGCCCAAGTGGTGTTCAACCACGCAGATTATCGTTTGCTAAGCAAGCGCGCCTTGCAGGGGCTGGCCGAGTTTCAAGAGGTCAATCTGTTTTTACGTGGCCTTGTTCCCCTTGTGGGGTATCGAGCTTCCAGCGTGTACTATGAGCGCCATGAGCGGCTTGCGGGAGAAAGCCACTATCCGCTGAAAAAAATGCTGGCACTGGCCTTCGACGGCATCACAAGCTTGTCTGTCAAGCCCATTCGCCTCATCACCTGGCTCGGGTTTATCTTTTCGGTTGTCAGCTTCTTGGCCGTGCTGGTTGTGTTGGTTCAATATTTGTTGGGCATAACCGTTCATGGCTGGGCCAGCACACTGGTGGCCATTTTCTTTATGGGTGGTGTTCAGCTGTTGTGCCTTGGGGTTATTGGGGAGTACATCGGGAAAATATACAACGAAACAAAGCAGCGGCCACGCTATATCATCAGCGAGCGCACTTTTGATGAAACGAAGCCAGAGGATACACCATGAGTTATCAGCACATTCTTTTTGACTTGGACGGTACATTGGTGCAATCGGAAGTGGGCATTTTTAACTCGATTGCCTATGCCTACGAAAAAATGCAAAAATCTTGTCCGAATCAGGAGGTTTTACGCGCCTTCATCGGACCCCCCTTGGGCTATGGTTTTGAGCATCTTGGCGGATTAAAAGCCGAAGAGACAGAACAGGCTATCACCCTGTATCGCGAGTATTACACAGAAAAAGGCGTGCTGGAGTGCACCCCTTACAGCGGTATGGAAAAATTGCTTCAAAAACTGTGTGCCGCAGAAAAGCACCTTTATGTTGCCACGTCGAAGCCCGAAGTTTTTGCCGTTCTCATCTTAGAGCATTTCGGGCTTTCCACCTATTTTAAACAAATTGCCGGCATAGAGATAGGCGGCGCAGTTCAGGAAAAAAAGGATGTCATTAAGCGGGTTCTAACAGAAAACAAGCTGCCCTTGCAAGCTTGCGTGATGGTGGGAGACCGCCTTTTTGACATAGAGGGTGCTCTTGCGTGTGGGATAGACAGTGTGGGTGTTTTATACGGATATGGCCAAAGGGAGGAGCTGCAAAGGGCCGGCGTCACCCAAATGGTAGAAAGTGTGCAGAGCCTTGGGGAAAGGCTGCTGGGGTGAGTATGCGCCGCCCCTCGGGCTGTCAATAAAGCACCAATTGCGTTGTCAGGCCGCAAAAAAGCCGTGATGGCTGCCTATTGCGTATAGGCAACCGTCATGGCTTTTTTTGCTTCCCGGCACAGGGGGTTTTCCCGGCCGCCCTGTGTTTTTTGACACGCTATGGGGTGCGCATACGCCACCCCTTTTTACTGCGATTTTTTGCTGTTTTGCATATAATCTTCAATGGCGGCTTGCACGGCTTCCTCTGCCAGCACAGAGCAATGCACCTTTGCAGGCGGCAGGCCGCCCAGTGCCTCCATAACGGCCTTGTTTGTAAGCTGCAGTGCTTCTTCTACCTTTTTGCCCTTGATCATTTCGGTGGCCATAGAACTTGTGGCAATGGCGGCCCCACAACCAAAGGTGTTGAATTTCACATCCACAATCACATCGTCTTCGATTTGGAGGTAAACCTTCATAATATCGCCGCATTTGGCGTTTCCAACTTCACCCACACCGCTGGCGTTTTCCATTTTTCCCACATTGCGGGGGTTTTCGAAATGCTCCATTACTTGTTCGCTGTAAGCCATTGTGTTTCTCCTTTTTCTATTTGCTCCCAAACGGGCGACATATCGCGCAAACGCCCAATGATGGGGGGTAATTTTTCGATGACATATTCCACTTCTTCCCGCGTGTTGTATTCGCTTAAGGAAAGGCGAAGCGAGCCGTGTGCGATGGCGTGCGGCAAGCCAAGGGCCAAAAGAACATGGCTTGGGTCGAGGCTGCCGGAAGTGCACGCCGAGCCGGAAGAGGCGGCAATGCCTACCCGATCAAGCATCAGCAAAAGTGCTTCCCCTTCCACGCCCTCAAAGCAAAAATTCACAATGCCCGGCAAAAGGTGGTCGACATTGCCGTTGTGATGGCTTTTTTCTATTTGAGAAAAGGCCTCTGTCAAACGGTCGCGCAGTGCACAAACATGGGTTCTGTTTTCTTCAAGCTGTGCCACGCTTTCTTCCAAAGCTGCGGCAAGCCCAACAATGCCGGGCACATTTTCTGTGCCGCCGCGCTTGCCACGTTCTTGCGCACCACCCTCTATAAAAATGGAAAGTGGCACACCGGTGCGGCAATACAAGGCCCCGACACCTTTCGGGCCATGAAACTTGTGCGCAGAAAGGGAGAGAAAATCGATGTTGTCTGCCACCACATCCACGGGGATATGGCCCACGGCCTGAACCGCATCGGTGTGAAACAAGACACCTCGCTCTCGGCAAATGGCGCCCAATTCTGCAATGGGTTGCACGGTGCCAATTTCATTGTTCGCATACATAATGGTAACCAGCGCCGTGTCTTCACGCAAGGCCGCGCGCAGGTCCTCTGTGCGCACCACACCATCGTGGTGCACGGGCAACCACGTCACCTCAAAACCCTGTTTTTCCAAAGTGTTCAAGGTGTGCAACACAGCGTGGTGTTCGAACAAAGTGGACACGATGTGTTTTTTGTTCTTCTTGGCGCCGGCGGCCACTGCCGCGTGTATGGCCCAGTTGTCTGCCTCGGTTCCGCCGGATGTAAAATAAATTTCCTTTGCCTTTGCACCCAGGGCGGCAGCCACTTTCTCGCGTGCAGCGGCCACCATGGCTTCCGCTTTTTGGCCCACGCCATGAATGCTGGACGGGTTCCCATACACCTCGCCAAAGCAGGGCATCATGGCGGCAACGGCCATTTTTGAAACCTGGCTCGTGGCGGCATTGTCCATATATACGTTCATGATTTCACCTCGTGTTTATCATAATACTTATTAAGTCAGTAAGGATTCTATATTCTTAGTATACTGCTTCTTTTCACACTTGTCAACAATGCAAAACAGCTTGTTTTTTAAACGCATGTGTGCTATTATTGAATCATGACTAAAATACTAAGGATTATGGCTTTGCCACAACCGACTGGGGTGTGACACACAATGAAGATTTCTGCAAAGGGGCGTTATTCTTTGCGCATTTTATTGGATTTGGCACAGCATGCAGACGAGGGCTATGTGCCTTTAAAAGAAATTGCAGAACGGCAGGGCATTTCCAAAAATTATCTGGATCAAATTATGATGCTGCTCAATCGCGACCATTATTTGGAAACGGCACGCGGGGCACAAGGCGGTTACAAACTGGCAAAAGAGCCAAAGGATTATTCCCTGGGCAACCTATTGCGCCTAACAGAGGGTGGCATTGAGCCTCTCATTTGCCCGGATGGGGAAGAGGAGGATGACTGTGGGCATGCACAGCAGTGTGCGGCCCGGCTTGCCTGGCGTGGGCTTGGCAAAGTGATGAGTGATTACCTGGACAACTTGAGTTTGCAGGATATCTTAGATGATTACAATGCTGCGGGCTGCCGAGAGCCACTTTGTTCCAAGCAAACGGGGTAATATTGGCCTTAATAAGAAGAAATATTTTTTGATGGAGGCGCCCCGGGGCTCTATTTTGAAGATTTCAAAATGAAGGAGCTGTTTCAAAATGGTTTTGAAACAGCTCCTTTTTGTGTTCGAAAATGCTGCCCGGGGAGCACATGGTCGATTCAGTGGCGAAGCAAAATTTCTGTCCGGCCGCCTTGCATCACTTTTCAATTTGCGATACGAGAATCATCGCTTTATTCCGGCAAAACATCGCTTTCCGAAAAATCCTCTCGGTCTAAAGTGAGATTTGGGTTGTAGTAAGGGTCGTGCAATAGGTCGTCTCCGTAGCGGTCGATAAGACGCTCTTGCTCTTCGGTGAACCGTTCTTTTTTCTCGCCCTCTTCGTCGCTGCCACGGCTTTTGCTTTCGTGGTGATACAGTTCAGCATAGGGGGTGAACAAAACGCTCTTCCCACGGCGGCGCAAGCGTAGGCAGAAATCCACATCGTTGAACGCCACAGCAAAATTGGGGTCAAAGCCGCCGAGCGTGTCGAACAAATCGGCTTTCACCATCAAACAGGCCCCGGTGACGGCCGAAAGCTCTTGCACACAGGCCTGGCGGAACATATAGCCGCTGCGCCCCCGATAGGCATATTTGTGGCTGTGCCCCGCAAAACCGCCAAGACCGGTGATGACACCGGCGTGCTGGACGGTGTTGTCCGGATAATAGAGCAAGGCGCCCACACAGCCCACTTCCTCCAGCTGGCACAGTTGCAACATCTCGTCAAGCCACTCCGGTGTGATCACCTCGGTGTCGTTGTTTAAAAACAGCAGGTATTGCCCTTTTGCTTTTTTTCGGCCCCAGTTGCAAATTTTAGAAAAATTGAAATCGCCTTCTTCTTCGTACACGGTTACTTTACAGTTTTGGTGCGAAGCGGAAAAATCTTGATAATAAGCGAAAGTTTCCACCTGCTGCGAATGGTTTTCGGCAATGACAACCTCGTACTGCATATATTTTGTGAGCTTGTAAATGGAGCGAAGGCAGCGGTCCAAATCAGGAATATGGTCGCAGTTTGGGATGATGATGGACACCAGCGGGCGTGCTTTGATATCATAATTCACTTTGTAGGTGGAGGGATACAGCCCGTCCGACACATTGCCGCGGCGCTCAATGCGCGAAAGATGGTGGCGAATGGCACGTTTGGCGGCATCGCCCACATAGGGTTTGGCCTCCACACCGGTGCTTGTGGATTCGTCGTGTTGGCGCCAATAATAAAGCACTTTGGGAATGTGATAGGCTGTCTTGGTCACCTCGAGAGCCCGCAGGAGAAAGTCGTGGTCCTGCGCACCGTCACAGTCGCTGTCGAGGCCCTCCAGACGCTGAAAAAGCTCTTTCCGAACGGCAACCGGATGCCCGATATAATTGACATTGAGCAGGTATTGGGGGGAAAAATCGGGCTTAAAGTGCCCTACATTCGGTTTTTGCCAATCATGGCTGAACAAGGCTTCGTCCGCATAGAGAAGCGGGGGGTTGTAATCGGCAATGCAGCGGGCGATTTCGTATAGCGCGTGGGGGGCCAAGATATCGTCGTGGTCGGCAAACAAAATGTGCGAACCCATGGCCTGCTTTACGGCGGCATTCGTGTTTTCGGCAATACCGCGATTTTCCACTTTTCGATAGCGAATATCCAAATTCGGATATTGCTCCAAAACCTCCTCTATCCAGTCGCTCTCATCGCTGGCATCGGCCAGGCACAGCTCCCAGTTCGGGTAGGTTTGCGCGGCAAGAGACTGAAGCAATTCGGTGAAATGCTGGTGCGCGGGGTTGTATACCGGCACACAAACGCTGATGCGAGCCCAGCCCACCACATTGGCTTTGCGTTGTTCGTCCAGCGTGGCTTTTGAGGGCAGGTAGCGCCCCTTTTTCGAGGCGTATCGGCGTTTAAAATAGCGCATGGTGCGGGAAATGGCCGCAAACAAGCCCTCGCTTTTCATCACCTCAAAAAAATACTCGCGCAGCTCTCTGCTGCGCTTTTTCTTCAGTTTTTGCCGAATCTCCTCAGACTGCGCCATAACAATTCCTTTCTATCGCAAACCGTAGTTTTCAAATTTTAACGTGAGGTGCGGGTTGTAAAAGGGGTCTCCCGCATCCAAAAGTGCAGCATATTTCTGTTTAAAATGAACAGCTTCGCGGCGATAGCGCTGTGCGGAGGGCCCCTCGTCGTCGTAGCCGCGGCTTTTGCTTTCGTAGTGATAGGCCTCGGCAAATGGTGTGAACACATTTCGGTAGCCGGCCTCTTGCAAGCGCAGGCAAAAATCCACATCGTTGAAGGCAACGGCAAAATTTTCTTCGTCCAAACCGCCCATTTTTTCATACAGATTGCGCTTGATCATCAGCGCGGCCCCGGTGACGGCGCTCATGTTTTGTGTGGTGCATAGGCGGTACATCGCACCGCCACTGCCGCGTTTGTGTGTTTTGTGGTTCACGCCGGCCGTGCCGCCAATGCCCACAAACAGCCCCGCGTGCTGCACACAATTGTCCGGATAATAGAGCAAAGCGCCCACAGCACCCACCTCGGGGCGCTGGCTGTAGGAAACCATCTCGCGCAAAAAATCGCCCGAGATGATTTCGGTGTCGTTGTTGAGCAACAAAATATGGTCGCCCACGCAGCGCGCAACGCCAAAATTGCAAATGGCGGAAAAATTAAAATCTCCCTTATAGCGCAAAACACGCAGGGTGCCGTGGCGGGCTTCCATCTCCACGTAATAGCTTTCGGTGGCGGCATCGCGCGAGTTGTTGTCCAGCACAAGAACTTCAAAGCGTGTCCACCCGGCGTTGGCGTACAAAGACTCAACGCAGCGGTGCAAGTCTTCCGTATGGTCGGAGCTTGGAATCAGAACACTGATGAGAGGGCGCCCCCACACCTCGTAGTGCACACGGTAAGAGCCCGGGTATTCCTCTTGTGCCAAAACGGTGCCATCTAAGCCTTGCCGTTCGAGGTGTTCTTGCAGGGCACGGCGCCCGGCATCGATGGCATCCGGTTTTTGGGCAATGTCTTGCGCGGTGGAATTTTCGTGCCGCCGCCAGTAGTAAAGCACTTTGGGAATGTGGTGAATGCACGAGGCGTTTTCCGAAAGGCGCAAAATCAAATCATAGTCCTGTGCGCCGTCAAATCCGTCTCTCTCACAGCCACCAACGCTCTCTAATAGACGGCGGCTGAACACACACACATGGGTGATATAGTTGCAGCCGCGCAAGGAATCGGGGCTGAAATCGGGCTTGTAATGAAACGCGTGCAAATGCTTGAGCGCGGCATCCAAAACCGCTTCGTCCGAATAGATGAGATCGGCACCGGTTTCGTTGTGGGCTTTCACCACCTCGAACAGGGCGCCGGGGGCGAGTGTGTCGTCGTGGTCCAGCAAAAGAAGGAACTCGCCTTGGCATTCTGCCAAAGCACAGTTTGTGTTGCCGGCAATGCCGCTGTTTTGGGCAAGGGGCAAATAGTGTATGCGCCGGTCTTTCTGGCAAAGCTTTAAAATCATCGCCTGGCGTTTTTCAAAAAGGTCGTCATTGCTGCCGTCTGCCAATACAAGCTCCCAGTTTGCGTAGCTTTGTTTTCGCACACTTTTCAGCAAATCCTCTAAATATCGCAAAGGTGTGTTATAAAGGGGCACGGCTACAGACAAAAGCGGCATGGAGGGAAAAACGGTTTTCCTTTGTGCACGCGTCTCTTTGCGAAGGGGAATATCGGCGTGGTAAAACCAAAAATCACCGCCGGTGCTCAGGCGGTAACGAAACAAAAATTCGCGCCAAAGTTGCTCGAAACCATCTTGTTTCACCGTGCTTGCCGCCCGTTTTGCCGCATGACGAAAGCGGGCGAAAGAGAGGTTGCGCCGCACCGCTTTGCCTACGGAATCCACCCCTTTTGTGGGATCTTCAAAAGCATTGTTCAGCATGGCAAGTGCTCCTCCGGTTTTTTTGGGGCATTCCTTGGCGTGAATACGGCCAAAACAGCTGTATTTGCATTGCCCCGGCTGTGAAATAGAATAGCATAAAACCCCGATTTCTTCAAGCGGTAAAACAGCATTTGCACAAACGGGGTGATGGGGATAGACACGAAAGTTGAAAAAGAGGGTGCCTTTATAGTATACTATATAGTGTTCATGCCGTTTTGGCAATTTGGCCGCCGACATAGGCCGCGCACAAGCAAGGCGCGAAAGAGCAAACAAAGAAACGAGGGCAAAACATGGCAAACTGTGTGATGGTAACCGGTGCAGACGGATTTATCGGAAGCCATTTAACCGAGGCACTTGTGAAAAAAGGTGAAAAGGTGAAAGCCTTTTGCTACTATAATTCGTTTGGGAAATGGGGCTGGCTAGATACAGTGGCGCCGGATATTCGTGCGGAAATTGAAGTGTTCATGGGCGACATTCGCGACCCGCACGGCGTGGCCGTGGCCATGAAAGGCCAAGAGGTGGTTTACCATTTGGCCGCACTCATTGCCATCCCTTTTAGCTACCACAGCCCGGATAGCTATGTGGACACCAACATCAAGGGCACGCTCAACGTGCTCAATGCGGCGAAAGATTTGGAAACGAAACGCCTTTTGGTAACCAGTACCAGCGAGGTGTATGGTACGGCAAGGTATGTGCCCATAGATGAACAGCACCCCTACCAAGGTCAAAGCCCTTATTCGGCCACCAAAATTGGGGCAGATCGTTTGGCGGAAAGCTTTTATCGAAGCTTTGGCCTGCCGCTGAGCATCGTGAGGCCGTTCAACACCTACGGCCCGCGCCAAAGTGCCAGGGCCGTGATCCCCACCATCATCACGCAACTTCTTTCGGGCAAAGAAGAAATTCGCTTGGGCAGTTTGCACCCAACGCGTGATTTCAACTATGTAGAAGACACCGCCGCCGGGTTCATGGCCATTGCCAACTGCGAAAAAGCCGTTGGCGAGGAAATCAACATCGCCACTGAGCGGGAAATCTCGGTGGGGCAATTGGCCGAGGAACTCATTCGCCAAATCAACCCCGCGGCGCGCATCGTGTGCGACGAAGAGCGCCTGCGCCCGGAAAAAAGCGAGGTGGAACGACTTTTGGGCAGTGCCGAAAAGCTGAAAGTGCTCACCGGGTGGCAGCCGGAAACTTCGTTCGAGCAGGGGCTTGCCAACACGGTGGCGTGGTTGCGCGAAAATCGAGGGGAGTACAAGGCAGATTTGTACAATGTTTAAATAGTAGTTTTGTATTTATATTATTTTATCGCTAAGGGAGACACGGTATGCGCAAAATCATCCAAAAACCCCTGACAAAGTGGTTGATTGGCTACGGTTTTTGCCTATTTGCGGCGGTGGGGCTTGTGTACTATTGGCGGGTGGCTTTTTTGCTCACCGAACTGCCGGCGGTGCCGTTTACCTTGGGTGTTGCGGTTGTGTTCACGGCCCTGTATGCCGCACTGGTGCTCTTGCATGTGCTGTGCAGGGACAGGCTGAATTTGAAAGCGGCTTTGTGCGTTTTTATAGTGGGTGTTTTGTTTTGTTTTGCCAACGCCCCGCTGCAAGCCCCGGACGAGAGCGAATATTTTCTGCGCAGTTATCAAATTTCAAATGGCCACTTCGACTATCAATACGACCGCGCATTTTCAAACGAAGCAGAGCTTTTGTACCAGCACTTTCCCAGTAAAATGAACCACTGGATGAAGTATGAAGGGGGTCCGCTTCCCGCCGTGGCCATGGCACGCTATCAGGCTGATTTGGATGCCGGCGTGCAGGCGGAGGTGGCGCCGAACGAGCCGATTGTGTTTTTGATATTGCAATTTTTGCCACAGGCGGGTGGCATGGCCATAGCACGGTTGTTTGGTTTTTCGGCGTTGGGGCAGCTGTATGCGGGCCGCCTTGCCAATTTGCTGGTGTACTGTGTGCTATGCTATTTCACGTTCCGAAATTGCGACAAGTACAAAGGTGTGTTTTTTGCCTTTGCCCTTTTGCCGCTTTCGCTGTTCATTGGTGCCTCGCTTTCATACGACAGTGCCCTGCTTGGCCTATATTATTTTTTGCTGAGCTACTTTTGCAAAAAAGAAGTGACACAAAGAGATGTGTGGGTGTTTATGGCGGCGGGCATTCTCACCACCGTGCTAAAACCCACAAGCCTGTTTTTGTTGCCGGTGCTTTTGCTCATTCCGCCTGCGCGCTGGAAAACCCGCCTAAACCCATGGGTGGTGACGGGCGTAACCGTTTTAGCAGGTCTTTTGTGCTACTATCTCCTAGGGCTCTGGAACGGAACCTTGGTGCACGGGTACCCAGAGGAGCTACCTAGGGGTATGGGGGATGAGGCTGACCCGATGGGCCAACTTGTCTTTATGTTTACCCAGTTTCCGGCCTTTGCCGCACGCACTTTACTCACGCTCTATGAGAATGCAGGCTATCTCATGAGCTTTGGCGACCTTGGTTGGCTGGATCTTTCGATTCCCTTGGTGGGTGCACTGTCGCTTTTGTCCCTCTCGGCGGCATCGGCTTTGGGCATTCAGCAAAAGGAAGACTCGAAAAACACAACGGTATTGGCCCTTTTCCTGATGGGTCTTTTGTATGCCTGCTCGGTGCTTGCCGCTTTGTATATGGCCGAAAGCGATTTGCACTCCATTCGCATTGTGGGCGTGCAAGTGCGCTATTTGCTGCCCTCGTTTGTGGTACTGTTTATGTCGGCCAGCATTTTACTTGGCAAGGCCGTGCACCCGCGCTTGGACGGCGAGGGTGTCGCACTCAGAACGCAAACCGTCACACTGTGGATCTCGGCATCGGTGGCGTTTGTGTCGGCTGTCAGTTTGTTTCAAAGCAATTTCATCGGCCAGTGGCTTGCCAAAAGTGAGGGCGGCTATGAAGTGGTGAACGTGCTTTCTCGTATTGGATAAAAGAGTTTTCGAAAAAGGCGGAAGGGTTTAAGTCATTGGAAACAATGTATGTGTTGAGTGTTCTGCCGGGGCTTGCGTCCCTGTTTGGGTTGGCGCTGTTTTTGTCTCGTTTTTTGAAACGTTCCTCGGCGTTGATGCCGCTTTTGTCGGTGGCCATTTCCATGCTTTGGTTTACGGTGTTCGGCTGTGCTGGTTTTTTGCAGCTGGGGGGCTGGCTTTGGTATGCCTTGTGTCTGCTTGCATTTTTGGTGGTGCTTTTCAGGGAAAAAAGCAAGCTGCGTGCACTTTTCACACCGGGGCTTTTGTTCTTTGGTTTGGGCGGTGTTTTTTTTGTGCTTTTGTTTTTGGCCACACAGCCCCTGTTTATAGAATGGGATGCGTTTACATTTTGGGGCACGGCGGCGAAGGCGATGGCAGAACAGGGAGAGCTGTACACAACGGCGCCAAGCAATTTGCTTCACCGAAGCTATCCGCCGGGGTTGCTTGTGTTTGGCTACATGGCGCAGTTTTTTTCACCTGTTTTTTCAGAGGGGGCGATGCTTGCAAGCTACAGCTTGGTTTATCTGGCCTCTTTTTCGGCGGTTTCGGCTTTTTGGAAGCAACAAAAGGCGGCCGCAACCGTTTTTCTGTGTGGCCTTGTGTTGCTTCCGCTTTTCTTCGAGCCCGGCACAAGCCTTGGCGACCCCTCATGGGCATATCGCACGGTGATGGCCGATTTGCCCATGGCGGCCATGTTTGGCGGCATTTTGGGCTATGCATTCTCAGACGATGAAAAGGACATCCGCTTCTTTTTGCCCTTTGGCCTTTTGCTTGCGGCGCTTACCAATGTAAAAGACATGGGCTTTGCCCTGGCCTTGTTGGCACTGATGATTGTGGGGATAGACCTGTTTTTTTGCGAGCGGGAAACCGTGCAGTTCTTACGCCTTAAAAAAACACCTGCCTGGTTTCTTGGGTGCCTTGCCTGTGTGGGGATGGTGGTGGGCATGTATGTGCTGTGGGCCGTTCATTTGGCACAGAGCCCAAGCGGCGTAGACCGGTTCAATCTCGGCAGTGCAGGCCAAGAGCTTGGCATGGGCAGCATGATGGTGCAGGCACTGGGTGCCTTGTTCGGCTTACAATACCACGAGCAGTATAGCCAAGTATTGCCGCTGATGCTGGAAGCGCTTTATAAGCAACCGATTTCTCTTGGGGGCAGTGGTCTTTTTGTGTTTTTTATCATTGCAGATATTTTGCTACTCGCCTTTTTCTTGGCCGACACAAAAAAGCGCCGGCGTAGGGTGGTGGTGTTTTTCATCACCTCTACCGTCGGGTTTTTACTGTTTTATGTATTTCACATCTTTTTGTATGCCTTTATCTTTAAACCTGTGGAGGCATTGATTTTAAAAGATTATCTACGCTACATTTCGCCCTATTGGCAGGGTTGGCTCATGGCTTCGCTTGTTTTGCTGGGGCGGTGCGCCGTGTTGGAGCGGCACCGGCGCTTGCGCACACAACTGGCCGGCGCGTGCAATGTGGTTTTGGTGGCCTGCCTTTTGGGTGGCGTTTTGCTGCTTAGCCACCCGGGGGCGAATTTCCTATTTATCAGCCCTTCAAACTATGGTGTGCGCCACGAAATACAGGCCACACTGGAGCAGGCAAGTGCGCAGGGCCTGCAAGAGGCCGACAGGGTGTATGTGCTTAGCCAAGGGGACGACGGCGCAAGAAGTTATCAATATCGCTATGAATTGGAGGCCGACATGGCCTTGCAGTATGCCGGGGTGCTGCTGGACGAAAGCGGGGAGCCGGTGGAGGAAAACGGGCACACGGTGTATGTGGGCAACGTGGGCGGCACCATGGTGGAGAGCCTTGCCACAACGCCGGACGCCATTCTCTATCCGTTCGAGGCGAGCTTAGAGGACTTTGAGGCTTTTTTGCGCCAGGAGGAAGTAAGCCATCTGCTGATTGACAGGCTGGACAATTATTTTTTGGATGAATTTCGCCCACTGTTCAGCGATGAGTTGGAGGGCTGGAGTGATGATGCGAGCCTTTCCACCGGCCACCGCTATTACCGTGTAACCGAGGAGGACGGGCAACTGTTGCTTGTGCCGCAAGAGGGGGGTGAGAGCGCGTGAAACCCACAAAACAAAAACTTTGGAAAATACCGTTCTTTTGCTATGTGGGGGCCGTGCTCATTTACCTTGCGGTGTGCGGTGTGCGGCTTTTCTTAGACACACAGCACCTGCAAGATGGCCACTTGCAAGAGAGAACGCTTCAATTTGGCCAGTTTTATGTGCAGGGGGTGCTGCTCTTGGAAAATGAGGAAGGTGGCACCGACCTTGTTTCCACAGATCCGGATCCACGGATGATTTACAGCCCGGGGGACCCCTTTTATGCCACCTTGTTCACTTTTGAGGCGGAGGAAGTGAGCCGCCCGGGGGGTGAAATGCAACTGTATTACATCACAGAGCAGGGCGAGGAATTTGGTGTGGACAGGAGCCAAGCGGCACAGCAGGCGGCAGATGGAAGTTGGTATTTTGATTTGGGTGGGCGAAAGGTTCACGCTTTGCGGTTTGATTTAGACACAAGCGGTGGCATTTTGTATCGAAACTGGAACATCACCTTGAACGGAACAAAACCCGTGAGTGACTATTTTGTTCCCGATGCCAAAGAGGTATTTTGGCTTCTGTTTTTGCCCTTGCTCCTCTCGGGGCTTATTTTGGAAACAATCCATTTAAAAAATGCGTTTTCCCTGTGGCACAAGGCGAGAGAAAAGAAAAAAAGTGGCGCATAACCGCTTAGAACAAAAATAAAAAAGGGAGTGAGAGTGGATGCCGGCAGTTGCAATTGGGTTTTTGTCCATCTTGGCTTTGGCCTTGTTTTATATGCAATGTAAGCTTGACAGCGCGCTGGCACCTTTGGCTTCTCTTGGCACGGCTGTGTCGGTTTTGCTGTGTTTCGGTGTGCTGGGGGCCCTACCACTTGGGGCCATCTTCTTCCTGGTTGCCTCCTTTTTGCTGGGGGTGTACAGCTTTGTGAAAATGGGCTACAAAGCTGTGTGGAACGCCGTCAAAACGGTGGGTTTCTTGGTGTTTTTTGCTTTTGGTGTGGCGGCACTTCTCTGGTTTGGCGTTCGCGAGCCCCTGTTTAGCCAGTGGGACGAATTCTCGTTTTGGGGCACAGTTGTGAAGATGATGAAACTGCAGGGCGAACTGTATACAATGGCTGAAGCCGGATGGTTTTGGACGGCCACCGAAATGCCTGCCCTCCCTTTGCTGGGTTGGTTTGTGCAGTTTCTAAGCGGAGATTTTTTGCCGTGGGCTGTATATTTTGCAGATGCACTTGTCATATTTGCCTGCGCTTCGGCCTTAACAGCCTGTGCACAGAAAAACTTGTATGCGGCCTTGTCGCTTGCGGCCGGTGGGCTTTTGTTGCCCTTTATCTTTCTCTCGCCCGAGCGCATCACGGCGCTGAGCCCGGCTTATCTAATCGCCTATGGCGATTTGCCCGCGGGCCTTTGCTTTGGCGGTGCAATGGCCTTTTATCTTTGTGTGCGCCGCACGGGGCGCATTTATTGGGCACTTTTGCCACTGGCAATGTTGGCGCTTATGAAAGACAACACCTTTGCGATTTCTCTTGTGGCAGGTGGGCTGATGCTATGTGATGCTTTGTTTATTTTGCCAAGGGAAGAAGACCTTCGTGTGGCACCCAAAAAAAGGTGGTGCTGGCTGTTTTTGGCGGTGCCGGCTTTATCGTATGTATTTTGGCGTGTGCACACGGGTTTTGCCAATGCGCAAAATGTGGTAACACAGGGGGAGGCAACCGGGGCTTCCGCCACAAGTGCCTTGCAAAGCAGTGTTTTGCAATTGTTTGGGCTACAGCCGAGAAGCGAAGCCATGCAAACGACCCTTGTGAACATGATGGAAAGCTTTACAAACAATGTCTCTGTGTCCATGCTGGGCACCGCCTTGCAAAATGCCGTGTTTATCTGGGTGCTGTTTGCCTTTGCCCTGCTGTTTGCAAGGGGGCGTTTGCAGCGCATTCAGGTGCTTTTGTGGAGCGTGCTTTCCACCATGGGTTTTTTTGGTTTTCAGTTTGTGCTGCTCACCTACTATGCTTTTTTAAACAGTTACGGTGGAGGCATTCCGGACTATACGCGCTACCAAAAATCGTACTTTGCAGGCTGGCTTATGTTGGCCGCGTGCCAAGTTGCATTGTGTGCAGTGCAAAAGGAAGAATTGTGCCGTTTTCGGCAAAAGGCGAAGGGCCTTGCGGCACAAAGTCTTGCCGTGTTCCTTGGCTTTGGCAGTCTTTGTTTGTTTGGTCTCAACATTTTAGATGGGTATTCCGTGTTGGATTATCCCAACAGCCGCTACGACCTCCTGTATGCAGAACAGTACGAGGCACAGGACATAGCAGAGCAAATAGAGCCGGGCTCGCGCACGTTTTATGTAAACCAAAACGACACCGGCCTTGGCTGGTTTAAAACGCATTACTACATCATGCCGCATATTTTGGACTACAGTTATGGTGGTGGACGCATCGTGCCCGAAGAAGAGGGGGGGCGTGGCGAAATTGTGCTAAGCCCCGAGGCGCTTTTGGCCTATTTGGAGGAGCAAAATTGCACCTACATTTACATAGATGAAATAGACGGAGCGTTCGTGCAACAGTACGGTGCCCTGTTCAGCGACCATTTACGCGGTGTAAACGATGAGCCGATGTTGTATCATAAAGGGGAAGACGGGCACTATTGGCCAGTGGATGCCGGGGATACACCCGAGGCGTAAAGGGTGGACGAAGGGTGTCGGCAGCAAGCAGAGCAAAAAAGGGAGAGGAGCGGTGCCGATGATGGAAACCATAAAGAGATGTAAAACCGAGCACCCCTCTCTGTTTTTGGTGGGAGCGTGTTATGCGCTGTGTTTTGTGTTGGCACTGGTTTTGCACACGGGGCAGTGGCTGTATAACCGCGCCTTGTATGCGAGCGGAGCCTTGACAAAGGCGGTTTTGCAAATCGATGACTTTGCCCCTGTGCAAATGCAAGAGCAAGAGGATGGCACATGGGTGACAACCGGCAGCGACCCACAACTGATATTAAACGATGCGAACCTCCGAATAGACACCGTGCGAACCGAGTTTCAGTTTTCAAGAGAACCGCTTATCCAAACGGCCTTTTATGCAAACCAGGAGGGCGGCTACAGCCTGCGTCGTATGGTCTATGCACGCGAAGGCGAAGCCGGTGCACAGTACTGGTTTTCGGCCGGTGGGGTGCAAAATTTGCGTTTGGACCCGGACAGCAGCTACGGCAATGTTTTATTGGAGGGTGATATCGTTGTGAACGAGCCAAGGCCGGCATGGGCCTTTTTCATACCCGGTGGCACAGAGCTTGCCGTGCTCTTGTTGGCGCCCGCTTTCCTTGCCGGCATGGCAACCATCCTTTTGGAGGCGAAAAAGGCTAAAAACAGAAAAAGCCAAGGGAAAAGAGGCGAGAAAACATGAGTGAACTTCGTGTGTTCTTGGCCCTAGCGGCGCTCTTGGTACTGGCTCTTTTCTATGCAGAGCGTGGAATCAAAAGTGCCTTGGCGCCGCTTTGTGCGGTTTGCTCGGCCGGGTTGCTCACCGTGCTTTTTGGTCTGTTTGGGCAGTTGTTTCTGGGTGCGGCACTTGTGTATGGGTTGGCGGCGGTGGCCGCAGGGTATTTGCTGTATCGCTTTGCGGTGCAAAAGAAAGCATTGCCGCACTTGCAACTTGGGTTTTGGATGTTTCTTTTGGCAAGCGTTTTGATGCTTACAATGTTTTCGCTGCGCGAGCCAATGTTCCTAACCTGGGACGAATTTTCCACCTGGGGCACAAGCGCCAAACTGATGAAGTTGAACCATGCCATGTACACAACGGCCGAAGTGGGCTGGCTATGGACGGCCACACAGCCCCCGATGTTGGCAAGCCTTGGCTACTTTGTGCAGTTCTTTGGCGCAGATTTTATCGAGTGGCAACACTATGCGGCCATCAACCTTTTGCAACTGGCGGCCTGTGCGGCATTGCTTGCCCCCTTGGAAAAAAAACACTGGCCGCTTGCCGTGCCGCTGGCACTGATTGGCTTTGCAACACCCTATCTTTTCACCCTTTATGCCGCGGCAACCAAATTGACGGCTCCGTGGATGGACAGCTTGGCCGATGTGCCCATGGGGTTTTTGTTTGGGGCAGCGCTCGTTTCATGGTTTGCGGGAGATGGAAGCGGCTTTCGCCGCTTACTGCCCTGTTTGCTTGCTTTGGCGGCGCTCACCTTCACAAAGGACACGGCCTTGGCACTGGGGCTTGTGGCGGCGGTTTTGGTAGCTGCGGATGTTCTGGCCAAAAACAGAAAGGCAGGCGAGCGCCTCGCCGTGCACATTGGAAAGGCGGGGGCAGTGCTCTTGGCCGGTTTTGCCGCTGTGATTGTGCCGTTTATGCTTTGGGCACAGCATTTGGCGGCCGCGGCTGACATCAACCGCTTCGAGCTGGGCGGTGTGCGCAATGCCGGCATGAGCGAATTGTTTTTCTTGTTTTTTGCAGACTTATTCTCCCCACAGCAAAGCGAGCATTTCCGGCTGATTGTAAGCGAAATGCCCGGGATGTTCCTATCGCTTAACACCACAATGCTCGGCTCCGGCGCCATGGTGGTGGTTGGCATCTTGGCACTGGTGGCGTTTTCGGCATGGCTTGCACAGCAAAAGGAATTGCGGCGGCGGTGCCTTGTGTTCGGGGTTTTTTCTGCCCTTGGGTTCTTGCCGTATTTTTTGCTTATCATGCTCACCTATCTCTATGTGTTTCGCCCAGAGCAAGCCTTTGAGAGCTTCGAGCGCTATTTGTACCCCTACTACATCGGCTGGTTTTTGGCGGCCGTGGGAATGTTTGCGGTGACCGCGGTGCAAAGCGCACGAAAAACACTTTCGCAGGCGTTTTTGATGGTTTTTTCCCTGGTTTTGGTTTTCCGCGTGTGGTTGCTGGTGCCGCCTGCCATGAGTGTGGTGGATTTCAATACGGCCGAATTCGAAGAACGGCGGCGTTTTGAAAGCCGTGTGCAGGCCTTGACAGCCCAGCTGGACGAAGAGGGGAAAACGTTTATCATTTCGGTGAACGACACAGGCATTCGCTGGTTTATGTATTGTTATTCTTTCCTGCCCTACCAGGTGGACTATAGCTATGGTGGCGGTGCTTTTGAAGAAACCGAACTGCAGACAGACGGAACACGCACGATAACGCCAATTGACGCAGAGGGGTTTTGGGAACATCTTGCGGAAAATGAGGTGACCACGGTGCTGATAGACGAGGCAGACGAGGCGTTTGCCGCCGAATATGGGTCTGTGTTCAGCGATGGAATGAGCGGTTACTTCCAAGGGGATACACAGGTGTACACGGTTTCGTACGACGGCGAAACACCTGTGCTTGAACCAAGCGATATTTCGTTTTAAAACGGAGAGCAAAAGTATGAAACAGAGTTTTTGGGCCATTGCGGTGCTGTGCTATCTGCTTGCCACGGTTTTGTGGCTTGTGGAGGGTCTGGTTGCATTTTTATATGAGGGCGGAGAGGCACCTTTATACATGGGGCTTTCACAGGCCGAATTTGTGAATGTAGAGCCCTTGGAAGGGCACCGGTATGCCGTTTTAAGCACGGACAGCCAAATCATCTTAAACGATTTGGACATACAGGGCGGTTTACTTGTGTTAGAAGGGGAGTTCCAAAACTACCCGGGCGAACTGGATTTATACTATAAAAAAGTGGGGCAAAGTGATTATAGTGCAAATCGACGTGCCTTTGCCTTTCCTATGCAGGGTGGTGGATACGGATACCGTGTGCCCATCGGCAACTACGATGGCATACGCATCGACATGGGAACGCAGGCGGACAATGTGCTAACGGCAGAGGGTCTGATTGTGCACCCGCAGCGAAACCCGTGGGATTATTTTCAATTTTCCCTCAGAAGGCTTTTGGTGCTTCTTATTTTGCCGCCCATTGCGGCCTGTGTGATTTATACGACCATAGAGTGGGGCAAACTGATTGGTACAGAACTAAAAAAACGAAAAAGAGAGAGAAAACATGAGTGAAACCAGCTTTATTCCGTTGTCCGTGCCCAATTTTTCCGGCAGAGAAACCGAGTACACAAACGAGGCTGTCATCAGCGAGTGGGTGTCGAGCGGTGGGGCAAAAGTGGGAGAGTTTGAAAAGGCGCTGGCAAGCTATTGCGGCGCAGCGCGTGCTGTGGCCACAAGCAGTGGAACGGCGGGGTTGCATTTGGCCATGTTGTGCGCCGGCATTCGCGCAGGCGAAGAGGTGATAGCGCCGGACTTGACGTTCGTGGCGGCCGTAAACCCAATTCGATACGTGGGTGCAGAACCCGTTTTTCTGGGATGCGGGCACTCCTTGTGTCTGTGCCCAAACGATTTACAAGCGTTTTGCGAAGAGCGCTGTGAGTGCCGCGAAGACGGCCTATACAACAAAGCCAGCGGCAAGCGTATTGCCGCGGTTTTGGTGGTGCATGTATTCGGAAACCTGGCCGATATGCCTAAAATTTGCGAAGTGGCACAGCGGTACAAACTGTGCGTGATTGAAGACGCAACCGAGGCACTGGGCAGTGTTTTCACAGAGGGGCCAATGAAAGGAAAGATGGCCGGCACCATGGGGGATGTGGGCGTTTACAGCTTCAACGGCAACAAAATCATCACCACGGGCAGTGGCGGCGCACTCGTGTCGAAGCACGAGGCGTGGACGGCACGTGCAAAGCATCTGTCCACACAGGCCAAAACGGACGAGGTGCAATTTTTCCACGATGAAGTGGGCTACAATTATCGCTTATCGAATATTCCGGCAGCGCTGGGCCTTGCGCAGCTTGAACAGCTGGAGGGTTTTATCGAACGAAAACAGCAATTGTATCGGCAATATAAAGAGGCGCTCGATGGGAAAAAGGGACTGCGAATCCTTCCTTTTCGCGAGGGGACGCGGGCGAACCATTGGTTCTTCAGCTTGCTTTTGGGCGAAGAGTTTCCACTTTCGCGCGATGCGCTTATCGCACACATGGGGCGTGAAAAAATTCAGCTTCGCCCGGTGTGGGCACTGATGCACGAATTGCCGCCCTATCAAAACAACGAGTGCTATGCACTTGAAAATGCACAGTACTATCGAGAGCGGATTGTGAACCTGCCCTGCTCTTCCAACTTGACAGATGAAGAGCAAAAACGGGTGATAGACTGCCTGCTTGCATTTTAACAAAAAGAAAAGCGGCAAAAATTGAGGGAATGGGGTGCAGATGGTGGAACACAAAGAGCTTATTTTGCAAAAGGATTGCAGTGTGCGAGAGGCGATGCAACAGCTGGACAGGGCGGGACGACGTATCCTGTTTTTGGCGCCCGAAAATAAACTTTGCGCTGTTTTAACCGATGGCGACATTCGCCGCTATCTTTTGCGCGGAGGCAGTTTAGAGGCACCCGTATCCACTGCGGCAAACCCAAAACCAAAAAGTTTGCCGGTAAATAAAGCGGCGGCGGCGCGCCGCTTTATGAAAGAAGAAGATGTAGAGGCCTTGCCCCTTTTGGACGAAAACGGCCAGATTCTGGATATCATGTTCGCAAGTGAAAACAAGGGTTTTGTGCCCTGCACAGCTTTGCACGCGCCGGTGGTGGTGATGGCCGGCGGGCAGGGAACACGGCTGTATCCCTACACGAAAATTTTACCAAAGCCGCTGATTCCGGTGGGGGATGTGCCCATTTTAGAGCTTTTGATGGAGCGTTTTTATCGCTGTGGCTGCCGCGATTTTTCGCTGATTGTCAACCACAAAAAGAACATGATTAAAAGCTATTTTGCAGACATAGAAAAAGATTGGAACCTGTATTTTGCCGACGAGGAAAAACCCCTTGGCACCGGGGGTGGTTTGAGTTTGTTGAAAAACCGCCTAAACGAGACCTTCTTTTTCACAAACTGCGATATTTTAATCGATGCCGATTACGGCGAGATGCTTCGCTTACACAAAAAACAAAACAACGCCATCACCATGGTGTGCGCCGCAAAGCGTTTTGTGGTGCCCTACGGTGTGGTAGAGGCCGATGAAGACGGCCTCTACCGTTGCATGCGCGAAAAGCCACAGATGAACTATCTAACCAACACGGGGTTGTATATTGTAGAGCCCTCTGTGGTGAAAAACATGGAAGACGGGGTAAGGCAGGGTTTTCCGGATGTGATAGAGCAATGCCGCTTGCGCGGCGAGCGCGTGGGCGTGTATCCTGTAAGTGAAAGCAGTTGGATGGATATGGGCCAACTGGAGGAGCTTGAAAATATGCGCCGTCATTTGGAGGAAAAGAGTTGAGCTTGTTTACTGCCGAAAAAAAAATACAAGCACTGTCTTTTTTGCGTCGCCATCCGGTTCTTTTGGCCGGCGCATTGGCGGCGGGCATGATGCTTTGTGTTTATATGGTGCGTGGGATATGGCCCTTTGGCGAATTAACGGTGATTACGGGCGATTTGAACGGGCAGTACATCCCCTATTTTTCCCACTATCAACGGTTTTTTAACGGGGAAGCAGGCTTCTTTTACGGTTTCGATAAATCCCTTGGCGGGCCGCTTGCCGCTTTGTTCGCATATTATGTGGCAAGCCCTTTGAATCTGCTCTACCTGCTGGTTCCCGTAACCGGGTTTGCGGCCATGGCAGGGCTTGTGTTTGCCTTAAAAGTGGTGCTGGCCGCAATGAGCATGTCGTTCTTTTTGCACAAAAAATTTGAGGGCCTTGGGATTTTGGGCGTGGTGCCGGCACTTGGATATGCCTTTTCGGCCTATGTGTTCGTGTATGCGCAAAACATCATGTGGCACGACGTTCTCATTTTATTGCCGCTTGTGTGTTTTGCTTTGGACCGCCTTTTGAAAGGCAAGGGGTTTTTGCTGTATAGCGTACTACTGGCACTGATGGTTTGGGTGAATTTCTACATTGCATTCATGGCTTGCATTTTTCTGGTTTTGTATGTGCTGTGTGGCTTTGTTTTACGAAAATCGAGTAAGAGAGATGTTTTGCGTGAAAGCGCGAAATTTTTAGGAGCATCTCTACTGGGCGGTGGGCTTACGGCTGTGCTTTTGGTGCCTACGGTGTTCAATTTAAACAACAGCAAAGGAACCATTTTGGGCGCGTTCTTTTCCCTGGAAACACAATTTCCGTTGTGGAGCTTGCCCGAGCAACTGGTATTTGCCAACTTCCAATGGCCACAGGTGATGGATGGAAACCCCCTGCTCTATTGCGGGCTGTTGCTGCCCTTATTGGCGCTTTGTTTTTTTGCAGAACGCAGAATCCCTCTAAGAGAAAAGCTTTGTGCCGGTGGTGTTCTGCTCATTTTGTTGCTCAGCTTTTGGGTGAAAGGGCTCGACAATTTCTGGCACGGCCTTGCAGAACCGGTTTGGTTTCCCCATCGCTATGCGTGGCTGTTCACCTTTGTTTTGGCTGTGCTTTCGGCGGCGGCACTTGCCAAAGGAGCCGTTACAAAGCGCAGTGTGGCCATAGCGGGGGTGGGTTTGGCCGGTGTATTCCTGCTACTGGGGCCGGTTTCGCAAACAGCGGGTGTGCTAAAACTGGCGCTGAGTGCACTGGGTGTGCTGGCCTACGCATTTCTTTTATGGTTGTATCAAATCAATAAAATAAAGCGATTGAAAGAGATTGCGGTTGTGTTTTTGCTTTTGGCCGTGTGTGCAGAGCTGAGCCTTTCGGGGTTTTTGATCAGCCGAAAATTCGAGCCTTACCCCGGGGATGTGTATGTGGCATTTGTAGAAGAAGTGGGCGGCACTCTGCACACGGCGCAGGAAGAAAACCCACAATATCGTGTGGAAAAAAATTTTTACCGCACCCTGAACGACCCGATGCTTTTGGATTATCACGGCATTTCACATTTTGGTTCTACACAGGACAATGCCGCAACAGACACCCTTTGGAATCTTGGCTACCGTGGCAACGGCTCCTACCTCTATGGTTCCACCGCCTTCAGCGACAGTGTTTTGTCGCTGCGTGTGCTTTTGGCAGACGAGGGGCGCCTTGTGCCGGCGCACTGGCAAGAGGAGGGAGAAGGCCGGGTGGGGAGCTTATATGAGAACCCTTACGCCCTGCCGCTGCTTTTCACAATTCCCACAGGGACACAGGGCGAGGCACTTGTGCAGTGGGAGAACAGTTTTGCCTACCAAAACGAATTGTACCGTGTGCTTACGGGTGGTGAAGAAACCCTGTTAAAAGAGGTGAACCACGTGGAGCGGCAGCTTGACGGAGAAGTGCTGGAGGGGCTTACAGGGCCGCTTCCCGCGGGGGCAGGCTATGTGGTAGAAGCCGAGGAAGAGGGCTATTACTACGCTTTGGCCGTGGCGGAAAACCCCTATATGGATTTGGATTTGCTCTTGGACGGGCAGGCCGCAGGCAAGATATTTTCAGCCGACCAAAATGGTGTGGTGAACTTGGGCTATCGCACAGCGGGCGAAGAAATCAGCCTGGGTTTTGCACAAGGGGGCGATTTGGTGATGGAAGAGATATATTTTGCCTACTTGCCGGTGCACCCCTTAGAGGCCTTGGCCGAAGAAGCCGCGCAAAACAGTGGCACCTTCCAAATAGACAATGCGCAGATAAACGCGAGCATAACGGCAGAAAAAGGCAGGGAAACGCTGTTTTTGGCCATTCCCTATGATGCCGGCTGGCAGGCAACGGTGAATGGGAAAACCGCAGAGCCCTTTGCTGTTTTGGGTGGGCTTATGGCCTTGCCTTTGGAAAGCGGCGAAAACGAGGTGCAACTCCGCTATCAAGTGCCCGGCCTGACATTGGGAATTTGCCTCAGTGGCGTCGCGTTGGCCGCGCTTGCCGTTTGGGCAGCCCTTTCCCGACGGCGGCAGAAAAAGTGAGCATGCACAGGTGACACGCAGAGAGGATAAAGGGCCAAATAGCCCCACAGAAAACGGAGGAAACGGGATGTCCATTGCAATCATAGCGGAGGCCGGGGTAAACCACAACGGCGATTTGGAGATGGCCAAAAGGCTCGCCTTGGCCGCAAAAGAAGCAGGGGCCGACATGGTGAAGTATCAAGTGGCCGTGCCGGAACTCGTGGTGAGCCGCTTTGCCGAAAAGGCCGAATACCAAAAGACACAGACGGGCGAGGAAGAAAGCCAGCTGGACATGGTGCGACGCTTGCATTTTGATTTTGACTCGCACAGGAAGTTGCAACAATATTGTAGAGAAATCGGCATTGTGTATTTTGCAACAGCATTCGATTTGCCCAGTCTCACCTTTTTGGAGGAACTGGATTTACCCTTGCACAAGATACCGTCCGGAGAAATTACGAACCTGCCGTTCCTGGAAAGAATTGCCGCAACGAAAAAGCCCGTGATATTGAGCACGGGCATGAGCTATCTTGCCGAGGTGGAGGATGCCGTTACGGTGCTTGAAGAGGGGGGCAGCGGGGAAATTATTTTGCTGCACTGCAACACAGAATATCCCACGCCATACGAGGATGCCAACTTGCTTGCCATGCACACCCTGGCAGAGTCCTTCGGCTTGCGCGCAGGCTATTCAGACCACACACAGGGCATCAGTTGTGCCCTTGCGGCGGCGGCTCTTGGAGCCAGTGTTATCGAAAAACATTTCACACTGGACAAAACCCTGCCCGGGCCGGACCATCAGGCAAGCCTAACACCGAGTGAGCTGAAAGCCATGGTGGAGGGGGTGCGTCAATGCGAGGCCGCCTTGGGCGACGGGGTGAAACAGGTGAGCGAAAGTGAGCGAAAAAATCGCTCGGTGGCGCGCAAAAGCATTGTGGCCGCAAAGGCGATTCAAAAAGGCGAATGTTTTACCGAGGAAAACTTAACAACAAAACGCCCCGGAAGCGGCCTTTCGCCCATGCGTTGGCACAAGGTGCTGGGCCGGGTGGCCAAGCGTGATTTTATGCCGGATGAAGCCATAGAAGTATAAAAAAATAGGGGTGAGCTTGTGGGCAGGTATACGGTGGTGGTGGTGACGGGAACGCGGGCAGACTACGGCCTGCTGCGCCCGGTGTTGAAAAAACTGGAAGAACAAGAGGATGTTTCTTTGCGGCTGGTGGTAACGGGTAGCCACCTGAGTGCCGACTTTGGCAACACGGTGGCCGAAATCGAGGCCGACGGACTGCCCATTGCCGCACGCATTGACATCCTTTCACAAAAGGTACCAAAGGGGAAAAGCGGCACAGCACAGCGCACGGGGCATGCACTACAGGCTTTTTTGCAGTTTTTTGAGTGCGAAAAACCGGATGTGCTGCTTGTGCTGGGAGATCGCTACGAAATTTTGGCGGCGGCTTTGGCAGCTTCCCTGCTTGGCGTTGCCACGGCCCACATCAGCGGTGGAGAGGTAACCTATGGTGCCGAGGACGACTGGTACAGGCACTGCGTGTCGAAGATGGCAAAGCTGCATTTCCCGTCTTGTGCGTGCTACAGAGAGCGGCTTTTGCGCATGGGCGAAAACCCGGGCACTGTGTTTGATGTGGGGGGCCTTGGGGATGAAAACATACGAAGTTTATTTTTGCCAACGCGCAAAAGCATTGCAGATAGCCTTGGCATTCCCAAAAGTGGGCCGCTTGCACTTGTGACCTTCCACCCCGAAACCGCCACAGGGCGCAGTGGCAAAGAGCAGGCAGAGGCCCTTTTGTGGGCGGCAGAGCAAAACCCGGAGCTTTTCTATCTGTTCACATCGGCCAATGCCGATGCCGGTGGACGCGAGCTCAACGAGCAGTATGCCCTGTTTTGTGAAAGACATGAGAACAGTGTGCTTGTTCCGTCTCTTGGCACGATGCGCTACCTGGCGCTCATGAAAGAGGCAATGCTGGTTTTGGGTAATTCCTCTTCGGGGGTGGTGGAAACACCGTCGTTCGGAACCCCTACGGTGAACATCGGCCTTCGCCAGCACGGCCGCCTGATGTGCGACAATGTGCTGTGTTGCCAAGACAGTGCGAAGGAGATAGACAGTGCCATCAAAGAAGTTTTGCAGCCAAGTTTTCAAGAAAAAGCACGCAGGGCCCAAAGCCCCTATCGAAAAGAGGATACAAGCGGGCAGATTGTGCACATTCTTTTGGAAAAATTACAAACAGGTGCGCTTTTACCACCCAAACAATTCTACGATGGAGGAGACAAATGAAAAATTTAATTGTAGGTCTTGGAAGCATGGGCAAACGCCGTGCGCGTTTGATTAAAAGCCTGAGCGCCTCGCACGAAATCTATGGTGTGGATTCATCATCCGGCCGCCAGGCAGAGGCCGAAGACCTTGGCATTGTATGCTATGACACACTGCCGCAGGCACTGGAAGCCCACAGCTACGATGCCGCCTTTGTGTGCACGGCTCCACTTACCCATTCACTTCTGATAGACGGCCTTTTGGAGGCTGGGTTGCCCGTGTTTACAGAGCTCAATTTAGTGCCGGACAGCTACGAAGAACTCATGGAAAAGGCCACGCAAAAGAGCTTGCCGCTGTTTCTTTCCAGCACCATGCTTTACCGTGCCGAGGTACAGTGGCTAAGCGCGCAGGTGCGGCAATTTGAAAAACCGGTCAACTACATCTATCACATTGGCCAATATTTGCCAAACTGGCACCCGTGGGAAAATTACAAAGATTTTTTTGTGGGCAACAAGCGAACGGGTGGTGTGCGCGAAATTTTGGGTATCGAGTTGCCGTGGCTGCTTAAAACCTTTGGCCCTGTGGCAAAGGCGAGTGTACAAAAAGACAGCATCAGTAGCTTGGAGTTGCCCTATGAGGACAGCTGGTTTGTCACTTTGCGGCACGAAAATGGAGTAAAAGGGTTTTTGGCGGCCGATGTTGTGTCTCCAAAGCCGGTGCGCAACCTTGAAATATACGGCGAGGGTTTGCACCTGTTCTGGGAAGGCAACCCACAGTCTTTGGCCTATTGGGACGTGGAAAAAAACGAAAAAATACCGGTGGATAGTTATTACGGGAAAGCACAGCAAAATGGCGAGTACAGCGACAACATTGTGGAAAATGCCTATCTGGAGGAAATTTTGAACTTCTATGAGGTGATAGAGGGCAAGGGCACGGCGCGTTGGAGTTTTGCAGAAGACTTGCCGGCTTTGCGCCTAATAGATGCGATGGAAGAACAAAAAGGATCGTGACATTCAGACGAATGAGGGATGAGATGAAAGTTTTGTTTACGGGTCTTGGCAGTATCGGGCGCAGGCATTTGTGCAATCTTTCTAAACGAGCAAAGGAACATGAAACGCCTTTGGAGGTGACGGCCTTGCGCTCGTCGAAGGCACCGCTTTCAGACGAGGTGAAAGCCCTTGTGGGGAGAGAGACACAAAGCCTTGCGCAAGGCGAGTGTTTCGATCTTGCATTCATTACGGGGCCAACACATTTGCATGGCGAAGTGCTGGCGGCCTTAAAGGGGCGCGTGGGTGCTTTCTTTATTGAAAAGCCCATTTTTCACACGGCGAACTTTTCGCTGGAGGAAGTGGGACTTTCGGAAATACAAAAGGCGTATGTGGCGGCGCCCATGCGCTGGACAGGCGTGTTCTTGGAGCTGGAAAAGCGAATGCAAACCGTGCGGCCGTATTCTGTGCGCAGCATCTGCTCAAGCTATTTGCCAAATTGGCGCAAAGGGGCGGACTATCGCGAGGTATACTCGGCCAAGCGGGAAATGGGCGGCGGTGTGGCGCTGGATTTGATTCACGAATGGGACTACCTTGTGCACCTGTTTGGGTTTCCTGCGCAGTGCATGCAATTGCAGGGGCATTTTTCCCATCTGGAAATCAGCTCCGACGACCTCGCCGTGTATGTGGCACGATATCCCAATTTTTTATGTGAAGTGCATCTCGATTATTTTGGCAGAGAAGACAGGCGGAATTTGGAAATTTTTACGGAACAAGGCACCCTGGTGGCCGACTTCATAAAGGGCACGCTGCAATTTCCAAACGAAAAGCTACAGCTTTTTAAAGAAGATGCAAACGAACGATATCTTAGAGAAATGGACTATTTTTTGCACTATGCAAGCAAGGGAGAGGGGCCAAGCCTCAACAGCCCAAAACAGGCCTTGCAAGTGTTGGAACTGGTACAAGGGGGATAGATATGGGAAACAGAATCATCATCAGCTTATGCGGCAGGGCCGGCAGCAAGGGATTCAAAAACAAAAACCTCAAAACCTTTTGCGGGAAGCCACTGGTGCACTATTCGCTTGCAGCGGCCGACCTGTTTTTGAAAGAAAACCCAAATTTGGAAGCGGACATTGTGCTCAACACAGACAGCGGCCTTTTAAAAGAGCTGGTGCTCAGCGTATACCCCGAGGTGAAAGCGTTGCAGCGTCCGGCGGCTTTGGCGGGTGACACCGTGCCGAAAATGGCCGTGTTTCAGCACAGCTTGCGCGAAATGGAAAGCCGCACGGGAAAACCCTACGATTTGCTTTTGGATTTGGACATCACCAGCCCACTGCGCACGGCAACCGACGTGCAAAACTGCCTGGAGTATGCGCAGCAGAACCCCGAGGCCGATGTGGTGATGTCGGCCGTGAAGAGCCGCAGAAGCCCCTACATGAACATGGCGCAATGCACAGAGGATGGCTTTGCGCACCAGGTGGTGCGCACAAATTTCACGGCGCGCCAGCAAACACCACAGTGCTTCGATTTGAATGCGTCCATCTATGTGTTTCGAAGGGCCTTTCTTTTGGAGAACAAAACGGGGTTTTTGTGGGACGGACATTGCAAACTTGTGGAAATGCTCGACACAGCGGTGCTCGACATCGACAGCGAAGAAGATTTTGAATGGATGGAATACATTGCAAAATATCTTTTTGCAAGAAAACCGGAATTTGCCAAAGTGCGAGAGGCCATTCGCTAAATTGTTTAAAATGCAAAAAGTGAATTTTTAGGGCGCGTTTTTACTTTGTAAGGGGGTGTGTGTATGGGTTTTGGTGTGTATGTGCACATTCCTTTTTGTAAACGAAAATGTCTATATTGCAATTTCTATTCAGCCGTTGGAGACGAGGTGCCGGAAGCTTATGTGCAGGCGCTCTTGCGAGAACTTGAAAAACACCGCCCACGCCTGCCAAACGGTGAGCCACTTCGCCCAAACAGCCTCTACTTTGGTGGTGGCACACCGGGGCTATTGTCTCCAAAGCAAGTAAAGAGGCTTGTAGAGGCGGTAAACCCTTTGCCACAAGCAGAAGTTAGCTTAGAGCTAAACCCGGAAAGCACGCGAAGAGATGTTTTGGAAGGTTTTTTGAAGGCGGGCATCAACCGCACATCATTTGGTGTGCAAACGGCAAGGGAGGATTCCCTACGTCGCCTTGGGCGTTTGCACACGGCGCAGCAGGCAAAAGAAGCACTGGAAAACGCAAAAGAGGTGGGTTTTAAAAACATTTCGGGCGATTTGATGTTGGCCCTGCCGGGCTACAGTGAGGCAGAGTTCTGCGAGAGTTTGGAATTGCTACAAGAGGGGGGCGTGTGCCACATCTCGGCCTATTTGCTTAAAATGGAGGCGGGAACGGCTTTTGGTGATGCGCCACCGCCCGATTTACCAAGCGAGGATGAAGCGGCCGAAATATATTTGTTTGCCGCAGAAAAACTGCAAAAAGCGGGCTTTGCGCGCTATGAAATTTCCAATTTTGCAAAACCGGGGCGCGAAAGCAGGCACAACCTGCTTTACTGGAACTGTGAGGATTACCTCGGGCTTGGCCCTGCGGCGCACTCTTGCCTTGCAGCGCGGCGGTTTTCGTTTTCGCCCAATACATGCCGGTTTATAGAGGGTGACACGCCCTTGCAAGAAGAGGGGGAATTGGGCGCCGAAGACTACCTCTTGTTGCGCCTGCGCCTTGAAGAGGGTTTTTCGGAATCGGCATGGGCGGAGCGCTTTTCCGCTTATTTGAGCGAGGCGCAAAAACAAAAATTCGAGTTTTTTTCAAAGGCCGGTTTTGCGAAAAGAACACAACAGGGTTGGGCATTAACCGGCGCGGGTATGCTTGTGCAAAACAGTCTTTTGGCGGAATTGCTGGAGGAAGAATAGTGCTGCGCACACCCGGCATGTTTTGTTTTTGGGTGCCGCAAAGCGGAGGCGTGGGGGTGGCTTTACAAACTTTTTTTTAACAGCTATAATGTATATTTATGAGTGTATTGCTTTGTGCGTGCAGAAAACAACGCCAAAACGCGCAGAGCTTTTATGATTGCAAAGAGGAAATGGGAATTGATGATGCTTGCACCGGTGCTTGAAAGTTGGAAAATGAGCCTTCAGTCTGTACATTTTTTATTGTTTCTGCCCATTGTGGCCGGCCTATACTTTGTGTTGCCGCCCCGCGTGCGTCGGGTGTGGCTTTTGCTTTCTTGCTACTATTTCTACTTCTTTGCAGCGCCGCAGTACCTGCCGGTGCTGCTCTGTGGCACTTTGTTTTCCTATGCGGCGGCGCGTGCCATTGCGGCCTCTCGCACGCAAAGGGCAAAACGAGTCTTTTTACTGTTCGGGCTACTTGGGCTACTGTTGGCACTCTCGTTCTTTAAATACAATGCCGCCTACGAAAGCCTGCTTACACCGGCCTTTTCGGCGCTTGGGCTTGCGTATAATGGAGCCTATTTTACAACGGCCGCGGCTTTGGGAATCAGCTTTTACAGTTTTATGGCCATCGGCTATTTGGTGGATTTGTACCGCGGCGATGTGCCGCTGGAAAAAAGCCTGGTCGGCCATGCGCTGTTTTTGGGGTTCTTTCCGGCGGTCACCTCTGGGCCCATTTCGCGCGCCGGTGACTTGATGCCGCAATTAAACAAAACCGACAGGTGTTTCGAAAGCCAAAACTGGAAAGAGGGTTTGCGCCTTGCCGCCGTGGGTTTTTTTAAAAAACTAGCCGTGGCCGATACCTTGGTACTGTTTGTCAACACCGTATATGCAGACCTTTCCGCTTATTCTGGGTTCACGCTCAGCCTAGCGGCTGTTTTGTTTGCCATTCAGCTCTATTTTGATTTTTCGGGCTACACAGACATTGCGCTTGGGGCGGCGCTGCTGTTCGGCATCCGCTTAAAACCAAACTTCAACACGCCGTTTTACGCAACCAACTTTTCGGGTTTTTGGGCACGGTGGCACATGAGCCTATCCACCTTTTTGCAGGACTATGTGTTCATGCCGCTTGTGTGGAGCCGCTGGCCGGAAAAATTGCCGATTCTCGGGAAAAAAATGAGCAAGCCCCCTATGCTTTCCTCCATTTTAATTGTGTTTTTGATTTCCGGCATCTGGCATGGAGACACACTGTGTTTTGTGGTGTGGGGGCTGCTGCAAGCGGCCTTCCGAATTGGGGAAGAGCTTTTGCATCGCTTTGTGGGCAAACCCAAAAAGCGGTTGCCGCGTTGGCAGCGCATCGGGAAAACGGCCGTGGTGCTTGTGCTGTGGGTGGAAAGCCTTGTGTTTTTCCGCGTGGGGCTTACAAGTGGGGGCAGTGTTACACAGGCCGTTTCGGCTTTGGTTCGCCAGTTTTCCGGCATTTCATTCACACAAACGGCACAGGCACTCTATAGCAGCGTGGCGCCGCTTTTTTATGGTTACGGCAGCTTGGTGGCCCTGTTTTTTGTGTTCACCGCATTGTGCACGGCCGGTGCCCTTTATGCGGACTGGGTGCAGTGCTTCCGTTTAAAAGGAACACCCTGGCAAGAGGGGCTCTCCACGTTGCGCCCGGCTTTGCGCTGGGCAATTTATTACGGCCTTGTGTTGTGCGCCTTCGCCGGTTTTATCATTGGCAGCGGCGGTTTTGGCGGCGCAAGCTTTTTGTACGGAGGATTTTAGGGTATGAAAAGAATTCTACGTGCCACGGCGTTGCTGCTGCTTCCCATCTTGCTTTATTACAGCATTTTTCTGGCATTTGAGCCAAACAACTACTTTGGACTGCGCCCGGTAACACCCACGGGTGCGGTGTTTGGTTCTTTGCGTGCCTATGATAAAAACCCAACCGAAGGTGTGCTTTTGGGCGACTCGCGCTTTGCCAACATCGAGAGCATGGAAGCTTTCAATGAAGCCACAGGGCGTAGTTATACGAACCTTGCGTTTGGTGGGGCCTCCCTGCAAGAGAGCTTAGACGAGCTGGACTACCTGCTGGGGCGATATCCGCAAATTGAGGAAGTGGTGTTTGAGCTGTCGTTTTACACTTTGAATGCCCACTATGATGCCGACCGTTTCGACTTCATAGAACTGGCGCTGTACAATCCTTTTGTATACATGACGAACCTGAGCTATAACCTGGAAGCCATGCAAAACTTTATGTACTGGATGCAAGGTGTGCCCCTGTATGGCGGTGCGCAAGAGACGCGAGACCCCGAAACGGACACAAGCCAAAGCTGGCAGACACCGGGCGGGGAAACCGTTACCATTCGGGAAGATGTTCTGGCACATTTGGAACATGTGATAGAGAGTACACAAGGCTGGGAAATAGACAAAAGTGAGGATGGGGAGCTTGCACGTTTGTTGCAGGTGGCAGAGCGCTGCGAAGAAGCAGGCATCCGTTTTGTGGTGGTGTTGCCGCCTGTGCACGATGCGGCTTTTTCCTATGTGGTGCAACAAAACGGCATCGAAGAGGAGATGCACGGCGTGTTACAGGCTTTGCAAGAGAGTGGTGCCGTGGTGCTGGACTATGAAATCACAGGCAGACCGGCCTATACGGAAAGCCACTGGTTCGATAGTTTGCACCTAGACTACGTGCATGGTCTGCCACTGTGGACACAGCAGCTTGCGCAAGATTTAGCCGAATAAAAAGAATTAAAAACCAAAAAATGTGGTGTGGGGGTTTACATGGCGCTCGACTTTTTGATTTTGTACGAACATGTGGTGCGAGAATATGAGAGTTTGATTTTGCTGAGTGAGGAGCTGAAGCGCCGCGGATACACGGTGGAGATTCGGCAGTTGCTCGACCGCAAAAAACTGAAATATTTCACATGGAAAAAACCGCGTGTTTTGGTGGCCAGCAATCTCTACGACAACGAGGGGCTGAACAGCCATGTATACAACAATGTGGGCAAGCTCAACAAAGTGGTGAACTTGCACTGGGAGCAAATGCTCAGCGATACGCAGGAAGCGGAAAGTTGGTTCAATTTTAATGGAAATGCGAAGAAGTGTGTGCAAACCTGCTGGGGGGAAGCCACGCGAGAACGCCTGATTCAAAATGGGGTTCCGCCACACAATGCGCCCGTTACAGGCGCTGTGATGATGGACTTTTTGCGGCCGGAGTTTGAGGGATACTATCGCGACAAGGCGGATTTGTGCAAGCAATATGGGCTGGATGCAAAACGTCCACTGTGTCTGTACATCTGCTTTTTTGGCTATGACTCCATGGGCGAAGACGATGTGCGAGAGCTATCGGAAATGGCTTTAACCGATTTTAGCGAATTCGCCCGCATCAACCGCGAGAGCATGAAAGACACTCTCGCCTGGTTCGACCGCTACCTCAGTGAACACAAGGACGTGCAGCTTGTGTATCGTCGTCACCCAAGCGAATGGGGTAGCGAGCCACTGAAAGCTTTAGAAAAAAAACACAAGGGATTCCACGTTATTTTTGCCGACAGTGTGAAGCAGTGGGTGCGGGTGGCCGATACGATTTGCATTTGGATGAGCACAGCCGTGGCCGAGGTGTATTTTGCGGGAAAGAATTGCCATATTTTGCGCCCCGGGCACATTCCGCATGAGTTTGACCCCGTGATTTACAAAGATGCGCGCTATGTGGAAAGCTATGAAGAACTGCTTTGGGCCGCCAATAACAAAGAGCCGGAATTTCCGATAAAAGCCGATGTTATAGAAAGGTATTTTGATAAAAGTGAGGTGCCATCTTATATTCGTATGGCAGACCTTCTGGAAAAAGTTCTCAAAGAAGAGCCGCAAGACCGCCCGTTCAGCGAGGGATACAAGCCCCATTTCAATCTTCTGAAATTCTGTGCCCTGCTGGGTGTGCACCTGTTTTCCGCTTTGCGGTTCGACCCCATTCGCCTTAAAAAATTCGCTCCGGGTTTTGCACAGTTTGCCAGCCGGATATACGGGTATATACAAAAGGCCAAAATCTCCGAAAGGGAAGAGGAACAACTACAAAAACGCATTGCACCGTATGTGCAAAAAATGGGGGAGCAATGGGCGGAAAGAACACAAAAGTGACACAATGAAACGGTAAAATAAATCAGAAGGAGACAGCCTATGCCGGCCGCACCAAAACATGAAAGCGCCGAGGGCTTCATTGCCTCGGTGCTCAAATACTCGGTCTCCACGGTTATCAGCTTTGCCCTGTTCGCGTTGGCGGTGCTTTTGGGCAACTATCTCGTGCCAAACCAGGATGTATATGGCGAAATATCACAATTTTTAGGGGCTACCAACACCTTGATGACCATTGCCATATTTGGCCTTGACCAAAGCTATATCCGCTTTTGCTATGAGCCGCCGGGCAAGGTGAGCGGCGAGGGTTTGTTTCGCTTGTGTCTGTATCTGTCGGTTTCTGTGCTGTTTGTGGGGGCGCTTATTTGCTCCTTGTTTTTCGCAGGCCCCTTGTACGAGCTGTTCAGTTTCCGCTTGCTTGGTGCAGAGGCAGTTCCGCTTGTGTTTTTGAACACCTTATTTTGGATGATTGCGCGATATTTCTATGTTTTATATCGCATGGAACAAAACATCTTGCTCTACACGCTCACGGCCATTTTGATGAATTTTTTCAATAAGGTGTTTTATTTGTTTGGGGCTTTCTTTGAAAACCAACTATTCGGGATGGTGCTGTTTTCTCTTTTGGGGCTTGGAGGGTTTGCCTTGTTTTGCCTGGCCAGCCGCCGTAAATTGATTTTACCCCAAAAGGGAGAACCGCTTGGCACGGCCATTCCGGCTGCCCTGCCATATGGCCTTGCGGTGGCGCCCACAGCGGTGTTGGTAACGCTAAACTACACGGTGGGGGCGGCCTATGTGGCCTCCTCGATATCGGGGGACGCACGCGGGGTCTATTCCTATGGCTTCCAGCTTTCCAACATTGTAACGGCCATCCAGCTGGGGTTTGCCTCCTTTTGGGGTGCCTATATGTATGCAAACTACAAAACCCAGCAAGCACGCATTCAGAAAGTGCATGATATTCTAAATTTTATCGTGCTCGTGTTCTTTTGTGTTCTGGTGGCACTGGAGGACCTCATCTTTTTGATTTTGGGAAACTATGCCGATGTATTGCCTATTTTCCCACTGATGATGCTCGGGGCCGTTTTTACGGTGCTGTGTGAAACCACGACATATGGCAACACCATTGCCAAAAAACCGATTTTTGACACCTTGGGCAATGCGCTGTCCATTTTATGCAATTTTCTTTTTTGCGTTCTGCTTATTCCGGCTTTCGGGCTTGTGGGCGCAGCGGCGGCACTTGCACTTGCAAACCTTGCCATGTACCTATTTCGCACGGGCTTTGGCCAACATTTTTACAAAACCGTGCGCTATCCTGCCAAATCAACCCTTGCCGTGGGGCTTTCCATGGTTTTGGCCGTGCTGGCCACGGCGTGGTATGCGAATTTTACGCTCAAATTGCTTTTCTGTGTATTGGCAATATGTGTATACTGTTTGTTGTACAAGATAGAAATGAAACGTTGTGTAAAACTAGGGGTCTCCTTTTTGAAAAAATTGTTTTTGAAAGGGAAAAAATGATATACTATTTTTGTGCAAAGGGAACTTTATTGGCTAAGAGAGGGTGCCAACGATGGCACGAAAGAGACAGAATCAGAATCGGTGATATATTATGACCAACTTTTATTTTCAAGAGCTGATGCAAGAGCTGGGGTTTCATCCTGTGGACACAGTGGCGATGGGTGTTTATAAAGAGTGGCCGCTTACAATTCGTTTAAAAGAAAATCAGCTGGAGCTGCGGATTGCGGTTCCCACACAGGCAAAAGCGTGCTTGAAAAAGCTGAAAGAAAAAGAATTGGAGCACATCACCTGGTCTTTCGAAAAGGATACAGAACCGCAGATGGGATATGTGCTTGTGGCAGATATGCAGATGCCAAGCGATTTTTATGTAAAAAGTACGGTGCACACAGCGCTGTCGGCGGTGGTTTTGTGCCTTGAACAAGGCAATTATACGCCGCAAACGACCTGCGCGCTGTGCACGGGGGCCTCTTGTGAGGGCTGGGCGTATGTAAACGAAGAGTGTAGGGCTGTGCATCGCCACTGTCTTTCAAACAAGCTTAGCTTGCCGGAACAGGATGTGACCATAAAACAAAAGACATATGGTAGCTACTGGAGGGGCATTTTGGGTGCGTTGCTCGGCGCTACGTTGGCGGCTTTGCCAAACTGGGCGCAAGCCTTGTCGGATGCTTCACTCAATCAAATTTTATACATATTCTTGCCATTTATGGCAGTTTTGCTGTATCGATTGTTTCGAGGAAAAGCGAACTTGGCCGTGGCCGGGATTTCCGTTTTGCTCGCCTCTTTTTTGGTGACATTTGGCATGGAGCTTATCTGGTTTTGGGTGGTGGCCACGGAACAAGCAGGGCGCAACATCAGTTTTGCTGAAACAACAAGCCTTTACTTTGAGTTGTATACAATGCGGCTGGGCTTTATCAACATGGCGCCAAGTTTGTTCTTTATGATTGTTGGGTTTTTTCCATCAGCCATTTTGTTAAGACGATATGTGAGCGCCAATACGGTGTCGGAACAGCTGGTAAGAGGAAGTAAATTTGTTAAAAATAGTGCATTTTCTATAGAAGAAGGAAAATCAGTATCATGGGAAAATAATGCAGAATAAGCAACATATATAGAAAAAATCCGAGAATTAAATCAAAAAAATTCAAAGAGGTAATAAAAATGAAGGACTATGAGCAGAACCAACAAGGAACAAATGAGAATGAATATGCGCAACATTTGCAAGGAGACGGGCAGGGTTTAAAAAACGAAGAAATTCAGCCGAACATGCAAACTGAATATACGCAAAAATGGCAAGATTCGCAACATTTTCAACAAAGTTGTGCGCCTGCAAACACCGCGTATACAACACCGGAAAACCAGGGGGACAATTTCGCGGTACAGCAAACTGCCTATACAGAGACACAGCCATGGCAACAAGCGCAATCGACACAGCATGAAAACCCCGGCGCGGCGGGATATTTTGAAAACACGCCCAATCCCGCATACACAGCAGCGCAAACACCCCTGCCGGCAGGCACGGTGGCTTACTATATCCCCGAACAGAAACCCGAAAAGAAAAAAGGAAAAAGCGCTGCCAAGATTTTACTTATAATCGTGGCCTGTTTTGTTGCGTTTGGCATTTTATCCTCTTTGGTGCTGGGCATGTTTGTTCTGGTTGGGTTTAGCTCCTTTGGCAGTGGCGCGGGTGGGTTTTCTATGTTGTCGGCGCCACCTACAGACAGCTTTTCCGTGATTGATGTGCAAGGGGAGATTTCGTCCACTTCCTATACATACAATCATGATGCGACTTTGAGCTATATCGATTCGCTTATTGAAACAGAAAATGACAAAGGGATTTTGCTGTTTATGAATACGCCCGGCGGCGGCGTGTATGAAGGGGACGAACTTTATCGCGCTTTACAGCGATACCGCGAGGAAACAGGACGGCCGGTTTGGGTGTATATGGGGCAAATTTGTGCCTCGGCAGGCTACTACATCAGCGCGGCCGCAGACAACATCATGGCAAACCCAAACACCACAACCGGTTCCATCGGGGTGTATATTGCGCTGCAAGATGTGAGCGGTTTGTATGATATGCTGGGCATAGAAACCGTTTTAATCAGGTCCGGCGACAATAAAGGAACGGGCATTGCCGGCGTGCCGATTACAGAGGAGCAAGAGGCCATGTACCAAGCTCAGGTGGATGAATATTTCGATAATTTTGTGAATGCAGTGGCAACGGGGCGCAAGATGAGTTATGAGCAAGCGCTTACACTTTCGGATGGCAGCATTTACACAGGCAACATGGCGCTGGAGAATGGTCTTGTGGATGAATTGGGCGATTGGGACGACCTGCTGGCCCGGTTCGAGGAGGAGCTGGGGGCAACGGCCTATTATCCGAATCTGTCAGAACTCAGCTATGTTAACCAGGTGTTTGGCGCATTGCAAAGCATCATGCCGCAAAGCGATGCACAGGCGATTTTAAGCCGCATGGATTCTTTGCCGCAGGGCGTTCCGTTGTCCTATGCAGAAGAACTTGCCGATTTGGTGCAGCCAATTCGTTTGGAAGAATCGGTGAGGTGAAATTGTGCGAGATGAACAGAGAGACGAGCAGATAGATGAGCTTTTGGAAGAACGGGTGCTGCTTTTTGGGATAGACAGTGGCGAGTATGATGCAGAGCAAAGTATGGGCGAGCTTGCGGCCTTGGCGTTAGCCGGTGATATGCAACCCGTTGCAGAGATTTTGCAAAAAAGACAGCGGCCAAATGGTGCTACCGTTTTGGGAAGTGGACGGCTTGAGGAGGCAAAGGCGCTGTGTGAGCAGTTGGAAGTGGTGTGTGCCGTTTTTGACGGAGAACTGAGCGGAAGCCAATTGCGCAACATCTCAAAAGCACTCTGCGTTCCGGTGATAGACAGAACCATGTTGATCTTGTCAATTTTTAAAAAAAGAGCGGTAACCCGAGAGGGAAAAACGCAAACGGAACTGGCCACATTGGAATATCGCCTGCCGCGCTTATCCGGGCTTGGTGAGTCCATGTCACGCCAAGGTGGCGGTGGTGCAGGCGGTGGCGGTGCGCGTCGTGGTGGCGGAGAAACACAGCTGGAGTATGATCGCCGCTATATCCGCGGCCGCATTTCCATTTTAAAAAAGCGCTTGGCAAGCATGCAAGGGCAAAGAGAAGAAACACGCAAGGCACGAGAAAAAAGTGAAGTGCCACTCGTGGCCCTTGTGGGTTATACCAATGCCGGAAAATCCAGCTTGCTCAATGCACTGACAGGAAGTGAAATTGCAGCGGCAGACCGTTTGTTTGAAACCTTGGATCCGACGGCGCGTCGCCTGCATTTGCCAAGTGGGCAAGAGGTGGTGTTGGTGGACACCGTGGGCTTCGTATCTCGCCTACCGCATAAATTGGTGGAGGCATTCAAAAGCACCTTGGAAGAGGCATGCTATGCCGACTTACTTTTGCAGGTTTGTGATGCCTCAAGTGAGCAAACCCAAGCGCAACTGGCTGTTACAGATGAGGTTTTGAACTCACTGAAAGCAAACGGGCGTCGGCTTACGGTGTATAACAAGTGTGACAAAACGACAAATTTTAACACAGATAAAGAAGATTCATATGCGGTTAGTGCTATAACAGGGCAAGGGCTTGATGGGCTTTTGCAAGGCGTGGAACAGGCGTTGGAAGACAGAGTGCGGGTTTTGGCTCTGCAAATTCCCTACGACAAACTGGCGCTGGCGGATGTGGCGAGAAAGCACGGAACGGTGCTGGAAGAAAGTTATGAAAATGAATATGTGGCTTTAAAAGTGTGTGTGACAGCAAAAGTGGTGCATTTGTTTGTAGAATATCAAGTGCAGAATGAGCCTGTGAAATAAAACCCAAAAAACAGGATAAACAATGATGATAGATGAAATCACAAAATAAAAATATGAATAAGATGAAAAAGGCATATTATTAGAATTGGCATTCTGATAATATGCCTTTTCATCTTACTGAAGGTAAGGCAAAAATAATCATAGAAAAAAGCAATAAATGGCAAGACAATGAAAAGACATTAAAGTTATAAGAAATAGAAATATGCAATCGAAAACCATAATATTTCAGAAAATAACAAAGAATAAAATATATATAAATAAAATTATGTTAAAAATGAAAAAATTCAAATCTCGGTGAAAAACTGTGACAGATACCAAGGGCGTGCAGGGTCATAAGCTTGGTGCAAATGAAAATTGGTAGACGGGGATGGTTTTATGCGCACAATGAAAAGGCTACTTTAAAATTGCTTTAAAGTAGCCTTTTGAAAATACGGTATTCAGTTTTATATAAGCATATTCATCATGAGGCCGGCTGCCATGTTGTTTAAGCCGTAGGCACCACCTTGCCGGAAAGAGTCGTACATTTCGCGGAAAGGATTTTCCTCTTCCACGCTTTTGATGTTGACAAGGTCGTTTGCCACAAGGTCTCTGGCCGAGGTGTTGAGCCCATATTGCGCATACTTATAGGTCGTGTCGGCAATACCGCCGAAACCGCCGAGAATGTCGCGATAGAGTTCTTGGCTGCCCTCGCCGGAGTCTTGCAGCGCCGAAGTCATTTGCTCTGCGTCCAGCGCCAAGGTTCCGTCATCATTCATGGAAAGGCCGATTAAAGCCATGCTCTCCTCGGGAGCCGGGTCTTGCACCATGCGCGCCAGTTGCTTCATAACGCCGGGGCCGCGTTCGGCATTGTCGTTCAGCAGTTTCACAGTCTGATTGTATTGGTCAACAAAGCTTTGCACAGAGTCCACGGTTTCCTTCACGGTTTCCTCTGTAATTTGGCCACTGCTGTCGCGCAGGGTTTTGTCCAGGTTGTCAAGGCGCAAAGCATTGGCCGACTGGGACAATTCGCTTAAACTCTTGGTGTAAGAGTCAAGGAAATTGGCCGTGTCTTTCGTCAAGGTGCTTACTTGCTCCTTGTTGGAGGTATACTGGCTTTGTAGATCGGCGGCTTGTGTGGTGGCCTCTTTTTGAGCAGTGGCAAAATCGAAAATAGAAGAGGTGCTTTGGGTGGTAAACCCACTCATAGAATAAGGGCTTAAGTAAGAACTGAGATAAGATTCCATGCCAACGGTCATGTTGTCCACGTCCTTTCAATTCAATCGGAAAACGTCGGTATCATTTAGGATGTTTTGCGTGTATGTTATGCCTATTTTGAATCGTCTTTTATCACTTCGCTCAAACTACCCACCAAGCCGGCCAAATTTTGAATTTCGCTTGGAATAATCAATTTGGTGGCTTGACCGTCGGCAACATACTGCAAAGCCTCAAGGCTTTTGAGCTTTAAAACATTTTGCGAGATGTTGGCGTCGTTGAGCAGGCGAATGGCCTCGGCGGTGGCCTGTTGCACGCTCAAAATGGCTTGAGCCTCACCGTCTGCCTCGCGTATGCGTTGCTCGCGCACGGCATCTGCACGTAAAATGGCACTTTCCTTTTCGCCCTCGGCCACCAGAATCGCACTGCGTTTTTCGCCCTCGGCCCGCAAAATAGATTCACGTCTTTGGCGCTCTGCCTTCATTTGCTTTTCCATTGCATCTTGAATTTCAGACGGAGGCAAAATGTTTTTCAGTTCCACACGGTTCACCTTGATGCCCCACTTATCGGTGGCTTCATCCAAAGTGGCCGTGATTTTTGTGTTGATAACATCGCGGCTGGTCAAGGTGTGGTCAAGCTCCATTTCGCCAATGATGTTGCGCAAGGTGGTGGCGCACAGGTTTTCAATGGCGGCCAGCGGGTTTTCCACGCCATAGGTGAAAAGTTTTGCGTCCGTTACCTGAAAAAACACAACGGTGTCAATTTGCATGGTCACATTGTCGCGCGTGATAACCGGCTGCGGGCGGAAATCCACCACTTGTTCTTTTAAGGACACCTTTTTGGCAACGCGATCTAAAAAAGGAAGTTTGACGTGCATGCCGGCCTGCCAGGTGGAGAAATAAACACCCATTCGCTCGATGACATAACATTTCGATTGGGGCACAATTTTGACATTGGCGAACAAAATAAGTAAAGCCAGCAATACCAAGGCGGCGATAACAATGTACATAAAGCCCTCCAAAGAAACAGAATTTTGAAACCGTGGGTGTAGCAAAGCTGCACTGTGAAAAGAAAATGGCTAGGTGGTTTCACCCGACAAAGGGGCGACAACCAAGTGTACCCCATCCAAGGCAAGCACACGACATCGGCTGCCTACAGGCAACACAGCTTCGGAGCTGGCGGCCCAATCCAGGCCATCCAGATGGACTCGGCCATGCTCATTGGGGCGAATTTCCGCAATGACATGAGCGACCTTTCCAACGTTGGCATCTGCATTGGTGGGTGTGCGTGGGCGCGTTGCGTGTGTGCGCACCATGGGGCGCAAAACAAGCAAACACAAAATACTCACGGCGGCAAATATCAAAATTTGGCCAAAATAGGCACTTGGGAAAAAAAGGGAAAACAACAAAGCGGCCAAGGAACCGGCGCAAAACCAAATGCTCACAAGAAAACTGGTTGCCATTTCGGTGAACACAAAAGCCACGACCAAAACAAGCCAAACAACCCAAACGGCCTGCATATATTCTACCACCTTTCCAAAAAGCGGTTATGGTGAAAAGATAAAGAGTGAAATGTAACAAAAGACATTTAACTAGAGTAATTATATAATAAAATAGCCGAAAATGCAAATTGAATAAGCACGAATACACACAAAACACATAGAAAAAATTCGGCAATTTCAAACAGCTTTTATGGCCGTAATGGGGGATTGTGGCGAAAAAAACAAAAGAATGGAAAAAGATTCAACACAGATTGCGTGTAAGTGGCTTGACACTGTTCCCAAAAGCAGTGTATAATAACTGTGCATTGAAAACAATGCCTTAATTTGTAGAGGGTGTTGCGAAATGCAGAGGCTGATAGGAAGCCTCCTACTCCTGCTTTTGGCATTAGGGAGGGACAAAGATGTCGGAAATCAGAGTGAAAGACAATGAATCGCTGGACAGCGCACTGCGCCGGTTCAAGCGTTCTTGTGCAAAATCGGGCGTTCTAGCGGAAGTACGCAAACGCGAGGCTTACGAGAAACCTTCGGTGAAACGCAAGAAAAAGTCTGAAGCTGCCCGAAAACGCAAGTTCAAATAAGCTTGCGAAACCACAGGGCGAACAGCAATACCAAGGCGGGCTCCATCGGAGTCCGCCCATTTTGTTGAAAACATGGGAGGGGATTTTTTGCGTGTGTTGACACCGGATTATTATTTTAAAAACGTCACCCATATTCGGCCGGAGTTTCTTCGTGAATTGGGCATCAAAGCCTTGGCTTTGGATGTCGACAACACGCTTACCGAACATGATAGCCAGCACGTGCAAGAAGATGTTGGGCAGTGGCTTGCGGATATGCAAAAAGCAGGCATTAAACTGATGCTTGCAAGCAACAACCTGCCAAAGCGCGTAGAGCCGTTTGCAAAAACGGTACACTTGCCCTGTGCCAGTTTTTGCTGCAAGCCCTCTCCGCGGTGGTTTTTTGAAGCCAAAAAACGCTGGGGATTGCCACGCAGTGAAATTGCCTTGGTGGGAGACCAAATTTTCACAGATGGGCTTGCAGGGCGATTTTCGGGCGTAAAGGTGTTTTTGGTGAAGCCTTTGGCCGTGGATATCAAATGGAGCATTATGATGAAAAGAAAGCTGGAAACACCGTTTTTGGCGAAATATTTCAGAGATGGCGGCAAGCTATATTGATACGGAATCCCCAGAAACAAGCATCGGTGTCGGAGAGTGAAACTATGGATGGTGTGCGCATAAAAAAATTGCAAGAGACGTTACAGGGAGACTTTGAAGCGGCTCTTATACAAACACAAAGCAACCGATTTTATCTTCTGGATTTTGACTCGAGCGATGCGGGCACTTTGCTGATTTTACCGAGTGCCTGCTATTATTTTGTGGATGCGCGCTATATTGAAAGTGCCGAAAACAAGGTGAAAACGGCAGATGTTATATTGCAAAAAAACCTGTATGCGCAAATGAAAGAGATTTTGCAAAAAGAGGGCGTTGGCCTTGTGCATATAGAGCGAGAATGCACACTGGCACAATACGATACTTTGAAAGAAAAACTGCCGGAATTTGCCTTCGATAAAAGCGACGCCCTTACGTCGGCGCTGCGCCGCCTGCGGGCGGTGAAAGACGAAGAGGAGCTCTGCCGTATACGAAAGGCACAGACCATTACAGATGCCTGTTTTGCGCACATTTTACCCCGCATTGCGCCCGGCGTGCGTGAAGTGGATTTGATGCTGGAAATGGAACATTTCATGCGGGCAAACGGCGCCGAAAGCGTGGCCTTTGACACCATTTTTCTATGTGGCGCCAATACGAGCTTGCCACATGGGCGGCCGGGGGAAACGCGCTTAAAAAAAGGGGATTTCATCACGATGGATTTTGGTGCAAAGTACCGCGGCTACAACTGCGATATGACGCGCACCGTTGCCCTTGGAAAGCCAAGCGAAAAACAGCGCGAGGTATACGAGGTTGTGAAACATGCGCAGTGGTCTGCCCTGCAGAACCTGCGTGCGGGGTTGATTTCCAGCGAGGTAGATACGGTGGCCAGAGACCTGATTCGCAAGGCCGGGTATGCCGAATGTTTCGGGCATGGGCTTGGGCATGCGGTGGGCATTGATATCCACGAAGAACCGCGCCTGTCCCCGCTGTGTGATGAAAAGGTGTTGCCGGGCATGGTGCTCACAGTAGAGCCGGGAATTTACCTGCCCAAACAATTTGGTTGCCGCATTGAAGATACAGTGGTTGTGGGCGAAAGGGGCTGCGAGGCACTGCCAAGTAGCCCTAAGGAATTGCTGATATTGTAAAAAATAGGGCATCCATCCCGGTAAAAGCCTTGAAAACAAGGGGCATATCAGATAAAATGAAAATAGAACAAGAATAGACTGTGGCAAATAGCCAAATTTTGGAGGAATAAACATGATTTCAGCCGGAGATTTTCGCAATGGTGCAACATTCGAACAAGAAGGACAGGTTTTGCAAGTGGTGGAATTTCAGCACGTAAAACCGGGAAAGGGTTCGGCTTTTGTGCGCACCAAAACCAAAAATGTGATGACCGGTGCCGTAACCGAAACCACGTACAACCCGTCTGACAAATTTCCGGTGGCACAAATCGAGCGCCGGGAAATGCAGTATCTGTATGAAGACAGCGGCCTGTACTATTTTATGGATACGGAGAGCTACGAGCAAATTCCTTTGAACGAAAGCGACTTGTCGGCTGCATTTAAATTTGTAAAAGAGAATGAAAATGTGCTGGTTTTGAGCTATAAAGGCAATGTTTTTGGTGTGGATGTGCCGAATTTTGTGGTGCTGCAAATCACACAAACAGAGCCGGGCATGAAGGGCAACACCGCCACGAACACACTGAAACCGGCCACACTGGAAACAGGCGCCGAGGTACGTGTGCCACTGTTCATCAACGAAGGTGAATCCATTCGCATCGATACGCGCACGGGTGAATACATGGAACGCGCTTAAAAAGCAAACAACAAGGAGGGAAATATGAAATTATCAGAGAAAGCCGCATACATCAAAGGTTTAACAGAGGGCATGGAGCTGGACACAGACAAAAAAGAAGTGCGCGTTATCAAAGAGTTGTTGGAACTCGTTTCAGAGATGGCTGCAGACGTGGAGGACATTGGCGCAGACCTTACCAATTTGTACGATGCATTTGAAGAGCTCGACGAGGATCTTGGCATGGTGGAAAGCGAGATGTTCGGCGGCATGGACAATATGCTTATGGATGGGATTCATGAAATATGCTGCCCGAACTGCCAAGAAATTGTGGTGTTAGACGAAGAAATTCTGTGCAATGGGGATGTGATTTGCCCGGATTGCGGAGAAAAAATTGAGTGGGAAATCGACACTTGCGACTGTTGCGGTCACGAGGACGAATAGAGCTGGCTTACCGCTTAAAGTAAAACCGAATAGAAAACAAAATGGGGCTGTTTCAACAAAATTGAAACAGCCCCATTGCATATGCAAATCAGATGCCTTTATAATAATCGGGCTCCGGTTCATAATATTCAAAAATCAACATTTCGTTTTGGCTTTCCAGAAAACGGTGGTTGTCTTCCGGCCTTAGCGTCCAAGTGGCACGCATACAAACCAAAGCGACCGGATAAGTGGTGAGAGGGCGTTTGCCTTTTTGGTAAGCGATGAAGTGTGGCCGCCCAAGAAAATTTGTGAACAGCCGGGATACCGCAAAGCTTTGCGGCGTATAACCAAGGCTGTGCATCGGTGCACTCAACTGCCCGCGCAGCACCCCGGGTACATTTTTTTTAAACCAACGCACGATGCGTGGGTCAAAGCTTTCAATGGCAATGTCCCCGTCATAAAGGCGTAAAATGCGCCAGGTGTTTTCACACAAAGCCTTGTAATCTTTGCCGGGCTTCAACTCTAAAAGCAGGGGCACCTTACCGTTGACAAGAGAGAGAACCTCTTGCAAGGTGGGGATTTTTTGCTCGGTGTCGAACAAGTGAAGGGTTTGCAAATGCGCAAGGGTGTGCTCTTCCACATTTCCTTGCTCTTTGCAAGCGCGCTCCAGCCCAACATCATGAAACACAATCACGTCCCCATCGCTTGAAAGGCGCAAATCCATCTCAATGCCATAACCGGCATCCATGGCAGCGGTGAAGGCGGCCAAACTGTTTTCGGGAATGGATTCATCTTTTTGATGCAGGCCGCGGTGCGCAAGGTTTTTTCCTTGAAACGGCCTGCGCTGTTCCGGGTCACACTCTCCGGGGAGCAGCAAAAAAATAAGCAACAAAGCCAGGGCACAAAAGCCAACCAAAACAGTGAGAAGCAAAAAAACACCCCCATGCCGCAAAAATTTTTATCAAAAACGCGAACAATCCACTTTAGTATACCCTGTTTTGCACGGTGTTTCAAATGGATTTTCCCAAATTCACACAAAGGCAGGTGGATGCCCAAAAAAACGGGAAATGAGCGGGGTGGCAAACCGTGGAGCCAAAGTACAAAATGGGTGCCAAAATTCGCCTGTTTTCACATTTACAACATACCCCCCGGTTATGATACAATGGAATACATAAAAGCAAGAAGGCAGGTAAATGGTTTCGGGCAAAATGCTGTGCCCGAAAAGCCGGCGCTACAGCATTTCGGTTTTCAAAACACCCATAAGATTCGGAGGTAAAGGTATGATAAAAATATTGATTGTGGATGATGAGCCCAGAATTCGGGAGCTGATTCGGGAACACTTAACCCATGAAGGTTACCTGGTGGAAGAAGCAGCCGACGGTTCCGCGGCACTTGTGAGTGTGCAAAATGGGGGGATAGACCTGATTTTACTCGACATCATGATGCCATTCATGGATGGGATGAGTGTGCTGCGGGAAGTTCGCAGGCGAAAGATAGATGTGCCGGTTATTATGCTTACGGCAAGGGGCGAAGAGTATGACCGCGTGGCAGGCCTTGAAAGCGGCGCCGATGACTATGTGGTGAAACCATTTTCACCAAGGGAGCTTGTGGCGCGCGTGAAAGCGGTGCTCGCGCGTACTTTGCCCAAGGAAAAGGCAGACGGAGAGAGCTATGTGTTTGGGGGGCTTTCGGTGGATACCATTTCGCATACGGTGAAAATCGATGGCGAAATTGCTGAATTGACACCCAAAGAGTTCGATTTGCTCGTCTTTTTGGCCGCCAACCGTGGCATTGCACTTTCACGGGAAAAAATTCTGCAAAAGGTGTGGAATTATGACTACATCGGTGAAGACCGCACGGTGGATACCCATGTAAAAATGTTGCGTAGCCATTTGGGAAGCTACCGCCATTACATTGTAACGGTGTGGGGTGTGGGCTATAAATTTGACCCGGAGGCAAAGGCGTGAAACAGCCGCTTCAATTGAGAAACTGGTTTTCGGGGAGCATCCAGCGCAAGCTAACCCTGTTTGTGGTGCTTGTTTGCCTTGTGCTCATCGGCCTATTTTGGGTGTTTGCCGTGCAGTTGTTGCAGCCGGCCTACAACATGTCAATTCGAAGGGAATTGGAGGGCACGCTGGAAACCTTTGTGGCCGTGTTGGACGAGGCAGCCCAAGACGGCGTGCCCCTCACCGGCTACTATGTAACAGAGACCGGTGTGGTGAAAAGCCTGTCGCCGGAGAGCATCGCCTTGCTGAACGAAGAGATTGAGCAGGGGCGCATGAACATCGATGACGTGTGCATCGACATTTCGGACAAGAGCCTAAACAATGTGTTTTTGCAAGAAAACCTGTCGTCTGTGTGCACTTTGCACAATGCAAGCGGAATGCTGGGGGAATCCACGGGCCCAAATGGAGACGTGGCACAACTTGTGCGCGGTGAAGTGTTTGCCTATGGCCATTGCGATTTGGTTTTGGATATGCAAATGGTGGTGGGGCAAAAAACACAAAACGAAGAAGTTGCTGTGGTGCTTTCGGTTGGCCTTGAGCGTGTGCCACAGGCTACCGAAGTGTTGAAGGAGCTCATGTTTTTTGTGGGCCTCTTGATGATGTGTGTGGCCGTTTTGCTGGCTTGGATTTTCAGTTTTTGGTTCACAAAACCACTGCGTAGGCTGTCGGCGGCAACGAAGGAGGTTACAAAAGGCAATTACGACGCCCGCGTGCAGGTGTTGGGCGCAGATGAAATTGCCCACCTCTCCACCGATTTCAACCACATGGCGGAAGAGGTGCAAAAATCGTATGAGTCACAGCGGGATTTATACGCGAATGTGAGCCACGATTTGCGCACGCCGCTTACCCTAATCAAAGGTTATGCAGAGACATTGCGCGATTTGACGGGCGGTGACCCCAAGAAACGAACGGAACAGCTCAATGTGATTGTGGACGAGAGCAACCGCTTAAGTGCTCTTGTCAACAATGTGCTGGAGCTCTCGCGTATGTCAAGCGGCGTGGAAAAATACAACCCCGTGTGTTTCGATTTGACACAGCTCTGCGAGGAAGTGGGCGAGCGCTACGAGGGAGCCGGCACCGGCGACAACTATCACTTCGTTTTCGAGGGCGAGCAGCCCTTGGACGTGATGGCCGACCCCGAATTGTTGCAACGCGCCTTGCATAACCTCTTGGGCAATGCCCTCAAACACATCGGCGAAGACGGCTATATTGGCCTGCGTGTGTTTAAAACACAGGAAAATCGCGCGCGTGTGGAAGTGGTCGACCATGGAGCGGGCATCTGCGAAAAGGACATGCCACACCTGTTCGATAAATATTACCGCAGCAGGGCCGATTCGGGAAAACCGGGTACGGGGCTTGGGCTCTCTATCACAAAGGCCATTTTCACAGCCGGCGGTTTATCCTATGGTGTAGATAGCAAGGAGGGCGAGGGCGCGCGGTTTTGGTTTGAAATTGATTTGCACAAAACACCGTGCAAAAAACAATAAAAAACCGCGAAAAAACAATGGGTTTGCCCCAAATGGTGTCGACACGGTCTGAAAAATTGCAAAACATCTCTTGTGTGCATTCGTGAACCTGGGTTTAGATGTATGAACCAAGCTGTGCACAGAGGTGTTTTGCTGTTTTTTGTAAGCTAAGCGTGTGTTCAGGCAATGCCCTGCTTCTTTGTTTTGAAGAAGTAAGAGGGCGACGCTTGCAATTTACTTGCTACAGAGGGTATAATTAAGAGACAGCAAATTGAAGGCCGACTTTTGCGGCGGAAAGGAAGAGCCTGCATGGAAATGCCAAAGCGTGTGCTTTGCCTCATGGATCTTTCCATTGTGGGTCGTGCCAGCCTTGCCTGTGTGCCGGGGGTGATGGCGTCCTGCGGGGTGCAATGCTGCCCTTTTCCGGCTTCGATGCTTTCTACCCACACGGGCGGTTTTGACAATGTGCAAGTGATAGACCTGGCTCCGTTTGGTATGCGTGCGCTGGAACACATTGTGGCACAGGGCACGCAGTTTGATGCAGTTTATATTGGCTACATGAACAGCCCGGCCCAGTTTCGTTTGGCAGAGCAAGTGCTGGTGCACTATGCAAACAGCTTTGTGGTGGTGGATCCGGCTGTGGGGGACGATGGCGCCTTGTATGCCGGAATCACGGACGAAACCGTGCAAAGTATGAAATCGCTTTGTGCAAAGGCCAATCTCATCACCCCCAACATCACGGAAAGCGCGCTGATGATGGGGGAAGACCCCCGAAAATGGACAGAGGAAGCGGTGAAAGATAGCTTGCAATTCTGGGCAAACAGGGGTGTGTCTGTCTTGGTAACCAGTGTGCCCGGAAAGAAAGAGGAGTTGTTGATGCTGGGCAGGGTGCCGGGCGAAGCGGGGCATTTTAACATTAAAATAGAGCGTCAAAATGGAAGTTTTCCTGGCACAGGAGATTTGTTCACCTCGGCGGTGACGGCCTTGTATTTACAAGGGTTTTCCCTGAAAAAGGCGGCGGAAACGGCCGCTGTATTCATTGCAAAAGCACTGCGCCACACCATACAGGGTGGCGCAGTGGCACGGCAGGGCATCTGGTTTGAGCCTTTCTTGCCGTGCTTGAGCGAAGCGCTTGCAAAGGAGCGAAGCGAATGAATGAAGAACAAAATGCCTTGCCGTTGCACATTGTGCTTGTGGAACCGCAAATTCCGCAGAATACGGGAAACATTGCACGCACCTGCGCATGCACCGGTGCCGTATTGCATTTGGTAAAACCGATGGGCTTTACCGTGACGGACGCAAAGCTTAAGCGTGCGGGGCTGGATTATTGGAGCCGGCTCGACATCCGTTACCATGAAAGCCTAGAGGCGTTTTTAAAACAGGCGCCGGGTCCTTGCTTTTTCTTCACAACCAAGGCGGGTAACCGCCACACACAGGCACAGTACCCAAAGGGTAGTTGCCTTGTGTTTGGGCGGGAAGATGCCGGCCTGCCCATGGAGTTGTTGCAACAGCAAAAAGAGCACTGTGTGCGCCTGCCCATGCGCGGCAATTTGCGCAGTTTGAATTTGTCAAATGCGGTGGCTGTGGGTGTGTATGAGGTGCTGCGCCAATGGAATTTTTGTGGCATGGAAAGCCAAGGGGTTTTGGCAGAGATGGAATAGTATGAGATTGTCTTGAAGGGTAGAGAGTGTGTGAATATGAAGAAGAGAACATTTGTGGTTTTAACCGATTCGGCTTGCGATTTAACAGAGGAAATGGAAAGAGAGAGCGGTGTGGACATTCTATCGTTCCAAATTACGATGGATGGCGAAAGCTATTGGGAACGCATCGATTTCACGCCGGACAAATATTATGCAATGCTGGAAAGCTGTGAAGGCATTCCGTCCACGGCACATATCACAACGTTACGGTTTGCAGAGCGGTTTATGGAATACGACGACAGTGGTATACAGCAAGTTTTGTATGTCAGCATCAATTCAACTGGTTCAAACACCCATGCGGCGGCACAAATGGCCGTAGAAGAATTCCGCACAGAGCGCCCAAACAGCAACATGGAAATTTGGATTGTGGACAGCCACACCTACTCCATGCCCTTTGGTTGGTATGTGGCCGAGGCGGCATTTAAACTGCAAAACGGGGCCGAGATGCGCGATGTGGTGGAGTGGCTTGAAGATGTGTATGCGCGCATCGAAGTGGTGCTGGGGGCCTACACTTTGCGCTTTCTGAAAAAGAGTGGCCGTGTGAATGCAGCGGCGGCCTTTGCAGGGGAACTGTTGGGGCTGAGGCCTGTGTTCACACTTATTGATGGGGTGAGCCGTGTGCAGAAGAAAGTGCGCGGCGACAAACTGGTGGTGCCGGCCATGATAGAATGCATGAAAGCGCGATGTGAGGAAGGCTCTGATTATATCATTGCGGGCACAGATGAGAAGAATATGAAAGAGTTGGCGGCGGCGTGTGAAAAAGAGTTTAAAAAGAAGCCGCTGTGTATATCCAAACTGGGGGCGGCCGTGTCTACCAACACGGGGCCACAGGCACTGGGAATTGGCTTCTTGGGCGAAAAGCGTGCGCATTAGGCGCACCGGATAGGCCCGGGCGGCGCAGGAAAGGAGACCATCATGTCGAAAACAAGAGTGGCCGTGTTGTTTGGCGGTGTTTCTTCAGAATATGAAATTTCCTGCATTTCGGGTGCTGCCATTGCAGAACACCTCAGCGAAGAGTTGTATGAGGTGTATAAAATCGGGATTACAAAAAAGGGACGGTGGCTGTTGTATCCGGGCAACACGGCAGAGATGCGCAGCGCCGAGTGGGACAAACACCCGGATAACGTGCCGGCGGTGATTTCGCCCGACAGGGTGACCCATGGCTTACTTGTGAGCCATAGCGGCAATTTGGATTTTGTAAAGTTGGATGTTGTAATACCGGCTTTGCATGGGCGCAACGGTGAAGATGGAACAGTGCAAGGCATTTTAGAGCTGGCGGGCATTCCCTATGTGGGCTGTGATGTGCTTTGCAGTGCAACTTGCATGGATAAGGCAACGGCCATTCGCCTGTTTGAAGCGGCCGGCATTGCGCATACGCCATGGGTGGCCGTGTTGCGCAGCGAGCTTCGCGATTTTGAACTGTTTTTGGAAACACTCTTAAAAACATTGCAGTTTCCAATTTATGTAAAACCCTCTGTGGGGGGGTCGAGTGTGGGTATCACCAAGGCGAAAACGCCCGAGGAGTTGCAAACGGCCATTAAAGTGGCCAGTGCACACGACCGGGTGTTGCTCTTCGAGCAGGCGGTTTCCGGCAGCGAGGTGGAGTGTGCCGTTTTGGGGAATGAGGTGCTCACGGTTTCGGTGCCGGGCGAAATTCGCAGTTGTAATGAAAGTTATGATTACGAGGCGAAATACCAAAGCGGCAATGCCAGCAAACTGTTGATACCCGCACCGCTTAGCGAGGAAAAAAGCAAAGAGGTGCAAGCCTTGGCGCAAAAGGCGTATAAGGCGCTTGGGTGCACGGGGCTTGCACGTGTGGATTTTTTCATAGAGGCCGAAACAGGGCGTGTATTGCTCAACGAAATCAATACCATGCCCGGTTTTACCACCATCAGTATGTATCCAAAACTGATGGAGCACAGTGGCCTTTCGTTTGGGGAACTTTGCCATCGCCTGGTGCAACACGCACTGGAGAAGGCGGAGGACTGGTATGGGATGTGATGTAAAGGCACCTGTGGGGGTGTTTGATTCCGGCCTGGGTGGGCTTACGGCGGTGCGAGAACTCAGAAGCCTGCTTCCGAGCGAGGACATTGTCTATTTCGGAGACACGGGGCGTGTTCCCTACGGAACGCGGGGGCGAGAAACCATTTTGAAATATGCAAGGCAGGATTTGGCGTTTCTGCTTTCGCAAAAAGTAAAAACCATCATTGCGGCCTGCGGAACGGTAAGCAGCACCTTTTCGGTTGAGGAGGGGCGCACCCTGCCTGTTGCTTACACGGGTGTGGTGCAGGCGGCTGCCAAAGCGGCTGTGCATAAAAGCAAGACCGGGCGCATTGGTGTGCTGGGCACAGAGGCGACCATTCGTTCGGGGAGCTATGAGCGGGAATTGCGTGCGTTGAATGCCGAGGTGCAAACGGTTTCAGCGGCGTGTCCCTTGTTTGTGCCACTTGTGGAGAACGGACATTTCGCAAAAGAGGATGCCATGGCAAATTTGGCAGCGGAGGAATACCTTGGCCAGGTGAAAGAGGCCGAGGTGGATACGGTGATTTTGGGCTGCACCCATTACCCACTGCTGTTGGAGATGCTGCAAAAACAGTTTGGGCCCGAGGTGGCACTGATAGACCCGGGGCGGGAAGCGGCCATGGCTGTGTATGCCTATATGAAAGAAAATGAAATGCTCAACCCACAGGCGGGCGAGGGTAGTGTGCGCTGTTTTGTCAGCGACGACCCGGAGAGATTCACCCGGGTGGCCTCGGTATTCCTGCGGGAAGAAAGAAAGATGGAAGCGGAAATTGTTTCAATAGAGCACCACAACCTGGAAACGATGCTGCGCCGAAAGGAAGAGGAAAATGACGGATAATTTTTGGATAAAAATTGAGGGCAAGATGAATTTGTCCGGCGATGTGGACACCGTAAATTTGACCACGAGGGGAAATTTTGTTTATAAAAACGGCAGCTATTTTATTATTTACGAGGAAACTTCGGCCACGGGTTATTCCGGAAATGTAACCACGGTGCAGGTGGACAGCAGCGAGAAAGTATCGATGCTTCGGCATGGAACGATGCCAAGCCAACTTGTGATTGAGCGTGGAAAACGCCATGTGTGCCATTACGACAGTGGCGTGGGCTCCATGAGCCTTGGGGTGGCAGCCGATGAAATTGTAAGCCATCTCACCGAGCAGGGCGGCGACGTCACCTTCAGCTATAATCTCGACACGGGCGACGTGCATTTGTCGCACAACACGGTAAAAATTACGGTTCAGGAGGCCAACTGATGCTTCGTTTCACAGAGATAACAGATACCGCAGATCCCGGTTTTTATGAACAAAGAGCTGAGGCTTTTCGCCATATAGATCTTTTGAAAAGCTACAAGGACGAGGCACGGGCAACCCTTGCCTGTGCCGTGCAAAAGGCTGTGCAGGCGGGCGAGCTGGCCGATGCACCCTTGCCGGACTATGTGGTAGAGGTGCCAAATGATGCAGCGCACGGAGATTTTGCGGCCAACTTAGCAATGGTATCGGCCAAGGTGTTTCGCCTACCGCCGCGCAAAATAGCCGAAACCATTGTGGCACATTTGCCTTTGGATGGTGTGTTTCAAAAGGCAGAGGTGGCAGGGCCCGGCTTTATCAACTTAACACTGCAAGATGGCTGGGGTGCCGGGGTGCTTATGGCGGCCTGCTTAAATGGGGCCGAGTATGGGCGCACAAAGGTAGGCGCCGGCCGCCGCGTGAATGTGGAATTTGTGTCGGCCAATCCCACGGGGCCCATGCACCTTGGCAATGCGCGCGGTGCCGCATTGGGCGATTGCTTGGCCGAGGCTTTGTCGATGGCGGGCTACGAGGTATGCCGCGAATTTTACATCAACGATGCAGGCAACCAAATTCAAAAATTCGGCACGAGTTTGTCGGCGCGTTATATGCAAATTTTGCTTGGGGAAGAAGCGGTGGCGTTTCCGGAAGACGGCTACCAGGGCGACGATATCCGCGAGCGGGCCAAGGAGTATTATGCGCTACACGGCGATGCCTTGCAAGCCTGCGGCGAGGACGAGCGCAAAGAAGCGCTGGTTGCCTATGCTTTGCCGAAAAACATCGAGGGCCTAAAAAAAGACCTGGCCAAATACCGCATTCAATATGATGTATGGTTCAGCGAATCTGCTTTGCACGAGAGCGGCGCGGTGATGCGCATTGTGAAAACCTTGCAAGAGCGCGGCATGGCCTATGAAAAAGAGGGGGCCGTTTGGTACAAGGCCACACAGTTTGGCGGAGAAAAGGATGAGGTGCTTGTGCGTGCAAACGGCATTCCCACCTATTTTGCAGCCGACATTGCCTACCATGCCGATAAATTCGAGCGTGGCTTCGAGCGTGCCATCGACATTTGGGGAGCCGACCATCACGGCCATGTGGCGCGCATGAAAGGTGCGATGGAAGCACTTGGGCTGGACAGCAGCCGCCTGGAAATTGTGTTGATGCAATTTGTGCGCTTGGTGCGAGATGGAGAGCCTGTTCGCATGAGCAAACGCACAGGCAAGGCCATCACATTAACAGATTTGCTGGATGAAGTGCCCATCGATTCGGCGCGGTTCTTCTTCAACTTGCGAGAGCCGGGTTCTGCCATCGAGTTCGATTTGGATTTGGCCGTCCAAGAGGATTCCGACAACCCTGTCTACTATGTGCAGTATGCACATGCGCGCATCTGCTCTATCCTGCGCACGCTAAAAGAAGAAGGGGTTTTATACAAGGAAGAAACCGCTTTTGGGAATGCGGCTTTGATGCAAAGCGAAAAGGAAAAAGCGCTCTTGCGTCTTGTGATGGCGTTCCCGGCCGAGGTATGTGCGGCGGCCGAAAACAGCGATCCCGCCAGAATTACACGGTATTTGGTGGATCTTGCTACAGCCTTTCACCGCTTTTATGCCGAATGCCGCTTAAAGGGTGAAGAAGAACGCCTGCAACAGGCGCGTATGGGGCTGTGTAAAGCGGTTCAAATTGTGCTTGCAAACGGTTTGAATATGCTGAAAGTAACGGTGCCCGAGCGCATGTAAGCTGCATATCCGATTTTGAAAAACCGGATAAAGAGGGGAAGATGGCATGGAAGGCAATCGGGTTGCGATGAGTTTTGAAGAGGTGGGGGAATGGCTGGATGAAGTGGCAAACAGCATTCCCGACGCTTTGTTTGAAGGGCTGAACGGTGGGGTTGTGCTGCTGAAAGGAATTCGGCTTTCTCCCCATGCACAAGGCAACGATTTGTACATTCTAGGGCAATACAACCACGACCCCTATGGTTTGGGGCGTTATATCCAGGTGTTTTACGGCTCGTTTGTGCAGGTATACAAAGGCAAAAGCCCAAAGGAACAAAAAGAGGGCCTGCGCACCTTATTGCTTCACGAGCTAACCCACCATGTGGAATCTTTGGCCGGCGTGCGAGATTTAGAGGTGAAAGATGCGGTTTTTTTGAAGAAATATGAGGAAAACAAGAGAGAGAAAACAAAAACAAACAACCGAACAACAGAAAAATTCACTTTTGGCAAAAAACGTCGAACAAAAAAGCCGAAACTCAAAAATACACAAGAATAAGCAGCTTTTTTTGTACAATACGGTTGCAAAACTCGGCCAAGTTGTGTAAAATAGATATTAACGTAACAGAACTTTTGTTCAACCCTACAAGGCGTAGTCGTATGCGAAATGGAAGGGGACGAGAAAATGGCAAACAGAGTGTTTCAAGGCGTTCTGCACCAAATGAAAGATGTAATCGATGTATCCGCCGGCGTTGTGAACGGCGAGGGCGTGGTGATTTCCAGCACAGATTTGGCCTATGTGGGGGAGCTGCATGAAGGCGTTGCGCAGTGGCTCGGTGGCCAAGAACCGTGTTTTACAAAAGAAGGCATTCGCTATCAACGGTTTTCCTCTGAACAGGGGGATGTGTTTGCTGTGTTCGTGAGGGCAGACGATGAAGCGGCGGGGAAAACCTTGGCCTTGTTGGCGTGCAGTTTTCAAAATATTTTGCAGTATCATGATGAGAAGTTCGACAAATCCAATTTCATCAAAAATGTGGTGCTGGAAAATATTTTACCCGGAGACATTTTTGCAAAAGCGCGCGAATTGCGTTTTGCCACCGATGTGGTGCGTGTGGTGCTGCTCATTCGCGTGGTGGGCGGTACCCACATTTCGGCCTTTGAAGTGGTAAGTGGGCTGTTTCCGGACAAACAAAAAGATTTTGTGTTCAACTCCAGCGAAACCGATACGGTGTTGGTAAAAGAGATTCGGCGCGGGATCGACGAAAAAGATGTGGAGAAACTCGCGGCCTCCATTGTGGATACACTCAACGGAGAGCACTACATCAAAGCGGTGGTGGGCATCGGGACACCGATTGGCAATGTCAAAGACTTATCGGCCAGCTTTAAAGAGGCGCAGATTGCCTTGGAAGTGGGAAAAGTGTTCGACACAGACCAACAAACCATCAGCTACAATCACCTGGGTATTGCGCGCCTGATTTATCAGTTGCCCACAACGCTGTGCGAGATGTTTTTGAAAGAGGTGTTTAGCCAGGGCGGCATCGATTCGCTCGACGAGGAAACGCTGTTCACCATCCAACGCTTCTTTGAAAACAATTTGAATGTAAGCGAAACGAGCCGAGGGTTGTTTGTGCACAGAAATACCTTGGTGTATCGCCTTGAAAAAATCAAGAAGTTGACGGGGTTGGATTTGCGAGAATTTGATGATGCCATTGTGTTCAAAGTGGCACTCATGGTGAAAAAGTACCTCAACTCGAGTTCGGCCAGATATTGATAAACCCAGCAAAACGTGGTAAGATAGGACTGTCGTGTATTATGCGGCAGTCCTTCATCTCTATTTATAGATGGGAGAGCGACGTTCCAAATGGCAAAAAAACCAATTGTATCCAACCACTCGGTGATGATTAGCATGTCTCACGTGGGCAAAGTTTACCCCGGTGGGGTAACGGCCTTGCAAGACGTGAACCTGGAGATTCGCAGAGGTGAGTTCGTGTTTGTTTTGGGGCATTCAGGTGCCGGAAAAAGCACGTTTTTAAAGCTGATTTTGCGTGAAGAAATACCCACCACCGGCCGTGTTGTTGTGAATGGGAAAGACCTCACCAAAATGAGCCAGCGCGAAATTCCCTATTTGCGCCGCGGGCTTGGGGTCGTGTTTCAAGACTTCCGCCTCATCCCAACGATGACGGCTTTTGAAAATGTGGCCTTTGCCATGCGTGTAACCAACATCCCCGAGCGTGAAGTGAAAAAAAGGGTGCCCTATGTGCTCAATTTGGTGGGCCTTGCAGGAAAGGCGCGCAGCTTGCCGGGCGAATTGAGCGGCGGCGAGCAGCAGCGCGTGGCTTTGGCGCGCGCTTTGGTGCATTCGCCGCCCATCATCATTGCCGACGAGCCCACCGGCAACATTGACCCGGAACTGTCGGTGGAAATCATGGAATTGCTCAAGGCCATCAACATGGTGGGCACCACCGTGGTGGTGGTAACACATGAGCACGATTTGGCACAGCGTTTTTCGGAAAGGGTGATCACCATTGACCACGGCGAAGTGGTGGACGATGCGGTGAGAGCAAGAGGAGGGACGATTGTATGAGGTTTTCCTCTTTGCGCTATTTGATAAAGCAGGGCTGGAAGAGTTTGGCGGCCAACCGCCTGATGACACTGGCCTCTGTGGGTGTGTTGACGGCCTGCCTGATTATCACGGGCGTGGCCGCGCTTGTGTTTGTGAACATCAACAGCCTTGTGGACTATATGGCGGATCAAAATGAAATTGTGGTGTACCTGCTTCCCGAGGTAACCGACGAGCAAGCGGCTGCCATGCATGAGCAGATTGCCGCAATGTCGAACGTGTTGGAGGTGGAGTATAACTCAAAGCAAGATGCCTTTGCACAGGTGCAAACTTGGCTTGAAGATTATGGCGATTTGCTTGCGAATTACGAACAAATTTTTCCGGCGCGTTTCCTGGTTACGGTGGACGATTTGAATTTCATAGAGCAAACCAATGCGGAACTGGTCGCTTTGGCCGGTGTGGAATTCACCGAAGTGCCCAGCGATTTAACGGGTGTCATCATCACCATCAGCAATGCGGTTACCTATGGCGGGTTCAGCCTTGTGCTCATCCTGGGCATTGTGTCCATTATCGTCATCAGCAACACCATTCGCCTCACGGTGTTTGCGCGCCGTAAAGAGATTTCCATTATGAAATACGTGGGTGCCACCAACGCCTTCATTCGCTTTCCGTTTTTTGTGGAGGGCATGACCGTGGGTTTGATTGCGGGCTTGCTTGCTGCGGGCATTGTGTGTGCCGGTTATTTCTTTGCCTACAATTATCTTTTGGAAATGTACAATGTGTGGGTCATGAGTCTCATCGACAACATCTACCCATTGCAAAGCATCTGGTATTTTGTGGTGGCCGGTTTTGCTTTGTTTGGCATTTTCATCGGTGGGTTTGGCACGGCCACAAGCGTGCGCAAACATTTAAAAGTTTGATGTTTCATAAAATAGACATTTTTTCTTTATATAGTAGAAGTAGAGATTCTGTGCAGTGCGAATGAGGAGAGACAAATGAGGCAAGTGTTTTGGAAAAAAGAGAGGGCAGAAGCCTCAGCGTGGTTGCGTTTTGGCAGCGTGTTTTTGGCCGCTTTGCTCGTTTTTTCTTTGTATGTGCCGGTGCAAGCGGAAACGGTGGCGGAAAAGTATGAGCGCTTGAAACAGGAACTGGCCGGCATCGGCGAAGCCATCGAAGATGCCGAGGAGAGCGCCGAGGCCGCAGAGCAGGTGATGGTGCAACTGGAGCAAGAGCAAGACGTGGTGGCCGAGATGATTGCACTCAACCAGCAAGAGATTGCCGAAACGGAGCTGGCTCTGGCTCAAAAGGAAGCGGAAGTGGCAACGCAGCGCCAAATTATTTATGAAAACGACCAGCTTTTCCAGCAACGCCTTGTGGCCATTTATCAAATGAACAATTCAAGTGTGCTCTCAAGAGCGCTGGCAGTGGACAGTTTTTCCGAGCTTTTGCAGGTGGTGGATGCACTGCAGCGTATTTCGCAAAACGACACGGAATTGCTTCAGCTTCTTTCCGAGCAAAAGGCTGCCATGGAGACAGAGCAAGCCGAGATAGATTCTATGCTGCTCAACTTGGAAAATACCTATGCAGAGCTTGCGAACAATGCGCAGGTGCTGGCAAACAACATTGCCGCGCAAGATGCTGCCATCAGCCATGCAGAGGCAGAGGCGGCCGCGCAGGAAGTGGCCTACGAGCAAAAAGAGGACGAAGTGGAAGCCGCGCGCATCGCCTATCAGGAAATGCTTGCGGCAACACAAAGCGTCTCGGGTTCTTCGGCGGGCGATGGTAGCCAGTATGTGGGCGGTGTGTTCATATGGCCGGTTCCCTCGTCTTATCGCATCACCTGCCATTTCGGTGCGCCGGACCCGAACGGGAACGGGCATCTCGGCATGGACATCGGCGCGGGCAGCGGCGAGCAAATTCTGGCGGCCGGCAACGGCATTGTGGTGGTGTCTGCCAGCCACTCAAGCTATGGCAATTACATCATGATAGACCATGGCGACGGCGTGAAAACCCTGTATGCACACAATTCGCAAAACTTGGTGGGTGTTGGCACGGCCGTCACCACGGGCCAGCCCATTGCCCTCATTGGTTCAACGGGCTTTTCCACGGGACCACATTTGCACTTTGAAGTGCACGCAAACGGCGGGCGTCAAAACCCCTTGAATTATTTGCAGGGCTAGTGCCGGCCTTTGCGGCTTGGCACAGCGGTTGCCACCCAAAGAATACAACGGAGGCGTGAATGACCAAAAAAATCACGGTGGGCGTGGCGCTCACAATCACACTCATTGCTGTCACGGTTGCGTTTGCCATCACTTGGCTTGTGGCAACAGAGTATTTTAACCGGGCGGTGCAGTCCATAACACAAAAGCAGGCCACATACAGCAAACTCTTGGAAGCGGATACCTATGTGCGCAACAACTATTACGGAACCATCGACGATGAAGTACTTGGCGATTTGATTGTGCAAGGTTATTTGCTGGGCACGGGAGACCCGTATGCCGTTTATTACACCGAAGAGCAGTACACGGCCTATCAGGCCTTTGAGAACGGTTCCTTGGTGGATGTGGGGATTGAAGTAAGCAAAAGTGCAGATGGCTTATATTACATTGAACGTGTATATGCAGAGTCTCCGGCGGAAAAAGCAGGTGTGCGCGCCGGAGGCTACATTTTGAGTATCGATGATGTGGATGTGAAAACCCTGACAAGTGCCGAGGCAGCAAAGCGACTGATGCGCGGTGAGGAGGGTTCCGAACTGGTACTGGAGTGTGTGTACGACCAAAATGAAAATGAAAGCTTTGAAATACAGAGGGTGAATTATGCCGAGCCCACGGTCGAGTATCAAAAAGTGGGTGATTTTGGGTATATTCGCATTGACTCATTCGGGAAAAACACAAGCGTGGAGTTGAATGCGGCCGTGCTTCGGGCACAAAGCGATGAGGTGCAAGGCCTTGTTTTGGATGTGCGCGGCAACGAGGGGGGCGACTATCAGCAAATGTACAACGCTGCCGATTATTTGGCCCCGCGCGGCACGATTGCACAAAGTCTTGCAAAAAATGGAACCATTCGTGTTTTGGCAACCTCAAACGATGAAACACAGGTAAATTTGCCCATGACCGTGCTCGTGAATGGCGATACAGCAGCGGCGGCAGAACTGTTTGCCTTTGCTGTGCGCGACCTTTGCAATGCCGATGTGGTGGGGGAAACCAGTGCAGGGCAAGGCATGATGCAAAACGAGCCACAGCAGTTGACAGATGGTTCGGCCATTTCGGTGACCATTGCAGAATTGCTTACCGGGGACGAACAACCGTTTAACGAGTTGGGCATTGTGCCGGACATCGAAGTGCCGGTGGACGCAGCAAATCAAAATGTGAATTTGTTTATGCCAAACCTCACAGGTGACCCGCAGATTTTAAGGGCGTTGGAAGTGCTGCGAAACGCCACGGGTGACAATAACCTTTCCATTGTTTACGAGCCGCCTGTGGTAGAGGAAGAGGGCGCTGTGACACAAACGCAAGCCGAAACAAACAGCACGCAAGCCGCGCAAGAAACCGAGGCGGAAAGTGGCCGGGCAGACGGCGGGGAAATGGAAGAGGATGAAGGGGAGGATACGTCCACGGCTACGGAAAGTGAAGCAGAGGACGAAGAAACCGCCGACACAAATGATGAGGATGAAAACGAGTGAGTACAAAACGCCTCAGCGCCTGTGTTGTACAATATGGTGGAGCCGATGAAACGGCAAAGTGCTTGCAAAGCCTTGAAAAAACAGAGGGAGACGCTTTGCAGGTATACCTGGTAGACAATGCTTCGCCCAATGATGGCTTGGAAGAACTTGCCGCGCTGGGTATTCCAAAGGGTGTACAGGTGCTTGCACAAAACGAAAACCGTGGTTTTGGCGCAGGACACAATGCGGTGCTTCCCCATTTGCAAAGCGAATATCACGCGGTGGTGAACCCCGACATTCTCTTGGATTCTGCGGCGATCAGTGAAATGGCAAACTGGATGGACGAGCACCCGGACGTGGTCATCACATCACCCCGTTTGCTGTTTCCAAACGGAGAGCCTCAATACACGGCCAAGCGTCGTCCGGCATTTTTGCCACTTCTGGCAAGGCAACTGGGTTGGTCTTTTTTGAAGCCGTATGAAGAACACTATTTGATGTTGGATGAAGATTTGACAAAACAACAAGACATCGAATTTTGCAGCGGCTCTTTTTTTGTGATACGCACAAAGGTGTTTTTAGAGATGGGTGGGTTCGACGAGGGCTACTTCATGTATGTGGAGGATGCCGACATCACCCAGAAAGCCCTGCAAAGAGGGAGGGCTGTATATTTGCCCAAGGTGCGCGTTTTTCATGCCTGGCATCGTGCGGCACACAGAAATCGAAAGCAGTTTTTATGGCAGCTTAAAAGCATGGCTCGCTATTTTAGAAAATGGGGATTTCGTTTTCGTTCGTAGAAAATTTTGCATAGCAAATAGAAAGAGGGAGACGATATGAAAGGGATTGTATTGGCCGGTGGTGCGGGAACACGCCTGTATCCATCCACAATTGCTGTGTCCAAGCAAATGCTTACCATTTATGATAAGCCCATGATTTATTACCCGGTGTCCACATTGATGCTTGCGGGGATTCGGGATATTTTAATCATTTCCACACCCAACGATTTGCCGGGTTTCGAGCGTTTGTTTGGCACGGGTGAAAACTTGGGGGTGAATTTTTCCTACGCCGTGCAAACGGCGCCGCGTGGCCTTGCCGACGCGTTCCTTGTGGGCGAAGAGTTCATTGGGGACGATTCGGTTTGCCTTGTGCTGGGTGATAATATATTTTACGGATACGGTTTTACAGAGAGGCTGCAAAATGCGGCCACACGCAAAAGCGGCGCCACGGTATTCGGCTATCATGTGGCAAACCCGCGCGAGTTCGGCGTGGTGGAGTTCGACAAAGACGGCAATGTGCTTTCCATAGAAGAAAAACCGGAAAAGCCAAAAAGCAACTATGCGGTGCCGGGCCTTTATTTTTACGACAACCGTGTGGTGGACATTGCGAAAAATGTGAAGCCTTCGGCACGTGGCGAAATTGAAATCACCTCGGTGAACAACCACTATTTGGATCTTGGCGAATTGAAGGTGGAATTGTTTGGCCGTGGCATGGCATGGCTCGACACAGGCAACCACCGTGCCATGCAAGATGCCTCGAATTTTGTAGAGGCCGTGCAAACACGCCAAGGGCTATATATTGCCTGTCTGGAGGAAATAGCCTATCGCCAAAAATTTATTTCCAAAGAAACCCTGTTGCAGTGTGCACAGCAGCTAGCCAAAACAGAGTACGGGCAATATCTATCGCACATTGCTGAAACGGTATCACCCGAAGAAATGTCGGGGGTTTAGCATGAAATTATTGATTACAGGTGCCAAGGGGCAACTGGGAACAGAACTGCTTTTGCAGTTGAAGCGGGGGGGCAGCGCCCTTGGCGCGCTTGCAAAGCCGCTTGAAAAGGCGCAGGTAAACGGTGTCGATTTGGAAGAGGGAGATTTGTCTAAGCCGGAAATTGTGCAAGGGCTCCTTCAAAAGTATACGCCGGATGTCGTGATAAACTGTGCGGCATTCACCCAGGTGGATCGCTGCGAAACCGAGGCAGATGCCGCCTTTGCGGGCAATGCCATCGCGCCACGCAATTTGGCCATTGCGTGCGAAAAGCGAGGGGCAAAACTCGTGCATGTTTCCACCGATTATGTGTTCGATGGCAAGGGAGAAAAACCATTCAGCGAGGCAGATTTGCCTGCGCCACACACGGTTTATGGCACAACCAAACTGCTGGGCGAAGACTATGTGCGCAGCTTTTGCAGCCGCCACTTCGTGGTGAGAACGGCCTGGCTTTATGGGCGTGTGGGGGGCAATTTCATTAAAACGGTGCTAAAGATTGTGCGCGAAAAAGGGGAAATCAAAGTGGTGAACGACCAACTTGGTAATCCCACCAATGCAGAAGATTTGGCGCACCATCTGTTGTGCCTCGCCGCAAGCGAGGAATACGGCCTTTATCACGCAACCGGCCAAGGTGTTTGTTCTTGGTATGATTTGGCCAAGGAAAGCGTGCGGCTTTCCGGCCTGGGCGGCACGGTGCACCCATGCACAACCGAGGAGTTCCCGCGCCCGGCAAAGCGCCCGGCCTACTCGGCGCTGGAGCACACAATGCTGCGCTATACAATAGGCGATAAGATGCGCCCATGGCAAGAGGCTCTGGCAGCATATATGGATGAATTGGATGTATCGGCTTTGTAAAAGGTGTATCACGGGACGGAGATTTTCCGGTTTCAATCAACAAAAAAAAGGTGGATGGGGTTATGAAAAACATTCTGGTTACCGGCGGTGCCGGCTTTATTGGGTCAAATTTTGTTCTCTATATGTTGAAAAAATATGAAGATATACTTTTGGTAAATTTAGATCAGCTGACTTATGCGGGGAACTTGGAGAATTTGCGCGCGGTGGAAAACGATAAGCGCCATGTTTTTGTGCAGGGCGACATAGGGGATGAGGCCATGGTGAGCCGCCTTATGGAAACCTATGACATTGAGGGCATTGTCAATTTTGCCGCGGAAAGCCATGTGGACCGTTCAATTGAGGACCCGGACATCTTTGCCAAAACCAACGTCATGGGCACAGTCAACTTACTTGGCTGCGCCAGAAATGCCTGGGAAAAAGAGGATGGCAGCTACCGGGATGGGGTTCGCTTTTTGCAAGTGAGCACAGATGAGGTGTATGGATCCTTGGGAGACACAGGTTTTTTCACCGAAGAAACACCCATTTGCCCTCATTCACCTTACTCTGCCAGCAAGGCATCGGCCGATTTGTTTGTGATGGCTTGGCACGACACCTACGGCCTGCCCGTAAACCTGACCCGATGCTCCAACAACTATGGGCCTTTTCAGTTCCCCGAAAAACTCATCCCACTGATGATTCACAATGCCTGCAACAAAAAGGCTCTGCCTGTTTACGGAGACGGCCTCAATGTGCGCGACTGGCTGTATGTGGAAGACCATTGCAAAGCCATCGATATGGTGCTGCGCTGCGATAAGGTGGGCGAGGTGTACAATGTAGGTGGACACAATGAACGCACCAACATCGAAATTGTCCGTAAAGTAATTAACCTTGTCAAAGAAAAGGTCGATGCCACGGTAGGCGAAGACCTCATTCAATATGTAACAGATCGAAAAGGGCACGACCGACGCTATGGCATCGACCCGGAGAAAATTCGCAGGGAGCTGGGCTGGAGCCCCGATACCTGCTTTGAAGACGGCATAGAGCTTACCATTCAATGGTATTTAGACAATGGCGAGTGGCTCGACAATGTCACGAGCGGCGCCTATCGAGCATACTACAATAAAATGTATAATAATAGATAAATATACAAATCGTTGAAAACAAATTGTATATTTTACAAAAACAATACAAAAGGTTCTTTTTGAGAGGGCGAACGATGCGCGTAGTGGTTAAAATCGGAACATCTACTATCACCCACGAGAGTGGGCAACTGAACATTCGGCGCATGGAGGTGTTGTGCAAAACGCTGGCAGATATTCAAAATGCCGGGCATGAAGTATTGGTGGTTTCCTCGGCGGCCATTGCCATGGGCGTGGGAAAATTGCGGCTTAAAGAGCGTCCGGCAGATATCCCGGGTAGGCAGGCAGCCGCGGCAGTGGGGCAGTGCGAACTGATGCACATTTACGACCAGCGCTTCATCCACTATGGGCATGTTGTGGCACAAATTTTGCTCACAGCCGAGGACATCCACAGCCAAGAGCGGCGCAACAACCTGGAAGCCACGCTATTCCGCTTGCTGGCACTGGGCGCCATTCCCATTTTAAACGAGAACGACAGTGTGGCAACCGCAGAGCTGGAGGGTGGTGTGATTGGGGACAACGACACCCTAAGCGCCGAGGTGGCCATTTTGGCGAAGGCCGATTTGCTTGTAATGCTAACAGATATTGAAGGCTTGTACACGGGCGACCCACGCACAGACAAAGAGGCGCATTTGATTCCGCTTGTGCACACGGTAACGCAGGAGCTTATGGACAGTGCCGGCGGCGGGGGAACCCAGTTTTCCACCGGTGGTATGATAACCAAACTCAAAGCGGCCAAAATGCTGGAAAAAGAGGGGATAGACCTTGTAATCACAAATGGGAAAAACCCCGAATGCCTATACAACATCCTCGATAAAAAGCCATGTGGCACATACTTTGACTTTGGAACAAGGGAGGCCCTACAGTGAAAGACATGCAAGCCATGCTCAGCGCTGCCGTAGAGGCGAAAAAAGCATTTGCGAAAGTGGAAGAGACCAAGGTGGAAGAGGCGCTTGAAAACATTGCAAGGGCGCTTTTGGGGGCCAAAGAAGAAATATTGAGTGCAAACCATGAGGACTTGGAAAATGCGCGTGGGAACATTCCCGACGTGATGCTGGACAGATTGCGCCTCACGGATAAGCGCATTGAGGAGATGGCGCTTGGTGTTCGTGACGTTTTGGCGCTCAAAAGCCCGGTGGGCGTTGTAGAGCAGTGTCACCGCACAGAAAATGGCTTAGAGATTGAGAAAGTGCGCGTTCCGATGGGTGTGGTGGCCATCATTTTTGAAAGCCGCCCCAATGTTACCACCGATGCAGCGGTTTTGTGTTTGCGCAGTGGCAATGTGTGTATCTTGCGTGGTGGCAGCGAAGCCATTCGCACCAACACGGTGTTGAGCGAGCTCATGCGTGGGGCACTGAAAGAGGCGGGCGTTCCCCAAGATGCCGTGCAACTTGTGGGAAATACCTCACGCGAGAGTGCAAAAGCTTTGATGGAGGCACGCGGATATGTGGATTTGCTTATTCCCCGAGGCGGCAAGAGTTTGATTCAGGCCGTTGTGGAAGGCGCGCGTGGGGTGCCCGTGATTGAAACGGGTTCCGGCATCTGCCATGTGTATGTGGACAAAGAAGCAGATGTGGACATGGCCGAGGAACTGTTGCTGAATGCAAAAGTGCAAAGGCCAAGTGTTTGCAATTCGGCCGAGGTTTGCCTTGTCCATAAAGAAATAGCTGCCGTTTTCCTGCCAAAAGCAGCAAAGCGCCTAAAAGAAGCCGGCGTGCAATTGCGCCTAGATGAAAGAGCCGCTGCACTGACGGAGGGCGAAAAGGCAGGCGAGCAGGACTTCGATACGGAATTCAACGACTATATTCTGGCCGTGGCCGTTGTGGAAGATTTGGATACGGCCATTGAACACATCAACACACATTCAACAGGGCACAGCGATTTGATTGTGACACAAAATGCACAAAGCGCCAAGCGGTTCACACGCCTTGTGGATAGTGCGGCTGTATATGTGAATGCCTCAACCCGCTTTACAGATGGCGGGCAATTCGGCCTTGGCTGTGAAATTGGCATTTCCACACAAAAGCTGGGCGCACGCGGCCCGATGGGCTTGTATGAGTTGACAAGCTATAAATATGTCATCCATGGCCAGGGGCAAATTCGCAAATAGAGCCAAATTGGACAGCACGAAAGCCGGAGAGGAATAAGATGGCAAACGAAAACAAACCGATAAAAAAGAATGAACACGACAGGGAACACCAAAGAAGAGGCAAAGAGGAAAAAGCACGCCGCACAAGAAGGCGCTTGCGCCAGGTGATGGGGTTTGCGCTCAGCGTCTTAATGGTGGTGGGTGCTATCAGCATTGTACAATGGACCGTGGAGATTCTACAAAACACCGAGGTGGACACCGGCGAGGCAGACTATTATGAGCAACTGCTGATGCCAATGGTTTGGTTCGACCAATTGCCTTTTGAATCCTTAGCACAGGCCGACCCCAATGCGATTAAGCAAGAAATCATCTGGGGTGTGTTGAATGAACTGGATGAAGAGATAGAGTACAATGACCTAGGCCAGCCGCTTGTGCCGGCGGTGGAGATGGATCAATATGCGGCGGAATTGTTTGGCGCAGAGTACAAACTGGAACATGAGTCTTTTGAGGACCCGGTGCTACAACTGCGTTATGAGTTTGACCCACAAACCAATATGTATGCGGCCACAGCCACCGGGCTCAATGCGCAGTATGTGGGAGACGTGAGGGAAATCGAGGAATTGGACGGAGGCATTTTGCGTGTCACCATGGGTTATGTGAGCAATTTTGGCAGCAACAACGAGCTCATTGCAACCCCCGATTTTGACAACCCGACAAAGTATATGGACTATTTCTTCCGCAGAGACGGGAGCGAATACTATTTGTATGCCCTGCGGCCGAATACAAGCTATGCGCCCGCACAGGCGTCCTCTTCGCAAAGCAACACAGAAGACACGGGAGAAAATCAAGGGGAAGTGGCAGTAGAGGATCTGCTGGCGCCGTCCTCGCTGGCCGCGGAGAGCGCCGGAGATTCGTCAGAGGCGGCAGGCGAGGAAGCCGAATTAGAGCCTGTAGCAAGCGAAAGTGTGCCCGTGAGCTCTTTGGAAGAGGACAACGGGTAGAGTCCCCGCCGGAAAGAAGAAGGAGAACAGATGATGAGCAGGACTTTGCGGTTGGTGGCCATTGGCGCGCTTGTTTATATGGCCTATGGAAATGTGAGAATGCTGAGCGAAATACCGGTTGCCCAGTGGGAGGTTGTACAGTGGCTCATGGCCTTGTTGACAGTGGGCCTTGTGGCTGCGGCCGGGCTTACGGGATGGCGTTTGTGGGCAGATAAGAAAAAAGAAGCAGCGGCAAAAGCGGAAGAACAAGCGCAAGTGCCCATCTACACGGTGGACATAGAAGCGCCGGAAAGCGAGCCGGAATACAGAGGCGAAAACGAGGCACTGCAAAACAGCATGCAAGACAAAGAGGGCCGTGCCATGGAGCGTGAGCTTGCAGAACTGGATAGGCTGGATAATTTGCGGGATTGTGAGATTCTGGGCATGCACACAGAGCTTGTGCGAGAGACGGAGAGCCAAAAACAAAAAACGGATGCCGAAAAATAATAAAAAGAGCCATACAAAACCGGCACGGCACAGAGATTACCCCCAAAAGGGCTGTTTCTGTGCCGTGCCGGTTTTATACGCTTCCTTTTTAGGCAGGAAACGGAGGGTCATTTACGCACCGATGATTTTCACAAGCACACGTTTTGTGCGCTTGCCATCGAGCTCATAATAAAATATTTGTTCCCAAGTGCCAAAATCCAACTGCCCCTTGGTGATGGCCACCACCGTTTCACGCCCCATGATGGTGCGCTTTAGGTGGGCGTCGGCGTTGTCTTCATAACCGTTGTGTTGATATTGGTCATAGGGTTTTTCCGGGGCCAGATGTTCCAGCCAGCGCTCATAATCTGCATGTAAGCCACTTTCATCGTCGTTGATAAAGACACTGGCCGTGATATTCATGGCATTCACAAGCACGAGCCCCTCTTGAATGCCACTTTCACGCAGTGCATCCCTCACGTCCGGTGTGATGTTGACAAGACAACGGCGTTGCGGAAGATGAAAGTGCAGTTCCTTGCGAAAAGATTTCATAGAATTCACCTCTACTCTAATTTCCTAAAAAACACCTATAAAATATACAGAAAGCAAAAACGAGCTCGCTTTTTAGGATGCACAAAATTTACACGAAAAGTGCTTTACTTTTTGAAAGGGCTGTGCTATAATCATACCAGTGTTTTGAATGTACGACCCTGATTTCACACCTTGTTGTGCGTCATGAGTTCGTTTCGTGGACATGGCACTGTGTGATATTTTTGTGTGAGCAGGAGAAATGCTAATCTTATAAGGAGGTATCTTTGCATGAATAAAGGGACTGTGAAATGGTTCAACGAAAGTAAGGGCTATGGATTCATTTCCAATGATGAAGGCGGAGATGACGTATTTGTGCATTTCTCTAGCATCATGGTGGATGGTTTCAAAACGTTGGCCGAAGGCCAGCAAGTGGTTTACGATGTGGAGCAAGATCCGAAAAACAGCGAAAAACTGCGCGCCATCAACGTACAACCCGTTTAATTTCGAATAGAAATTTAGCAGGAACCGCCGAAAGGCGGTTTTTTTATGTGTCGAATAAAAGGCTGCGCAGCTGCAAAAAGTGTTCGAGGCTCATCGCTTCCGGGCGAATATTCGCAGCAAGCTGTAGCGTGGAAAGGGCTTTTACGGCATCTTCTTTTGCAATGCCGGCATTTTGCATAAGCGCATTGGGCAGGGTTTTGCGGCGCTGTGAAAAAGCGGCACGGATGAGAGTAAACAGCTGTTTTTCCTCGCGTGAATTCCTTTTTAGGGCCGTGGTTTGCCGAATGTCCAAGGAGATAACCGCGCTGGTTACCTTGGGCGGTGGGTAAAAGCTACCCGGTTTTACAGAAAAGCCATAAACGGGGGTTGCGTAATAGTGCACAGCGTAGGAGATGGCTCCGGCTGCGCGTGTGCCCGGGCTTGCGCAAATGCGCTCTGCAGCCTCTTTTTGCACCATTACGGTGAGACGGGAGAGCGGTGGATGCTCTTCCAGCAATTTCATAAGCAGGGGGCTTGTGATGTTGTAAGGCAGGTTTGCACACAAGAGAGCCGGCTCCTGAAAGTGTTCTTGAAGGAGGGCGGCGATGTTCAATTTTAGGATATCACCCTGCACAATTTGAACCGTATTGTGGTGTGCAAGTGTTTTATTCAAAACGGGAATCAAGCGTTTATCCAGCTCCACAGCGACCACTTTTTTACCCCGCCGCGCCAGCTCATCTGTGAGGGTGCCAATACCGGGGCCGATTTCCAAAATGTTGCTGTGTTCATCTACCCCGGCCAATTCGCACAGTTTGGGGCAAACAGAGGGATTCACCAAAAAATTTTGGCCAAAACCTTTGCTGGGACGAATTTGAAATTCCTTGCAAAGTGCGCGTATGACGGAAAGGTCAGTTAAATTGCTCACCAAACACCCCCAACTGCCCACATGAAGAAGGCATTGTTTTCTTAAGTATACTCGATTTCCATTGTTTTGCAAAGATAAGAAGATCCGCCCAGCTTATAGAAAAGAAGAAAGTTCAAGTTTTGACAAAAAAAAAGTGCAACCCAGCATAGATGGCCGGAAAATGTTTGCACTGTTCAAGTGATTATATTCAAAAACGGGATGTGTAAAGGGTGGAAAATCGAGCTGTTCGAACGCTTTTTTTACACCAAAAAGTCGTCGATGGATGTTAGGAATTGTGCCGAATCCTCACTGGGTTCCGTGTGCAAATTCAGGGTGATTGGATGGGCCAAATTCAGGCTGAAGATACCCAAAATGCTTTTTGCATCCACAATGAATCGGTCACTTCGCAAATCCACATCGAACGGAGCCATGGATGTGGCGGTTACAAATTTTTTCACGTCTTCAAGGTCTTTCAATTTTACTTTTTTTACAATCATACAAATCTCCTTCCAAAATTCATAAATTCGTCGGTTCAAATGTTCCCAAATTATCTTATGGATAAGGCGGCCAAAGGACGCCTTATCACACATAAAAAATCATGCATCCTGCTCATCTTGCTCCTCAGATGGGTCTGTGTCCTCAAACGCATAGAGGCCGCTTGTTCCATTGAACAAGCGCATGGGGTCCACGGTGTTTTCAAATAAGCGCACCTCATAATGCAAATGAGGGCCGGTGGAGTATCCGGTGGAGCCCACTTCACCAATTTTGTCGCCCAAATCCACCATGTCTCCCAGCACAACGTCCAAGCTGTCAAGGTGATAAAACAGGCTTTTTAAGCCGTTTCCGTGTTCAATCACCACGGTGTTGCCGGTGTTGAGCAGCTCACTGGCCAAAATAACACGGCCGGCATTGGGTGCCACAACCTCGGTGCCGCGCGAGGCGGATAAGTCGATACCGGCATGGCGCGAAGCCGTGCTGGAGCCGTTGGTGTAGCGGTAGAGGCCATATTCGGTTGTCAACTCGCCCTGTGTCGGTTCGATGAACTGTCCACTCCAGTAGCGCGTAGAGTCTGCCTCTTGAAAAAGAGGCGGAATGGTGTTGTTGTATTCCGCATAGGCTTCGGAGCTGTTCGCCTCGGTGATTTCTGCACTGCTTGTGTCTATGGTGAGCTCTTGTTCGGTGAACTGTGTTTCCATGACTTGCACCGGTACATCGAAGGTGCGCTCGCCCACATCCACAGAGACAAAATAATCCCCGGGGGCTGTGTCGTGGCTGGCCGAGAGATAGGCCACATAGCGGCCGGTTCCATTTTGCGAAAATTGCACGGGGCCAAACGAACTGCCGCCTTCCACCTGTGCCCCGTTCGGAACGTTGTAAAGCTGAACGGCCAGCACATCGCCCTGCGCGATGCGATCCTCTCCGGCCTCCACACGGGTATCCACCTGCGCCGAAAAACCAACCCGATATTGAAGTTCACCATAACCTTGGCCATCTTCCTTTTCCCTGCCGCTGATTACCTCCAGCACATAAGAGCCGGATTCCAGCAAAATATATTCAGACACATTGTCTGCAGGGCCGCTCCATACATCCACACCATCTTTAGAAATGACGGCGGTAGAGGTGAAACCGAGCGGGGGCGTTAAGCCGATAAACTCGTCTGCAACCTCGCCCAAACTGGGCATATCTTCCTGCAAGGGTTGCACAAAGTTTTTGTAGGTAAGGCCTCCGAAAATGGGGGTATACCAAGAATAGCCTTGGGGGAGGACTTCCATGTCTTGCACAAGAAGAACCGGCTTTGGCACACTGCTTTCATCCATGCCGGAATAGGTAAGAGAAACAAGCCCCCAAACCGATAGGGGGAATACAATCAAAAGAATCAGCAAAAACACCAAAAATCTCTTCAACGGTTATCCCTCGCAGCAAAAAGATGAGTACAAAAAGTTGCCGAACATAAGTATAACATACTTATGTTCGAAGGGAAAGAGGGGATTTGAATTTTCATGGCAAAGTTTTTTTACTGTTTGGCTTCACAAAAAAAACACACGAAGGCACAAAGGCCCATGCGAGACGGCGCCGACGAAAGCAAAGAGACAACCGAAACGCTTTAAAAATGGTTAGCTGCCGATAACCTGCACAATGTATTGCCGCTGGCGTGGGCCGTCAAACTCGCAGAAATAAATGCCTTGCCAGCGCCCCAGAACCAAGGTTCCATCACGCACAGGAACCATCACACTGCTGCCAACGGCACAGGCTTTTGCGTGCGCTGCTGAATTTCCCTCTGCATGGCAAAACCCGGGCAAATCGGGGTATGTATGCTCCAAAGCGAGCAGCAAATCGGTTACAACATCCGGGTCTGCATTTTCGTTGATGGTGATGCCGGCCGTGGTGTGTGGGCAATACACAAGGCACATGCCATTTTGTACACCCGAATTTTCCACAACATCGGCCACCTTTTGCGTAAGAGGTAAAAAGGCCTGTCCTTTGGTTTCAATTCGCACGGTTATCATCATGTTCCTCCTTCTCTTCTTTTGTCGCCTCTATCCGTTTTTCACCCACCCAAGTATACCCGCCGGGCCCTATGCGATAAAATGTCATGCGTTTTCCTTCGGCTGCGCTTCTGTCGAACCGAACATGACCCTCTTCATCTGCTTGTAAGTAATAAAACGGCCGCTGCGCGGCGCTGGCATAGGCCACCGAGGAAGACAGTGTAAAACACAGCGTACTGCTGTCTCTGTCCTGTGTGGAAAATTGGCCGGGAATCAGCATCTCGTCGTTTTTGCTTACTTCAATTTCATCATTGTGAATTTGTAATTGCACAAGCTCCCTTTGTGGGCGATAGCCCACGAACTCGTTTTGGTTACGATGAACGGCAAGGAATAGGCCCCGATACATTTGCCGAAACAGAGGGAGGGCGATTTCCTGCGCCACCTCTGGGTTGCCGCTTGCCAAAGGGTCGTTCACTGCCACATATTCTTCTCCGTCCTTTTCAAAAAAACCACGCACCACAAGCAGATGTCCGCTGCTATTTTGCACGGCACTTGGGTAAAAGGGGCGGCTGTCTGTGTGTGTGGGCTTATCGGTTTGTGCATCTTGCACGTTTTTTCGATAGCACACCTGTGCGCCCACCGCATGGCCCTGCCAAATTTCTTTGCGAAGCACATCCAAACCACCAAAACCCACGTAGCTCTCGAAGCCGTAAATGCCGCCAACAGAGCTCAAAAAGGCAAGGTTTGAATAGCTGTGCGTGCCGGTGTCATAGGTGCCCCGTGCCACTTCCTCCGGCAACAAATCCGTGCCCCAGCGGTTCATGAGCATGGTAAGCGAGGTGACATCCCCCATCTGGGCGGCGATGGAGGGGTCGCGCACCAAAGAAGAATACGAGGGAAGTGCAAGCACGCGCTCGCGCGCGCGTTCTTTCTCGGCGGGCGTTTCATCTGCCAGAACACTCAGCGCCATTAAAAAAATGGTGGGTGTTTTTTTCTCTACCTGTGTGTGTAAATGTACACGAATTTGCGCCGCATTGGCCGAGTGTGCCTGCGGCAGGATGCGAAGCCACTCCGAATGCACACAGGCAAGTGCATCTTGCTGCGGCTCGGGAGAACTTCTATATTGAAACGAGCTCCAATGCCCAAAACCAAACCATCGGCTCCATTCACCGTTTGCCTGCACACGCACTTGCAGTTCAATGGAGGTGCCGGGTGGGGTATCGGCATTCCAGCTGGGAATCAAAGCACGAAACAAGCTGCATGCGAGGGGTTGGCTTGTGTAACTTCCCTCGGCCAAATAACCGGTTCCGCGGCGCCCCAATTGAATACCGCCGTCGTCCACTGCGGTGTTTTCAAACGCTCCGGCGGCAAAATCCTCTACGCTGCTTAGCACAAACATCGTTTTCATTCTCTTGCACCCTCTTTAAAACCATGCTATTCTAAAAAGTATCAAGGAACTCGCACTGTGAAAATCAGAAAAGTTCCTTTTTAAGTATACCACATTTTTCGTGCGAAAAAAGAGCTTCTTGCATGGGGCTTGTGAAAAGCTCCATGACCCCCTACAAAATTTAAAGCGGTGGAACAGATGAAAACTTCATGGAATGCAAACTCTTTTGGCGATATTCGCCTGCCCTGCCGGCTTAAAGTGCATGGACAACGCCTTGTTTTGTGTTTAAAACAGGTGAATTTCGTCGAAAATCGATACGAAAATGAGTTGTGGCTTTTGGAAAGTGGACAGCTTTTTCCGTTGGATACAGGGCAGGGTGTGGTGGATTTTTGGTGGAAGAATGAAAATCAGTTGTGGATTCAGTACAAAAAAGAGGAGGGGGAAAAGGGCGTTTTTCTCTATGAATACACCCTGCAAGAGCCCGAAAGCATTCGCAAGGCAGTTTGTTTGCCCGATGATGTGCAGACGCTTTTTGTTCTGGAAAACGGAGCGTTTCTGTTTGTTTCGCGAGAAACCGAAGCCCTTTTGCCCCAAGGGGCTTTGGAAGAGGATAGAGCGCGCTATGCAGTGCTGGAAGAGCTTCCGTTTTGGGAGGAAGGGGAAGATTTTTTTTGCGGCAGGCGAAGGCGCCTTTTTTTTCGGGAAGAAAATGGAAAGCACACAGCGGTATCGTCGCTTGATGTGGAGGAGTGCCTGCTAAGCGAGGATGGGCAATGTCTCTGGTTCACGGCCAAAAAGCAGGCCGATGCAGGTGGATATGGGGAGGGCCTGTTTTGTTACCATATCAAAACGGGCAAGACGGAAAAACTGCCCTTGCCAACGCGGCCGTTTGTTTGTCATGCCATGTGTGAAATAGACGGGGGCGACCTCATTTTATTTGGTGGGGATATGCAAAAACATGGTCTCAACCAAAACGGTGCTTTCTATTGTTACCATAAAAAAACCAAGCGATATACAAGCTTGTATGAGGGTGGCGAGCATGGCTGCTGGAGTTCTGTGGTGTCGGATGTACAAGCGGCGCCGACCGCTACTCTTTGTGCAATGGGTGAACATGTTTTGTTTGCAAGCACCCAAAACGGGGGCACACATCTGCTTTCTCTGAACTGCAAAACAAGGCAATTTTCCGCCTTGCGAACGGATGTTGGCAGCATATCGGAATTGGCGGTTATGGGTGGGGATGTTTATTATGCGGCACTGCGCGGGCTTTTGCCGCCGGAGCTGTATGGTTTACAAGGGGAAAAAGAAACACGCATCAGCGCGTGGAATACCCGGGTTTCCAAGCAATATCACGTGCAAGAACCACAGAGCGTGTGTGTGAAAGGGGCAAATCAAGACAGTGTGGAAGGATGGGTTTTGCCACCCACACATCGGTGCGAGGGCAAGCAATGTGCCGCGGTGCTCTTGGTGCACGGTGGCCCCAAAATGGCCTATGGGCCTGTTCTCTCGCACGAAATGCAGTATCTTGCATCCCTAGGCTATGCGGTTTTGTTTTGCAACCCGCATGGGTCCGACGGGCGCGGCGATGCCTTTGCCGATATCCGCACGCGTTATGGACGGGAAGATTGTGACGACCTGCTTTTGTTTTTAGACACGGTTCTTTGCCAAAACCCATGGATTGACCCGCAGCGCATCGGCATTTGTGGGGGCTCCTATGGTGGGTTTGTGGTCAATTGGCTCATGGCGCACACCAAGCGGTTCGCCGCGGCTGTGTCCTTGCGTGGCATTTCCAATTGGTTCAGCATGGCGGCGCTTTCCGATATTGGACATGTGTTTGTGCCCGATCAAGTGGCCGACCCCATATTGGACCCGCTGCTGGCGCTGGAACTCTCTCCCTTGCGGTATGCACAGGATATGGAAACGCCCACCCTGTTTTACACGGCGCGCAGGATCTACGTTGCCCACCGCTTGAAAGCCTGCAGCTGTATGCCGCTTTAAAACGGCGTGGGGTGCCCACGCGGCTTTGCCTGTTTTTGGAGGAGGGGCATGATTTTGCCCGAAGCGGAAGCCCACGTGCGCGCATTTGTGTGTTGGAGGAGACGGCCGCCTGGCTTGGGCGGTATTTGGCACCCTAGCCCACTGTACAAGCCTTGGCAAATGCCTTTGGTTACACAAAAAGAGGCGAATTTTATATTCACCAAGATTGTGGAATGCAAAATAAACAAAAAGGGCTGTTTCAAAAACAACTTGAAACAGCCCCGGTTTTTTGTTGTGGTGCCTTCACCTTTCCTAACGCTCGTTAAGCGGAATATAGGAGGAGGTTTGTGCCACACTGCGGTAGGCAGGGCGGATGATTCTGCTGGAGTTGATGAGCTCCTCAATGCGGTGCGCACTCCACCCGGCAATGCGTGCAATGGCGAAAATAGGGGTATACAGCTCGGTTGGCAAATTCAACATCTCATAGACGAAACCGCTGTAAAAATCGATGTTGGCCGATACACCTTTGAACATACGGCGCTCTTCGGCGATGATATCGGGCGCGAGACGCGCCACGGTGGCATAGAGCTCATATTCCTCGCTACGGCCTTTTTCGGCGCTCAAATCGCGCACAAAGCTTTCAAAAATTTGGGCGCGTGGGTCGCTGAGAGAATACACGGCGTGGCCGATGCCGTAAATGAGGCCCGAGCAGTCGAACGCCTCTTTGTGAAGCAATTTTTTCAAATACTCGGAAATGGCATCTTCGTCTTTCCAATCTTTTACATTTTGTTGTAAATCGGCCATCATTTGGCACACTCGAATGTTGGCACCACCGTGTTTTGGGCCCTTTAAGCTGCCCAAAGCGGCTGCCATGGCGCTGTAGGTATCGGTGCCGGAAGAAGAGACCACGTGCACCGTGAACGATGAGTTGTTGCCGCCGCCGTGTTCTGCGTGCAAAACCAGAGCCAAATCCAAAATGCGTGCCTCAAATGGGGTATATTGCTGGTCCGGGCGAAGCATATGCAGGATGTTTTCGGCAAGGGAAAGTGTGGGGTCCGGCTGGTGGATTACCAAACTTTTGTTCAGCTCGTAGTGGTTGTAGGCCTGGTATCCGTAAACGGCGAGCAGGGGGAATTTGGCGATGAGTTTCAGGCATTGGCGCAACACATTGGGAATGGAGGTGTCGTCCGGGTTTTCATCGTAATAATACAACATGAGCACACTGCGGGCAAGTGCGTTCATCATGTCGCGGCTGGGGGCTTTCATAATGATGTCACGTGTGAATGAGGGGGGCAAGTTGCATTCATCCAAAAGAAGCTCGGAGAACGCTTTCAACTCCTCCTGTTTGGGCAGATGGCCAAACAGTAAGAGGTAGATGGTTTCTTCAAAACCGAAGCGGTCTTCCTTTAAAAAACCACCCACAATCTCCTCAATGTTGATGCCTTGGTAATAGAGCTGCCCATGCATGGGCTCTTCTACACCATTCACAATACGCTTTGCGGTTACCTTGGAGATGTTGGTTAGGCCCGTGAGTACACCGTTTCCGTTTGGGTCGCGTAGGCCGCGAAAAACTTTATACTCGCCATAAAGTTCACCGGGAATTGCATTGGAAACACAAATATCAGCCAGTCGGCGGATTTTGGGGTTCACTTCAAAAACAGCTTGTTCATTGCACATCTTGTTTTGTCTCCTTTCGGTTTATCCCATCGTTTCACAAAAGGGCAGAAGAGCAGCCGGCCTTTTGTTCGGAATGCTTTAAAAGATACCCAATCCGAGTATGATTGGGTATATTACTGTATTATAGCACAAAATCTGTTCTTTACAATATTAATTTTTGATAAAATTAGGCAAAATTTTTAAAAACGGAAGTTTGGCTTACTTTGGGTGTAAACAAAACCCCGAAGAAAACATGAAAAAATTGATTTACAAATGGCAGAGGCGTATACTGAAAAGGGTTGTTTCATGCCCAAGCCATGAAAGTGGATTTGTGTTGTAAAATGCAACAACAGAAAAAGGGCTTGTTTTGTCATCGCTTCCACTTGCAAAAAAAATGGCAAGACCGCCCCGGGTGCAGGGCCGTCTTGCCACAGCAAGAAAATTACAGTAGAAAATGCGTGTAGATCGCCGTGGCAAGCCCGGATTGAGAGGCAGGCGGGCAGGTGGCGTCGGCCGCTTGCCGAACAGGATTCCTGGCACTGCCCATGGCAACGCCAAGGCCGGCTGCTTGTAGCATTTGAATGTCATTGTCGCTGTCGCCAATGGCCATGACATCTTGCATCGGAACCGAGAGGTGCTCGGCCAAAAACCTGAGAGCGGCGCCTTTGTGGGCGTTGCGTGTGTTGATTTCCAAGTTGAGGCCCATGGAGCTGCTTATAAACAAGTCCTCTCGCACACTGAGCTGTGTGCGCACCTTGTCGCGAATGGCTTCACTTGCATAGTTGGCGTTCACCTTTTCCACAAGCGTGTTTTGGTTTTGCAAAAGCAGGTTTAAGTCCTTTACAAAATGGCGCGAATTGCGTAGGTATTCCAAGGTGGCCGGTGTAACAACCTCTTTCAAAAAATCCACCGAAGAGGTGGGGGTGTAGCTGGCATCATTCAGAAAAATGCTGATAAAACACGGTTCCAGTTCAAGCTCTTTCACAAGGCAAAGTGCGGTTTGGTTGTCGAAACATTGGCTGAGCAAAACCTCATTTTTTTGTAAATCGTGCACTTTTGCGCCGTTTGCCGTGATGACATAGCGCACATTCGGCAGGGCGAAAATTTCTTTGGGGATGCCGTTTAAAACACGCCCGGTCGTGGGCACCAGGTGACAGCCACTCAACGAGGCAAGGCGCAAGGCTTCCTGCACGCTTTCACGCAAGTGTTTTTGCTCGTCCAAAGCGGTGTCGTCTAAATCAAAGGCCAAGATGGAGAATTTTTTTTTCATGAAAGATTCCTTTGCGGTATATGCGCCAGCTTAGGCTGCACGCGGTATGGCTGAATAAAAAAGAGAAAGTGGGTTGTTGTATGCGGTGTATCAGTTGGAATGTGAATGGATTTCGGGCTGTGTTGAAAAAGGGATTTGAAAATGCCTTCGAGGATTTGGATGCGGATGTTTTTTGCATTCAGGAAACCAAAATGCAACCGGGCCAGGCAGAATTTTCGCCGAAGGGATATCATCAATACTGGAACAGTGCCGAAAAAAAAGGCTATTCCGGCACGGCTGTGTTTTCTAAAACAGAGCCAAAATCGGTGGTGTTTGGGCTTGGCATTCCCGAACACGATTTAGAAGGGCGCGTCATCACGGCCGAGTATGAATCTTTTATACTTGTGAATGTGTATACACCAAATGCACAGCCCGAGCTTGCACGCATTGCCTACAGAGAACACTGGGAGGATGATTTGCGCGCACATCTCATGCGCATGGACGAGAAAAAACCGGTGGTGTATTGTGGCGATTTGAATGTGGCGCACAACCCCATCGACCTAAAACATCCCGGACCAAACAAGGGGAAACCCGGATTTTCAGACGAGGAACGCACAAAATTTACGCGCCTGCTCGGCAGTGGCTTTTCCGATAGTTTTCGCGCCTTGTATCCCGATAAAACAGATGCCTACACCTGGTGGAGCTACCGCGCCAATGCAAGGGCAAACAACGTGGGCTGGAGAATTGATTACTTTGTGGTGTCGACACGGCTTATGGAAAAGGTGGAAGACAGCCTGATATTTCCACAAATTGAAGGCAGCGACCACTGCCCCGTGGGTTTAGAGCTCTGCCTATAAAAACCTATGAATAAACAAATTTTTGAAGCAGGCGTTGCAGCTCTACCTCGGTGACACCGATGGAGGCGAGGTAGCTGTGGATACCGCCGCGGTTTTCCGAGAGATGCCGCAACACGCGCCACATGCTTTTGGCATGGCTGCGGGTGCGATAGGGGTGCTCGGCCTCCGGAAGGTTCTTTTCCTGTGCGTTTAAAAGGAAGGCGGAAAATACCTCGTGCATATAAATTTCAGTGACGGCATAATCGGCCACAATGTCTTCTTCGTTTACACCGGCCAAAGCCAAAAGCAACATGGAAACCACTCCGGTGCGGTCTTTTCCAACCGCACAATGATAGAGTGCGCCGCCTTCGGCGTTGGCCAAAATGCGCAGAATTTCGGCCAAATGTTCGCCGGAATGTTCAAGCAAGCGGATGTACAGCCCGGCCATGGAGCCGGGGGTATCACCTTCATAATCGGCCGTTTCAAGCACGTCAGAAAGCGAAATGTGGTGGTTTGAGAACTGTGCATGGGCGCACAGCTTGGAAGGGGCCTCCTCGCGCTCATCGTCGCCGCGCAAATCAATGGCGGTGCGAATGCCGTAGTTTTGCAGGGTTTGTATGTCTTGCTCTGTAAGGGAAAAAGGGTTGTCTGAGCGCAAAAAAACGCCAAAACGTGTGGCGCCTAAGCGGCAGGGGAAGCCACCCAGGTCGCGGGTGTTGTGCGTTCCCACAAGGGGCAAACGCCGCAGGGGCGTGGGAAAATCTTTCATCATAGACGCCTTTCTTTGCAAAAGTGGGGTGTGGGAAATGTTCAGCGGCCCAAAGAGCGCCAAACTTCGGCAAGGCACAAGGGCAAATCGGCCGGTGACATGCCGGCTTCCCCAAACTGTGCGGCCGCAATTTGCCCGGCCTGTGCATGTAAAAACACACCCAGTGCGGCTGCGATATCGGCCGGGAAGCCCTGTGCCAAAAGCCCTGCAATCACGCCGGCCAGCACATCGCCACTACCGCCTTTGGCAAGCCCGGGGTTTGCAAAGTCTTGCAGCGTAAACAGTTTTTCGTCCGCCGTGGCAACCAAGGTTTCGTGGCTTTTTAAAACAATGGTGCACTCATGCTTTTGGGCAAACTCTGCCGCTATTTCGGCCGCGTTTTGCGCCAATTCCTCTACGGGCATGTCCACAAGGCGCGCCATTTCGCCAAGATGCGGTGTCAAAATCAGCGGTACTTTGGTGCGTGAAAGCAACTCTAAAGAGGCCAAGCGAATTTTGGCATCACTGCCACCGTCCACATGGCCGGCCAAAATATTCAGCGCATCCGCATCCAGCACAATGGGCTGCTTTGCCTTTTGAATCAAAGACAAGAGCCAAAGTGTGGTTTCGGTTGTGGCGGTGATGCCACAACCGGCTAAAACAGCGGTATGACGTGTTTCTAAAACGGCGGGCAAAGAAACAGGGTCAATGGCACCTGCCTCGGTTTCTTTTGTGGGAAAAAACATGCAGGCCGGCAGTGTGGCCGCGGCGGCCGCACAAACGGGCTCGGTGGAAGCAAGGCGCACAAGCCCCGTTCCGGCGCGCAAAGCCGCCGAAACAGACAAAGTGGCGGCACCGCGGTAGCCACGGCTGCCAACCAAAACCAAAAGCGAGCCAAAGGTGCCCTTGTGGGCGTTTCGCGGGCGACGTGGCAAGTGATGCAAGGCCCATTCTCGATCGATGCGAATTTCCATACATTCCTCCAGTTGACAGAATACGATTCCTTGCTTATAGTATAGCATATTAGAGAGAAAATAAATAGATAAGAGAGGCGAGAATATGGGTTTGTTCGACGGCTGGCCATTTAAAACCAAAGAACAGGAAGAGAAAGAGCGCCGTGATTTTGAAAAACGGGTGTTTCCTTTTGGGATTGAACAAAAAGATGTAGCCATGCATGTTTTGAAGGAAGGGCTCAGCGACAAGCTGAAGGACAAAGAAAAATTGTTTGCGTTCATTTGTGCCAAAGATGCCTGCTTGCTTTGCGGTGTGGAAGAGGGGGGCCTTGGCATGGCCGAAGATGCGCTGAAAAAACAAAAGTGGATTGGTGAAGAAGACCGAAAATTTATTTATGCGTTTATGCGCCTGGAAATGAGGGCTCCCTCTTTGGAGGAATACCCAACGGCAAACGATGTGCGGGAACTGCTGGCGTCGGAGGCGGGTGAGTAAGACAAAGTTTTATGAAATATTACATGGATTTCACAAAAAAGACGCATTCTAGGCGTAAACTATGAGATATACTAAAGAAAAACAAGAATCTTTAACAAATTTGTCTATGGATGCGCGATGGGAAATGGGCTATAATGGAAATGTAGTTCGTCATTCAACACGGTTAGAAAACGGCAAGGAGTCTCGTCTATATGTGGAAGCCCGAAAATTTAAATTGTTTCAACGAAATTGTTTGCGACATGATGGCCGACGAAGATGTTTTATCCATGGAAGAGTTACCAAGGCATGGCAAAGAATCCAATTGTTTACACCATAGTTTGGCAGTGGCGTATATGAGTTTTCTGGTTTGCAAGAAAATGAATTGGGACTATAAGGCGGCGGCTCGCGCGGGCCTTTTGCATGATTTTGCGCTTGGAGAATGGGAAAGGGAAAACAGAAGTGTTCAGCGCTTGTGGAAACACCCACACAAAGCCTTGCAAAACGCACAAAACAAGTATGCACTTTCGCAAAAAGAAGAAGACATCATTGTGAAGCATATGTGGCCTTTAACAAGGCAGCTTCCAAGGCACAGGGAATCGTATGTGGTTTGTTTTGCCGATAAGCTGTGCGCCCTTATGGAAATGTGCCATTTACACAAACCGCAAAAGGTAAGGGAAAATCTAGTGGCCGGCCTTGGGTAGAAAGAACGAAGGCGTGGTACAAAAACTCAACACAATAAAGAGGCTGTTTCAAAAGGTATTTTGAAACAGCCTCTTTATTGTAAAAATGGCCTGTTAGCCGTCGTCATTTTCCTGCTTTGAAAGGACCGATAGAGTGCGATGGAGCTCAAAGTTCATGTGCATCACTTGCCCGGCAAGATTTTGCAAATCAAAATCCAAACCGCTGTGCAGTTGCACTACATCACTGTTGTGGTGCCGAGCGCTTTCGGAAGAAACCTTGGAGGTTCCGTGCACCCCTTGCGCAAGCAGTTTGGCAAAACCATCCTCTTCATGGCCTTGCCGGTTGTGCGTGCGTCCCTTTTGGTTGTTTGTCGATGTGATAGGCGGAATACTGTAATTCATGCGAGCTCACCTCCCTCTGTATTGTAATATATCGAGCAAAACCAATAAAACTTTAGAATATTTAGAATAAATTTTAAACAAAAATAGGGTGTTATAGATAAACTCTATGGCGAACCCCCGTTGCATTTGAATTCCCAATTGGTGATTTGGGAAAATTTTTGTTATCATCAATATCATCGGATTCAAGTATAGCGTAAGAAAAGGGGCATGAGGATGAAAAAGATGAGAATGGTATGGGTGCTGGTTTTGGCGCTTGCACTGGCGGGCTGCAGCACGGGGGGGCAGGTTGATTATGAAGCACCTGTTTTCGAGGGTACATACATGGTGTCGCCCGAGTATGTGCGGGAAAATTTAGATGATATTGTGCTGATTGATGCACGGGGAGAGGCCGCAGAAGGCGAAACCATTGAAGGCGCTACAATTTTGGCTTGGCAAACCTTGGCCACCTGTGAAGATGGTGCCCCCGGGGATGAAAATTGGGGTGTGATTCTGGATACAGAGCGCTTGAGCGAACGCTTGAGTGAGCAGGGAATTGACCCGAGCAAGGAGATTGTGCTGTTTGCCTCCTCTCAAAACGGTTGGGGTGACGATGGGCGCATCGCGTGGGAGCTATTGGCCGCGGGGTATGAGAATGTGAAGCTTGTAGACGGCGGTTTTGATATGCTAAAGGCGGCGGGCCTTGCCACACAAAGCGAGGGAACCGTGTATGAGCCTGTGGAAGTGACAGTGGAGACAATTGATGAAGAGCATGCTATCAACACGGATGAGCTTTTGGATATTTACGATGATGTGACGATTGTGGATGTGCGTGCGTTAGACGAATATGAGGGCGCCACTTTGTATGGGGAAGCGAATGGGGGGCATTTGCCCGGTGCCATTCACATCGAATTTGCCGACCTGTTTCAAGAAAACGGCAACTTAAAGCCGAATGCCGAAATTGAAGCCATGTTCAGCGAGGCGGGCCTTTCCAAAGATGACCATATCGTTACCTATTGCACGGCCGGCATCCGTTCGGCCTATATGCAACTCGTGATGGATATGTTGGGCTATGAAACGGTTGAGAATTATGATGAATCTTTTTACAGATGGAGTGCTTCACAGGAAGTGGAGGAATCGGGTGAATAATGAATAAGAGAAATGCGACAAAATGGGCCAGGATTGGGTTGCTTGCGGTGTTTGTCATAGCTTTGGCGTGCTATTTTTTGGTTCCGCGTTTCAATTCTGAAATGAATCGCGTTTTCATGATATTTAGCTCGCTCAGTGTGGAAAATGTGATTGGGTTTATTCGCTCTTTCGGCGTGTGGGCGGTTGTGGTGTCGTTTTTGCTCATGGTGTTTCAATCGGTGGCAGCGCCTTTACCGGCATTTTTAATCACATTTGCAAATGCGGCCGTCTTTGGCTGGTGGCAAGGAGCCATCTTATCTTGGAGCAGTGCCATGGTGGGCGCTGTTGTGTGCTTTTATATCGCGCGCATTGCCGGAAGGGAAGCTGTTGAAAAATTGACCTCTAAATTTGCGATGAGCAGTGTGGATGGCTATTTTGAAAAATACGGCAAACACACCATTCTCATATGCAGACTTCTTCCTTTTGTATCGTTCGATTTTGTAAGTTATGCGGCCGGTCTCACCGCCATGGGGCTTGTGCCCTTTGTGGTGGCCACGGGTGTGGGGCAGTTGCCGGCAACCATTGTATATTCTTATGTGGGTGGCATGCTCACCGGCAGCACACAGGTTGTGGTAACAGCGCTTTTGATTGTTTTTGCTTTGGTTACGTTCATTGTGCTGTTCAAAAAGATCTACGAAGACAGAATGAAAAAGAAAAATTTTGAAAAAGAATAATACTTGCGTGGGCACCATCTAAAACGGAGCTCTGAAAAACAAAGGCTTCATAAAAACGAGAGCAAAATTTCTGCTTGATAAAACAAAAAGCGCAAGCGACACGGTGTGTGTTGAGGAGCGTTTTTGCGAAGTATGACGGAAATTTTGCCGTGGTTTTTTGTGAAGGCGACTTTGCCAACAACGCCAAAACGGGCTGTTTCAAAAACATCTTGAAACAGCCCGTTTTTTCTTATATCCATAGATGTTGCATGCGATTCCAAAGCGAGTGCTGAATATCGGCCTCTTCATCCGTTTGCAAAATTTTGCTTAAAATATGGTGAACCTTGGTTATCTGTTGCCTTTTAAAGCTGCCGGCACAGGAGGCGCAATAGACATAGATATCATCATAGCGGTGGATTTCTCTTTGCGTTTTGAGTTCATGGGCAAGCCTGTTTTGGAAGCTCGGCTCCTTGGCGGAAACAACCCCCCCAAGGCCACAGCATTGTACCTCTCGAATTTCTTGAATCTCACCATTGAGAAACGGGAGGGCGGTGGACAACAGTTGGCGGCTGCCCCTGTCCGGGCAGGGGAGAAATATTGGCAGGGTACCGCTTGCCGCCGTTAAAGGCGTGCCAAGGCCCAGTTCATGTAATTTTTGGTAAATCGTTACAAGCGGAACGGCTGTTTTGCCGTTCAGATAGGCAGCGCAGTTTGGGCACATCACAATGATTTCTTCGATTTCTTTGTCGTGAAAGCGTCGGTTCAGCTTGTCAACAATTGCCTCTTCTTCTTTTTTAAGGCCAAGCTCGCCAATGGGCTTTCCACAGCAATCATACGCAACACCCACGCCGTGTGGCGAAAGAAGCTGTACAATTCGGTTCAGTGTTTTGGGAAACAACGAGGCGTAGTTGCATCCCGGAAACAGGATGCTTCTTTTTTTTGCCTGCCGATAATTCTTAAAAAGGTAATTTGTTTTTTCAAGGCGCAATGCCGTATATCCTTGAAGTTTGCCGCCGTGTTCTTCCACATGGTCGTAGCGATGCTGTAGCATCCGTGCGCGCCCGTCTATCTGTATGGGGCAAACGCGTGTGCAATTGCCACATAACATGCAGTGGTGGCAAAGCTCTTTGAGCCTGTCCTCTTTGGCGAAATCGAGCTCGTGTTTCTTCAAAAAAACACAAGAATTTGTGCATTTTTTGCATGAAATGCAGTTGGTCTTTTTCGGGGTCATGTTGTTTTACCCCTTCCCAAAAATTTGAACAGCCGCCCAAAGGGCGGCTGTGGATGGTAGAAAATAGAGTTCATGACAAAGCGCATTCAAAATGGCGCTGTGTAGATGCAGGGGATAGAATTACTCCTCGCTTGCATCCACATCTAAGGTGTCGTCGGCAAAATCATCGTTGAATTCTTCGCTGAAAAGCAGTTGTTCATACTCATCCAGCTCTTTTTCGCGACGCAACACATACACATACAAGGCACCCAAAACGCCGGCCACTGCCGCCAAAGCAACAAATAAAGCAATCAATGTAGATTTTTTCATGTACACACCCTCCCGTTCATTTCTTTTTTCTTCAACCATTTCCGTGTCGTGGCTTGTAAACTTCTCAAACAATGTTCCCGCCAACCCACCGGCTGTTACCAAAGCGGCTGTTGCACCGGCAAAAATGGTTTTAAACAGGGCGTTTGCACTGTCTTTTGCAACACCGCACAAAGTGCAAGCGGTTTTGGCCTTATCGAACCAACTCAACATAACTGGCCTCCTCTCTCACAATATAAGCGAAAGTATCCATGGTGGATACCCCTAAAATAACTATCCCCATTATAACCTGTTTACAATGGGATTACAACAGAATTTTGTCTTTTTCAGAGGCTTTTTCAGAGGGGTTGCCCATTTTGCAAATGTGTGCGATAGGCTTTGAACGCGTTCGGAACGGCAAACTGTTCGCGCAATTCGGCGCCGCTCACAAGAAAATAATCGTTTCCCAAAAGGGCGGGCGAAGCATCGGGCAAAAGACCCTGCCAGCCATATAACTGCCAAATGCGGTGTGTGAAAATATGCCGGCTTTCGGGCAGTTGTTGTTGCAAAAAGGCGCCCGGGAAAAGTGTTTGCAAGTGGCTTTGGGCTTGCGCTTTTGAAAAGGAGCCCTCAAGACAAAGTGGCTCGTACAGGCCGGCCAAAAGCCCTTTGGAGGGTCTGCGGTGCAAAAGCACATGGCCGTGCCGGTTGTGCAAAACCAGCACGCACAGCTTGGTTTTTTTCTTTTCTTTCTTTTCGGGAACAACGGGCAACTCGCCTTGCAAAGCAAGCCGGTTTGCCTCGCACAAGGTGCAAAGCGGGCACTGTGTGCAATTCGGGTTTTGCGGCGTGCATACAAGGGCGCCCAGCTCCATCAAAGCCTGGTTAAAATCGCCGGGGGCGTTGGCAGGCTGTTCACGCTGCACTTTTTCCGAGAGTAGCTTTTTTGTGGCCGGCAGGCCGATGTCGGCATGGCTTGCCAGAAGGCGGCTGAACACACGCAGCACATTGCCGTCCACAGCCACAAAGGGCAAGCCAAAGGCGATAGAGGCGATGGCACCGGCTGTGTATGTGCCAATGCCGGGCAAAGTGCGCAAAGCCTCGTAATCGGCCGGCAGGGCGCCGCCATATTCCTTCACCAGAATCTGTGCCGCTTTTTGCAAGTTTTTTGCGCGGTTGTAGTAGCCAAGGCCCTGCCAAAGTTTGTGCAATTCATCTTCGCTGCAAGCGGCAAGTGCTGCCGGGGTGGGAAGGCGCTCAACGAAACGCTCAAAATAGGGAAGAGCCGCGCTTACGCGCGTTTGCTGAAGCATAATTTCACTCACCCACACGCGGTAGGGGCTGGGTTCTTCACGAAACGGTAAAATGCGGCGGTTTTGGTGATACCAGGTGAGAAGCGGTGGCGCAATGGCCGGCATTAGTAATAGCCCCCGGCCGTGCGTGGGAAGGGAATGGTGTCTCGGATGTTGGCAATGCCGGTGAGATACATAATCAAACGCTCAAAGCCAAGGCCAAAGCCCGCATGTTCCACGCTGCCAAAACGGCGCAAATCCAAAAACCAGCTGTATTCTTCCAGGCTCATGTCAAGCTCTGTCATGCGTTTTGTCAAAAGGTCTAAACGCTCTTCACGCTGGCTGCCACCAATGAGTTCACCCACGCCGGGCACAAGCATATCCACGGCCGCCACGGTTTTTCCGTCGTCGTTTTGGCGCATGTAAAAGCTTTTAATCTCCTTTGGATAGTCGGTGACAAACACAGGTTTTTTGTAAACCTCTTCCGTTAAAAACCGTTCGTGCTCGGTTTGCAAATCGGCGCCCCATGTGGCTTTGTATTGGAAGCGGTCGTTGTGTTTTTCCAAAATCTCGATGGCCTTTGTGTAGGTGATGCGCTCAAATTCGGATTCGGTTAAGTTTTGCAGACGGCTTAAAAGCCCCTTGTCTACAAAATTATTGAAGAATTCTATCTCCTCAATGTTGTGCTCAAGAACATAATGCACCACATATTTTATCATAGCCTCGGCAACGTCCATATCGCCGGAAAGGTCCGTGAAAGCCATCTCGGGCTCCAGCATCCAAAACTCGGCCGCATGGCGTGGCGTGTTGCTGTTTTCGGCACGGAATGTGGGGCCAAAGGTATACACGCGGCCAAAGGCCAAGGCCATGCCTTCGGCCTCCAATTGGCCGGACACGGTGAGGCTTGTCATGCGCTTAAAAAAGTCTTGGCTGTAGTCCACGCTGCCGTCTTCGGCAAGCGGGGGCTCTGTGGCGGGCAGCGTGGTTACACGGAACATTTCCCCGGCGCCCTCGCAATCGGAAGCGGTGATGATGGGTGTATGGATATAGACAAAGCGGTTTTCGTTGAAGAAACTGTGCAGGGCAAAGGCGGCGGCACTGCGCAGGCGAAAGGCGGCGGAAAAGGTGTTGGTGCGCGCACGCAAATGGGGCATGGTGCGCAAAAATTCCATGCTGTGACGCTTTTTTTGCAAAGGATATTCGGGCGGGCAAGCGCCGAGCAATTGCACGGCGGTGGCGTGAATTTCAAAGGGCTGTTTGGCATCGGGCGTTAAAACAAGCTTGCCCTCAACTTGCAGGGAAGCGCCCGCACCCACTTTGGAAATCTCGTCGAAATTGGGCAGTGCAGCTTCAAAAACCACCTGGGTGCTTTTGAAAAAACTGCCGTCGTTTAATTCGATAAACCCCACATTTTTGGAACTACGCACGGTTTTTGCCCAACCGCAAACCGAAACGGTAGCCTCTTGCTCGGGGGTTTGTTTGTACAAATCGTAAATGGTGCAAGTTTGCATGGTCAACATTCTCCTCAGAATAATATGATGGCACTGTCTCTTTTCGTAACTATCACTCATTATAGGACATTTGGCAAATTTTGAAAAGTGATTCGAAAAATTTATGTGGGAGCAAACAATAATACGCTTTAAAACGAACTGGTTATATGTTATAGTATACCAAAGGATAGAATAGAAAAAAGTGAAAATGCAGTAAAAGGATTGACAAATTGATTTTTATACAGATGGAGTTTGTAAATATCTTGCAAACTCTGCCTAATTTTTCACACAAAACCCAGCGGTGTTGCCGAGGATTTGCAGCCCTTAGGCGACGTCGCTTCTTGTGCAAAAACCGAATGAGGGGGATTTTCAATGGTGACACAGCTAAGTTCGATTATGAAGCTCATATACAAGCATAAGTATTACATTGCATTCACGTATGCACTTTTATTAGCAGTAATTTTAACCTTTATTACTTATCCGGGAATAATTTATAGTGATAGTTATAGCAGGCTGGGTTTTGCCACTTCTATTTTACAGGGAGGTTATCATTCTACTTGGCTAACACCAATTCCGTCATTTGTAATGGCATTTTGCTATCATTTTGTAAACAATTGGGCGTTTTACACATTTTTGCAAGCGTTTTTTTTCTTCTTTGCAATCTTTACTGTGGCGATTCAATTGGCACGGAATAATTGGCCGATTGCTATTTTGCTACTGACAACACCTACATTTTTAGCTTACAGTGTTTACCATGAAATGTCCGTTGTAACGGTTGCGGCTATGTTGTATGCTTATTTGCTTATTCTATATTTTTTGAATCATGAAAAAACCACCTCTACATTGAGCCACGTTTCAAAAGTCAGGTTGTTCAGTATCTTGTTGGTGTTGGCATGGATGACCTTCTTATTTTTAGGGTATCGGCAAAACGCTTTTACAGTTTTACCTGTCTATATTGTTTTTTGTATTTTTCTTTCATGGAAAAAAGAAAGAACAAAAAAAGGGATTTTGCCTGTCTGTGCAATAATGATTGGTGCACTTTCCGTATCCCTATTTGGAAATGTCTTTTCATCCCAACAACTTAGCACGTCTTCGGCGGGATTTGCATGGGAATTACTCAATATGATAAAAATATTACCGGCTGAAAAGCAGAAGGACTATGAAGATTATTTAGATGATATATTTGGCGAGGGAAACACAATGGCTGCGGCAGAAGCGGCTAATTACGATTCAGTTAATTCGATTTTCGAATTTGCTCCAAAAGAAATAATTGGTATCAGAGAAAATTCGAATGAAATTTTTAAAAGATATGTTGAGTTTTTTAAAAATGAGCCAAGAATTTTCTTGAACGTGAAATGGCAATATATTGAAAATTCGCTTAAACCGCTTGCGTTTAGAGAATACGATTACAATCGTTGGGAGGCTATGGATGAATATAGATTCAATGATACCCCACAACGCTTGGCCTTTGTGGAAGGATTCAACGAATTTTCAAGGGAAATTGCGGTATTTTGTGCACCAAGGATTATGTTTTTATTGGCATCTTTCGCACTCGTTTACCAATGGTATCTAAAAAAACAATTTGCTGAATATGCATTTTTATTCTGTTTGGCAACTTTTTATTACGGTGCATTTCTTATCAATACACAGTCATTTGAATTTCGGTACTTTTTTCCCTCTTTCTGTATCTTATATATGGTTATAACTTTTTCAATCCTAAAGGCTATTTCACGATTTATTGCAAAAAGATTAAAAAAGCACCCAAGAACAATGCGGATTGATGCATCAAAATAACCGATCAATTAAGATGTAAAAGGATGCGTTGGGAGCCGTCTTTTCCCCTATAACAGTCCCTTTTTGATAGCACAAAACCCGGCTGCGCCTTTTTGAAACAATCTCCGTAGATTTTTGTGATTTATTGTGATGGCACATGGCTATCCCTTGATTTCAACATGTTTTTTATGTAGAATGTAAGTTGGGATATTGTAGGATGGCATAGCAATGAAACCAAAAGGAGGGGGCCGTTCTGAAGCAGTGGGCGCAAAAAATTACAGCGGGCATACTGGGCTTTTTTGTGTTGCTTACCGTGATGTGGCAGGGCGCAGAGGTGTATGCAGAGGCGCCCCCTGAGGTGGAAGCGGGTGCCTATTTATTGATGGATGCAAATACAGGGCAAATTTTGGCATCCAAGAATGCACATGAGATGGCCTTTCCTGCCAGTATCACGAAAGTAATGACACTCGGTTTGATTTTAGAACAGGCGGCCTTGCGCCCCGAGCTTCTTTCCGAAATGGCCACGGTTTCATACCGGGCAAGCCATGATTTGATTTACGGCTCCACCCACGTGGCCTTGAAAGAGGGAGACACCATGTCGGTGCAGGATTTGGTTTATGCCACACAAATTGATTCGGCAAATGATGCGGCCAACGTGCTGGCAGAGCACAGCGACGGGAGCCTGGAGGCGTTTGCCCAGCGCATGAACGCCAAGGTGGCGGAGTTGGGCCTTTCGGGGAGCCAATTCGTGAACCCAAGCGGCCAGCCGGAAAACACGCATTTCACAACGGCCTATGACATGGCACAAATTACACGCTGGGCGTTGTCTGTGCCGGGTTTTCGCGAGGTGTTCGCCGCCACGGAATATACAATTGGTGCCACGGCCAGCAGGCCCACACCCTTCTTGTGCCAAAACGACAACCCCATTTTAGAACCCGAGAGCGGCTCTTATTACCCCGGTGTAACGGGTAGCAAAATGGGCTTCACAAACGACGCACGCTACACCTTGGTAACAACGGCAAAACAGGGCGACACGGAACTGATTTGCGTGGTGATGCGCTGCGAAACAAGCGACGCAAAATACACCTCCACACAAAGTTTATTGGATTATGGCTTTGGCGCTTTCACGCCTACACAATACCCCATGCAAACGGTACAGCCCTTGTCGGTGCCGGTGTTTGGTGGTGCCAGCGAACAACTGGGGGAAATACAGGTGCTTGGCAGTGAGAGTGATGTCACCCTGCTTTTGCCAACCGGCACCGATTTAAGCGATGTGCAAGCGGAGTACATTGTGCCGGAAAGCTATATCATTGGGCAAGGGTTCAACCCCATTATGCGCCTCTCTTTGAATACGGGCGGCGAGGGGACGGTGTTGATGGATGTGCCTTTGTCTTGGACAGGTTTTGATGAGTTGTTTGCCGAAAACACCTCGGTGTGGGAAGAGGCTTTCAACGAGGTGCCGCCGCTGCTTTGGATTGTCTTGCTCTCACTCATGCTACTGCTTGTGCTGATACTTGGGCGCATTTTCTATGTTCGCTATCGGCGGCACAGGCGATTCAAGCGCCGCTTGGCAAATTATCAGGCGCGCCAACCCATTCGCATAGAACCCCGCCCGAAAGCGAGAGAAAACAACAGGCAAACCGCGCGTCAAAGTGAAATGTCGCTTGCGCAGAAAACCGCCAGGCAGGCAAGAAATGTGCCGTATGTGTACGGCACAGAGGCGAAAAGCCCACGCCGCGCAGGGAAACTTCGATGACATAACCGCGGGCAGAAATTGCCGAAAACAAGGATTCCATTAGAGATTCACACAGTGAGGAGCGCTTATGAAACACACGTTGGTGGGCCATACGGGGTTTGTGGGGCAAAATTTAAAAGAAGCACATGCCTTTGATGCATTGTACAATTCGGCCAATATAGAGGAAAGTTTCGGAAGGGAAAACGGGCTTGTGGTTTACAGCGGGATGTACAGCGAAAAATTTCTGGCCTCGGCAGACCCAAAAGCGGATTTACAGCGCGCCGAAGCTGCCATGGAGAACATCCGCAAGATGCGCCCGCAGCAGCTTGTGCTTATCAGCACGGTGGACGTTTATCCGTGCCCTTTGCAAGTGGATGAATCCACAAAGCCCGGCGGGCAGGGAGAAACACCTTATGGAGCCAACCGCTTGGCGCTGGAAAACTGGGTGCGTGAAGCATATCCCGAGGCTTTGATTGTGCGCTTGCCCGGCCTTTTCGGGAAGGGCTTAAAGAAAAATTTCATCTTTGATCTCTTCACACTGATACCGATGATGTTGCGAGAGGACAAGTATCGGGAATTGTGCGAAAAAGAGCCGCTTGTGAAAGAGAGCTATCGCTTAGACGACAACGGGTTTTATCGCCTTTCCCTGCAAAAGGAAAATGAAAGCAAGCTCAGAAGTTTTTTTGCACAAAACGACTTCAACGCGCTGTCGTTCACAGACAGCCGCTCTGTTTACCAGTTTTACAACTTAAAAAATTTGTGGCACGACATAGAGCGCTGTTTGAAGATGAACATCCATCTCATCAACTTGGCCACAGAACCGGTGGAGGCCGGTGTTTTGTATAAAATTTTGTTTGGCAGGGTATTCATCAATCACCTCGAGCGCCCGCCCGTGTGCTACGATATGCGCACGATGTACGGGCGAGAGTTCGGTGGCCTTGACCACTATGTGGCCGACAGCGTTGAGGTGATTTCGGACATTGGAAAACTGGTGCGGGCAAAGCTGGAAGAAATGGGGGACAGTGTCCTTTGGTAAACGAGTTGAAACTGGCGGCTTCGCACATTGCTTGGACGGCAGAGGAGGAAGAGGGAGCCATGCTTCTTCTAAAGCAATTTGGGTTTCAAGGCCTGGAAATTGCGCCGCCCCGTGTGGCCGGAACCGAGCCCTACGAGTGCCCGCAAAAGGTGGCGGACTATGCACGGCGTGTGCATCGGGAATACGGCCTAAAAGTGTGCAGCATGCAAAGCATTTGGTTTGGAAAAACGGGCAGCCTCTTCGGTGCAGAAAGGGCGGCGCTTTTGGCCTATAGCAAACAGGCCATCCGTTTTGCCGGTGCGGCCGAAATTCCAAATCTGGTGTTTGGTTGCCCGAAAAACCGCATTGTGCCAAAGGGTGTCGGCGAGGACGAGGCGATTTCTTTTTTTAGGGAGCTTGCCGAAGAAGCCGAAAATGAGCACAGCTGTTTTTCTTTGGAGGCAAACCCGCCGTTGTATGGCACAAATTTCATGAATACCACAAACGCGGCTTTGGAGATGGCAAGGCGTGTGAACCATGCAGGGTGCAAGGTGAACTTGGATGTGGGCACGATGATAGAAAACGAGGAATCGGTGGAAATTTTACGCGGTAGGGTGCGGGAAATCAACCATGTGCACATCAGCGAGCCAAACCTTGTTCCAATACAAAAACGAAAGTTGCATCAAGGTTTGGGGCAGTTGCTGCGAGAAGAGGGCTATGCGGGCTATGTTTCCATAGAGATGAAAAGTGTACCCCGCGCAGTTTTGGAAGAAACCCTATCTTATATTTGTGAGGCTTTTGCATGAAAGAGACAACATTTCAGAATATAGAGGGTGTGCCGGATTTTACGCTGGCACAATTTGCAGAGAGACGGCGTAAGTACTGCCTGCTCATTCCCGTGCTCAACGAAAACGGACGCTTGCAAAAAGAATTGCAAAGGGCACGCAGGGCCAAGGTGGAACAGTGGGTGGACATTCTCATCTGCGACGGCGGTAGCAGCGACGGTGGCACACGGCACAGCGTGCTCAAGGCGCTTGGTGTGCGGGCTCTTTTAACCAAAACGGGCCCCGGAAAACAGGGGGCGCAGTTACGCTGTGGCATCTACTGGGCCCTAGAGCAGGGCTATGAGGGTGTTTTAACCATTGATGGGAACAACAAAGACAGCATCGAGGATGTGCACCGTTTTGTAAAAAAATTGGAGCAGGGCATGGATTTTGTGCAGGGAAGCCGTTTTGTGAAGGGGGGTCTTGCGCGCAACACGCCGCTCTCTCGTCATTTGGCTGTGCGTCTTGTTCATGCACCGGTGGTTTCGCTCACGGCGCGGCACCACTTTACCGATACCACAAACGCATTCCGTGCCTATTCAAAACGCTATCTCACACACCCGGATGTGAAGCCCTTGCGCGATGTTTTTACAGGATATGAACTGCTTTGCTATTTAAGCACACGTGCTTCTCAGCTGGGGCTTGCCTGCTGCGAGGTGCCGGTGGTGCGCGTGTATCCGAAAGGGGAGCCCACGCCCACCAAAATTAAAGGTGTGCGCGGAAACTATGAACTGCTTCGCATTTTGGCATTGAACGCCGCAGGGCATTATGAGCCCTGAGACACGGCGCACAAAACGAGAGGGGGGAAACCTTGGCCTACGATAAAATCATCATCGGTGCAGGGCTTTACGGCCTTTATGCCGCGCGCTTTTGTGGGCGGGCAGGCCAGCGTGTATTGGTTTTAGAGCGCGAGCGTGCCCCCTTTATGCGCGCCACCACCATCAACCAAGCCCGTGTGCACATGGGCTATCATTATCCACGTTCTTTGAGCACGGCGATGCGCAGTGCGGAATATTTTAATCGTTTCAACGAAGAATTCGAAGATTGTATTCACTCGTCATTTGAAAAAGTGTATGCCACCAGCAAACACTTTAGCTGGACAAATGCCGAGGCCTTTGTGAAATTTTGCAAAGCGGCCAACATACGCTGTGAGGAGTTGCCCATTGGGCGATATTTTAAACCCGAGGTATGCGATGGTGCGTTTTTGACGACGGAATACACCTACGACGCCGCCATTTTACGGCGAAAACTCATGGAGGACATTGCCGCCCTGCCTGGTGTGCAACTTCGCTTTGAAGAAGAGGTGAAGGGAATTTGCGAGCGGGAAAATTTGTATGAGATAAAAACATCG
>CAYJNQ010000007.1:0-80859 GCA_964371725.1 uncultured Oscillospiraceae bacterium
ATCGTTCATCTTCCTTTTTTTTTGCCATCTTTAGTCATATGGTCATCCTATCTCATAGCAATGTCCCTATCATACGACAGCTTCAGAAAGAAATCAAGACACAGGACAATTATTTGTTGAATTTGTCTGGTTCTGAGTCTTATTTTAAGGCATTTTCACAAAGTCTTGCGGTGTTCTCAAAAAGACAAGCTTGTTTTTTTCCATAAAGAAACAGACAGGTGCAGAACCCGTCTGTTTCTCAGGCTGGCAATAAAGCGCCAATTGCCTGCATTCATCTCTTTCATACTTTGCAAGCGCTATAGATTTTTCAGGAATTCGGCAAGGCGCAAAGAGGCCTCTTTGGTTTGTTCGGCGTTGCCAAAACCGGTAAGTCGGAAATAGCCCTCGCCGCCGGCACCAAAACCCACACCCGGTGTGCCCACAAGCTTTGCTTTTTCCAAAAGAAGGTCAAAAAACTCCCAACTTTTGAGGCCGTTTGGGCACTCGAGCCAAATGTAGGGGCTGTTGATGCCGCCTGTGTACCAAATACCGGCATCGTCGAGTACTTTCGCAATCATTTTCGCATTTTTCTTGTAGTAGGCCACATTCTCGAAACTGGCTTTCAATCCCTGTTCCGTGAAAACGGCCTCGGCTGCACGCTGCACCACATAGGGAACCTCATTGTATTTCGACTGCTGGCGGCGGCTCCACATCCCGTGTAAATCTTCCCCGGCCGGTTTCAGGGCCTTGGGCACAACGGTATAACCGCAACGCAAGCCTGTAAACCCGGCTGTTTTCGAAAGGGAACAAATTTCCACCACGCACTCTTTGGCGCCTTCAATTTCATAGGCGGAATGTGGCACATCGTCATCTTCCACAAAGCACTCGTAGGCAGCATCATACAAAATAACGGCACCACAATCTTTGGCATATTGCACCCAAGCGGCCAGTTTCTCGCGGGTAAAGGCTGCACCGGTGGGGTTGTTCGGGCTACAAAGGTAAATGATGTCCGCTTTGATATCTTTTGGCGGCATTGGCAAAAAGCCGTTTTCACGTGTCCCCTTCACATATTCAATTTTGCGTCCGGCCATGATGTTTGTATCTACATAAGCGGGATACACGGGGTCCGGAATGAGCACAAGGTTATCTTGCGTGAACAGCTCCACAAAGTTGCCACAGTCGCTTTTGGCGCCATCGGAAACAAAAACCTCATCGGCTTCCAGGCTTACACCGTGCTTGTTTTGATAGTATCCGGCAATGGCTTCGCGCAAGAAGGAATAGCCATGCTCCGGCCCATAGCCACGAAAGCTCTCGGCTTCGCCCATCTCGGCGCCTGCTTTTTGCAGTGCTTCTATTACGGGTTTTGCCAAGGGGCGCGTCACATCGCCAATGCCAAGGCGAATGATGTCTGCCGTGGGGTTTGCCTCTTTATAGGCGGCAATACGGCGAGCCATATCGATGAACAAATAGCTCTTGGCCAAATTTTGATAGTTCGGATTCAATTGCATGGTCTTTCTCCTTTATTCTGTATACGTCTTTCACTTTAACGGAAATATAAATCTGTGGTAGGGAATTTTGGTTCGCTGGTCAAATGGATGCCCAGCTTTAAGAAGGTGTCATTGTCGTCTTGGGTGATGATGTCGGATGCGTGTGCCTCGCAACCCCGTAGCTTAGGCAACTGTTTTAGCGCCATCTCGGCTGTTGGGTTCGTGGCCGCGGAAATGGACAATGCCTGCAACACCTCTTCCAGTTTCAACACCGGATAGCGGCTGCCCAAAATTTCCTTTTTCATGCGGATGATGGGTTCGAGCACTATGGGGGAAATCAAGAGCATATCATCGGCAATGCCCGCGAGCATTTTGATGGAATTGAGCACCACACTGGCCGTATCATTCATGAGTTCGCTGCTTTTTCCGGTTACGATGCGTTCGTCATGCAATCCAATGGCAATCACGCTGTGGCCGGAATTTTCTGCTTTCTCCAAGGCGGGCTTCACCACACGGCGCTCGGTTGTGTGTAAATCTAAGTTGCTCATCAAAAATTCAATCCGTTTGATGGCCTCTACATCTTGAAGACCTTTTTGGTACTCCACACTGGTTTTGTAAAAACGGCGAATAATCTCCTGCCTTGCAGCGCTTTGCACCACGGAATCGTTTTCAATGCATCGGCCAATCATATTCACACCCATGTCTGTGGGAGATTTATATACATCCTCGCCCGTGATGCGTTTCAAAATGGCGCGTACCACCGGAAATACCTCAATGTCACGGTTGTAGTTCACGGCGGTTGTTTCATAGGCCTCCAAATGGAACGGGTCTATCATGTTCACATCTTTTAAATCTACAGTGGCCGCTTCATAGGCAATGTTCACCGGGTGTTTCAAAGGCAAATCCCACACGGGAAAAGTCTCGTATTTTGCATAGCCGGCTTTTACGCCGTTTTTTTGCTCGTGATACAGCTGGGAAAGGCAAGTGGCAAGTTTTCCACATCCAGGACCCGGGGCGGTTACCACCACCAAGGGACGGCTGGTTTCGATGTACGGATTGGCCCCATACCCGCGCTCGGATACAATGGTATCCACATCTGAGGGGTAGCCCTCGGTGAGGGTGTGAATGTATACGCGCTCGCCACGCAGCTCTAATTTCTGGCGGAAGGCCTGTGCCGCAGGTTGCCCTGTGAACTGTGTGATGAGCACCGAACCGATGTACAAGTCCATTTTCCGCAGGTTGTCAATCAGGCGCATCACGTCCATGTCATAGGTGATGCCAATATCGGCACGCATTTTATTTTGCTCGATGGCACCGGCTGAAATGCACAAAATAATTTCGGCTTGATCGCGCAGTTGGCAAAGCAATTTCACTTTGGCATTCACATCAAACCCCGGCAATACACGTGCCGCATGATAATCGTCGAACAGTTTTCCCCCAAATTCCAAATACAACTTTTTATAACTTTCCACTCGCTCACGAATGCGCTTGCTCTGCTCTGTCAAATACATTTCGTTGTTAAAACCTGTCTGTACCGGCACAAACATTCCCCCTTTTCCTCTTTTGCGCTTGTATAAGCTTATAAGAAAAACACCTTTTCATTTTATCATAAGCTTTGCAAAATGAAAAGTTTTTTCGCTTAAGAGAATGCCTTTTACCGCACGTAGTACTTGCGAATTACATCTTCCCCTTGGGCGCCATAATACCCACCGGGCAGTGTTGCCATCACCTCCACAAGCTCGTCTCGCATAATCATTCCCGCATCTGCACGTAGTGTGAATCCACAGCCATTGTCGCACATCCAAGAAGAGGGTGCCTGCCTTGGCAGACCCTTTTGGCTTAGCATGGACATGATGACGCCACCATGTGTGATGCAAGCCGCCTGGGAGATGCCGTTTTGAGCAAGATAGCGCATCATGTGCAAAAGTGCTTCCGCCGTGCGCTTTGCAAAACTTTGGCCACTTTCTCCACCGCTTGGCACATACTCGCTTTGGGGATCCAACCAACTGGCAAACTGTTCGTTGTTTTTTAGCTCTTCCATGGTTTTTCCTTCAAACTCGCCAAAACAGTTTTCACGCAAGGGTTCTAAAATGATTCTTTCTTTTACCTCGGGATACAGAATTTGAGCGCTTTCCAAGGCGCGTTTCATCGGCGAAGAAAAAACAAGGGGAACCGGAGGGTATTCGTAATGTTCGGCCAATTCCTTCAAACCCTGCTCTCCTTGTGGACAAAGTGGAATATCTAAATTTCCACCGGCAAAAATTCCCTCCCGGTTTCCCTGTGTAAGCCCATGACGAATAAGATGCAAGCGATAGCTTTTCATCGTTGCCTCCTTTTTTATATTTTTCAAAATTTTTTCAGTTTGGTTTTCACAAGCAAAACCACAATATTTTGCGCTTTCGCAAAGCCAACAAAGCATATATTGAGTCAGCCCAAAAAACCACGGACAACTTTGGCAGTTTCGGCAGGCCATTTTCCGGTTTCGAGTGTTTACAAATTGTTTTCCTCTTGCTATACTTTACATTATGTATTCACTGCGGTATCTGTTTTTAAATGTACTGCGTCCATAAAATGACGTGCGTTTTCGGGTGCGGTTCCTTCGAGGAAACGGCACTTGTCTGTATTGTCATTGGCACGTCCAATAAACAAAAAAGGGGACATTTCATCGTATGGCTTCTGATTTCAGCCGCATCATCACCCTGCTGCGCAAAGAGAAGGGTGTTACACAAAAAAAAGCTGCCGAGGAACTGGGTCTTTCACAGGCCTTGCTAAGCCACTATGAAAAGGGTATTCGTGAATGTGGGTTGGAGTTTGTGGTAAAGGCGGCCAATTATTACCAAGTTTCGTGCGATTATCTTTTGGGGCGCAGTGCCGACCGCAGTGGGTTAACACTCAATGTGGACGATATTCCGGCTCCCGAAACCACGAAAGATGGCCACTATAAGGGCAGCGTTTTGCCAACACTGAACCGAAAGCTTGTGTCGAACAGTTTAAACATTTTGTATGACAAACTGAACGCCTGCCCCGACCGGGATTTGGTGAATGAAATCTCAGGCTACTTGATGATGAGTGTATACCGCATGTTCCGCCAAATGTACAGCAGTGCCCCCAAAAATGCTGCCAGTATGTTCAGTGTGCCCGAAACGCTTTGGCGTGGATACTGCACGGCCGCGCAAGATGTGGCTGCCGCCAATGTGTCGGCCATTTTAAAAGGGGATAACCCGCTGAGGAAATCTTCGCTAAAAGATCTCTCGGCTTTTATGATGACCACAGAGAGCCTCTCCACAGACTATCCGCTGTATGCCAACAGCCTTTTGAACCTCATCAAAATCAGCGAGGAACGCATAGCAAGTCTTTCCCCGGAGAAAAAAGACAGCTAACAACGTAAGCCAAAATGATAAAGGAAGCTTTTCTGCCGAAAAGGTTCCTCAGGCCGTCAATAAAGCACCAATTGCGTCGTCAGACTGCAAAATGCCGCGGCAGTTACATATCAACTATATGCGCCTTTGCGGCATTTTTTGCTTCCTAGCACTTGGCACTTTCTTGCCGCCCTGCACTTTTTTGACACTCTGAGGAAGCTTTTCTCCCGAAAAGGTTCCTTTTTTATCGCCCGTTTTCAGAGTCCTCTCAACAAAGGCAAGAGGTAAGTTTATTTTCGAAATTGCACAAAACCGACTTTTCGATATACTTTTTGCAGTGTGTGTTTTGCAAGCATCTGTGCCTTTTGCGAGCCTTCCTGCAAAACGGTTTCCAAATAGGATTTGTCTGCTAAAATGCGATGATATTCTTCCTGAATCGGCTCGAATACGGCAATCACACTTTCGGCCACGGCTACTTTGAAATCTCCATAACCACGTCCTTCAAATTCTCGCACAATTTCCTCATCGTTTTTACCTGTCATGATGCTGTAAATGCTCATGAGGTTGGAAACGCCGGGTTTTTCCACGCTACGATATACCGCGGCCTCGCTGTCGGTAACGGCACGCTTGCATTTGCGCACAATGGTGTCGGCATCATCTGTCATCGAAATATAACTGTTTGTATTTTCCTCGCTTTTGCTCATCTTGGCCGTGGGGGTTTGCAGGCTCATCACCTTTGCACCCTCGCTTGCAATCAGCGGTTCAGGCACGGTGAATGTGTCGCTATAGGCGCCGTTAAAACGCACGGCAATGTTGCGTGCAAGCTCCACATGTTGTTTTTGGTCCACCCCCACGGGCACAAAGGCGGTGTTGTACAGCAAGATATCCGCCGCCATCAGCACAGGATAATCAAACAGACCCGCATTTACATTTTCCGTATGTTTTTGGCTTTTGTCTTTGAATTGCGTCATGCGGGAAAGCTCGCCATACATCGTGTTACAGTTGAGCACCCAGCTGAGCTCTGCGTGCTGTGGCACCATGCTTTGCACAAACACAATGCTCTTTTCGGGGTCTAGCCCGGAGGCCAGCAACATGGCAGATGCCTCCAGTGTTTTACGCCGCAATTCGGCAGGGTTTTGGCGCACTGTAATGGCGTGCATATCCACCACACTGTACAGGCAATCGTATTGTTCTTGCAAAGGTGCCCAGTGGCGCACTGCCCCCACATAGTTGCCCAAAGTAAATGTGCCCGAGGGCTGAATGCCGCTGAACACACGCTTCTTATTTTGTGTTTCCATCTTGATACACTCCCATTTCGTTCCATGTTCATTTCTTTTGTAGAATTTTGTCCCTGTAAAGTATACCACGAAAAGCCCCTGCAATTCAAACCTTCCCCATCTTTTAAAGAGGCCCCTATGAACCAACAAAAAAAGCCCCCTATTTTTTTCAAAAAAAGAGACCTTTTGCTTTTTGCGCTGATTTTAGCTGTATCGATTCTGCTGTTCTTTTTATTGTGGCCACGCATTTCTCCTCAGGAGGCGGTGGCAGTTGTGAGCATCGGGGTGGGCACAGAACAAGAAACACAGAGAATATCGCTTTCTGAAAACAGGCTCGTTTCCATTGAAAATGGTGCTTTGCCTGTGTTTCTTTCGGTGGAGGATGGGAGCATCCGTTTTGTGAACTCGGTGTGCCCCGACCACCTCTGCGAGGACTTTGGCCTACTCAGCCATGAGGGAGACTGGGCCTCCTGCTTGCCGGCCGAGGTGTTTGTGCGTGTAGAGAGTACCTAAGCGCTCTCCTCTCCCGGCTCAAATTGGCTGTTGTACAAGCCGGCGTAAAAACCGGCTTTTTTCATCAGTTCGTTGTGGCTACCGGTTTCCACGATATCGCCATCGCGCATCACCAAAATCATGTCGGCATTGCGGATGGTGGAAAGGCGGTGTGCAATCACAAAGCTGGTTCGATTTTGCATCAAATTGTCCATGGCCTTTTGAATGGCTACCTCGGTGCGCGTATCCACCGAGGAGGTCGCTTCATCCAAAATCAATATTTGTGGATTGGCCAAAATCGTGCGCGCAATCGTCAAAAGCTGCTTTTGCCCCTGGCTGATGTTGGAGGCATCTTCGTTGAGAACGGTGTTGTACCCATCCGGTAAAGTGCGGATAAAACGATGCGCCTGCGCGGTTTTCGAGGCCTCCATCACCTCTTCATCTGTGGCCGTGCGTCGCCCATAGCGAATGTTTTCAAGAATGCTGTCGCCGTATAACCAAGTCTCTTGCAACACCATGCCAAACATATCGCGCAAGTCTTTGCGCTTTAAATCCCGAATATCTTTCCCATCTATCGAAATGGTTCCGTCATTTACATCATAAAATCGCATCAAAAGCTTTACCATCGTGGTTTTACCGGCGCCGGTAGGGCCTACGATGGCCACTTTTTGGCCGGGTTTTATCTTGGCCGAGAAGTTGTGAATGATGGTTTTATCGGCCAAGTAGCCGAAGTTGACATCGGAGAACTGCACACTTGCCTGCATAACATGCACATCTGTGTCTTTTTCTACATCTTTGCTTTCCTCTTCCCCCTCCAGGAAGGCAAAAACACGCTCGGCAGCAGCGGCCGTTTGCTGCATCACATTGGAGGAATTGGCAATTTGTGACAGTGGCTGCGTAAAATTGCGCACATATTGAATAAATGCCTGGATATCGCCCACAGTAATCGAGCCGCTCAGGGTTAAAAAACCACCGGCCACACACATCATCACATAGCCAATGTTGCCCACCATCACCATAAGTGGCATCATCATGCCACTTAAAAACTGGCTTTTCCAAGCCGACGTATACAATTTTTTGTTCACCTTGGAAAAAGATTTCCGGCTTTCCTCTTCCCTGCCAAAGGCTTTTACCACAAGGTGCCCACCGTACATCTCTTCCACTTGGCCGTTGGCTTCGCCCAGATACTCCTGCTGTTGGGCAAAATAGGGCTGGCTTCGTTTTACCACGGCGCGCACAAGCGCCATGGAAAGGGGTAAAATGAGCAAGGTGAGTAGTGTCATCCACACATTGATGGTTAGCATCATAATGAGAACACCCAAAATGGTAGCGACACCGCTTATCAGCTGCGGTAAACTTTGTGTGAGAGTTTGCGTGAGCGTATCCACATCATTGGTGATGCGGCTGAGAACATCTCCATAGCTGTTGTTGTCGAAGTACGATAGTGGCAAACGGTCTATTTTTGCGCTGATATCGCGCCGCAATCGATAGCCCACCTTGTTGGAAATGCCTGCAAGCAAAACACCCTGCAAGAGCATTAAAAGCGCCGATACAATATAGATGAGCAGTGCCAGCAAAAGCATATTGCGAACGGCGGCCAAATCGATGCCACCCGTGTTTCCAATCATGGCCATAACGCCTGAGAAAATTTCATCGGTGGCACCCGCCAAAATGCGTGGCCCAAAGATGTTGAACACCGTGGAGCTTACCGCTAGCAAAATGCAACCGATAACAGCAGGCAAATACTTGCCGAGGTACTGAAGCAATTTTCGCATGGAGCCGCGAAAGTCCTTGGCTTTCTCACCGGGCATGAAGCTTTGCGGGCCTCTACCCATGGGGTCGCGTCCACGTGCAGGGCTTCTGTTTACTGAAGAGGATTCTTTGCTCATGCCAATTCCTCCTTTGAAAGCTGACTTTCCGCAATTTCACGGTATTCTGCACATGTTTTCAGCAGTTCTTTGTGTGTGCCAATGCCCACAACACGCCCTTCTTCTAGCACCACAATCTGTTCTGCGTTCATGATGCTGGAGATACGCTGAGCCACCACGAGCACAATGCTGTTTTCGGTATATGGCTTCAATGCCTTGCGCAGGCGCACATCCGTTGCAAAGTCAAGGGCCGAGAAGCTGTCATCGAAGATGTAGATGCCCGCTTTTTTCACAAGCGCACGAGCAATGGCCAGGCGTTGGCGCTGGCCGCCCGAAACATTTTTGCCCCCTTGGCTAATTTCACTTTCCAAACCTTCATCCATGCCTGCCACAAAATCGGCGGCCTGGGCAATTTCAACGGCCTTTTGCAAGGTCTCTTCATCTGCCGTTTCATCTCCATAGCGCAGGTTCGACTCTACGCTGCCACTAAACAATAAACTTTTCTGTGGGATATAGCCAATTTCCCGGCGCAACTCCTGCATCCGCATCTCGCGCACATCTATGCCGTTTACTTGTACACTGCCCTCGCTCACATCGTAAAAGCGGGGAATCAAATTAACCAAGGTGGTTTTGCCTGCGCCCGTGGCCCCAATGATGGCCGTGGTTTGCCCTGCTTTTGCCACAAACGACACATTGCTCAAGGCTTGCTCGTCTGCTTTTCCATAGCAAAAGGTCACATTGTCAAAACACAGCTCCTTATAGGGTTCTTCTACACTGCGTGGGTTTTCGGGGTCTTGGATGCTGTTTTTCGTGCTGAGAACCTCGTCGATGCGCTCGGCCGAAACTTGTGCACGAGGCAAAATGATGAAGATGAACGCAATGAATAAAAAGCTCATAATGATTTGCATGGCATACTGCATATAGGCCATCATATCGCCCACTTGCAATTGGCTTTGGGCAATTTGCTCGGCACCCACCCATACAATGAGCAAACTCACCACATTCATAATCAACATCATGGCCGGCATCATCGAAGCAAAGGCACGGTTTACAAACAAATTGTTGTCCGTAAATTCTCGGTTCGCCTTTTCAAAACGCTCTTGTTGAAATGTCTGGTTGTTGAAAGCACGCACCACCATGAGGCCGGTTAGGCTTTCTCGGGCCACTTGGCTCAACCTGTCGATTTGTTTTTGTATGATTTTAAAGCGGGGCATCGCCACGAAAAACAACACCCCGATTACACAGAGCACCAAAAGCACCCCAAGGCCTATCACCCAGCTCATGGAAACGGAGCGCCCGAGCGCAAGCACCACACCCCCAATGCCCATAATGGGGGCGAACACCATCAAACGCAAACCCATGGTGAAAAGCAACTGCACCTGCGTGATGTCGTTTGTTGTGCGTGTGAGCAAGCTGGAGGTGGAAAAACCATCCATTTCGGCACTTGAAAATGCCGACACTTTTTGAAACAAAGCCATGCGCAAATCGCGTGCCATGCCGGCGCCAAACCGAGCGAAGCAGAAACCGGCCACCACTGCGCAGGCCGCTTGTGCCACGCTAAGCAGCAGCATAAACAGGCCGGTTTGTAAGATGTACAAGGTTTGCATTACGGCGCTGTTGGCCCCATAGGCCTCGTAAATGGCATAATTAAACACGGCCGAAACACCTGCCGTGGTGCTTTCCGGGGTGTCGGCGGCTAGGGCTGCCATCTCTTCAAAATGTTCCTGTGGCAAGCCGATGATGGCCGGCAATATTTGGCTGAATTGGTTGTAGTCGAAATGGAGGTTACCGTCTGCACCCATATCCTGTGTAATGTCTTGGTATTCCCCCGTTTGCTGCGCAAGCTCGGTCATGGTTTGAACAAGGGCATACTCCGCTTTTGCAAAAGCGAAATCCACCCAATCCTTATGCCCATCTTCCGCAGTCAGCACCATGGCATTTGTGCTGGCCGCTTCCGGAAAGGTGCTCTCTATGCGGTCTTGCCAATCGGCATCCAGTTCGCTGAACAGGGTATAGCCACTGCTGGCTGCCGTGAATTCCTCATCATTCATATAAAGGCTTAAAACCGAAAAAAGTTCGGGTTGGATAACTTGTGGCGCCACTTCTTCAATGCCCTGCCTTTGAATGCCCACATTCACAATGTCGCTCATCAGGCCCGGTAAACTCAAGTCAAATAAGGCCTGTCCCAGCAAAAACACAATGCCGCACAGCAAATATATCGTGTATTTCAGCATGAAGCGCTTTAGACGTAGCAAATGGCACCCCTCTTTCTCTTGTTGTTTTGCAACGGTTTATGGCAACCGGTTTTTTTTGTCTTGCAAAAAAAAATTGCGCAAAAGGCTGTTTTTTTCAATGGCAAGCACGAGCAAGGTGCCCAAAACCATACAACTGACAAGCTGGCCGAAGCCTACGCTGGCCATGTTGAGCAGATATATTTCCGGAGCTGCTGTGGGAGAAACATAGAGCACGGTGAGCATAGCGCCCACCACAACGGCATTGAGAAGCACCGGTGGCGCGCCGGCAAGCAAGGGAAGCCCAAACGAGCGCACATGACGCAAGCGCCGTGTGAGCAAAGCCGCCACCAAGGTGGTGGCCGTTCCCACCACCATGTCCACCGGGGCCGATGCAATGAGGTTTGCCAAAAAGCAGCCCAGCGTAACACCCAAAACAGCCTGTGGGCACACCACAGGCAAAAGCACCAATGCCTCTGCAAAACGAATTTGCACGGGCCCAAAAGAAAGAGGTGCCAAAACCAAGCACAAGGCCACGTAGACGGACGCAATAACCGCCGTTCGTGTTACATTTTGTACAGACATACGAATAAACCCTTTCGGCTATATTTTACCCATTCATGTTGCCACGATGAGGGGCAGATCCCGCAGTTTCCTTCCTCTGCGGCGGGTCCAAAAGACACAGATGTGCCAAAGTGACCCCGTTGTCGTTCTCAAAAAACTAATAGGCCTTGCCAAACACCACCATGGCTTTGGCCGGTTTTCCACACACGATGCAGGTGTCGGCCAGTGCCTCTTGCTCAAATGGAATGCAGCGGCTTGTCAGGCCTGCTTTGTCTTTCACGGCCTCTTCACAGGCGGCACTGCCACACCACATGGATTTCACATACCCATCATTCGCATGGGCCAGCATCGTTTCCATGTCATTGGCCACAAAGCTACGATCGGCTTGATTTTTGGCCGCCTTTTCAAAAATAGCTTCTGCCAGAGCTTTGAGTAGATTCGGAATGTCCGCTTCCAAATTGGAAAGCGGTACAAAACTTTTTTCTCGGTTGTCGCGCCGAACCAGAACACACTGCTCTTTTTCAATGTCTTTCGGCCCAATTTCAAGGCGCAAGGGCACGCCGCGCATCTCCCACTCGCTGAATTTCCAGCCGGGGGATTGATCACGGTCGTCCAAATGCACACGCACAAAAGAAGACAGCCGTTTTTTGAGCTCATAGGCTTTTTCCAAAACCCCCTCTTTGTGCGAGGCCACGGGAACAATGACCACTTGATACGGGGCAATGTCCGGCGGTAAAACAAGCCCCTCACTGTCGCCGTGGGTCATAATCAGGCCGCCTATCAGGCGTGTGGATACACCCCAGCTCGTTTCAAACGGGTATTGTAGCTTTCCGTCTCGCCCGGTGAAGGTAACATCAAAAGCTTTGGAAAAACCATCCCCGAAGAAATGGCTTGTGCCCGCTTGCAAACCCTTGCCGTCGTGCATCATGGCCTCGATGGCAAAGGTGGCCTCGGCGCCGGCAAACTTTTCGTTTTCGGTTTTTTGCCCTTTTAACAACGGCATACATAGAGATTCTTCACACACCTCAGCATAGATGTCCAGCATCTTACGTGTTTCTTCCATGGCTTCTTCGGCTGTTTCGTGGATGGTGTGACCCTCTTGCCACCAAAACTCGCGTGTGCGCAAAAATGGGCGCGTGCTTTTTTCCCAGCGCACCACACTGCACCACTGGTTGTAAAGCAAAGGCAATTGCCGCCAACTGTGCAACACGCGGCTGAAATGATCACAGAACAAAGTTTCGCTTGTGGGGCGAATGCACATGGGTTCTTCCAGCTCTTCACTGCCACCGCGTGTTACCCAAGCCACTTCCGGGGCAAAGCCGTCCACATGGTCTTTTTCCTTTTGCAAGAGGCTTTCGGGAATCAACAGGGGCATGGCCACGTTTTCGTGGCCGGTTTCTTTAAAGCGTGTGTCCATCAGGCGCTGAATATTTTCCCAAATGGCCTGTCCATAGGGGCGCAAAATTGTAAAACCTTTTACACTGGAATAATCCACAAGCTCTGCTTTCAAGCAGATATCGGTATACCACTGTGCAAAATCTTCATCGATAGGCGTAATCGCCTCCACCATCTTTTTATCCATGTTGTCCTCACTCTTCATCCATTGTTGTCTGTCACCGAAAAAAGTGCCGCAAGTTCTGCGGCACAAGGGTGTGAATCAAAAGCACGCATCATTCGTTGCGTGCTATTCTTCACTGGTATTCGCCTGTATAAAGCGCACCACATCACCCACTACGCGAAACTCTTCAATTTGCTCGTCCGGCACTTCCAGGCCGAACTCGTCTTCAATCGACATCACCAAGTCCACAACGTCTAGGCTGTCGGCCTCCAAATCTTCCACAATGTCGGAATCCATCGTCACTTGTTTTTCTTCCAAGTCTAGCTGTTCGCACAAAATCTTCTGAATTTTTTCAAAAACCATGTCACCCTCCAAAGTCTTCGGCTTTCAGGCGGCTTGCCAAACTGAACTCCGATTTTCCAGTTTTTTTATGAGTTTGAGTTGATAGTATCGCCTTTTCGCGTTCTTGTCAAGATTTTTTACAGCTTTTGCACGCCGTAACCAAAATTCCCATCATTTTTTCTGGATAACTTGGCATACCATATGTTATACTGAAAATAGACTTTTCCCAACAGCAAGCAAATACGTATGCAGGGAAAGGAAAAAGTACTATTTTACGGGGGGATACTATTTTGTCACACGACATCGCATCGGAAATGTTTCAAGAGGAAGATAAACGGCCCTTGGCTCTTTTGGTTATGAAAGGCTGCCAAGACATGGGCAACATGGTGAACGACTACCTGCTACGATGGACTACACAACCTGAAAACGAACTGCTTTCCACTTTTCCGGGGCTGGGAAAAGATTCTTTCATCATTGAGGCTGAAACACCGCGCTTTGGTTCGGGTGAAGGGAAGGGCATTATCCACAGCTCGGTGCGTGGATATGATTTGTATATCTTGTGTGATGTAACCAATTACGCCATCACCTATTCACTTTACGGCACCCCGGTGCCCATGGGCCCGGATGATCACTTTGCCGACTTGAAACGCTTGATTGCCGCCGCCGGCAATAAACCTCACCGCATCACCGTGGTGATGCCCTTTCTTTACGAGGGTCGCCAGCATCGCCGCAGTGCACGAGAAAGCCTGGATTGCGCCTTGGCTTTGCAAGAACTTTTTGGCATGGGTGTGCACAACATCATCACATTTGATGCACACGACCCACGCATTCAAAACGCAGCGCCGCTGAGCAATTTCGATTCGGTGATGCCCACGTATCAAATGCTAAAAGCCATTTTGCGCCTAAACCCCGATTTGCAAATTGACCCAGAACACATGATGTTGATTTCTCCGGATGTGGGTGCCGCCGACCGAAACATCTACTATGCCACGATGATGGGGCTGGATCTTGGCCTTTTTTATAAACGTCGCGATTATTCTGTGATTGAAAACGGACGCAACCCAATTGTGGCTCACGAATATCTTGGTGCCCATGTGGCCGGCAAGGACATCATTGTGGCCGACGACATTTTGGCCACCGGCGAAAGCATGATTGACATTGCACGTGAGCTGAAAAAACGCAAAGCCAACCGCATTTTCCTTGCGGCCACATTCGGCCTGTTTACGGTGGGGCTTGAAAAGTTTGACAAGGCCTATGAAGAAGGTTTGTTTACACAGGTGTTTGCCACCAATTTGAACCATCTGAATCCACAGCTCAAAACACGTCCTTGGTTCACAGAGGTAAACCTCTCTAAATACATTGCAACCTTGATTGCCACGCTTTACCATGAGCATTCGATTTCTCGCCTGCTAGACCCGAACGACCGCATTGAGCGCCTTTTGACCAATCACCGAAAATCCTTGGCAGAAAGAGGTATTTTGCCACGACAAGAGGAAGAGGTGTATGCACCGGGTTCCTGATGCTTTGCTGCATCTGAGATGGGGACAACTGCCGGAAAATCCGGTTCTTTGAAAATTACGATAGACACTGCGTGAGAGACGCTATAAATGTGTGCCTTCAAGATAAAATCTCTTTTGTTGTCTTCATACAAACGGGATGAATATAAAACAAAGCCATGCAGGGGAATCCCCTTCATGGCTTGTTTTATGATGGGGCATTTAACGCATCTCAAAAGGCGGGTTTTAAAGGGAAAGTGCCAGCTTATATGCCTTAATTTGTTCTTTCACCGCCGTAGGTGCGGGCCCCCCAAGGCAGGTGCGCAAACTCACACAGGCCTCTAGGTCAATGGCTTCATACACATCTGCCTCGAACAAAGTGTGTGCTTTTTGGTATTCGACTAGCGGCAAATTTTCCAAAGTATATCCTTCGGCAATGCACAAGGCTACAAGGCTGCCGATGATGCGATATGCCTCGCGAAACGGCAGCCCCTTTTTCACAAGGTAATCCGCACAGTCTGTGGCGTTGATAAACCCTTTCGCGGCCGCCCCTCGCAGGCGGTCTTTATTCACGTGCAGGCTATCCATCATCGGGGTGAGCGCACGCAGGCAAGAAAGCGTGGTTTCCACGGCGTCGAAAGTAAGGGGTTTATCCTCTTGCATGTCCTTGTTGTAGCACAAAGCAAGGCTTTTCAGCATGGTTAAAAGTGCCACCAAATCACCGTCTACACGGCCGGTTTTCCCGCGAATCAGCTCTGTGATGTCGGGGTTTTTCTTTTGTGGCATAATGGAAGACCCCGTTGCAAAGGCATCGTCCAGCTCAACAAATTTAAACTCGCTTGAACACCAAAGCACCACTTCTTCGCATAGGCGCGAAAGATGGGTCATCACAATGGCGAGAGCCGAGACAAGCTCCAGACAAAAATCGCGGTCGCTTACAGCATCCATGCTGTTCGGGCACGGGGCGGAAAAACCCAGCGCCTCTGCCGTTTTGTGGCGGTCAATGGGATAGGTGGTGCCGGCCAGTGCCCCCGCCCCAAGCGGGCATTCGTTCATGCGCTTTTCGGCGTCGGCAAGGCGCCCAAGGTCGCGGCGCAACATTTGTGCATAGGCCATGATGTGGTGGGCAAAGGTAACCGGCTGAGCCACCTGCAAGTGCGTATAGCCCGGCATCACACTGTTCACATTCTCTTCGGCAAGGCGCACCAGCACCGCTGCAAGTTGCCGCAATTCCGCCTGTACTTCGCCGGCTTTCCCCCTCAAATATAGCCGCATATCTGTGGCCACTTGGTCGTTGCGGCTGCGTGCCGTGTGCAGCCGCTTTCCGGCGTCCCCCACACGTTTCGTCAATTCCTGCTCCACAAACATATGAATGTCTTCGGCTTCTGCGTCAATTTCAAGTCGTCCTTCCTTTAGGTCGGCCAAAATTTCGCGCAGGCCCCGTTCAATTTCATCTGCATCCACCCTTTGGATAATGCCCTGTGTGGCCAGCATATCGGCGTGTGCCAAAGAACCCTCGATGTCCTCTTTGTACATCACCCAATCGAAAGAGATAGATGAATTGAATTCATCCAAGCGTTTGTCTGCTTCTTTTTGAAAGCGTCCGGCCCACATTTTCATGTTGCGTTTCCCCACCCAAACTTTATTTTTATTTCGATATTTTCAATTCTTGCCTAGAGAGCCGCTGCACCGTACAGGCCGGCATCATTGCCCAGAACAGCCCTTTCTACGGGCGGCACAACGGCCTGTTTTCCTGCAAAGGTGCGCCATCTCACATATTCGTTTAGGGGCACCATCAGGGGGTCTCCTTCGTTGGAAAGGCCGCCACCTACAAGCACTTTTTCCGGCCGCCAAATGTTGATGAAATTTACAAGCCCTTCACCCAGATATTGGATGTAGTTTTCCACCACTTCGGCTGCAACCGCATCGCCCTCTTTCATAGCCATAAAGGCCGTGCGTCCAGTGATTGTTTCCAAGTTGCCATCACAGCACTCTCTGATTTTGGAAAGGGGGTTTGCCAAAGCCGCCTCTTTGGTGTGGCGAATGAGCCCTGTGGCAGAGGCATAGGCCTCGAGACACCCAAGGCGGCCACAGGTGCATGCCTCCCCATTCATCACAAGCAAAGTGTGCCCAAGCTCCATGCCACCGGCATGGCCTCCTTCTTGCAACACACCGTTTGCCACAACACCACCGCCAATGCCTGTGCCAAGTGTTACCATGACCACATCCCGGCAACCTTTGGCCGCACCGGCTACGCATTCGCCCAGCACCGCGCAGTTGGCGTCGTTGGAAAGCCGAATGGGTATGCCGGGGAAATGGTGTTGAAGCTCCTCTGTTAAGGGTACATTGTGCCAACCAAAGTTACCCGCATAAGTTACAATGCCACGCTTATGGTCTATCATGCCGGGGCTGCCTATGCCGATTTTATCGATTTGTTCTTTACTTTGCCCAAGGTGTGAAAGCAACTCTTCCACGAGCACGAACATATCGCGCACCACTTCCGGAAAAGCACGCTCATGCTGCCGCGTCTTAAAGCGATCTTTTCCAAGGAGTTCATTTTCCTTTGTAAAGATGCCCACTTTGGTGTTGGTGCCGCCAACATCAATGCCCACTCTCAATTTCTTTTCCATCGGTATCCCCCTCAAAAAAAGCACGACTTATGAAAGATATATTAACCTTCGCCTTCATTGCGGCCACAGCATTTCTTGTGCTTTTTGCCGCTGCCGCAAGGGCAGGGGTCATTGCGGCCTACTTTTTCCTTCTTGCGCACGGGTGCTTTTGGCACACTGCTGTCCCCGCCGGCGCCGGCGCCGCGCTCTTCCGTTACTTTTGCCACTTGGCTGCGTTTTACGTCCTCTTCCTTATTTCGTATTTCCACGGTTAAAATCATTTTGGTGGTATCCTCGCGGATGGCCTCCACCATGGAATCGAACATATCGAACCCTTCCAGGCGATATTCCACCACGGGGTCGCGCTGGGCATAGCCACGCAGATAAATTCCCCTGCGCAATTCGTCCATGTCGTCGATGTGTGCCATCCATTTGTAATCCACGTTGCGCAGCAATACGGCACGCTCTAAATCGCGCATTACCTTTTCACCGTATTTTTCTGCCTTGGCTTTTACAATTTTTTCGGCACGCTCTAGCAACAATTGTTCCAGTTTTGCCTGGCTCAGCTCCTCCAGCTCATGGTCACTGTACTGGAAGTCGTCCTCTTTGGTAAGCCAGCCCAAGTAATGGTCTTTGAGCTCTTCTAAATCCCAGTGGTCTTGCTCTTCGCCCGAACAGAACGTGTTCACATTCCCGCTGATACTCTCGGCCATCATGTTTTGGATGCTCTCCGACACATCCTCGCCGCCGAGCACCTTGGCGCGCTGGCCATAGATGATTTCGCGCTGGCTGTTCATCACATCATCGAAGCGAAGCACGTTTTTGCGTGCTTCAAAGTTGCGCGATTCAATGCGCTTTTGTGCGCTTTCAATGGAACCCGTGATGATGCGGTTTTCAATGGGCATATCCTCGTCTACACCCAAGGTATTCATCATGTTTTGCACACGCTCGCCACCGAACAGGCGCATTAGATCGTCTTCCAGGCTTAAATAAAATCGGCTTTCGCCCACATCCCCTTGGCGGCCGCTTCGTCCACGCAGCTGGTTGTCAATGCGGCGGCTTTCGTGCCGCTCGGTGCCAATGATGAACAAACCGCCCACTTCACGCACGGCATCGGCCTCTTGCACAATGGGCTCGCGCACTTTTTCATAAATTTCCGTATAGGCTTTGCGCGCGTTTAAAATTTCTTCGTTGTCGGTTTCACCATGGCCGGTGGCCTCCACCAAAAGTTCTTCTGAAAAGCCCTGTTTGCGCATCTCTTCCTTTGTCACAAACTCAGCGTTGCCGCCAAGCATGATGTCGGTGCCGCGGCCGGCCATGTTGGTGGCAATGGTCACTGCACCTTTGCGGCCGGCCTGCGCCACAATGCTGGCCTCTTTCTCATGGAATTTCGCATTCAGCACCTCATGCTTGATGCCTTTTTTCTTCAGCAGTTTGGAAAGAATCTCACTCTTTTCAATCGAGATGGTGCCCACAAGCACAGGCTGGCCCTTCTCGTGGCATTCAGCCACCTGGTTAACCACTTGGCTATACTTGCCCTCAATGGTTTTGTACACAGCATCCGCGTGGTCTTTGCGCATCATCGGGCGATTGGTGGGAACCTCCACCACTTGCAGGCCATAAATTTCGTTGAACTCGGTTTCTTCTGTTTTGGCCGTGCCCGTCATGCCGGCCAGTTTTTTATACATACGGAAATAGTTTTGGAAGGTGATGGTGGCCAAAGTTTTGCTTTCGCGCTCCACTTTCACGCCCTCTTTGGCCTCGATGGCCTGATGCAAACCCTCATTGTATCGGCGCCCAAGCATCAAGCGGCCGGTGTTTTCATCCACAATGATGACCTCGCCGTCTTTCACCACATAGTCGATGTCGCGGCGCATAACACCGCGCGCTTTAATGGCCTGGTTGATGTGGTGAGATAGTTCCATGTTGCTGGCGTCGGCCAAATTTTCCAAATTGAAATGGGACTCTGCCTTGTGGATACCGCGCGCTGTAAGTGTGGCTACACGTAATTTCTCATTGACAATAAAGTCTCCATCGAGTTCTTCATTTTCATCGTGGTCGGCCTTGTCGTCCAGCTCCACCACTTTGTTCATCTTCAGTTTGCGCACAAATTGGTCGGCCTTGGTGTAGAGTTCTGTGCTTTTATCACCCTGTCCCGAAATGATAAGCGGTGTGCGTGCCTCATCCACCAAGATGGAGTCCACCTCATCCACAATGGCGTAGTTGTGGCCGCGTTGCACCATGTTTTCGCGGTAGGTAACCATGTTGTCGCGCAGATAATCGAAGCCAAATTCGTTGTTTGTGCCATAGGTTACATCGCAGGCATAAGCAAGGCGACGCTCCTGTGGTGTGAGCCCGTGCACAATAAGACCCACCGAAAGGCCGAGATAACGGTATACCTTGCCCATCCATTCGCTGTCGCGGCGGGCGAGATAGTCGTTGACCGTGACAATGTGCACCCCTTTGCCCTCCAGGGCGTTGAGGTAAACAGGCAGGGTGGCCACAAGGGTTTTGCCCTCACCGGTTTTCATCTCAGAGATGAGCCCTTGATGCAGCACGACGCCGCCCATAAGTTGCACGGGGAAATGACGCATTTCCAACACACGGCTGGCCGCTTCCCGGCAGGTGGCAAACGCTTCCGGCAGCAAATCATCCAGCGTTTCGCCTTTTTCCAGCCGCGCTTTTAGTTCCGGTGTTTGTGCACGAAGCTCTGTGTCGCTCATGGCCTTGTATTTTTCTTCCAAGGCCACAATTTTATCGGCAATCGGCCGAATTTTCTTCAGTTCTCTGTCTGAAAAATTGCCGAACATTTTTTCAAAAATTCCCACTGTTCAAACTCCCTGTTGTTTTATTGGATATCTGCATGATGGTATGAATACAAAATAACACGTATGCGGCTTTCCTGCAAGTGAAAAGAATGTGTGCATCCGTTTTAAAAACAGCTTGGCACACATTCCTTAGAGACATTCTCACAAAAACGGCTAAAGCCCTTATGGTTTTTGCGGTAAAAAGGCATTGCCTATTCTACCGAAACCATGTAGTAATACACGGGTTGCCCACCAAAGAGCAGGGAAACCTCTACACCGGAAGGCAGTTTGGCACGCAATTGATCCATTGTGCGTGTGGCATCTTCCTCGCGCACATCACAACCGGCTATCAAGGTGACAAAACTGGTGTCTTTTTTACACATGCCCCGCACAAGACGATGCACTACCTTGCCCACATCATTTCCCACAAGCGAAAGCTTTCCGTTGTCCAAACCCAAAATTTCGCCGCGCTTTATTTTTTTGCCGTCGAATTCAGTGTTGCGCGAGGCAAAGGTAACCAGGCCGGTTTTCACCTGTTCGGCCATTTTGTTCATTTCAATGAGATTTTTTTCGGTGCTTAGGCCGGCATCAAAGGCCAGCATGGCGCTCATCCCTTGTGGGATGGTGCGTGTGGGAACCACCACCACATTGCGATCGGCCAATTTTTTGGCCTGCTCCGCCGCCAAAATAATATTTTTGTTATTGGGAAGCACAAAAACCTGCTTTGCCGGCACACTTTGCACCGCCTGCAAGATGGTATCTGTAGAGGGGTTCATGGTTTGTCCGCCGCTTACCACCACATCAATACCCAAATCTAAAAAGATTTCGCGCAGGCCAGCCCCTGCGGCAACGGCCACAAAACCCACCTCGCGCTCGTTGTCTACCGCGGCATATAAAAATTCCCCTTCGCCGCTCTTTTCAGCCTCCACTTGCTTTTCAAGACCCTGCCCTTGCATCTGGCGTGCCTCGTATTGCTCCAGCATATTTTCTATTTTCAGCTTGCTTAAATAGCCATAACTCAGTGCTTTTGAAAGCACAAGCCCGGGGTCGGCCGTGTGCACATGGCACTTGATGATTTTTTCGTCTTCCACCACAACCACACTGTCGCCGTTGCTCTCTAAAAAGGCGCGCAGCTTTAAGGGGTCTTGGTTGTTTTCGCGGTGCACCAAAAATTCGGTGCAATAGGCGTTGGACATGTCGGGTTGTAATTCATGCGCAAACACACCTTTTCCCACATTTGTTGTGGAAAGTTTTGCCTTTGCAGCTTTTTCCTCTTCGGGAGGGCTGGCCACCTTTCCCCCCACAACAACAGCATGCATACCCGCCAAAATATAGCAAAGGCCCTTTCCGCCCGAATCCACAACATCTGCCTTTTTCAAAATGGGCAACTGGTCGGGTGTTTTGGCCAGGGCTTCTTCCGCGCTTGCCACAATCAGGTCCCACTGGCTTTTTTCATCATTGGGCTTTTGTTCGTTCAGCGTTTCACTCACCACGCGCGCCACGGTAAGCATCGTGCCTTCTGTTGGTTTCATCACGGCCTTATAAGCGGCCGATACACCCGTTTCAAATGCCTTGGCAATGTCTTCGCAGCTTGCGGTTTTCTTGCCGGCCAGCTCCTTTGAAAACCCACGAAACAGCAACGAGGTGATGACACCGGAATTGCCCCGTGCACCACGCAACATGGCACCTGCGGCCACCTCGGCCGCTTCCCCCACGGTGCAATCATCCTTCAGGTGCACAAGCTCATCTCGCGCGGCCGTCACGGTCATACTCATATTCGTTCCTGTGTCTCCGTCCGGCACCGGAAACACGTTGAGTTCATCTACCTCTGCACTATTCTTACGGATGTTGTTTGCCCCTGAAATGATGGCATCCCGCAACACCTTTCCCTTTATCATGTCCTCACCTCAAAATATACTTCTTCTTCGTACTCACGTTATTTTTACGACACTACACCATCCACTGAAACATGGATGCGCTCCACCTCATACCCGGTTGCCTTTTCCACCGCATAACATACATTTTGCTTGATCATTTTCACTGTTTGCGGAATGTTCACACCATACACTACCTTGATATGCAGGTCGATTTGGAGCTTTCCGTTCTCCTCCTCCACAGACACACCCGTTTGTGAAAACTCCGGGTTTAAAAATGCTTTTATACTTTCTTTTGTGTCTTGGTCGGCCATGCCTGCAACACCAACGGCATTTTTGGTGGCATTGTTGATAAGCTCTGCAAAATAGCGTTCGCTGATACAAATTTTTCCATTCGGGTTATAGTAAGAAATCATCAAACGCCCTCCCTTTATATGGAGACATTGGCCTTGGGGCACTTTACCCAAAACCAAGTCCTGAAAATGGTTTTCTTATTATACAATAAATAAAAAAAAAAGTACAGTTTCTTTTTCAGGGTATTTGTCAGATATGAAAAAGTGTGCTACTATAAACCAAATGTGATTCAATTTTTGTATATTGAAACCCCGCCCACCGTGCGACAAAAGGGGGATTTATGCACGCATCTCGCCTTTCTTTATTGGCCCTTATGGGTGGTCTTTTTAGTTTTATTTTGTTGCTTCCCTTTCCTTTGGGCCGTTGGCTTGGCCTGGTTTTTGCGGTTCTGGGCGTGAGCTGTGGTCGCTTTGGAAAACCAAAGGGAAAAAGGCAAGAAGTTTTTTGCCTGCTTGGCATGTTGTTGCCACCATTGGCCTGTTTACTCTATTTTCTTCTGTATTTTTTTTAGGCGGATGCTCTGTTTAACATCTTAGTAAGGGAGGTTATTGTGTGTTAAAACTGTATCGCGGGCTTTCCAAATATTCGGGTGAAATGGTTCTTTTGCTAATTTGCCTGTGTGGACAATCTTTTTCCATGCTATTTTTGCCCAATGTGATGAGCACGATTGTGAATGTGGGGGTGGCCAATCAAGACATTCCCTTTATTTTGCAAAGCGGGCTTTGGATGTTGCTAATTGCTTTGGCGGGGTCGTTCTGTGCCATTGGAGTGGGCTATTTTGCATCGAAATCGGGCGTGGGGTTGTGCACCGACATCCGCAAAAAATTGTTTTGCCATGTCAGCCTGTTCACCTTGTCCGAATTTGACAAAGTGGGCACTGCTTCACTTACCACGCGCAGCACAAACGACATCATGCAGCTTCAAAACTTCACCATCATGATGTTTCGTATCATCGTTCTTGCACCCATTATGTGCATCGGCGGTGTGGTGCTTTCTTTGCAAAAAAATACGCAGCTGGCCCTTGTGCTCATTGCCTGTATCCCCATTATTTTGCTGGCTCTTGTGTTTATTTTGCGCCGTGTCATCCCGGTGTTTACCGCCGTGCAACAAAAGCTGGATCATTTAAACTTGGTGTTGCGCGAAAACATCACCGGTGTGCGTGTGATTCGGGCTTTTACCGCAGAGGAACGCGAACAGGAACGCTTTGATGAAGCCAATGAAACCATGACGGCCTCGTCGGTGCGCAGCCAAACGGTGGTGGCCACACTCATGCCATTGATGATGCTTGTGATGAACTTATGCACCGTGTTGATTGTGTGGTTTGGCGGCAACCAAATAGCCGTGGGGCAAATGCAAGTGGGCGATTTGATGGCGTTCATCCAGTACATGATGCTGATTATGTATGCCCTCATTATGATGAGCCTGATTTTGGCCCTGATGCCACGCAGCATGGTTTGTGCAAAGCGCATCAATGAGGTGCTGGCCATAGAGCCTACCATCGTGAATGCACAAAACGCGCAAAAACCCGAAACCCCGAGCGGCGTTGTGGAGTTTCGTGATGTGGCCTTGCGCTATGGAGACAGCGAAGCCGCCGCAGTGCGGCACATTAGTTTCACAGCGAGCCCGGGTAAAACCACAGCCATCATCGGTGCCACGGGTAGCGGGAAAAGCTCGGTTATTTGTCTCATCCCTCGCCTGCGAGATGTGAGCGAGGGAGAAGTTCTTGTGGACGGCATCAATGTGAAAGACTATGACCTTGCCACTTTGCGAAGCCGCATCGGCTATGTGCCACAGAAATCCATGCTGTTTTCGGGCACAATTCGTTCGAACATTGCCTACGGGCAAAAGGATTTGCCTTTTGAGCGCATTGAGAGGGCTGCACGCATTGCCCAGGCGGAAGGGTTTATTTTACAAAAGGAAAAACAATACGATGACCCCGTGGCCCAAGGCGGCACCAATGTTTCGGGTGGCCAGCGCCAGCGCCTCACCATTGCCAGGGCCTTTGCCTCGAACGCCTCCATCTTTGTGTTCGACGATAGCTTTTCGGCACTGGATTTCAAAACGGATGCCGCGTTGCGCGCATCCATTCGTGAAAATAACCCGGACGCCACCCTCATTATTGTGGCGCAGCGTGTAAACACCATTTTGAGCGCCGACAACATTCTGGTGCTTGATGAAGGTGAGATAGTGGGGCAAGGCACCCACGAAGAACTCGTTAAAAACTGCCCCGTGTACGCAGAGATTGCGTCCACACAACTCTCGTAAAGGAGGGCATGAACATGGCTGATTTTACGGCATTTGCAAAACAAAAAACACAGAAAAAGCCAAAGGCGCAAGATTTTGGTGGCACGGTGCGCCGCTTGCTTCACTACTTTGTTCCCTACCGCTACCGCGTTTTTGCCATGATTTTTTGTGCTTTGTTCGGTGTGTTTTTCAATATTTTGGGGCCTCGAATTCTAGGCGAAGCCACCAATATCATTGCGCTGGGTGTGGCCGAGGGCGAAATTCAGTTTTTGCGGTTTCATTTAACCCTTGTAGCTTTGGTTTTTGTGTATGGCCTTTCGGCGGCGTTCACCTACACACAACAAAAAATAACGGCCAATGTGGCGCAAACCACATTGTCGGATTTGCGCACAGAGGTAGATGAGAAAATTCATCGCCTACCTTTAAACTATTACGACACGCACACCCACGGCGATATCCTTTCCCGCACCACTACAGACATTGAAACCATCAGCACCACCTTGCAGCAATTGCTTACGCAGTTCATTACATCGGCTTTCACCATTGTGGGCATCGTTATCATGATGCTCACCATCAGTTGGCAAATGACTGTGATTGCCCTTTTGGTGCTTCCGGCGGCCTTGAGCCTGTGCACGGCCGTAATTCGCCGCAGCCAAAAATACTACATTGGCCAGCAGCAAAAGCTGGGTGGTGTGAGCAGCTATGTGGAGGAATTGTACTCGGGGCACACCATCATGAAACTGTATGGCACCGAAGACATAAGCTGCCATGAATTCAATGACATGAATGACACCCTTTATGAAGATGCACGCCGCGCACAGTTTACCTCCAGCATCATGATGCCACTTACCAACCTTGTGGGCAACATTGGTTATGTGGGCGTGTGTGTGTTTGGCGGCGTTTTGGCCTCGGGCGGTAGCCTTACCGTGGGTTCCATCCAAGCATTTATTCAGTATATGCAGCAGTTCACACTGCCCATCACCCAAACCACCAACATCATCAACCTTTTGCAAAGCACCATCGCCGCGGCCGAGCGTGTGTTTAGCCTATTGGACGAAGAAGTGGAAACACCCGAGCGTGACGCACTGCAAGAGCCCGCCCGTGTGCAAGGAGACATTGTATTCGACGGTGTGCAGTTCGGCTACACGCCAAATCGCCTGCTCATCACCGATATGAACGTGCATGTGAAGGCGGGCCAAAAGGTGGGAATTTGCGGCCCCACCGGTGCCGGAAAAACCACGTTAATCAACTTGCTTATGCGTTTTTATAATGTAAATGACGGTACGATTCGCATCGATGGCATCGACAGCTACGACATGAGCCGGAAAAGCTTACGCCGCCTGTTTGGCATGGTGTTGCAAGACACTTGGCTGTATTCGGCCACCATTCGCGACAACATCCGCTACGGCCGACCGGAGGCCACCGATGAGGAGGTGGAAGAGGCTTGCCGCATGGCCAATGCCGATTTCTTCATCCGCGCCTTGCCGGAAGGTTATGAAACCATGCTGGAAGAAGATGCTTCCAACTTCTCCGCCGGCCAAAAACAACTTCTTACCATTGCGCGTGCTTTTTGTGCCAAGCCACAAATTCTAATTTTAGATGAAGCCACCTCCTCGGTGGATACACGCACCGAGAAGTTGATTGGCGAGGCCATGAGCCGTCTCACAGAGGGAAAAACCAACTTCCAAATTGCCCATCGCCTTTCCACCATTCGTGATTCCGACCTGATTTTAGTGCTGCGCGACGGGGATTTGGTGGAGCAGGGAAACCACGATGAGCTGCTCTCCATGAACGGTACCTATGCGGAATTGTATCGCAGCCAATATGCATAGCAAAAAAGCATGACAAAGAAGCCACCATTTTGACTAAAAGCACAAAGGTGCGCTTTGTCAAAACCGGTGGCTTCTTTTCAAGGTTGTTGTTTATGAGGGCTTATTCGGCCGATGCGCTTTGTTCCACAGTTTTAATTTCCTCGTTTGCTGCATCCGTGTTTTCCGGCTCTACACCCAACACCTCCATAAACTCTTCGCCGGTGATGGTCTCTTTTTCAAGAAGATAGGCCGAAAGTTCATGTAGCTTTTCTTCATTTTCCTCCAAAATACCGCGTGCCTTTTCATGGGCAGAGCGAATGAGGCCAAGCACCTCTCGGTCGATGGCGGCTGCCGTTTCCGGCCCACAAGCCAGCTGCGTGTCGCCACCGAGGTACTGGTTTGTTACGGTTTCCAGCGCCATCATGTCAAACTCTTCGCTCATGCCATAGCGTGTTACCATGCTGCGTGCCATTTTTGTCAGTTTTTCAATGTCGTTTGCAGCGCCCGTTGTGGCCACTTTAAAAATAAGCTCCTCGGCACTGCGTCCACCGGCCAATGTAGCCATGCGGTTGAAGGCTTCCTTGCGGCTCATGAGGTGTTGTTCTTCTTCTTCCACCTGCATGGTATAGCCAAGTGCACCCGAGGTGCGCGGAATGATGGTGATTTTCGTCACCGGTGCGCTGTGTGTTTGCATAGCGGCCACAAGGGCATGGCCGATTTCGTGGTAGGCGATGATTTTCTTCTCTTTTTGGCTGATCACCTTGTTTTTGCGCTGTTGGCCGGCAATCACCGTTTCTACACTTTCCATCAAATCGGCCTGCAACACCATGCGGCGGTTGTATTTCACTGCCCGCAAGGCACTTTCGTTGATGATGTTGGCCAAATCTGCGCCGGAGGCACCCGAAGTGGTGCGCGCAATGACATTCCAATCGATATCATCGTCCATCATCACTTGCTTTGCGTGCACTTGCAAAATGGCCTCGCGGCCTTTCAAATCAGGCAATTCCACCGGGATGCGGCGGTCAAATCGGCCGGGGCGAAGCAGTGCGGCATCCAAACTTTCCGGGCGGTTCGTGGCAGCCAAAATCACAACACCCGAGGAACCGTCAAAACCGTCCATTTCACTGAGCAACTGGTTCAGCGTTTGTTCGCGCTCATCATTGCCGCCAAGTCCGGCGCCGTCTCGTTTTTTGCCAATTGTGTCCATCTCATCAATGAACACGATACAAGGTGCCTTTTCCTTGGCTTGCTTGAACAAATCACGCACGCGGGCGGCGCCTCGGCCCACAAACATTTCCACAAATTCGCTGCCTGCGATGGAGAAAAAAGGAACACCGGCTTCCCCGGCCACCGCTTTTGCCAGCAGGGTTTTGCCCGTGCCCGGCGGGCCCACCAAAAGCGCGCCCTTGGGCATTTTGGCGCCCACAGATTTGTATTTTTCCGGGTTGTGCAAAAAATCCACAATTTCGTCCAAAGCCTCTTTTGCCTCGTCTTGCCCGGCCACATCATCAAAGGTAATGCCCGTTTGTGCTTGCACATATACCTTGGCATTCGATTTTCCAAAGCTCATGGCGTCGCCGCCCATGCGTTTGGAGAGCATTCGGAAAAGTAGGTAGGACGAGCCCAAAATCAAAATCATGGGCAATAGCATGCTAAAAAGTTGCCCCAATACGCCCTGTTGTACGGGTACCGTTTGCGAAAATTCAATGGGTTCACCGTTTGGGCCGGTGGCTGTTTCAAGGCGCTCCACAAGGCCCGAATCGTCTATCAGCCCCGTATAATAGGAAGTGGCGGCTACACCTGCCTCACTTGCCGAGCCCTCTTCACCTGCTTCGCTATCCCCCACTTCAAAATCAATCCGCCCGGTGGTTTCATCCAACGAAACACTGCTTACCTCTCCCGCTTCTACCTTGGCGAGAAACTCGTTGTAAGAAACCTCCACCTCACGTGAATTTTGAAACCATGGGAATACAACATATTGCATTACCATTAAAAGTAAAAGCGCAATGCCCGCATAAACCAGAAATGTTTTTTGCTGGTTCTGCGGCTGATGCGGTTTTTGTTCATTGTTCATATAGATGTCTCCTCTTTGTGTCCCGTTTCGGTCAACACACTAAGTCTAACGAAATTGAGTGTGCACGTCAAGAAAAAGACATGAACAAACTGTGAACTCTAGCACTCTCCGCTTTCGTTTGCCACTCAACTCATCATGCCCCTTTTTTCTCTAATTTATCACAACCAAACATTAAAAATACCCGTTTCCAAATCTCTGAAAACGGGTATTTGAAATTACATTTTGTAATGGCGGATGTTGAACCTGTGCGTTTTTGGCCACGTTTAGCTTGCGGAATAGCCACCGTCCATGATGACAGATGCCCCAATCATATCTTTGGAGTAAGAGGAGCAAAGATACAAAACGGTGTTGGCAACGCTGTCCACCTCTACAAGGCGCTTTGTGGGACGAATGGCACTGAGTTTTTCCACATCCTCTTTCGGGAACGATTCCACCATGGGTGTTTGCATGGTGCCCGGGGCAATGGCGTTGATATTGATGCCTTGTTCTGCAAATTCAACCGCAGCGGCTTTTGTAAGCCCGTTTACGGCATGTTTGCTGCAAATATAGGCGGAGAAACCCGCATAGCCACCGTTAAAGGCCGCTTCAGAGGTTACATTTACAATTTTCCCAAAACGGTTTTTGCTCATGATTTTGAGCTCGTTTTGCATACACTGATAAACGCCTTTTACATTGATATCCATAATTTGGTCATACTGCTCCACACTCGTCTCTAAGAATGGATGCAATTCGCCGGTGATGGCAGCGTTATTCACAGCAAAATCCAATGTTCCATACTTTTCCAAAATAATGTTCATGGCGTTTTCGATGTCGGCATTGTTCACAACGTCTCCTTTAATGAACAAGGCGCCCTCGCAGATTTCATTGAGTTCTTTTTCAATCCGCTTTCCGTCGACCTCATCGCGGCCAAACAAAACCACTTTTGCACCTGCTTGTGCAAATTTTTTGCAAATTACTGCGCCCAAACCTTTGGTTCCACCAGTGACAAAAACCACGCGATTTTGAATATCTTGCATTGTCTGCCCTCACTTTTAAAACATATTTGTATCTATGCTACCACATAAGGAAAGGGCTCGTCAAATTTTCAGTGTGAACGGTTTTTCTGTGCGTTTTTAAGCATTACACGATTTTTTCACTTTTTTTTGTAATGATTTTCACATTCAAACACTACACTGGGTCATATCAAATGATATTTGCCTACAGTGGCGACGACGCAAGTTGAATCCATTTGGACAAACCCAAAAAGGCAGTAAAAAAATGAGCCAACAGGAGGAGAATGATATGTCCTACTTTGAAAAACGCCCGGATGGAAGCTATGCACCAAACCCACATCCACAAGGCACACCCGGGGTGCACAAAGCCCATGCCCCCGACACACCGAACGTACACAACGACTATGCAAGGCCGCCGGGTGCTTCGGCATTTGGCGAACACGCGCACACCTATTCGTCCAACCAGCAAAATCCACATTCCCTGCGATACGACCCTGCACCCCGTCCATCACCAAAGAAAAAACGTTCAACAGCAAAATTTCTGGGCGGAACAGCCTTTCTCTTGGCCTGTGCCATGGCCGGCTTTGGTGGAAGTGCCTTGGCCATCAATCTGCTTGCACCCACAAACAACAGTTCGATTATTTATCAAAGTGCAGGGGGAGCCGTGGCAGATGAGATTTCTACAGAAGGTTCAACGATTGCCGACATTGCACAAACCAGCGGCCAGTCGGTGGTTTCTATTCAAACCGAAAGCGTGCTAAGCAATATTCTTAACCAAACGCAAGAGGTGGTGGGAGCCGGTAGCGGTGTTATCATCAGCGAGGATGGCCTGATTCTGACGAATAACCATGTTGTAGAGGGCGCGCAGAACATTACCGTCACCCTGGTGGATGGCAGACAGTTTAAGGCCGCTGTGCTGGGAACCGATTCCGCCACCGACGTCGCTTTAATTCAAATTGAGGCCGAAGGGCTTGCGCCGGTGGTGTTGGCTGATTCGAGCGAAATACAGGTGGGTGATTTTTGCCTTGCGATAGGCAACCCCACGGGCGAATTGGGAGGTACGGTTACAGATGGTATTATTTCTGCTTTAGAGCGTGAAATTACAATTCAAGGAACCCCGATGACGCTGATACAAATGAGCGCACCCGTGAACCCCGGGAACTCCGGTGGTGGCCTGTTCAACAGCCGGGGCGAGCTTGTGGGCATTGTCAACGCAAAAAATGGTGATAGCGGCAATGAGGGTCTCGGCTTTGCCATTCCCATCAACACGGCCATGGATGTGGCCGAAGAGCTTTTGGAGAACGGTTATGTGCAAGGGCGTCCGATGCTGGGTATCACCGCCGTAACCGTAAGTGAACAAGATATGGCATCCGTGGGGGTAAGCCGCCCGGGTCTTTATGTGAACGAAGTGGTTTCGGGCAGCGGTGCCGAAGAGGCCGGTCTACAAAGTGGCGATAGAATCGCAACTTTCGAAGGTGTTGAAATTGTAGACCTGTTCGATTTGAGCAGTGAGTTGGCAAAATTCAACCCGGGCGATACGGTGAGCTTGGAAATCGAAAGAGACGGCTCACTGTATAGCGTAGAGCTCGAATTGGACGAGCAACAACCAAGCAATGTAGCCTAAATCGTGTTGACGTTATGATAGAAATAAAACTGGTGAAATCCACAACAATTTGTTTGGTAAAGCGGCCTCATCCACAAGATGTGGTCGTTTTACTTCTTGATAATGCGCAGGTAATTCAAACGGCATAGGAAATAAATGCGGTTTTTTTATCGAATATTCATAGTTTATTCATAATTGGGTGTTACGATGGTTTACATGGTCAAAAAAGGAAAAAACAGTTTCTTTCTTGACTGCACGGTAGAAAACAAGTTTGAAGCCTATGCGAATAGCAACTGCAAAAGAGGTTTTAAAGGAAGAAGGAAGGTTTGTTCTTAGCATGCAAATGAAAGACCATTTCGTATCCGAAACCGCAACATCCTCAGTAGAAGAAAAAAAGCAAAATGCGCAGGGAAATTCAAAGTTCGTGATTGTATTGGTTTTAACGCTTAGCTTAATTCTGGCATTGAGCACGGTTTTATTGGTGCCTTTATTCGTAGATGGTGCCGAGGTAACCACGGCCTCCTCGGGTGCAACACTTGCCCCCGCACAGCCACGGTCATCTCAAAGTTTTGAAGCGATGTCGGATGCGGTTGCCGTTTTGGGTTTCACGCCAAGCGTGCCAAACACCACACCCGACGGGTATCAATTGAAAGAGATTCGAGTGTTGGATGGCGATATTCTTGAGCTGGAATATGTTTCAGACCAAGATGTGTTGCTCTTTAGAACAGCGCTTGGGGCAGAGGATTTATCTTTAACCGACACATCGGTGTATGCGTTTACCTTGTCGGACGAAGACGGTTCTGTGGTTCGCAGTTATTTGGGTGAAAGCCAAGAGGAACTGTACCTAGCCATCTGGGCGCAAGAAGAGGCCAGTTATGCATTGTTATCCGAAAAGGGTTTGAATGAATCGGATATGGCCAGTATTGCCGGAAATATTGCCTAGGGATTGAATTCGGTTTTAAAAAGACAGGTAGTGTGGCGGATGGAATAACAGCCACACCACCTGTCTTTTTTGATAAAAGCTTCCTTTCAAAATTTATCGTTGAAACATCGGTGATAAATGCGTATAATATAGATACCATTATAATTTTGAAGATAGAATACAGATGCGTTTGCATTTTGCCGAGAGACGAAGCTATGAGCAGAAAGGGGGCGGATCTTGCAAGTTCAAAAAATCCGAATTCATATGTTGGATTCATTTTCGGTTTGGGTGAACGGGCAGTTGGTCATCCAAAGTGCGTCTCGGCTTACAAAGCCGTGGCAACTATTTTGTTTTTTGGTTTTAAACAAGGAGAAGTTCATCAGTAGCCGCAAACTCATTGCTACGCTGTGGGAGGATGACACACTGGCAGACCCGGCCAATGTGCTTAAAAATGCTGTGTATAGCCTGCGCAAGGAGTTGAATGGGGGCGCAAGCGGAACGGAAAGCCCCATCATTTATTCCTCCGGAAGTTATCGCTTTGACCCAGCCGTAGAGCTGGAATTGGATCTTGATTATTTCAACAGTTACTGCGATTTTTCAAAAAGGCAGGAAGAGAGCTCTGCCGTGCGTATGGAACATTGCCGCGAGGCAATGGAGGTGTATAAAAGCGATTTTTTACCACAGCTTGATCAAGAGCTTTGGGCGGTGCCTTTTTTCATTAACAATCGTCAGAAGTACTTAGACTGTGTGCATCGTCTTTGCGAATACCTATGGAAACAGGGGAAATACCGTGAACTGCTCGAAGTGGTGAACAAGCCTTTCCAGCTGGACATATTGGACGACGAGGCTTTGGTGTTTCAACTGCGTGCACTCAACGAGCTCAAAATGTTTCGCGTTGCGGTAACCACGTACTCAAAAGTGGTGCGGCAGTACCGCAACAATGTGGGGGGAACCCCACCGCAAGAGGCAAGGGCTTTGTATCAGCTGGCCAGTGAAAAGGTGAATAAAACCGAACAGGACATCATGATTATCAAAGCCGATCTCACAAGTGGCGAACAAATTTCCAGGCCGCAACGCGGAGCTTATTTTTGCCACTATAGCGATTTCCATCAGGTGTATGCCCTGTTGAAGCGTGCGTCTGAGCGAAACTGTCAAATGTTGGTGTTGGCGTTGTTCACCTTAACACCCTTGCAAAAGTCGGACATTCAGCCGAATGATTTGGCACGTGCCATGGCTGAATTTAAGGTTGTGTCTATGAACACTTTGCGCAAGGCCGATTCGTTTGCGCGGTATTCACAAAATCAATATTCTGTTTTGCTAAGCGTCTCCTCGCTAGAGGCAGGAAGGCTTGTGCGAGACCGTATCTGCGACAGTTTTTCCAAAACACCGGCAGCCCGTCAGTTTGGTTTGGAAGCAAAGATGGCGGAGGTATAGAGACTGCCCATGAAATGAAGGGAGGACGTGAAACTTTGTCTGTTCTTGTAACCGGAGGTGCCGGATATATCGGAAGCCACACCTGTGTGGAGTTGTTAAACGCGGGCTATGAGGTATTGGTTGCCGATAACCTTGCGAATTCCAGCGAAAAGGCTTTGCATCGTGTGCAGAAGATTGCGGAAAAAAAATTGCAATTTGTTCAAATCGACTTGACAAATACACAGCATACAGAAAGGCTGTTTCAAGAGCATAAAAACATAGAGGCTGTGGTACACTTTGCTGCTTTAAAAGCGGTGGGAGAAAGTGTGAAGCAACCGCTGGAATACTACACAAACAACCTCGCATGTACCTTATCGGTGTTAAATGCCATGAAAAAGGCAGGGGTTGTGCGCTTTGTTTTTTCTTCTTCGGCCACGGTGTATGGGGAACACAATCCGGTGCCTTTTCGCGAGGATATGCCCTCGGCAGCCACGAGCCCTTACGGGTATACAAAACTATGTATTGAGCGCATTTTACAAGATATTTGTGTGGCAGACCCCACGTTTTCTGCCACATTGCTACGCTATTTCAACCCGATTGGCGCACACCCATCGGGCCTGATTGGAGAAGATCCGAGCGGCATTCCCAACAATTTGGTTCCATATATTGCGCGCGTGGCCACGGGCGAGTATGAGAAAGTGCGTGTATTTGGCAATGACTATGAAACAAAAGATGGCACCGGTGTGCGAGATTACATCCATGTGGTGGATTTGGCCAGGGGTCATGTGGCGGCCGTGAAAAGGTTTGAAAGCAAAGGCGGCTTGTTTGTATGCAACCTCGGTGCCGGAAAGGGCTACAGCGTGCTGGAAGTGATTGAAGCCTATGCGAAGGCATGTGGAAAAAATTTACCTTATGAAATTTTGCCGCGTAGAGCCGGAGACATTGCCGAGATGTATGCCGATGCTTCCCGTGCCAAAAACGAGCTCGGCTGGCAAACCCAGCTGGATTTAGATGCGATGTGTTGTGATAGTTGGAATTGGCAGAAAAACAACCCGAATGGGTATCAAACATAGTGAGTGAAAGGACACATAAATATGGAGAAACCGATTCTTGTAGTGCTGGCGGCCGGAATGGGAAGCCGTTATGGAGGGCTCAAACAAATTGATCCGGTGGGCCCAAATAAAGAATTGATCATCGACTATTCTTTGTATGATGCAAAGCGGGCCGGCTTTGAGAAGGTTGTTTTCATCATCAAACACGAAATCGAAGAGGATTTTAAAAGGGCAATCGGAAACCGGGTGGAGAAAAACATCGAAGTGGCCTATGCCTTCCAACAATTGGAAAAATTACCAAAGGGATTCTCTGTGCCACAAGGCCGCGTGAAACCGTTTGGCACCTCCCATGCGCTTTTGTGTGCAAAAGAATTCATCAATGGCCCGGTGGCGGTTATCAATGCCGATGATTACTATGGGCCGGAAGCCTACAAGGCTCTCTATCAATTTCTCACAGAGCCTAAATCAAACCAGAAGCATCACTATGCCATGGTGGGATATCATGTTGAGAACACCGTTACCGAGCACGGAAGTGTAACACGTGGCGTGTGCAAAGCGGATGAGAATGGTTTTTTATGCAATATTGTGGAGACTACCGGTATAGAAAAAGCAGAAATCGGTGCAAGAGCACCGGCGGAAAAAGACGGGGAATGGGAAAAAATTGCGCCCGAAACACTGGTGTCGATGAACTTTTGGGGCTTTGATAAGAGTTTTATAGAGGAATTGGAGGCGGAATTTCCCAACTTTTTGGCCGAAAACCTGCCAAAGAACCCTGAAAAATGTGAATTTTTATTGCCAAGCTCGATACAATTACTCATCAAAAGTGAAAAGGCAGATGTGAAAGTGCTGTCTAGCTCGGATCGTTGGTGGGGGGTTACATATCAAGAGGATAAGCCCGGTGTGATGCAGGCGCTAAAACAAAAGCATGAAAGCGGGCAGTATCCAACACCGCTTTGGGGTTAAAAAGAAGCGCTTATCGCTTGCATCTATGGCAAAATGCGAGTATAATATATAGACTGGGCCGCTGTGCGCAGCGGCTTTTTTATGCAATGAGAAAGAAAAGCGCTTGGCACTTTTCCGAAGGGAGCTTAAAAAATTGAAGAAAAACAGATGGATTTCACTGTTGGTAGTGTCTGGTTTGTGCATGTCTTTCACGGGGTGTATCGGAAATTTCTATGAGAATATTGGCTCGGTGGATGGCCGTGAGATTTCCTCCGGCTTGTATTTGAATTTGCAATATGATGCATACAATCTGGGATATTCCATGTTGGAAGATGCGGAACAAGACCCGTTCGACCAAGAGATAGAAGGGCTCTCATTTGAGGATTGGCTTTCGCAAGAAACCGATAGAAAATTGCGCGAATATGTGGCCATAGAACGTCTTAGCGCCGAAAATGAAGTGGTTTTAAGTGAGGAAAGCCTCACTTATCGAGACCAACTATCATCCTACTGGGACTTTTCAAGTGAATCTTACACAGAGAATGGCATCAGTTACGACACCATGATGCGCACCACCACAATCGGTTTACTAAAAGACGACTTGTTCACGTTTTATTATGGGCCGGATGGTGAGCTTGCCAAAAGTGATGAGGAAATTCGTGCAGACTATGATGAGCAGTTCGGCACAATTGAATACATCTCTCTGCCTTTTAATACATTGAGCGACCCTGTTGAAGAAAAAGAGGACGAGGTGATGGCAGTTGCCGAGGAGCTGCGCGCGCGCTTAGAGGCGGGGGATGCCATTGAAGATGTGGCCGCAGATGGCGTGGAGCAGGTTTATGAAATAACAGGGAGAGAGTTTTTGGAAGACAGCGCTTCCACGGCGGTGGCAACCAATTACCTTGAATTTGCCGGCGGGGAGGATGACGAGTATTACCCGACGGAGTTCCGTACTGGCTTGCAGGAAATGGCCGAGGGAGATGTGGGCATCCACAAGATGGGTAGCACTTTGTTGGTGTATCGCCGTGTGCCAAATTTCGAGAGTGACGAGGCGTTTGATACAGAGCGAAGCAATGTGGTAAGGCGTCTCTATCAGGATGAATTTGACGAATTTTTAGTCGAAACATATGAAGGCTATCCCCTTGAATTCACCTTTGGTGCACGTAGCTATTTAAGCCCCAAAAAGATTGTATAATGTCAAAGTAAAAAGAAGGCTGTTTCATGCACATTGAAACAGCCTTCTTTTTTGTTAAACAATAAGGGTCCCTTACCACAAGCGTCTGCCACGAAACAGAAAGATTACGGTTTTCTGCCTTGTATTTTGCCCGGCATCTCAAAACCCGTGCAAGGCGGTTTTATGCAAACCGCCTCTGATGTAAAAACAAGCACGATAAGAGATGGGTAAATCTCCGGTTATTGAGCCGACACTGCCTGTTTTCTGCCTATCAGTGCGTGAAACCATGCACTTTGTTCTTGGGGGTTTCCCCATTTAAAACACGCGCTTTCGACAACTGCTCAATGGCCTGTTTAAAATCTTCGGCGAACTCTTCAGCCATATTCATGCCAAAATCGGCGCGCACCACATAGCGTTGAATGGTTGTATCTTGCAAATTTTCGGGCAGGGGATAGGCCGGCACCTGCCAGCCTTTCATCTGTAAGCGGTCGGCTAAATCATAGAGTGTCCACGCCACATTGGCGCTATTTTTCAGGCGATAGCACACAATGGGCAAATGTTCTGCGCGGTTGAGCATTTCAAATAGGCCTGTGCGTTCCACCTCTGATGCCAAAAAAGTGGCCACTTCATGAGTTTTTTGGTGAATCTCTTTATATCCGTTGAAGCCGAAGCGCACAAAGCTGTAGTATTGGCCAATGATTTGTGCGGCAGAGCGGCTGAAGTTGATGGCCATTGTGGGCATCTCGCCGCCCAGATAGCTTACCTTGAACACGAGCTCTTCCGGCAAAAATTCGGCATCGCGCCACAGAACCCAGCCGATTCCGGGGTATACCAGGCCATATTTGTGCCCTGAAGTGTTGATGGACACCACATTTTCCAGGCAGAAATCCCACTTAAGGTGCGGTTCCATAAAGGGTGCATACATGGCTCCGGAAGCGCCGTCTACATGAATGGGAACTGAAATTTTGGCATTTTTATTGTACTCCGAAAGCACTTTGTCTAAGGCCTCAATGTTGTCGTACTCGCCTGTGTAGGTGATGCCCATGATACCTACTACACCGATGGTATAATCATCGACGTACTCGAGGATGCGTTTTGCATCAAGATGCATCTGTGTGGTCTCCATGGGAACCGTGCGCATTTCAATGTCCCAGTAGACACAAAATTTTTCCCAACAAACTTGGTACCCGGAGGAGATGACCAAATTTGGGTTTTTGGCTTTCACATCGATGCCGGCAGCAGCCGCTCTTTTGCGCCAGCGGAATTTCATGGCCATACCGCCAAGCATACACGCCTCACTGCTTCCCACGGTGCTGGTTCCCATAAACTTTGCCTGTCTTGGCGCGTGCCATAAATCGGCCAAAATATTGACGCAGCGATTTTCCAATTCTGCCGTGCGGGGGTATTCGCTTTTGTCTATGGCATTTTTTTCAAGTGTTTCGCCCATGAGGCGTGTGGCCTCTTCTTCCATATAGGTTTGGCAAAAAGTGGCCAAATTTTGCCTTGCCACACCCTCATCCAGAAGCTCGTCTTTCACAAGGCGATAAGCAATACGTGGTTCCAGTGGTTCCTTTGCCAATTGATATTTGGGAATATCTTGTGTCTCTGCTCGGGTGCCGAAGATGGGCCTGAGAAAGCGGTCACTTTCATTTCTTTCAAACAACATATGCAAAACCTCCTATTTTTGAGGTGCATCAGATGTAGATGCATCCTTTTTCCGATTTGTTCGTTTTTGTGCAATGGCATGTTCTCCGCGTGCAAACAAGGGCACAAATTTATTTTGTTCATGATGTTTTAAACGTGTGTGCTGATAGTTTGGGTCGGAATGGTGGCGACCATAGAATTCGTAAATAAGGAACGGCAAAACCACCACCACCACAAAACTGATGGCCAAAATGCTGAGATAGGTACCATCTTCACCACCGGCAAGGCTAGAGGGTGGTACAAAGCTGATGCCCAGTGCCACAATGGAAGTGAGCAAGCCGACAATAGCTACGACGTATTTAAAGCCGGTGCCCCCGGGAACATTGTAGCTTCGTTTGATATCCTTGCGCCGAATCATGCGGATATAAGCTAGGAACATTAGTACATATCCCACAATGTAGATGACCACGGTAAGAGAAATTGCCGTGAGAAAAGAGAGGTTGTTGCCGCCGCCACCCAAGGTGAGCACCAAGGCCCACACGGTTACCACAAGCCCTTGCACAAGCACCAGTGGTACCGGCACATTTTTCTTATTCGTTTTTGTAAATACCTTGGGCAGCAACCCTTTTTGTGCGGCTGCAAACATTCCACGGGAAGGGCCTACTACCCAGCTGCTCACCTCTGCTATCACGCCCAGTGCCAACATGGCCGCCACCACGCGCGCAGCCCAGCCAAGCGAAGAATCGAAGTGGGTAAAGAGCGTTTGAAAGGTTTGTACAACACCCGAAGACAGGCTGAGCTCGCTTTGCGGAATTACCGCAGCCACAGTGACACCACCCACCGTGTTGAGCACAATGGCCACCACCACCAAAATAATCATGGCCAGGGGATAGTTTCGGCTTGGGTTTTGCAATTCGTTGATATGCGAAGCCGAAGCCTCCACGCCCATATAGGCCAATATGAACGAAACAAACACCACAAGCGTGGAAATCTGGCTAAAGTCCGGCACGAAGGCCGAAGGCGTGAAGCTGATTTGCAACGGGTTTCCACCCACAATGTAGGCAAGGCCGAGTGCGAACAAAATTACAGCCGGGATGACGATGCCCACAATAAAGCCCACTTTGGCAAGGCGAGCCGTAAAGCGCGTGCCAAACAACTGCGAAAAGGTGACGAGCCAAAACACAACCAAAACACCGATAAGTTTCACAACGGGATTTGTGTTGAGTGCATCGAAATTCAAAACAGAAGCCAGTGCCCCTAATATAAAGTATATCATAGTTACAAAGCCAACGGTAATTTGAAACCATTGGAAAAAGATGGCGGCAAAACCGAAGCGTTCTCCCAGCATGCCACTAACCCAGGCAAAAATCCCCCCCTCTTCCCAGCCTTTCACCGTGGCCATTTCCGCTGCGCACAGGGCCACCGGTAAAAACCACAAAAAACCACCGAGCAGTAAAAAGAACACAAGCTGCAAGCCGCTTGTGGCAAAGGTGGGGTATTCGTACACGGTCATAACCATACTGGCTGTCATAGCAAAAAAACCAAAAAGAGTGAGCTTTCCGGCTACACCTTTTGCGGTTGTTTTGCCCACAGTGGCTGCATACTCACTTGCAGAAAGCTGTTCGGGCGAAATGGTTTGTCCATTGTTCATGTTGATTCTCCTTTCTCTGATGCGACGGGGCAAATGAGAGCTTTGTGCTTCCCGCCTCTCTGTGTGAAAAAGGTATACGGAAATCACTTTGTCATTTGCTGGTTTGATTGTAGCGCATAGAGAAAAGGAAGAATGGCACTTTTTGTCAAAAGAGCTGTTTGTGCATAAAAAAAACGGAACTATTTCAAGATTCTCGTGAAACAGTTACGTTCTCTGATTCGTGTTATTTTTGAACTCTGGTGCCATTCTCGGCATGAAACAGGTGGGCTTTACCTCGGCGAACGGACATTCGAACGGTTGCATCGCTATCTAAATCCTTCGTAAGCCCCGGTATCAGGCTCACACCGTTTTTATCTTCGGTTTTTATATGAATCAAGGTTTCAGGCCCCAAACGCTCTAGATATCGAACTTGCCCCGGCCAAGAGAACAAGGGTTCCCCTTCATCCACAAACAGGTGGTCCGGGCGCACGCCCAAAACATATTCGCCATCTTCTAAACGCGCCTTTAAATATCTATCGTCGCGCAGAATAGTACCGAAATTAAGTTGCCCTGCTTTACCGTCTGAAAAGTTTGCTCTGGTCATAGATTGCTTATGAACACAGGGAACGCTCTTTCACAAAAATCATCTTGCCATATTACGCCAAGTGCATATATACAAAAGGTTTTTCTTGAGCAAATTCATCACAATGATGGGGGCTCTCCCCTTCTTTTCCACCAAAAAAAACGCACCCGTTTTGGGTGCGTTTTTTGGTTTCTATGGCCATGCCATGGCCGTGTGTGAGTCTATCAAGTGGAGCCGTAATACTGGGTATCAAAGCTGTCTCCGGCCCCGGTGCCTCCGTTCACATCATAGTAACTGCCCGTAACCATGTCGTTCATATCGACTACTTCTATAATATAGCGATTGCCGCTTTGTATTAGGTTGAGCGAATCGCTTACATATAAAGGCATTTGATAAAATTCGGCAACCGTACCATCCTCCAGTTCCACATTCACATCATAATAGACACCGTCTTCTATTCTAAGTCCCACAGCATTTCCTGCATACAACATCTCTGTACCCAAATGGTTTTCGCCCCAGCTTGGGTCGTCACTGGGGCTCATGTAAAGTTGTGTCACATCTTCAGGAAGGCCATTGCCAAAGCTGACTTCTGGCCCATTTCTTTCCTCGCTGCCGGACGCCTCATCTGAAAGAGTTGCCGTGATTTCAGTAAAAAAGCCACCGTCTGCAGAATAGTGCTCAAGGGTTCCGCCGTTTTCGTTTGTAAATACCAAGGTTTCGTTCGCATCTAAAACCAAACTTTTAAACTCGTAGATGTCTCCGGTTTCTCCTTGTAGCCGAAAATCAAAAACACCATTCCCTTGTGGCATCGTAAACGAAGTCTCTTCAAGTTTGCCCAAAACCCGGCTATCAAGTAAATCATCGCTCCAAACATTGGAACCACTTTCCGTGATATAGGCATAGGAAATGGCCTGTTTGCTTTCATTGATCAAAAGGATTTCGTCGTTACCAAGGGTCGCATTTTCGTCTTCTTTGTCATTTTCAAAAACGAAACCGTTCTGCACATCGCCCACAGAATCGTTTTTCACAAAATCACTTTCCAGAAAATTGCCAACCACTTCTTGCAGCCCATTTTCGATAAAGGGAACAGAACTTATGCCACAAGCCGATAGCCCCAGCGTTAATAGGGCGGCCAAACCCAAAATCAAACATCTTTTCACGGAAAATCCTCCTTGCTTAGGGTGGGGTTTTTAAAGTGAATTTTCACCAAAATTATACCACAATTTGCCTTGTTTTTCAAGGCGGACTATACCGGGGGACAAAAAAGAACCAAGTAGCAATAAAGTGCTATTTGTGATTTTTTGAACCTTTGCCGCTTAAAAAAATTTTTTCGACAAAACGTTTTTTTGTGCAGCCTTCTCTCGCTCATTTACCTCTTGCGTTTGTTTCTATTGATGGTATAATAAAACGGGATTAAGGCCACATTTTTCGAAATCCAAAAGGAGGAAGCATGAAGAAGGTAGCGATTTTGATGGGTAGTGACAGTGATATGCCTGTGGTGCAAAAAGCCATCGATACATTGAAAAGTTTGGATGTTCCGGTGGAAGTGCACATCATGAGTGCCCACCGCACACCGCACGAGGTTTCAGAATTTGTTCAAAATGCGAAGGGGAACGGTTTTGGTGTTCTCATTGCCGCTGCCGGTATGGCAGCACATTTGGCAGGTGTTGTGGCAGCGCACACCTTGTTGCCTGTCATTGGTATCCCTTGTAAAGGTGGTGCTATGGATGGGTTGGATGCGCTGTTGTCTACCGTGCAAATGCCCCCGGGTATTCCGGTGGCAACGGTGGGGCTTGGAGCTGGGGCAAATGCCGCCTTGCTCGCTGCTCAAATTTTGGCCGTAAGCGATGAAGCCCTGGCCGGTCGTCTTTTGGAACATCGCACATCGATGACAGATGCCGTTTTAGAGAAAGATAAAAAATTGCAAGAGCAATTGTCTTGAATTTGAGCCGAAATGATTTATATTAAAGAGCCAAAAAGAAGGGAAGTAAAAAACGTGGAAAAACGAGAGATGATTTACGAAGGAAAAGCAAAAAAGGTGTATGCTACCGAAGACGCAGCGCTTGTGATTGTGGATTATAAAGATGACGCCACGGCCGGAAACGGTGCCAAAAAGGGAACCATCGTGGGCAAGGGACCCATCAACAACCGAATGACAAACCACCTGATGAAGCTTTTAGAAAAAGAAGGGGTCCCCACCCATTTTGTGAAAGAGTTGTCGGAGCGCGAAACGCTTGTGAAAAGTGTTGCCATTGTGCCACTTGAGGTGATTGTGCGCAACATTGCCGCAGGCAGCCTTGCAAAACGGATTGGCTTGGAAGAAGGCACACCCATGAGCCGCACGGTTTTGGAATATTGCTATAAGGATGACGCATTGGGTGACCCAATGGTGAACCATTACCATATCTTGGCCATGCAATGGGCCACGGAGGAAGAACTTGAAACCATTGCAAACTATGCATTTAAGGTGAACGATGTGCTCCGTAACTATTTGAAAGATGCCAATATTGATTTAATAGACTTTAAACTGGAGTTTGGGAAAACAGCCGACGGCACCATTGTGCTGGCCGACGAAATTTCGCCTGATACCTGCCGTTTTTGGGATAGCAATACGCACGAAAAGTTGGATAAAGACCGTTTCCGCCGCGATATGGGTGGTGTAGAGGATGCCTATAAAGAAGTGATGAAACGCCTTCTGGGAGAAGCACAATGAATTCTGCGCCGAATGGCTTTGAGAAACCCCATGAGGAATGCGGCGTGCTGGGGTTATATGACCGCGGAGACCTCGACGATGTGGCAAGGCTGTGCTATTATGGGCTCTATGCCTTGCAACACCGTGGACAGGAGAGCTGCGGTATTGCTGTTAATGACCGTGGTGTTGTCACAAATCACCGCGATATCGGCCTTGTCAATGAGGTGTTTCAAGAGCAGACTTTGCAAGCTCTCGGCCATGGGCAGATTGCATTGGGGCATGTGCGCTACGCTACCACTGGGCGAAGCCATCGCGCCAATGCGCAGCCTTTGGTCTCTACCCACATCAAGGGTACCATGACCGTTGCCCACAATGGAAATCTGACCAACGCCTCGGAGCTGCGCCGGGAAAAAGAGTTGCAAGGCGGTATTTTTCATACCACCAGCGATACGGAAGTGATTGCCTATACCATCACAGAGGCCCGGCTTACCGTGCCCAGCATCGAGCGCGCCGTGGAAATGGCCATGTATAAGCTCAGCGGCGCCTACTCCCTTTTGGTGATGAGTCCACGCAAGCTTGTGGCCGCCCGAGACCCACATGGCTTCCGCCCACTATGTATGGGGAAAATAGGAAACAGCATCGTTTTTGCCAGCGAATCTTGTGCCCTCAACGCCATTGGCGCCACTTTTGAGCGCGACATTCTGCCGGGCGAAATTGTTTGTGTAACAGAAGACGGCATCGAAAGCATTCAAACACACACGGGCGGCCCCTCGTCTATGTGCGTGTTTGAGTATGTCTATTTTGCGCGCCCCGATTCTGTTATTGAGGGGGTTTCCGTTCACGAGGCACGCCTGCGCGCCGGTGAGCAATTGGCGCTGGAACATCCGGTGGAGGCCGATGTTGTCATCGGCGTGCCGGATAGCGGCATCGATGCCGCCATCGGCTATGCCAGGCAAAGCGGCATTCCCTATGACATGGGTTTTTTGAAAAACAAATACATCGGCCGCACCTTTATTGCTCCCACGCAAAGTAGGCGAGAAAACGATGTACGCATCAAATTGACCCCCATCTCCTCCACGGTAAAGGGCAAACGCGTGGTGATGGTGGACGATTCGATTGTGCGCGGCACCACAAGTTTAAAAATTATTCGCTTGCTTCGAGAGGCCGGCGCAAAAGAAGTACATGTCCGTTTGTCGTGCCCACCGTTTCTTTACCCCTGCTACTTTGGCACAGACATAGACTCGAGTGAAAATTTAATCGCGTATAATCACAGCATTGAGGAAATTCGGGAAATCATTGGGGCCGACACGCTCGGCTATCTTTCTATTGACATATTAAACAATTTAGCACCGGAATGTTCCCTTGGTTTTTGTGATGGCTGCTTTAGCGGTCGATATCCCATTGCACCACCTGCGCAGCAACAAAAAAGTAAATTCGAGCAAAAGCTTGGGGATGAGGCCCAGTCGTCCGGCAGGGATTGAGGTGTATCCACTTGGAATTTTTCTCATTAAAGGAGCAAACTATGCAAAAAAGTGCCAGCGACCGGTATAAGGCGGCCGGTGTGGATGTCAATGCCGGATATGAAGCAGTTCATCGTATGAAGTCTCATGTGGCAAGAACACAAATTCCCGGAGTGATGGGTGGCCTCGGCGGCTTTGGTGGCTTATTCGCTCCCGACTTGACGGGTCTTGAAAAACCGGTGCTTGTTTCCGGGGCAGATGGTGTGGGAACCAAATTAAAGTTGGCCTTTCTACTGGATAAGCACAACACCGTTGGCATCGATTGTGTGGCTATGTGTGTCAATGACATTTTGTGTAGTGGTGCGCGCCCTTTGTTTTTTCTCGACTACATTGCCTGTGGTAAAAATAACCCTGCATGTATTGAGCAAATTGTGGCCGGTGTTGCCGAAGGATGTGTCCAAGCGGGCTGTGCACTCCTCGGCGGTGAAACAGCTGAAATGCCCGGTTTTTATCCGGAGGATGAGTACGATCTGGCCGGTTTCTCTGTGGGAATTGTGGACGAAAAAAAAATGATTTCCACCAGCAATATGCAGGCCGGCGATGTGATTCTGGCACTGCCCTCTTCTGGCGTTCATTCGAATGGATTTTCTTTGATACGAAGCGTATTCAACATGGAAAATGAGAATAGTGTTATATATAATGTTTTTCCTGAATTGAATGGAACACTGGCAGATGCGCTTTTAACTCCCACAAAAGTTTATGTGAAAACGGTTTTGGAACTGCTTTCACAAGTTTCGGTTTCCGGCATTTGCCATATCACCGGCGGTGGGTTTTATGAAAACATTCCCCGTATGTTGCCACCGCATCTGGCCGCGCGCCTGTGCACAGACAGCATACCGCCCCAAGCACTTTTTTCACTCATTGCCACAACCGGAGACATTCCTTCTGATGAAATGTTCCACACCTTCAACATGGGTGTGGGCATGTGTCTGGTTGTGCGGCCGGAAGATGTGTCTCGCTCTTTGGATATTCTACGAAAAAATGGAGAAAACGCTTTTGTGTTGGGTGAAATTTGTTCCGGGGCACAGGAGGTGTTTTTGTGAAGAGGGTAGCCGTGCTCGTTTCGGGTGGCGGCACGAATTTACAAGCTTTGATAGATGCCGGCGCGCGAGGAGAAACACCCCATGTGGATTTGGCTCTGGTGTGCTCTTCCAAAGCAGGAGCCTTCGCCTTGGAACGTGCCAAGATGGCATCCATCCCCTCTTGCATCCTTTCCCCAAAAGACTATACACAAAAAGAACTTTATGATGAAGCCCTTGTCGAGCTTCTTACAAAGCATCATATAGACTTTGTTGTTTTAGCCGGGTTCTTAACAATTCTAGGCCCATTGATACTCTCACAGTATAAAGATAAAATTGTCAATGTTCACCCAAGTTTAATCCCATCATTTTGTGGAAATGGCTACTATGGGTTGAAGCCGCATGCGGACGCTCTCGCCCGGGGTGTGAAAATTACAGGTGCTACCGTGCATCTTGTAAATGAAATTACAGACGGAGGACGCATTTTGTTGCAAAAACCGGTTGAAGTGCATGAAGGGGACACCGCGGAAAGTTTACAGAGGCGTGTGATGGAAGAAGCCGAGTGGGTTCTGCTTCCTAGAGCTGTGGAGGCACTTTGCACAGAGGGGCTTTTCGCCCACTGAATGCAGTTTGCAAAGGCGTGAAGTGGGTTCGAAGCAGTAATATATTGACAATACTTTTGTTTTACATGTATTTTTAATTTGTCAAAATCGGAGGATTGTATGAAAGAACTGGAACTGAAATACGGCTGTAATCCAAACCAAAAACCGGCACGTATTTTTTCTTCACAGGAGTTACCGCTGAAGATTTTGAACGGAAATCCCGGTTATATCAATCTGTTAGATGCCCTAAATTCCTGGCAATTGGTGTGTGAGCTCAAGCATGCAACGGGTCTTCCGGCCGCTGCATCATTTAAACATGTGTCTCCGGCTGGTGCCGCTGTTGGCCTACCACTTTCCGAGCAGCTTCGTCAGGCCTATAACATTGACCCCTCTCTCTCGCTCAGCCCTTTGGCCGTCGCCTATGCACGTGCACGTGGAGCCGACCGAATGTCCAGTTTTGGAGACTGGGTGGCACTCTCTGACGAATGCGATGAAAGCACGGCGCAGCTCCTTTTGAAAGAGGTCAGCGATGGCATAATTGCACCGGGATATTCCGTTGAGGCTTTGTCTATCTTGCAAAAAAAGCGCGGGGGAAACTACAACGTTCTCCAAGTGGATGCCGCCTACAGGCCCACAGAAATAGAACGCAAAGATATTTTTGGCATCACCTTTGAACAGGGCAGAAACGACACAGTAATTGATTCTTCTCTTTTACAGCATATTCCTACGGCCAATCAGGTGTTTTCCGAAGCCCAAATACGAGATCTTTTGATTGCTCTGATTGCATTGAAATATACGCAGTCGAACTCGGTTTGTTATGTAAAAGACGGGCAGGCCATCGGTGTGGGGGCCGGGCAACAGAGCCGCATTCACTGCACACGTTTGGCGGGTAACAAGGCTGATATATGGCATTTGCGCCAGCACGAGTGTGTTCTGGAATTGCCTTTCCTAGAGACGGTGGGGCGTGCCGAAAAAGACAATGCCATCGACCAATTCCTTGGAGATACCGCCGATCGGGAGGCACTTCTGGCGGATGGAGTTTGGCAAAACTACTTTTCAAAGCGTCCCACTCCTTTAAAAGATGTGGAGCGCCTGGATTACCTTTCCTCTGTGCGTGGTGTTGCCTTAGGCAGTGATGCTTTCTTCCCTTTTGGAGACAATATTGAACGAGCATTCCGTAGTGGCGTGGATTGCATTGCACAACCGGGTGGTTCCATTCGCGATGACCATGTCATTGCCTGCTGTGACAAATACAACATTGCCATGGCGTTTACTGGCTTGCGTTTGTTTTTCCATTGAGGAGATAATTGCATGATTATTACTCTATGTAGCACTTATTACTGAATTGCGGAGGCTGAAACCAATGAAGAAAATTGCCGTTATCGGTGGTGGCGGACGAGAACACGCGCTTATTCAAAAATTGTCGGAAAGCCCTTCCTGTGACAGCATCGTGGCCATTCCCGGGAATGGTGGTATTGCCTCCCATGCAAACTGTGTTTCGATAAGTGCCACTGACATTGCTGCAATCACACAATATTGCGTTGATGATAAAATTGATTATGTTGTTGTGGCGCCGGACGACCCTTTGGCTCTTGGGTTGGTAGATGCTTTGGAAGCACAGGGAATCCCGGCTTTTGGGCCCACTGCCGCCGCTGCGCAAATTGAATCCAGCAAGATTTTTGCCAAAGAGCTAATGCAACAGCACGGTATTCCCACGGCAAGCTATCAAAGTTTTTCTGACATGGAGGCAGCTTTAACTTATTTGGAAACAAATGAAGCATATCCCATTGTTGTAAAGGCCGATGGCCTCGCCCTCGGGAAGGGTGTGCTCATTTGTCAAAATGAGCAGGAAGCCGTTTCGGCCGTACGCCAGCTCATGCAAGAGCAGATATTCGGCGATAGTGGTGCACAGATTGTCATCGAAGAGTTCCTAATTGGGCCGGAAATCAGTGTTTTGGTTTTTTGTGATGGGAAAACCTTGGTGCCCTTGCCCTCTTGCATGGACCACAAGCGTGCTTTGGATGGTGACAGAGGCCCCAACACCGGGGGGATGGGGGTTGTTTCACCCAATCCGGTTTATACAGATGCCTTGGCCGAGGAATGTTTCAGCACCATCTTTTTGCCCACTGTACGTGCCTTGAGTGAGCGCGGCACACCGTTCAAAGGGTGTCTCTACTTTGGGTTGATGGCCACACAAAATGGCCCCAAAGTGATTGAATACAATTGCCGATTTGGTGACCCGGAAACACAGGCGGTGTTGCCGCTTTTAGAGAGTGATTTGTTGGAAATTATGCTCGCTTGCACCGAGGGTCGTTTGTTGCCGGAGCTTGTAAAACTACGAAAAGCCGCCGCCGCCTGCATCGTTTTGGCCAGTGGTGGCTATCCCGAATCATATGCCAAGGGCTTGCCTATCACGGGTCTTGAGGACTTGTCATCTTTAGACAGCATCCGAGTTTGCCACGCAGGAACCGTTTTGCAAGGAGAGACACCGGTTACCAGCGGGGGACGCGTTTTAAGCGTCACAGCGACGGCCGCTACACTCAGAGAAGCATTGGATTCTGCTTATCAAGCCGTCGGGCGCATTCACTTCGACCACCTCTACTATCGCAAAGATATTGGACAAAAAGCGCTTGATTTGCTATAAACTGTTTTGTCTATAAACAGATTTTCTTCAAAACTGGAGTGGTGATACAATTATGGTCTATCGTGTCTATGCAGAAAAAAAACCGGAATATGCAGTGGAGGCATCTTCGCTGGCCGAGGAGCTTGTACAACTTCTTGGTATTCAAGGTCTTTCCAAACTTCGTGTTTTACACCGCTATGATGTGGAACATATTTCTGAGGAACTCTTTTTAGATTGTTGTTCTACCGTTTTTATCGAACCACCTGTCGACATCTTGCACCATACCCTGCCGGCCTCTGATGTTTGTTTTGCCGTATCTTATCTGCCGGGCCAATTCGACCAACGTGCCGATTCGGCTGCCGAATGCATTCAACTCATCAGTCAAGCAGCGCGCCCCCTCGTAAAAAGTGCCAAAGTATATCTTTTCTATGGCAGCATTTCAAACAATGAAATCGATGAAATAAAGAAATATATAATTAATCCTGTCGAATCCCAAGAGGAGCCCTTGGGTGAAAAAAACAGTTTGGACACGGAGTTTCCGGAACCCGAAAACATTTTGATTTTGTCCGGTTTTCGGGAGATGTCGCAGGATGCCCGCTATGAATTTTTGCATGAATATGGGCTTGCCATGGATGCTGATGACCTCCTATTTTGTCAAAATTATTTTTGCGAAGAGGGGCGCGACCCAAGCGTAACCGAACTGCGTATGATTGATACCTACTGGAGCGACCACTGCCGCCACACTACCTTTGGCACACAAATTGATTCCGCAGAAATTCACGATGAAAAAACAAAAAAAACATACGATTTGTATTGTGAAACAAGAAAACAACTATATGTAAACAAAAATAAGCCTGAGACATTCATGGACTTGGCCACCATCGGAGCCAGGGCATTGAAGGCACAGGGCAGGTTGCATGGGGTGGACGAGAGCGAGGAAATCAACGCGTGCAGTGTGCAAATTTCGGCCGATGTCAATGGCGAGCAGGAACCTTGGTTGCTTCTATTTAAAAATGAAACGCACAATCACCCCACAGAGATTGAACCGTTTGGCGGGGCGGCCACCTGCATTGGCGGTGCCATTCGAGATCCTTTGGCCAACCGTGGGTATGTGTTTGGTGCCATGCGAATTTCCGGTGCCGCCAATCCGCTTGCGCCGGTTGCCGATACCTTACCGGGCAAGCTTCCCCAGCGCAAACTGGTGCGCACTGCCGCCGCCGGATACTCAAGTTATGGCAACCAAATCGGGCTTGCAACGGGCTATGTGCGGGAGATTTATCATCCCGGCTACCTTGCGAAGCGTATGGAGCTGGGTGCTGTTCTGGGCGCGGTGCCCTTGTCTGCGGTGCGCCGCGAAGTGCCCGAAGCCGGAGACATTGTCCTTCTTTTGGGGGGAGCCACGGGCCGCGACGGTTGTGGTGGTGCCACGGGATCGTCCAAAGCACATAAAGTAGAAAGCCTATCCGCTTGTGGTGCCGAAGTACAAAAGGGAAACGCGCCGGTAGAGCGTAAATTACAGCGTCTTTTTCGCAATCCGGAGGCCACAGGTCTCATTCGCAGGTGCAACGATTTCGGTGCCGGTGGTGTCAGTGTGGCCATTGGGGAATTGTCGGACGGTATCGACATCCAATTGGATGCGATTCCAAAAAAATATGAGGGTTTGGACGGCACAGAGCTTGCCATCAGCGAAAGTCAAGAACGCATGGCCATAGTGGTGAAAGCCGACGACGTCAATCGCATGAAAGAACTTGCTTTTGCCGAAAATATGGACGCCACTGAGGTGGCCAAAATCACCGATTGTGGACGTTTGCGTATGTTTTGGCGTGGCGAAAAAATTGTGGACTTATCACGCAATTTTCTCAATTCCAATGGAGCAGAAAAGCATACAGCGCTTGCAGTACCCGCTCTTCCCACACCGCAGTTCACACCCCCGGGTGGCGAGACCACACAGCAAAAATGGCAATCTTTTGTATCGGATCTATCTTTCTGTGCGCAAAAAGGGCTTTCTGAAATGTTTGACTCTACCATTGGTGCAGCCAGTTTGCTTATGCCGTTTGGTGGTCGTCGTCAGCTAACACCAACACAGGCGATGGCCATGAAGCTTCCGGTTTTGGGTGAAACCACAACCTGTGCAGGCATGAGCTATGGTTTTGACCCGTATATCAGCGAGCAAAACCCCTATACCGGTGCCTACCTCGCTGTGCTTGAAAGCGTGGCGCGCCTGGTTGCCTGTGGCTTTTCGCATAAAAATATCTATCTGAGCTTCCAAGAGTATTTTGAGCGCCTCAAAGAGGATCCCTTGCGTTGGGGAAAGCCTTTTTCTGCCCTGCTGGGCGCTTTTCGAGCTCAGCTTGATTTGGGTGTGGCCGCCATTGGCGGAAAAGATTCGATGAGTGGTAGCTTTGAAAATTTGGATGTGCCGCCAACCTTGGTTTCCTTTGCCGTGGCGGCCGGGCACAGCGAGCGTATTCTTGGCACAGAATTTACGAAGAGTGGAAACCGTGTGGTTTTGCTTCGCACAAAGCTGTGCGAGGATAACCTTACCCCAAACGCGGAAGATTTTCTCAAAACAGTTGCAAATGTGGAAAAAGCGATTGCCGATAAACAAATTTTATCAGCTTGGGCTTGTGGCCGCGGAGGCATTGCAGAGGCCATTTTCAATATGGGACTTGGCAATGCCCTGGGCTTGCGTTTTGCAAAGGGTGTGAACCAGAACGAATTGTATACACCCGCTTTCGGGAGCTTCGTTTTGGAGCTGGCCGACAAGGCAGATATCGGTGAACTGCTTGGGGAAATCATCGACGAATACCTCTTGGACTTTGGTGATGAATGTGTGAATTTAGCGGAGGTGCAAGAGGCTTGGGAGTCACGCCTGGAGCCGGTGCTTCCTTATCGCAATCCAACCTGTGCAGAAAAACCACCCTGCCTTTCTTTTGTGCCAAAAACCAGGCCTCAAAAAGCCCCCAAAATAGGCATAGGCAAACCGCGTGCCCTGGTGCCGGTTTTCCCCGGTACAAACTGTGAGTACGACACGGCCCGAGCCTTGACGCGTGCCGGGGCAGATGCCGACGTGGTTGTCATTCGCAACCGCTCGGCCGAAGAAGTGGCCGAAAGCGCCTCTTTGCTTGCAGAAAAGATAAAGAACAGCCAAATGCTTGTCTTTCCCGGCGGATTTTCCGGTGGAGACGAGCCTGAGGGCAGCGCCAAACTCATCGCTTCTTTTTTCCGCGGTGCCGCCCTGTCTGATGCCGTGCATCACTTGCTTTCTCGGCAAGATGGCTTGATTTTGGGTATCTGCAATGGCTTCCAAGCACTCATCAAATTGGGGCTTGTGCCCTATGGGCGCATCACAGCGCCCGACGAAAAGGCCCCCACCCTCACATTCAACCGCATCGGGCGCCACCAAAGCATGCTTGTGCGCACGCGTGTGGCCTCCTCGCTTTCCCCGTGGCTTTCAAAAGAACCTCTCGGCAGCATTCAAACCATTCCCATCAGCCATGGTGAGGGGCGTTTCATCGCTTCTCCTGCATTGTTGCAAGAACTGATTCAAAAGGGGCAGGTGGCCACTCAATACGTCGATTTGAACGATGAGCCCAGTATGGACATCCGCTTCAATCCAGCCGGTAGCTTCTGTGCCGTCGAGGGCATTACCTCATCGGATGGGCGTATTTTTGGGAAAATGGCGCACTCGGAACGCAGCGGTGCACACCTCTACACCAACGTGGAGGGGAACAAACACCAGAAACTGTTTGAGGGCGGTGTATCGTACTTTAGCCTTTAATACAAAGTTTTTAATTGTTTTATTTTATTTTTATTATACAGAACGTTAATATTCCTGGGAGGGTTTTTATGCAACAGAATCGCTACATTTCCCCGTTTAGCACGCGCTATGCTTCTGATGAAATGCAATATATCTTTTCAAACGAAAACAAGTTTTGCACTTGGCGCAAACTTTGGGTGGCCCTGGCCAGAGCCGAAATGAAGGAAGGCTTGCCCATCACGGAAAGTCAGGTGGCAGAGCTTGAAGCTTACCAAAACAACATCAACTATGATGTGGCCGAGGAGCGGGAAAAGCAGGTTCGTCATGATGTGATGAGCCATGTGTATGCTTATGGTCAGCAATGCCCCAAAGCCGCCGGCATCATCCATTTGGGTGCCACAAGTTGCTACGTGGGCGATAACACCGATATTCTGGTGATGAAAGAAGCCCTAACACTTATACGTTCTAAATTGCTTGGTGTGATTGCGTTACTTGCTGATTTTTCGGAACAGTATAAGGATTTGCCTGCCTTGGGATATACGCATTTGCAGCCGGCACAACCCACCACGGTGGGCAAGCGTGCGAGTTTGTGGTTGCATGAATTTTATCTAGACTTTTGCGAGGTGGAGCACCGTCTACAGAATCTTGCATTGCTGGGTAGCAAAGGTACCACAGGAACACAGGCCAGCTTCATGGAGTTGTTTGGTGGAAATGAAGAAAAAATTAGAAAAGTGGAAGAGCACATTGCCAAAGAGGTAGGCATTGAAAAAATTGTGCCGGTTTCCGGACAAACCTATTCGCGCAAAGTGGATTTTTTTGTGTTGACCTGCCTTTCCGGCATTGCCCAAAGTGCCGGAAAATTTGGCAATGATTTGCGTATTTTGCAAAATTTCAAAGAGATGGAAGAACCGTTTGGCAAACAGCAAATTGGCTCGTCTGCTATGCCGTATAAGCGGAACCCCATGCGCAGTGAGCGTATTTGCGCCATTGCACGTTATCTCGAGGTGGATTGTTTAAACCCCGGGCTTACGGCTTCGACACAATGGTTCGAGCGTACTTTGGACGATTCGGCCAACAAACGCATCGCCATGGCCGAGGGCTTTTTGGCCGCGGATGCCATTTTGAATTTACTGCTCAACGTTTGCGATGGGCTTGTGGTGTATCCCAAAGTGGTAGAACGGCGCCTTGCGGCCGAGTTGCCTTTTATGGCAAGCGAAAATGTTTTGATGCGTGCCGTGAAAAAAGGGGGAGACAGGCAGGAGTTGCATGAACGCATTCGCGAACACGCGCAAGAAGCCGGACGTATTGTAAAAGAAGAGGGCGGGCAGAATGATCTTTTGGAGCGCTTGGCTGCCGATGCCACTTTTGGGCTATCCGGCGAAGAACTGGCAGAGCTGATGAACCCAGCCGATTATGTGGGGCGTGCCCCCCAGCAGGTGAGCGAATTTTTAAACGAGATCATTCACCCTTTGTTGCGGGAAAACAAAAACTGTCTTAGCAAGGCGAAAGAGTTGAGCGTATAAACCGGTAAACCGGAAAAAGCCAAAATTGCCTTGCAAACACAGCGTGTGTCTTTGGTGCCCTTTTGCAAAAGTACCCTTAAACGGGATGGTTCGAGATTCGTTTTGGAGTTGTCGTGTTGGGAAATTGTCTTAGAGTTCTGGAATAAACCGTGTTTTGCAGTGGAAAGGCCGTGCATTTTCTTGCTCTTCGCCCCGCCGATATGATATGATAAGGATGTTGCAAGTGAACAATGGTACAATTGTCAACATCCGATACATTCAACAAGGGGGAAAGCTGCAAAATATGGATCTTTTACTTGGTAATGAAGCCATAGCACGTGGTGCTTATGAAGCCGGGGTGCGCGTGGCAACGGCTTATCCGGGAACACCTTCCACAGAAATTACAGAGGCGCTGGCCGCCACCACGGAAATCTATTGTGAATGGTCTCCCAACGAAAAAGTGGCGCTGGAAGTGGCACTCGGGGCTGCCATGGGTGGTGCCCGTGCTATGTGCAGCATGAAGCATGTAGGGCTTAATGTGGCAGCCGACCCACTGTTTACCTCGGCTTATTCGGGTATCTGTGGTGGTTTGGTTATCATTGTGGCAGACGACCCGGGAATGCATTCTTCACAGAACGAACAAGATTCGCGATACTATGCAAAAAGTGCGCATGTGCCTATGCTTGAGCCCTCCAATAGTGCCGAGTGCTTGGCCTTTACAAAACTTGCCTTTGAAATCAGCGAAGCCTACGATACGCCTGTGCTTGTGCGCCTCACCACGCGCGTGGCCCATGCACGCAGTTTGGTAGAGCTTGGTGAAGTGCAGGAAGTGGCGCTGCGCGATTATGTGAAAAACCCTGCCAAATATGTGATGATGCCGGGCTTTGCGCGTCTACGCCATCCGGTGGTGGTGAAACGAGAAGAAACTTTGCGTAGTGAGCTTTCGCGCTGGAATGTAAACAAAATTGAGCACCACGGGGACAAAAAGGTGGGCGTTGTTTGCAGTGGCAGTTGCTATCACTATGTGCGCGAGGCCTTGCCCAAGGCCTCGGTGCTCAAACTGGGCATTGCATATCCACTGGATGAAACGCTTGTACGAAAATTCCGAGACGAAGTGGAAAGCCTATATATTATTGAAGAATTAGAACCCTTTTATGAGGAAAAAATTCGGTCGCTTGGCATTGTTGTCGAGGCAGGGAAAGACCGTACAGGGCCTTTGGGTGAATTGTTTGCACGCAAAATCGCCCATTTATTTGCAGATGGCGAAGAGCCGGGCCCCATGGAAACAGGGGGTATTCCGGCGCGCCCACCCGTGCTATGTCCCGGTTGCCCGCACCGCGCTGTTTTTTATGTGCTATCGAAGCTTGGTGTGACGGTGTCGGGGGATATCGGGTGTTATACCTTAGGGGCTCTGCCTCCCCTTTCGTCGATGGACAGTGAAATTTGCATGGGTGCTGCCGTGGGCATGGCTTTGGGGCTTGAAAAGGCACGTGGGGCTCAATTTGCCGAAAACACCGTGGCTTTGCTTGGCGATTCCACCTTCATTCATTCGGGCATCACAGGGCTTATCGATATGGTGTACAACGGCTCGAATGGAACCGTACTCATTTTAGATAACTCCACCACCGGCATGACAGGCCACCAACAAAACCCAACCACCGGAAAAAACATTCGCTGTGAACCGGCGGCCAAAGTGAACTTGGAGGCCCTGTGTGAAAGCGTGGGTGTGGCTTCGGTGCGTGTGGTGGATCCGTTCGATATGAAGGCATTTGAGCTTGCGGTGAAAGAGGAAACCAAGCGCAGTGGTGTTTCGGTAATCATTGCACGTCGCCCTTGTGCCTTGCTTGATAAAAAACGTGAAAAGCCCTATCTGGTTGTGGAAAGCGCATGCATTCGCTGCGGCATTTGCATGAAAATTGGTTGTCCTGCCATTTGCCTTGAGGAAAAGACGGCCCGCATTATGCCGGAGCTCTGTGTCGGTTGCGGTCAATGTGCCGGCATATGTCCCAAAAATGCAATCCAAAGGGAGGAAAAGTAAAATGGAATCTCTGAATGTTGTAATTGTGGGCGTGGGTGGGCAGGGTAGTTTGCTTGCCAGCCGCATTTTGGGAAGTATCGCGCTTGCCCTTGGGTTGGATGTGAAGGTGAGTGAAGTGCATGGTATGAGCCAGCGTGGCGGCTCTGTTACTACTTATGTGCGCATGGGCAAAGAAGTGCAAGCCCCCATTATTGAGCAGAAAGGTGCCGATTATGTGCTGGCTTTTGAAGAGCTGGAGGCACTGCGCGCCCTGCCCTGCCTAAGCCCAAACGGCGCGATGATTGTGAACAAGCAAAAAACACCGCCGATGCCTGTTATCACGGGTGCCGCAGAATATCCCGGTGGTATTTTGAAGCGGATTGAACAGGAGGCCGACCGGGTTGTGGCCGTGGATGCCTTGCCCTTGGCTGCGGCTGCGGGCACAGAAAAAGCAGTAAATGTGGTGCTTTTGGGTGTTTTGGCCGCGCAACTCCCTTTGGAAAAACAGTTGTGGGTCGATGCCTTGCACACCCACGTACACGAGCGTTTTCGTCCTGCCAATTTGGCGGCATTTGAAGCAGGGTTTGGCCTATAAAGGATTGCCTTTTGCCCTTGTAAGCATCACAAATAATAGAGAGGAAGCAAAGCTATGTATTGGAACAAGCCTGTAGAAACCATGGAGCGCAGCGAACTGGAGGCTCTGCAATTGGCGCGATTGCAAGACACCATTCGCCGTGTGTATACAAACGTGCCAACTTACCGCGAGCAGATGCAAAAAGAAAGTTTGGCTCCGGAAGACATCCAAAGCCTTGCCGACTTGAGGCGCTTGCCCTTTACACAAAAAACAGATTTGCGCGACAACTACCCCTATGGTTTGTTTGCTGCACCACAAGATGAAATTGTGCGTATTCACGCCTCTTCCGGAACTACGGGAAAACCCATTGTGGCGGGCTACACGGCGCGGGATTTGCGCGTGTGGAGTGAGGTTGTGGCACGGTGTCTTGGTTGTGCCCATGTCACTTCCACCGATACCGTACAAGTGGCCTATGGTTACGGTCTTTTCACCGGAGGGCTCGGTCTCCACTATGGTGTAGAGCGCATGGGCAGCAAGGTGGTGCCCATCTCGGCCGGTAACACCCAGCGCCAGCTTATGCTTATGGAAGACCTTGGCACCACGGCCATTGCCTGTACGCCCTCCTATGCCCTGATGTTGGGCGAAACACTTAAAGAACAAAAGTTCGACCTTTCGCGTTTGCAACTCAAAACGGGTATTTTTGGTGCAGAGCCTTGGACAGAGGCCATGCGTCGTCAAATTGAAGAATATCTCAATATCAAAGCGCTGGATATTTATGGCCTCACCGAAACCATTGGTCCGGGTGTTGGCATGGAGTGCATGGAGGGCCAGCACGGCCTGCACATTTGGGAGGATCACTTCCTCATTGAGATTCTGAACCCGGATACGGACGAGCCCGTGCCGGATGGTGAAATGGGTGAGCTTTGCATCACCACCATCACCAAGGAGGGTATGCCCACCATTCGTTACAGAACACACGATTTAACTGCCATTATTCCTGAGCCTTGTGCTTGCGGACGCACGCACCGACGCATCCAGCGCCTGCGCGGGCGCACCGATGACATGCTTATTATCCGTGGCGTGAATGTGTTCCCCTCGCAGGTAGAAAGTGCTATTTTGAATGTGCCGGGCATTGCACCACATTACCTTTTGGTGGTGGATCGCGTAAATAACCTCGATGTGCTTGAAGTGCAGGTAGAGTTGTCGCCGGAGCTTTGGTCGGACGGTGTGCGCGAAATGGAAGAGTTGAGCGCCAAGGTGCGTAAGGCCATTGAACAGGTGCTGGGGCTTGGCGTGAAACTGCGCCTGATGGAGCCCGGTTCCATTGAACGCAGTGAAGGGAAAAGCAAACGAACCATCGACAAACGAAAACTGATAGATGACTAAATGGGAGGTGCTTTGGGGATGTATGCAAAACAGATTACCGCATTGATTGAACTAAAAAAAGGGCGCTTGGTGGATTTGACAAAACTGCTGGGCGACAACGGGATCGACCTTGTGGCACTTTCTTTGGCTGACAACGTGGATTTCATGATGGTGCGCGCCATTGTGAGCGACCCGGAAAAAGCCTTACAAGTGTTGCAACATTCAGGCTACACGGCGAAACAAAATGATGTGCTGGCGGTTGCCGTTTCGGATACCCCGGGCGGGCTTGCCACAGCGCTTGAAACCTTAAAAGAAAACGACATCACCATTTTGTATATGTATTCTCTCGTTCGCCGTGTGGGAGAAAAAGCTGTGATTATTTTCCGCGTAGAAGAGCAGGAAAAAGCGCTACAAAAGCTGCAAGAAGCCGGCGTGGAGCTGTTTTGTCAACAACAGTTGATTTCGGACAAATAAAAGGAGCTCGGGTTTGCTTGTATACACAGTAAACATGCAAAGACAATCTCTTGCCATTGCCCCAAATAAAACCGAATAATTCGGAAAATGAAGCGAACAAAAGCAGTCTAAAACCCAATCAGAGCAAAAATAGGAAAACAACAATCTGCGCAAAAGAGCGAGCATTCTTTTGCGCAGATTGTTGCTTAGCAAGCGAAGAGCGGCCTTGGCCTGCAAAGAGTTATGCCTCACTTTGCACCGGCATCGGCATTTGCACGATTTTTTGTTATACTTTTTTGGAATGACGATGATTTTTTCCAAAGATGATATTTTATGCAAACAAACATCGGCGCCAAAACAGGGCGAATCAAGGGGTTTAAACGCAACGCAACATTGTTAATAAAAATACAATTAAGTTTTGCTTGCATTTTGGCGAATTTGTGTCATAATAAAAATAAGAAGGATGTATACTGGGAAGGTATCGGGCCCGGGTACAGACAATAAGAAAGGATGAAACAAACATGGGATTTAAATCAGACATCGAAATCGCACAAGAAAACGAGATGCGCCCAATCAGCGAGATTGCCGACGCATTGGGGGTGGCGGAGCAATATCGCGAGCCATATGGCTTTTATAAGGCAAAAATTGACGACGCTTTGCTGCGGGAGAAGAAAGACAGCCCGGATGGCAAACTGATTTTGGTAACGGCCATCAACCCAACACCGGCCGGTGAGGGAAAAACTACGACAAGTGTAGGGCTTGCAGACGGCTTGCGTGCCATTGGCAAAAAAAGCGTAGTGGCTTTGCGCGAGCCTAGCCTCGGCCCTGTGTTCGGTGTAAAGGGTGGTGCTGCCGGCGGCGGTTATGCACAGGTGGTTCCGATGGAAGACATCAACCTGCATTTCACGGGCGATTTCCACGCCATTGGTGCCGCAAACAACCTGCTTGCAGCCATGCTAGACAACCATATCTTCCAAGGCAATGCCCTTGGAATCGACACACGCCGCATCACATGGAGACGCGCTGTGGATATGAACGACCGCCAGTTGCGCAACATCACAGACGGACTTGGTGGACGAATCAACGGTGTGCCGCGTGAAGATGGGTTTGATATCACCGTGGCAAGTGAAGTTATGGCTATTCTGTGCCTCTCGGAGAGCATTGCCGATTTGAAGAGCCGCCTTGCCCGCATCATCATCGGATATACCCGCGAAGAAGAGCCCGTCACCGCTGGCCAACTCAATGCGCAAGGTGCCATGGCAGCTCTTTTGAAAGATGCCATCAAGCCGAACCTTGTGCAAACACTTGAGCGCACTCCGGCTTTCATCCATGGTGGCCCGTTTGCCAACATTGCCCACGGTTGCAACAGTGTAATGGCCACTCGTATGGCATTGAAATTCGGTGATTATGTGGTTACCGAAGCCGGCTTTGGCGCAGACCTTGGCGCCGAAAAATTCCTTGATATCAAGTGCCGCGCCGCAGGGCTTCGTCCGGATGCCGTTGTGGTGGTTGCCACAATCCGCGCACTGAAACATCACGGCGGTGTTGCCAAAGATGCCCTGAACAACGAAAATCTTGAGGCTCTTGAAAAAGGTTTGCCGAACTTGCTTCGTCATGCCTCGAACATCAAAGATGTGTTTGGCCTGCCTTGTGCCATTGCCATCAACGCATTCCCCACCGATACCGAAGCAGAGCTCAATCTTTTGCGAGACAAGTGCAAAGAGCTGGGTATTCCTGTGGCACTTTCGGAAGTGTGGGCCAAAGGTGGCGAGGGCGGAAAAGCCTTGGCCGAAGAGGTTGTGCGCCTTTGCGAAGAGAAAAACGATTTCCGCTTCTGCTATGAGCTAGAGGATAGCATCGAGGATAAATTGCGCAAAATTGTGCAAAAAGTTTATCATGGTGCCGATGTGCAAATTTTGCCCGCAGCCGCAAAACAGATGAAAATGCTGGAAGCACAAGGCTTTGGCAATTTGCCCATCTGCATGGCAAAAACACAGTATAGCTTCTCTGACAACGCAAAACTGCTCGGTGCACCGGAAGGATTTGTGCTCAGCGTGCGCAACCTGAAAGTGAGTGCCGGCGCCGGCTTTATTGTGGCTCTTACCGGTGATATCATGACGATGCCCGGGTTGCCCAAAGTGCCTTCGGCAGAAAAAATCGACGTGGACGAAACCGGTAAAATTACAGGTTTGTTCTAAACCCAACTGAATAACAAAAAAAACAGGCATGGTGGCGCAATATACCCATGCCTGTTTTTCTATTTTGTGTTTCTGTAAGTATGCAGCAGACTTGACGAAAATGCAAATTTTGTGATACACTGGACACCAGAATACTAGGAAAAGGGGCGGTGAAATGAAAGCTTTACTTGGGAATGCCTGTTGTAGTTTTTCACCGCCTCGGCCTTTTTGTGTGTAGTAGGCAGTTGTGAACGCAAAAGGCCCGGGGCTATGTTCATGCCCCGGGCCTTTTTTTGAAGAAATTTCTGTGTTCCATAAAGGAGAATCTGCATGAGTTTGCTAGGAGATGCAAAAAACATTCAAAACACCGACCCTGCCGGGGTTAGTTTGGCACAGGTTTTGTTTTTATACCCGGGTTTTCATATCCTCATTTTTCACCGTGTTGCCCATTGGCTCTATTTGCATCGCCGGTTTTTTCTGGCCCGCATGGTAAGCCAAATCGGGCGCAATGCAACGGGCATTGAAATTCATCCGGGCGCAACCATTGGCAACAAGCTTTTCATTGACCACGGCATGGGTGTTGTGATTGGAGAAACCGCCGAAGTGGGTGACGATGTAACCATTTATCACGGTGTTACCTTAGGCGGCACCGGCAAGCAAACCGGTAAGCGCCACCCCACCGTGCGGGACGGCGTATTGCTCGGGTCCGGAGTAAAGGTTTTGGGACCTGTGGTAATTGGTGAACGCAGTCGCATTGGTGCCAACAGCACCGTTTTGGCCGATATACCCTGTGATGCCACGGCTGTAGGCAGCCCGGCTGTGGTGGTGCGAAGCTATCCCAGCACTTCCCCCTGTACGGGCGGCGCGGTAAACCCAAGCGGAGAACTTGACCAAAGTCATTTTCCGAATGTGCTTGAAAAGCGCATTCACGACCTGGAAAAGAAGCTGGCACGCCTTGAACGCCAGGAAAGCCATCGTGCCAAACGGGAAGCAGACAATTCTCTGGATGCCTATGGTGAAGACTGATGCGAGAGAGTGCAGAAAGGAAAACCCAAGTATGAAACAGGAACTTTTGGTTGTGGTGGATATGCAAAAAGATTTTATCGATGGGGCGCTTGGCACCAAAGAGGCCGAGGCCATTGTGGAAAAGGTGTGCACGCTTATAGAACAATATCCAAGCGAGAACATCTATGCCACAAAAGACACCCACACAGAACACTACTTAGAAACCCAAGAAGGCAAACACTTGCCTGTGGTGCACTGTGTTAAAGGCACCGAGGGCTGGCAGTTTGACAAGCGCCTTGAACGGCTCAATCGGGCAACGGTGTTGGAAAAGCCTGTCTTTGGCTCTGCCGAGCTTGTGCACCGAATGAAAGAGCGTGCCGAAAAAGAACCCATTTCCATTACCTTGGTAGGGTTGTGCACCGATATCTGCGTTGTGTCGAATGCCATCCTACTCAAAAACCATCTGCCCGATGTCGAACTTTTTGTGAAAGCCGATTGTTGCGCCGGTGTAACCCCCGAAACACACGAGGCGGCTTTAACCACAATGAAAATGTGCCAGATCCAAATTGTATAACTGAAAATGTATGAACAAACATCGAGCCGAGTAAGGCAAGCGGAGTAGCCGGTGAATAGAGGCCTCTTACAAGCCCTTTTGACATTTTACCGTGTTTTAGGGCTTGTTTTTTTGTTGAGAAAAGCCCAGAGGCGTATGAAACTCTATTACACAAAACGAATCGAATCGGGCAAGTTGAGCGTGTCCTGTGGCAAGCTGTGGTGGTCTGCTTGCACCACGGCGATTGCTTCATTTAGAAAAGCCTGTTGCAGGGTTTCATAGTCCTGCAAAGTTGCTTTTTCAAAACGGGTGTTTTCCATGGCAAGACCCACGGCGTTTTCCGCAACCCCCACCGTTTCGCTCTCTCGCACAAGAAGGTCGCTTGCATCGTACAAACCCAATGCATACCCAATGGCCGATTGCCAATATTTCACGGCACTGGTTTGCACAGTGGGGGACATATTTTCCCGGTCGATGTCTGCACCGATGCACAGTCCCCCCATTTCTTCAGCCACATCAAAAACACCGATACTCATTGGCTCTCCTGTGACAAAAATAAGCTCGGTGCCAGCGGCAAACCACTCGCTTGCCAGCTGCACTGCGCTGTCCTCATTTTGTGCGTTTGGCACATAGGCATAGCGCATTTCCACTTCTTCCCCCAGCTCTTCCGCGGCCGCGGCCGCGCCTTGTGCAAAACCAAAACCATAGCCCCTTGCGCTTTCACTTTGTTCCGCGCCCAAAAACCCGAGTGCTCTTTGTCCGTTGAGCACGGCCATATATCCGGCCATGTACCCGGCCTCCTCTTCGGACAACTGTAAACTAAATAGATTGTTCGGGTTGTTTTCCACTTCCCCCGCGTCCACAAGCACAAACGAGGTGTTGGGGTACTGTTCCCCCAGTTCTTCTGCGGCAAAAGAAAACCCTTCGCCGGACAACACCACAAGAGCCGCTCCACTTCTTACCGCATCCTCTATCGCCTGCAGATAAGCCTCTTCATCGGAACCGGTGGGCAAGATATAATTGACGTTTTTGCCGTGCACGCCGGCATAGAGGCGAATGCCCTCCCACACATCTTCGTTGCGGGCACCATCCTCTATACCGGCCGCATCGGTAACCAATACAATTTCACTTTCGCCACCCTGTGCCGAGCAGGCGGCGAAACCACCCAAACACAACACGCACAGCAATAGACAGATGTAATTTTTCATTTTTCTTTGATGTCCTTTTCTAATAGAGTTCACATTTTACTCGGTTGATTTCAAGCTTTCCACACTGTCTATCCTATGTAGATTTCGCAGCATCAAAACATCCACAACACCCAGTGAAAACAGTGTGAATATCACCGAAAGCACATAGCTTGTCGGCGCGATATAGGCGCTGAACAAAAGGTCGTCCACCATGGCGGCTTGCATTACAAAGCGATGTAAAAATATCCCGAGGACAAGCCCGAAGAGCGATCCAATCAGTGTGAGAACGAAACTTTCACGGTAGATGTAGGCCGCGTACTCGCGCGGATAAAAGCCCAGCACTTTTAAAGTGGCAATTTCGCGCGCACGCTCTGTGATGTTGATGTTCGTTAAGTTGTATAGCACCACCACGCCAAGAGCCGCGGCCGAAACGATGGCAAGCAGCACCACGGCATCTAAGCCACTCATCATATCCGAAAATTCACGGCGGAAATCGGCGCTGTCCAAAGCGCCCAGCACATTGTCTGTTTCCAGGGCACTTACCAAAGCGTCGGCGGTGTCCACTCCTTCTGCCGTTTTCAGCCACACGCTGTCGTATTCGGGGGTTTCTGAAAACAATTCTTCATACAAGGCAGGGCTTAGGTATACATAGTTGCCAAAATAGTTTTCCGTTACGGCGGCCACCTTTGCCTCTACAGGTTTGTCGTTGTAATTCAAGTGAATCACATCGCCTTTTCCTGTGCCCAGCACCTCGGCCAACTTTTGCGTTAACACCACGCCGTCCATTTCGTCTAAATAGAAACGCTCTTCACTTTGAACCTCATAAAAATGCAGAAATTCAGCCAGTTTCTCCGGCTGTTCCGGCGTGAGCAAATACACAGACATGTCCCCGCTGGTTTCCCCTTCAAAAGAAACCTCTACGCTAAATTGGTCCAAATACAAGCCCTCGCCCAAAGCGGGTAAACGCTCATTGAGTTCGCTGTTTGCCCCAGAAGTGGAGGGTTCCGACAAAATTAGGGTTGCGTCATAGGCGTTGATTTTTTCAAACTGCAAGGGAATCACGCGGCCGATGGTGTCGTTTAAGCCAAACCCCGTAAGCAGCAAAGCCGTGCAACCGGCTACCCCAATCACCGTCATCAAGAAGCGCTTTTTGTAGCGGAAGATATTGCGGCTTGTCACCTTTTGAATGAAATTCATGCGCTTCCAAAGAGGGCGGATACGCTCTAGCAAAATGCGCTTGCCGGCTCTCGGAGCCTTTGGCCTCATCAGTGTGGCCGGAACACTGTGCAGTTCTCCAAGGCAGGCCGAAAGTGTGGCGCCCGCTGTGCATAGCACGCTTACCGCAATGCTGAGAGGCACAAATACGGGGTGAATGCCAAGGCTGAGAGAGGGCATGTTGTACATGAGAGAATAGGCTTCCCAAATGATGATGGGAAATACGGTGATGCCGATGACCGCCCCTGCAACAGCCCCTGTAAGGCTGGCCACACAGCCATAGAACAAATACTCGGATGCAATGGCCAACTTGGAGTAGCCAAGGGCTTTTAATGCACCGATCTGGGTGCGTTTTTCCTCCACCATGCGTGTCATGGTGGTGAGGCATACAAGCGTAGACACGAGAAAGAAAAATACAGGGAATACACCGGCCAGTGCACGCAGGCTGTCCACGCTGTTGGCAAAACTGCTGTAGCCCGGCTGATCTTCCCGTGTTTGCACATACCACTCCGGCCTGTCCAAATCGGCCAACTCTGCCTCGGCATCGGCAATTTCTGCCCTGGCATCGGCGAGTTCAGCTTCGGCATCGGCAAATTCCAAATCTGCTTCGGCACGCGCTTCGGCCAGTTCTGCCCGGCCGTCTAACAGTTCTGCCCAGCCATCTGCCAGTTCGGTTTCGGCCTCTGCCAGTTCGGTTTCCCCCTGTGTGATGTCGGCTTCGGCACTTGCAAGTTGTGCATTTGCCGCATTCATTTGCGCCGAACCCTGTGCAATTTGCGCAGCACTTTCTTCCAGCTGTGCCGCGCCGACAGAAAGCTCTGCCTCGGCCTGTTCCAGCGCCACAAAACCCGCTTGCAACTGGGCTTGTGTGGCAAGCAAGGTTTGCATATTTTGCTCAAGGCTCACGCGGGCGGCTTCCAGCGGTGTTCTTTGGGCGGCCAATTGTGCCTCGGCAGCCTGTAGGCTGGATTCCAAACCGGCTACTTCGGCCTCTTTTGTGGCAAGTGCCTCACCCATGCGCACAAGCTCGGCGCTGATAAGAGGGAGAATCGCGTCCAGTCCAGTCAAGGCCTCGGTGGGGGTGGATGTGCCAACACTGGTTGCAACATTCGTCATCAAGGTTTGTGCATCCGTTAGTTCCTGCCTTGTAGCAGCTGGGGCATCGGCCGGTAGCGCGGCCAGTGCCGTTCCGATTTGGGTGGCAATTTCGGCACATTTTGCCCGGGCATCCACATCATTGCCTGACACCAATAAGGCATCTAGCTCACGCCGAGAAGTTTGCAAGGCGTCGCTTGCATTTTGTAGGGCAGCCAAAGCCGATTTCTGTGCATCTCGTTCTCTTTGTGCTGCCACAAGGGTCTGCCGAAGCCCCTCCACACCGGCCTCGGCGGCTTGCAAAGCGGCAAGGCCGCTTTCGTAGGCGGCAAGTCCTTCGTTGTATTCAGCGAGCCCGGCCTCATAGGCCGCCTGCCCCGCCAAAAGTGTCGTGCGCTCGGTTTCCAGTGTTGCCCGGCCGGCCGAAAGTGCCGCTTCTCCGGCCGCTTGCTCGTTTTGGCCGCTTTGCAAGAGAGTTGCCTGTGCCGCGAGCTCGCGGCGGCCGGATTCCATCGCCTCGCGTGCAGCGGTAAGCTCGTCTTGCCCTGCCGTCAGCTCATCCTGTCCATTTGTGAGTTCAGTCTCGGCATCGGCCAGTTCTGTTTCGGCATCGATGAATTCCGCCTCGGCCTCCGCTTTGGCGTCGCGCAATTCCGCTTCGCCATCGGCTAGCTCGCTGCGGGCGTCGGCCAGCTCGGCCTGTGCTTCACTCATAATTTCGTCATAGCGAATTTGCTCTCGTTCCTGTGCGAAATTTCCCAAAAATGCTTCGCCGTCGCTCTGCGTTTCTTTATATTCGGCGCTGAAACTGTCCACGCCTTCGGCGGCCGCATCGCGCAGGAACACCTCGAGATAAAATTCGGAATCGAAGGCATCTTCCGGCACGAGATAAAAGCGGCTGAGTTGCCCGTCGCCCAGTTCGGTGTTGCCACGTGTGTGGTAGATGTAGTAGGGTGATTCGGCAAGACCCACCACGGTAAAACGCTGCTCGGAAAGCAAGTCCGTTGTTTCTTCACTGTTTTCAGAAGAAAGAGTAACAACATCCCCAATGGCGTTGCCGCTTGAGGTGTCGGCTAGGCATTCGTTTGCGGCTGTGGGGTAGCGTCCCTGTATAATCTCCGGCCGGTTGAGTGCGCTTTCATCCGTCTCATCTTGCGGCAAGCTGTGTAAACGCACAGGCACGGGTCCTTGCCCGTCATCCACAAGCACATCCAAACCGTATCCTGCCGAAACGGCCGAATAGGCACCGCTTTCCCAAAAAGCTTCAATATCTTCATCTGTAAAACCATAATTGGAGAGCACACGATAGTCGCCCAGTTGGTTGTTTTCGTAATAGTGATTTGCCGTGAGGAGCATGTCCGGCCCGATGGAGGTTAAGCCCACAAAGAAACTGCCCCCAAGTGCCGTGATGGCAAACAGAGAGATAAAACGACTGAGACTTCCGCGCAGTTCTCGGCGTAAACTTTTAAACAGCGTCTTGTAACGCATTTTGTCCTCCAAAATTTGTAATCACTTTGGGCAAACATGGGGCTTATCTCATTCAAAGGAATACGGGTGCTATTTTCGCAGATGTTTTTCGTGCCTCAAAAACCCTGTGGCCTTGGAAATTTCCAAAACGGGAACCGGCAACAGCGAAAGGGCAAGTACCAGCAAATAGAGAACAGGAGAGAGCGGAACCAGAGAAAACGCAGTGGCCAGCGGCGGCACAAAAGCCACAAGCAAGGTGAGAGACAGGCTCAAAACAGCGGCTGCATTTAGATACTTATTGGAAAACACACCGATGCGGAAAATACTGTGGCGCGAGCGCATATTGAAAGAATGGAAAATTTGAGACTGCGCCAGTGTTAAAAAGGCCATGGTACGCGCCACATCCAGAGCGCCCTCCCCGGGGGTTACCACGTAGCCCACGGCGAAGGCCCCAAGCGTGAGAGCGGCAAACATTACCCCTTGCAAAAGCACCTGTGCACCCAGTTGGTGTGCAAAAAGGCTCTCGTCTTTCGGGCGCGGTTTTGCCAGCATAACATCATCGTCTACCGCTTCGCGTCCAAGGGCGATGGCGGGCAGGCTGTCTGTCACCAAATTTATCCACAATAGTTGCATACTGAGTAGCGGGCTTACACGAAAGAACATCATCGAGCAAAGCACCGTAAACACCTCGCCGATGTTGGTGCCAAGCAAAAAGCCCACAGTTTTGCGGATGTTGTCGTAGATGCCACGCCCCTCTTTTACGGCGTCCACAATCGTGGTGAAGTTGTCGTCGGTTAGGGTCATGTCGGCGGCACCCTTGGCCACATCTGTTCCCGTGATGCCCATGGCACAGCCGATGTCGGCCGCCTTAAGCGCCGGCGCATCGTTGACACCGTCCCCGGTCATCGACACCACCTCTCCACGCTTTTGCCAAGCTTTTACAATGCGAATTTTATCCTCGGGTGATACGCGCGCATACACCGAGATATTCTCCACCTGTGCATCCAATTCCTCTTCACTCATTTTGGAAAGCTCGGCTCCCGTAAGGCTTTGTTCTCCCTCCAGCAGCATTCCTAGGTCTTTGGCAATGGCACCCGCCGTCACCACGTGGTCGCCCGTAATCATCACAGGGCGAATGCCGGCTTTGCGGCAAACAGCCACGGCATCGCGCACTTCAGGTCGCGGGGGGTCCATCATGCCAACAAGCCCCAAAAATTGCAAATCTTTCTCCAAATGTTCGCTGTCTTCTGTTTTTGGCATGGTGTCGATGTCTTTGTAGGCTACCGCCAACACGCGCAGGGCGTTTTCGCTCATTTCGTCCACTTTGGCAGCGGCATTTTCGGTGTCAAACGGCTTGCAGCACGCTGCCAGGGAATCGAAAGCACCTTTCGTGATAACACGCAGTTTGCCGTCAAACTTGCACACAACACTCATGCGTTTTCGGTCGGAATCAAACGGAACCTCACCCACGCGCGGATACAATTCGGCCAAATCCACCTTGGGCATTCCATTTTGCAAAGCCGCTTGCACAATCGAGGTTTCGGTGGGGTCGCCCAGCAGTTGTATTTCGCCGTGCTCGTCTTCGTGAACACTGCCGTCGCAACATAAGGTGGCGTGGGCCAATAGTTTGCGGATGGCCTCGCCGTTTTCTTCACTGATTTCTTCCTCGACATTCCCCTCCATGCTGAATGCTTTTGTTAGGGTCATGCGGTTTTGGGTAAGTGTGCCGGTTTTATCACTGCACACCACCGAGGCAGAGCCCAAGGTTTCAACCGCGGGCAAGCGGCGAATGATGGCGTTTTTCTTCACCATGCGCTGCACACCAATGGCCAAAACAATGGTGACAATGGCCGGCAGGCCCTCCGGAATGGCCGACACCGCAAGGGATACCGCTGTCATGAAAATTTCTATCCACGGCATACCGAACCAAAGCCCCATGCCAAAAATCACCAAACAGATGACAAGAGCCATCAAACCCAAAAGGCGCGACAATTTTGCCAATTTCTGTTGCAGGGGTGTCATGCCGTTGTCCTCGGCGTTCAACAGGTCGGCAATGCGTCCCATCTCTGTGTTCATGCCCGTGGCCGTCACCACATAGCTTGCTCGCCCATAGCTCACAGAACAGCCGGAATACACCATGTTTAAGCGGTCCCCGAGAGGGGCATCTTCCGCCACCTTGGCACTTTCGTCTTTTTCGCTGGGAACACTTTCACCGGTGAGGGCGCTTTCCTCGCATTTCAAGCTGGCACTGTCCAAAATTCGCCCGTCGGCCGGGATGAAATCGCCTGCCTCAATCAAAACCACATCGCCCGGCACCAAAGTAAGAGCATCTACTTTTTCCTCTTCCCCCCCACGCAGCACGCGCGCATGGGGCGCCGAAAGGTCTTTAAGCGCTTCCAATGCTTTTTCGGCACGGCTTTCTTGGCTTAAGCTTAAAATGGCATTCGCCACCACAATCAGCAAAATCAAAACGGGCTCGAAAAACTCGTTTGGGTCATGTCCGTTTAAGGCCACTACAAAACTCACCACAGCGGCCGCCAGCAAAATCAAAATCATCGGGTCTTTGAATTGCATAAAAAAACGGGCCAACATACTTTTTTTCTTCTGCTGTGCCAAACGATTTTCGCCGAATTCCAACAGCCTCTTTTGGGCTTCTTCCTGCGAAAGGCCCTGTTGAGGGAGGGTGTTTTGTTTCTTTAAAAGTTCTTCTAACGGTGTATGATGTGCGCTCATGTTAAGCTCCTTTCAGGTCATTCCCTTTAATGATACCATAAAAGGGGCGCTTATGTCTGTATCTAATTTTGTGAAAAAAGATTGCATATAATTTCATAGAATAGATTGCAAAACGCCTCAATTTTAGTCTATAATGGAGAGAACCCATCGTCTCAAGGGCGCAAAGCCACACAGGGAGGAACGACACATGGATAATTTGGCTCAAATGTTTGCACCGGAAAGCAAGGTTGTCATCAGTCCGGATGAGATGCGTGCGTGGGTGATGTTGCCGCCACCAAAAAAAGAGTGCCCTTACACCGAGGAGGGCTTGCGTGCATGGCTTTTGCAAAATGGGGTCACTTTTGGTATTCGGGAGGATATGATAAAAACCGCCTTGCGTGAGCGCAAAAACGGAGAGCTGATGGAAGTGGCGCGCGGTCAAGAGGCCAAAGAGGGAAGCCATGGTCGCCTTGAGTTTCGCATTGAACAACAAGAAAATGCCGGCCTGCGCACCGGTGTGGACGGTGCGGTTGTGTTGGACGATTTATCCTTTTTGCAGGAACTTCCTGCGGGAACGGTGCTGGCCGACATTGTGCCGGCAACGCCCGGAATTAGCGGATGCAGTGTGAACGGTAAAGAGCTTTTGCCCAGAAATACGGTGCATGAGGCCAAGCCCTTGGACGGAGATGGTTTCGAAAAGAGCGAGGATGGCCAACACTATGTGGTGCCCACACAAAGCCATATTCGCTTTGTGGATGGCAATGTGCAGCTTACCCCGGTGATGCATGTGGAAACCATTTGCGCCGAAGACGGCTCTTTGGAATTTGAGGGCGATGTTGTGGTGGACAAAGATGTGCAAGCCGGCAGTGTTATCAAAGCGGCGGGCAGTGTGTTTGTGGCTGGGCGTTGCAGAGAGGCCACCATAGAGGCAAAACGAAGCATTTTGTTGTGCGGGGGAATGCACGCGCTACATGCGCGCGGCGCGCTGAATGCAAAAGAAAATATTTGGGGTTTGCATTTTGAGCAAACCGATTTGAAAGCCGGGAGAGATATTTTTGCCAGCCATCTGCGTGGTTGTGAAGCTGCGGCGCAAGGGCAAGTGCGCGTTTTGGGCAAGCAGGGGCTTGTGGTGGGCTGCGAAATTCATGCACGAGAGGGTTTTGTGTGCCAAACGCTTGGCAGTGAGGGCGACAAAAGTGAAATCTATGTGGGCATTGAAAAAAACCTGCTAAACCGTAGTTTGCAGGTGGCACAAAACATTGAGAAACGCACACAGGAAGTACAAAGTTTGCTGCAAAATCTTTCCACGATTGAGCGCCTAAATCGCCAAAGGCCGAACGGTGGAAAGGATTTGCCGGAGTACCAGGAAATGTTGAAGAAAAAAACGGCATCATTACAGGTTCTGAAAATGCTGGAACAAGAGCGCCAAAACCTGAAACGCAAGATGGATGGTCTGAGTGCCTCGGGCGTTGTGGTGCGCGATCGGGTATTTCCCGGGGTGCTCATCAGCATCGACACGCGCGAATACATGGTGGATAAAAAGATGGGGAAAGTTCGTTTTAAAAGGGATGGCGAATACATCGAGCTACTGACAAGCCAGTGAGTGCACTTGTGCCAAAACGTGGCTCTCTTGGCCGTTCACCTATATAAACGGGGCTGTTTCAGATTGTTTTGAAACAGCCCCGTTTATAAAAAGTTTACACAAAAAAACAGCCCACCTTGTCGTCTGTTGCCTAGTTATCACCCACTCTTCCAAGTAGGGCGGTGCTCTGCGGGATACTTCATGCTCCCTTCTTCCGGCAGATGCCGGGAGGTCTGCAATTCACACTCCGACTCCGAGCGCCTTTTTTATAACCAGTAGGATAATTATGGCAACATCAAATCGAGCAAGGCAGGCAAATAGGATCGTTTTTTAGATTAGATCGTCTTCGTCAATATCATACAGTGCACTTAAGCGTGGACGGAAGATGCGCATAACAACAGATAATTCTGCGTTGTTTTCCACAATGTCAAAATAATTTTCACCACTTTGCTCATCCTCGGCAAGGCGCATGATAAGCAGGGTGGCGTCGCTTTCCAAAGCTTCTTTTGGGTCTTCGGAATGGGGTAACATGGCCAAATAATGTTCATCTCCAACATCACACGAATCAATAACTTGAAAAAGATGCTCAAGCCCCTCTTCGTCCGTAAGAGACAAAAGATCGGCTTCGTTCTCTTTTGGGTTTTCCTTTTTTTGTGGAGGTTCCTGCATAAACTAAGTGCTCCTAACTGTTTTGGTTCTTGGCTCTTTCTTTGTCTACCATGATAGCCCAAAAAAGGGGTGAGGTCAAGCCTTTTGCAGGACACAGTGGCACAACAAATTGAAGAAAAAAATAGTGCATTTGACGAAAACAGTAAGACATATCACCGGAAAATATGCTATACTGATAGGCAAATGATTTGGCTTACGGGCGTGCAGGGTGTACATTGCATCTATTGCTTTGAACCCCGGGAGGGAGAGCGAAAGGTTGAAAGGGCTTATAGGTGTGGTTTTATCGGTGATCTTCGTTTTATACGGTTGTTCATCAAGCGACGATTCCTCTTTTTCTTACGATCGTCCTGCTGTAGAAAGCACCGTGCTGCAGTTTTCGCCTCTTGCGGAGGATGCGGTTACGGTAACCTTCCAAACCAGTGAAGGCGATATCACCGCTGTGCTTTATCCAGAGCTTGCTCCCATGGCTTGTGAGAATTTTCTTGAGCTTGCCGAAACCGGCTACTACAACGATACACTTTTTCATCGAATAAAAGAAAATTTTGTAATTCAAGGTGGCGATGCGAGCGGAACGGGTCTTGGGGGTGACAGCATTTGGAACCACCCTTTTTTCAGTGAAATTACGCCTTCTTTGCAGCACTATTCCGGCGCACTTTGCATGGCGCCTGCAGACGTGGGTGCCGACAGCCTGCTTTCGCAATTTTATATAGTGGCAAGCCCGGCCGAAAACTTAAGCGAAGAGGCTTTGGCCGAACTAACCGCCGCAGGATACAGTGAAAGTGTGGTAGATGCCTACCGACAAGCGGGCGGGCTGCCCTATTTGGATTATACCGATACGGTGTTCGGACAGGTCGTTTCCGGCATGGACGTGGTAGACCGCATTGCACAAGCAAGCACCAACGAAAACGATGAGCCAAAAGAGGATATTGTTTTAATGCAGGTACTTGTGAAGTTGCCCGGCGAAGCGCAATAAGCCGGTGGGTGTGGGGGGCATCCAAACGGAGCTGTTGACGAACAAAGGATTTGTAAAAACCAGAGCAAAATTTTTGCCTGATAAAACAAAAGGTGCAAGCGATACGGTGTGTAAGGATGAGGGCTTTTGTGAAATATGGCGGAAATTCTGCCGACGTTTCTTGTGAAGTCTACTTTGTCAACAACTTCTAAACGAAGGGGTAGCAATATGAAGATACTAAAACGCGTTGTATTTTCAAAAAGATTTGCGGGTATCATTGTGGCTCTTCTGCAAGTGCTGTTTTTTGCCGTTTTGATCATTCTTTTAGCAAACCGTGGCATAGCAGCCTACACGGTCATCACCATCTTTTCAGTTCTGGTGATGTGGTTTTTGCTGAGCCGCGACGAACTAAACCCTGCTTATAAGCTTGTGTGGTTGATGGTGTTTGTTCTTTTACCTGTGGTGGGCGTGTTGTTCTATCTGATGTGGGGGCATCGGCGTGTGCCAAAAAAGCGCCTTGGACAGTTGCATGCCGCCATTCATAATGTGTCTTCGGCCCTCACACAAAACAAGCGAGTGATGCAGGCGCTGGAGGCCGACAATGTGATGCTGCACCGCAATGCAAAATATCTTTTGGATGTGGGAAAATGTCCCTTATACCCGGCCGATGGGGTTGCTTATTACCCCTTGGGTGAAGATTTTTTTGCGGCATTTTTACAGGCGATTCAAAAGGCAAAAAAATATATTTTTATGCGATATTATATCATAGATGAAGGCGAGATGTTGGGGCGCACGCTGGAGATACTAAAGCAAAAAGCGGCAGAAGGTGTGGATGTGCGCATTATGTGGGATGGGTTTGGTAGCTTGCTTACCTTGCCGGAAAATTATCCCGAAACACTTCGCACTATGGGTATTCGCTGCGAGGTGTTTAGCCCGGTGGCTTTTACGGTGCGTGTGTCGGACTATGCCATGCTCAATCACCGTGACCATAGTAAAATCACGGTAATTGACGGCAAAGTAGGCTTTTCCGGCGGCTTGAACTTTGCCGATGAGTACATCAATGCAAAACCGCGCTTTGGGCAGTGGAAAGACACCGCTGTTATGGTGCGCGGAGAAGCGGCCACAAGCCTAACCGGCATCTTCCTCATTGGCTGGGATTTTGCAACCGGCACCGTGAGTGACATCCGCGACTACCTGCCCGAACCGGAGCCGTCCACCATGCTGAGTTTGGGGCATGGATATGTACAGCCCTACTGGGACTCTCCCCTTGATACGGAAAATATCTCTGAAAATGCCTATCTCAACACCATTACGCAGGCTACCGAATATGTATATATATCTACACCTTATCTTATTTTAGACCACGAAATGATTTCGGCTTTGTGCCTTGCGGCCAAAAGTGGTGTGGATGTGCGCTTGCTTACACCCGGCATTCCGGATAAGCCCACCATCTATCTAATCAGCCGCAGCTATTACCCCATTTTGCTGGAAAATGGGGTGCGCATCTTTGAATACACACCCGGGTTTAACCACGCTAAAATGTATGTTTCAGACGACAAAACCGCCATTGTGGGCACAGCAAATATGGATTATCGCAGCCTGTATCTGCATTTTGAAAACTCGGTGGCTTTTTACGGTGGCGCGATTATACAAGAAATTAAGCAAGATTTGCTTGCCTGTTTTGGAAAGGCGCATGAGGTGAGCTTGAAAGAGGCCACAGAAATACCATTGCACCTTAAACTTGTGCAATTGGGGGCAAAGCTGCTGTCTCCCATGTTGTAAAACTTTTCATCGCGAGGGGAACAGGGGTCGTTTCACCACGATGCGCTTTTTTTCTATAAATTTGCGAAATTAACAAGGGAACACTTGTACAAGAAATTACAGGGTGTTATACTGGAGATAGTAAGCGGTATATACATTGGCTTTTAAAATTTAGAAGGGTGAAACTCGGAGGGCAAAAAAGTGAAATCGATCAAAATCAAAATTCTGGCATTGTCTTTGTCCATTCTGCTCGTTAGCATCATCGTTATCAGCGTGACATCCATTGTAAGTACCTACAACAGCACCATGTTTGCACTGGAAGAATCCATGAAGGCCACCATCGATGCTGCATCAGACATGATGGACGTGCAACTGAGGCATTACAAGAGCTTGGTAAGCCAGTTTGCGATTGACCCTGTTTTAACGCAGGAAGTTCCGGCGGAGGGCGAAGAAACGCAAGATGGCAAAACAAGAGCAGAAGTGAGCGAAGAGATTGCCTTATACATCGAGGAGTTGATAGCGCTGCACGGATTTGACGCCGTACAGGTTTTTGATACAAGTGGTGATGCGGTTACCTTTGATATAAATGTCTCTGCAGAGCCATACTTCACACTCCCGAAAGACACGGGAGAAGTCTTTATTGCAGACCCGACAGTCAGCCCGGAAAGCGGTCAGTTAACGATGCCGGTGGCGGCTCCCATTATGAAAAATGGAGAATTTGCCGGGGTTGTGCTGTTTGCGATTAACCCAACCGTTCTCAGTGAAATCACCTCTAAAATTGCTGTGGGTGAGGGGAGCACCACCACCATCATCAACAGCGAAGGCGTCACGGTTGCTTTTAATAATATCGATGATGTGCTCAACGGCTTTAACGCCTCTGAAGAAGCCAAAACCGACCCAACCCTGGTAGCATTGGCCGCCGTGGAACAAGATTTGATGGCAGGTGGGGAAGGGTTTGCCTCGGTTACCTACGACGGTGTGGATCAGTTCGTTGCGTACACCCCGATAGATGAATCAAACGGATGGGGCATCTATGTGATGGCCTACCAAGAGGTATTTTTGGCACAGCTTATCCTCTCTGTCATCCTTACCATCATTTTAAGCGCTATCATTTTGGTGGTTTCCACCATCATCATCATTGCGGTATCCGGAAGAATCGCAAAACCCATTTCACTTTGTGCCAAAAGGCTCACCCAAGTGGCTGAGGGCGATTTAAAATCTCCCATGCCAAACATCACATCCAAAGATGAAGTGGGTCAGCTTGCCAAAGCCACCGCATCCATTGTAAATTCTGTGTCTGTAATGATTTCGGATTTGGATTATAATCTTGCAGAAATCGGTTCGGGTAATTTTGGGGTGAGAAGCCGTGCAGAAGAATACTATGTGGGTGATTTTGCCTCTCTGAAGGTTTCCCTTGCCACAATTGTGGAAAAACTCTCGAATACAATGCGGCGCATCAACGATGTTTCCGAACAGGTAAATGAGGGCAACAACCAAGTATCTATGAGTGCCCAGTCCTTGGCACACGGGTCCATTCAACAGGCCTCGGCCGTGGAGGAGCTCTCTGTTACCATTGACGAAATTTCAGGCATGGTTGCTGAAACCGCCAAAGATTCCCAGGATGCGAAAGAGGCAAATGAAAAAGCACAGCAGGCACTTACACAAAGTAACGCTCAAATGCATGAAATGGTAGATGCCATGGGTAATATCAGCGAGAAATCGGCAGAAATCAGCAAGATTATCAAAACAATTGATGACATTGCGTTCCAAACCAACATTCTATCCCTCAACGCTGCTGTGGAAGCGGCCAGGGCCGGGGCGGCAGGAAAAGGCTTTGCTGTTGTGGCAGACGAGGTTCGCAACTTGGCCACCAAGTCGGCTCAATCGGCAAAAGATACAGCTTCTTTGATTGAGGAAACAGTAAGCGTGGTGGAAGTGGGCAATCGCATTGCCGGCAGCACCTCTGAATCCATCAACATTGCCATTGAGAGCGCCACTGAGCTGGGTGCATTGGTGGACAGCATCGCTACATCCTCTGCCTCACAGGCCGAAGGGGCAAAACAAATTGGCATAGGCATAGCACAAATATCTGAAGTGGTGCAAACCAACTCTGCCACCTCAGAAGAGAGTGCCGCTGTAAGTGAGGAGCTCTCCGGGCATTCTCAGATGCTCAAAGAATTGGTGGACGGTTTTACGTTGAGTGAATCGAATGCAAGCACAGCACCTTCTTTGCCGAGCGGGCAAACGATGGATGAGGCACATTTGATTGAAAAATTATAGGATGTTCCCTTTTGTTCTGTTTTCGATTTGAATAAAGGCAAGTGCCATACCGAGCAGAATTGTGTTACCAACCCGCAAACCCTGCCTTGAATTCGATGTTTAGTGGACTGCAAGGTATATGGCGAACACAAGACAAAAAGCTCCTGAAAAGCATGAGTTTTCAGGAGCTTTTGCAATAGTATAAACCCTTCACAGCATCCGGTGAAGGGTTTATTAGTGCATATTTAAGCCGTAAGCCTATGTTTTGTCGAAAAGAGAACCAAGAAGTATAGAAACTAAATTTCAAAGGTTTTGTGTTCATCAATCAGGCGAATAAAGTCATCCTCCGGTATGGGTTTTGCAAAATAATACCCTTGTGCATAGTCGCAACCCAAACTATGAAGCCATCTTGCCTGCTCTGCCGTCTCAATTCCTTCGCTCACCACCGTCATGTTGAGCTGTTTCACCAAATTGATAACCGTTTCCACCACGATGGCACCTTTGTCTGCTGAAATATTGTTGTCTAGAAATGCCTTATCCAGCTTTATCGTGTGTGCCGTAACCGAGCTTATCCGGTTTAGCGAGGATTCGCCCGCTCCAAAATCATCGATTGAGATGGAAAAACCAAGGTCTATAATCTCTTGTAGTTTCTCCACCAAAAGGTCCTGTTCAAGCGCTATTGCACTCTCGGTAATTTCAAGCTCGACCTTGGAGGAAGGCAAATTGTACTTCGACAGAATTTTTACATATTCCGATGGGAATCGATCATCGAACAGTGTGATGGTGGAAAGATTCACCGATATGAGTGGTATTTCTAAATCAGGTCCTTTCCGGGAGATAAATTCACATACCTGTTCAAACACATTTAAATCCAGATTCACAATGAATCCGTTTGCCTCAAAGATATCAATAAATACACTCGGCGGAATAATGCCGTATTCCCCCCCTGTGTGCCAACGAGAAAGCGCTTCCGCTCCACCTATCTTCATGTTAGAAAACCGTATTTTAGGCTGATATACAACTTTAAATTGTCCTTCTCTAAGAGCATCTTGCATCATATACACAATGTTGGTTTTCATTTCATGTTTACTTTTAATGGTATTGTTGTATTCGTAATAGGTATAATCGTATTTGCTTTTTCCCTCCATACGAGCCGCTTCCGCACAGTCTATAATCTCGTCTATTCTTTTGCCGGGGTCATCAATAACACAAGAGCCAACAGACATACTGATGTCATATTTTTCCCCCATAACTTCCCTGATTTTTGTGGCTAGGTTTTCTTCACATATTTTTTTAATGGATACACCTTTGCCAACTTCGCGCATAACCAGAAACCTATCGGCAATCACGCGGGTAATGAGGGCATTGGTTCCGTCAAAAGCATCGCGCAATGCCTGCGCAACCTGTATGATAACCTTATCGCCCTTTTCTTGGCTATACATGGCATTGATTGTGTGGAAGCTGTCTATATCAAGGGAGATAATCTCAAATTCCCCGGGTTTTGCGGTTTTAAGCATCTCAAACCCTTTATCGCTACAGTAGTTTAAAGAGATGAGCCCTGTCAGTTTGTCGTGGTTGACGATATCCAGTATTGCCGACTTTTTCTTAAATTGCAAATACAGTACGATGCTTATGACAACAAGCACGACAACAATCGATATCAGCACAATTATATAGAAGTTGTTTTTCAAAAATTCGGTTGCCGTATATTCGGGAAAAAAAGTTACCGATTCCCTTGATAAAATGCTGTCTATCAGATTTCTGTCTATATGCTCAAACATGACGTTAAAGGCGCCTATATATTCTGTTAAGTTGTCCGATTCATTGGAGAAAAAAATCCTCAGAGGTAAAACGATATCCGTGCTGCGAATTGTGTATTCATCCTGTCCCAAAATGGTCTGTGCATACTCAACACCCGTATCCGTTGCAAAAAAGCCATCGACTTCCCCGTTTGTAAAGGCCGTCATAAGCTCATCAAACGTATCATAGGTTACAACTGTGTTGTTTGGATAGCGGCTCATAATATCGCCGTGGTCTATTGTAATATAATTGAGTATTCCCATGTTGCTTGGGTGAGACTCGGAAAGAATATCATCCACCTCGTTGCTTTTCGCAAAAAGCATGATGGGCAATTCCATAAAGGGTTCCGAGGGGGTGTAAAATGCAGTTTCATGCTCAATATCCCCCGTGGCGGAAATAAGAATGTCAAAGTTTTCATGCGATTCGTAGGGCATATCATGGTTATAGGCAACATACTCAACCTCAAAGCCATATTGCTCGGCAAGCATATTCATAACTTCGACACTTACTCCGTCGGGCTCACCGTCTTCATTTGTGTATTGAATGGGCTGGTGATGGTCGATATATCCACAACTGAATGTTTTGCTTGTAAGGAGTTCTAGTTCTTGCTGGGTGAGGTAGCGCCTTGTTAGACCCTTGTTCCCATAGTATTTAATTTGAAGCTCATCCAGGAAAGTACCATCTGTTGAAACACATAAATTGATTACATCTGCAAGAGAATTGGCAAGAGCTTGGTTATCAGCGCTTGTTGCAAAATACATGTCAAACACTTCAAAGTTCATGGCCATACTAAAATCTTTCACGTTGTTGTCCAGCGTGGTTACAAGATAATAGTCTGTGTCGAGGTTTGTATAGTTGTAAAAATCTCCCCGCTCATAGGTCACCTGAATGCCGTTTTCTTCACAGTAGGCATCCAGATATGCCTCATAAGGGTTGTTTTCAAAGCTTGCAACGGTTTTTCCGTTTATCGAAGCGGGTTCATCATAACACACGTTGCTGTCTCTCGACGCAAGAATGAGCTGCGCGGAGCCCAAAGGTTTGGGCACTAAGGAATAATCAACAGTGTATACTTCACTGTCCAATATGATTCCAACCATGTCAATTTCGCCGGCATTGAGCGCGACAAGGGAATCCAAATAATCATATTCTACAAACTCAAAAACATAGTCAGAGTAGTGCTCTGCCCTCATCAATATTTCATATCCAAACCCTTTATTGTCCAAGGATTCCAAATCGTCGATGACGCCATAGTCCTCATCGTAGCCCACCGTTATCACGGTTTTTTTTGTTTCATCGGCCATGGCACTTGGCAAATCAACAAACATTCCTAACAAAAAGAATAGCGCAAATAGGAAAGATCTCATGGCTATAGCACGATGTTTCATCATAGAAGTCTCCTGTTTAGATCCATCTTAGCATTCTATTGTCCGGATTCTAACCACAATCTTTTATACACCTATTCCAAATAGACTACTGTTCTTGTATTTTAACATACATTCGTTTCAAGTCAATCCAATGCTCCCATCATTTTCCCATAGAAGTTCTGTGTAAACATTCCACATCTTCAAATGGTTTATAACACGGCAGCCAGAGTTATATCCACAAAGTCAACCAAAGGAAAGCCACGGAAAAACTGGTTTCGGGTCATGCCACTGGATTCAAAATCAATTGGGTACATCGTGCGAGCGAAGCCGAATAAAATAGCGCCACCCCACCCAATAAGGCGCGCTCAATTCGACTCAGGCAAAACAGTGGCAAGCAGTGGTAAGGCTTCTTATGCTGTGCACTGCAATGCAGGAGTGGCGTGAATTAATGTCTACTGAACAAAAGCCATTTTCCAAAAACAGCAAACCCTAAACCACTCAAAAAGAAACGCAGACAACTTTTGAAAAAGCACGCACTGAATTTTCCTTAAATTCA
>CAYJNQ010000008.1:0-4787 GCA_964371725.1 uncultured Oscillospiraceae bacterium
GTCTTTTTTTATGTGCAATTTCTTCTATAGATCGCACTAAGTTGTTGTGGTTTTTTGGTTTTTTTAAAAACAACAAAAGCAGGATGGCACAGCGGCCTTCCTGCTTTTTTCCTATTTTATATTGTGTTGAGGATCCCGCTTCGCCTGTTTTTAGCAGGGCATCTGATGCATCCAAGCTTCTATAGCGTGCACTGCTTTGTTACAGTTCCTTATTCAAGGCATTGTGGTAAGGAGGTATTTTTTATGTTATAATAAAATAATAGTTGATAGAAAGGAGAAAATGGTGTAAAGCATGGCAACTTCACAAAGTTTTATCGAATTTGTTTGCGAACAAATTCGCGGAGCGGGAAGTGTACGATATAAGAAAATGTTTGGGGAATATATGGTTTATTTGAATGACAAACCTATTTTTCTTGTCTGTGATGCAACTGTGTATATAAAAAAATTGGACACGGTACAAGCACTTTTATGCGAGGCAGAAACGGGTGTTCCCTATGAGCGCGCAAAAGAACATTATGTTTTGGATATTGAAAACACAGAGCTTGCAGTAGAGGTGGCCTTGGCGTTGGAATCGGTGGTGCCGGTTCCCAAAAAACGAAAAAAACAGGCAAAGTGAGCGTGAAACCAAATGCCGAAAAAAACCAATGCTATGCGTATTTTGGATGCGGCAGGGCTTACCTATAAAATGCATTTCTTTAAGGCAGAGCAGGCCATGTCGGGTGTGGAAGTGGCAAATTTGCTGCAGATAGAGCCGGCGCGCATGTTTAAAACCTTGGTTACACGCGGAAAAAGCAGGGAACTTTATGTGTTTGTTATTCCCGTAGAAAAGGAGCTGCATCTAAAAAGTGCAGCCATGGCGGTTCAGGAAAAATCACTTGAGATGATTTTACAAAGGGAACTGTTACCACTTACAGGTTATGTACACGGTGGGTGTTCACCCATTGGCATGAAAAAAGCACGGCCTACTGTTTTAGAGACGAGTGCCTTTGTTTTTGAAACCATATTTTTCAGTGGTGGAAAACACGGTTGCCAAATTGAAATGAACCCAAAAGATTTACAAAATCTACTGCATTTGCATGTGGCCGAATTGTGTGGGGTGTGAGCGTACCGGACGCCCCAATTTGCTTGATATTGCATCACCATTCAATTTCTTCAGCACTTAAGGGGTTGTTTTGTGTTAGAATATCACTGATTTGTCCATTTTTCACTTTTATAACGCGGTCGGCCATTTTGGTGATGTTGGTATTGTGCGTGATGACAACGACTGTGGTGCCGGTTTGACGGCTGGTTTTCTGCAAAAGAGAAAGAATTTGCACGCCGGTGTTGTCATCTAAGGCACCGGTGGGTTCATCGCACAAAAGCAATTTTGGATTTTTGGCAAGTGCCCTTGCAATGGCCACACGTTGTTGTTCGCCACCGGAAAGTTGGGCGGGGAAGTTGTCCATGCGGTGCGAAAGCCCCACATCGCAAAGAACTTGTGTAACATTTAAAGGTTCGCGGCTGATGTCGCTGGCAAGCTCTACATTTTCATGGGCTGTTAGATTTTGCACAAGGTTATAAAATTGAAACACAAACCCCACCTCAAAACGCCTGTATGCGGTTAATTGTTTTTGGCTGTACTTAGAAATACAGGCACCGTCTATGAATACAGAGCCGTTTGTGGGTGAATCCATGCCGCCCAAGATATTCAAAATGGTTGTCTTTCCGGCACCGGAGGGACCCACCACCACACAAAATTCACCGGTGTTTATGTGAAAATCAGCCTGCATCAGGGCAGAAGTTTCTACCTCGCCGGTTTTGTATATTTTAGATACAGATTGAAACTCAATGAAATGAGACATGGTGCTACCTCCATAGGATGCTTTGAAAACCAGTATAGCACGGAAAAGTTCATCAATGCAAGTGACAGACGGCAAAACAATTGACGCAGAAGATAGCATAGGGTATAGTGAAGAAGAGGTGCTGTATATGTGGATTGTAACCAGGCTAAAAATAGGGAATGAACACGCCTTCTTCTCGGTGGGGCCAATGGAATTACTACAAAATATCGAAAAATACGCTTCGATAAACCAGGCTACAAAGGCAATGGGAATGTCTTACACGAAGGCCATTCGCATCATTCGTATTATGGAAAAAGAACTGGGATTTGCCGTGGTGGTTTCGGAAAAAGGCGGTAGTACGCATGGAAACACCAAGTTGACGGAAAAGGGAAAACAAGTGTTGACGGCATTTGAGGAAATTTATGAAGAGGTATCTTGCCATGCGCAACGCCTGTTGGAAGATAAATTTTCATTTTAAAAATTAAACTTATTGATTACATACAACGGATGGTAGAAAGTGATGGAAGAGAAAAACTTCAACATTAGAAAATGGTTTCGTTTCTCGCCGCCGCAAACCATTGCGCTGAGCTTTGTGGTGATGATTTTTGTGGGTACAGTGCTTCTTAATTTGCCGTTTGCAAGTCAAAATGGGCAAAGTGTTGGGATGTTAAATGCCTTTTTTACGGCTGTTTCGGCAAACTGTGTAACTGGGCTTGTGGTGGTGAACACATTGACACAATGGAGCCTTTTTGGGAAAATTGTCATCTTGGTTCTTATCCAACTTGGTGGCCTTGGCTTTTTCACAGTGCTCACCATCGGCCTTGTGTTTTTACACCGTAGTATTTCATTGGAAAACAGGATGATTATTCAGGCTTCTTTTAATCAAGATGATGTGGGCGGTATGGTGCGTCTTACCATCAATATTTTGAAAATCACGTTAATTGTGGAAGGAATCGGGGCTGTTTTACTCAGCTTGGGATTCTATTTTTCACCACCCTATATGAGCCCTATGGAAGCCATCGGAAAGGGGATTTTTCATTCAGTATCGGCGTTTTGCAATGCGGGGTTTGACTTGATAGGGGCAAATAGCTTGGCGCCCTACATGGATAATTACTATATCAATACCGTTGTGATTACCCTCATGGTTCTGGGTGGCATTGGATTTATGGTGTGGGCCGACTTTATTACAAAAATCAGGAATGGTAAAAGAGGAGGGGTTCCGTTTCGTTTTGTGTATCTGTCTTTGCACACAAAACTCGCTTTGGTGATAACGGCTATGCTTCTTGTGGGGGGTGGCCTCGTTTTTTTGCTGTTTGAATGGAGTAACCCACAAACGCTGGCCTCCTTAAATTTCCCCCAAAAGTTACAGGCCGCTTTTTTTCAATCGGCAACACTACGCACCTGCGGGTTTGCCACCATAGAGCAAGGCTCCTTAACGGAACCGTCCCAATTTTTTAGCAGTTTTTTGATGATGATAGGCGGTTCACCCTCCGGAACGGCCGGTGGAATCAAAACGGTGACCATAGGTGTTGTGGTGATTGCGATGGTGTCTTTGGTACGCGGACGCCGTCGTATGGAAGCATTTGGGCGTTCTCTTCCGTTGGATTTGCTTCAAAAAGCGCTTACCGTGGTGATGGCGTTGATTTTGTTGGCCATTGTGGCTACACTTGTTTTGTATTACACAGAAATGAATTCGGAATTTCCCCACACAATTTTGGATTTGTGGTTTGAAACCACTTCGGCCACAGGCACCGTGGGGCTTACAACGGGCATCACGCCTTACTTGTCTTCAGCCGGCAAAGTAGTGGTGGCACTTTGTATGTTTTTGGGACGAATTGGGCCGGTTACGGCGTTGGTTGCCTTGAATATGCGCAGGCGCAGTGGCACAGAGGCATTGGAATACCCACAAGAGCGTGTTGTGATGGGATAAGAAAAATGGGAGGCATTTATGAAAACAGAAAAACAGAGGCCAACACAGTTTGCCGTGATTGGCCTTGGCACGTTTGGGCAAAGTGTTGTGTGCTCTTTGGCGCAGTATGGCGTTACGATACTGGCTTGCGACAGTGACGAAGAAAAATTGCACACGGTAACCGGCTATGCCACACATTTGGTGAAGGTGGATGCCACAGATGAAGAATCGATGGTGAAACTGGGGCTTGGCAATTTTGATGCCGTCATCATCACGGTGGGTGAGGGGAATTTAGACGCCTCATTGATGGCTACGATGTCAGCCAAGGAAACCGGGGCAAAAAATATTGTGGTGAAAGCCTATACCCTGCGCGAAAAAAAACTGCTTGAAAGTATTGGCGCCACCCATGTGGTGGTGCCCGAGCTTGAAATGGGTGCAAAATTGGCACATCGTTTGGTTCGGCCCAATATATTGGATGTTTTGGAAGATTCGGAAAGTTTCCAAATCACTGAGATGCATCCCATGGAAGAATGGGTGGGGAAATCGGTACGGGAAGCGGATATTCGCAACCGATATAAAACTTCTATCTTGGCCATCATTCGCAATGAAAAACGCATTTTTCCAGTGAGACCGGAGGAAGTGATAGAAGCCGAGGATATTCTGGTGGCTATGTCGGAAAGTTAGATATATTTTGGTTTGTGTGGTGGCACAAGTTGGCTGACAAGTTAAAACACTTCACAATTAAAAAGGTCGAAGAGAAATAAAAATAAATGACAAAATTGTGAAATTTTGATTAAAAATAAGTTGCTTTTGTTGTTCTTCCCTTTTGAATGCGGTATACTGTCCAAAGGTGAAAAAATAGGATAACAAAAGAGAATGGGGGCAAGGAGCGAGCTTGGGTCATCAACAAACACCGAATGAACCGCAAAGACCGGCACGGCAAACCGGGCGTATTCAGCGGCGCAACTCTTTGCCTCAAGAAAACATAACAGAGACACCCTGGGTGCAAACGCCACCTGTGGCACCACCCACGGTGTGGGACTTGCAAAATGAGGGGC
>CAYJNQ010000008.1:4887-68491 GCA_964371725.1 uncultured Oscillospiraceae bacterium
GCCCGGTGCACCCGTGCAAACGCCACCTGTGGCACCACCCACGGTGTGGGACTTGCAAAATGAGGGGCAAATGCCTGTATATACGCGGCAGGCGGAGCCCGGTGCACCCGTGCAAACGCCACCTGTGGCACCACCCACGGTGTGGGACTTGAGTGGACAGGGTGAGCCGGCAACAGGCTTTGAAACTCCTGTGCCCCCAAAAAAGAAAAGAAATCCAAAAAAACATAAAGAAAAGGCAAATAAACCGAATTTTCCTGTGAGGTTTTGGACAAATTTGAGCCAAAAATGGAAAGAGGGAATACGAAGGTTTCGCGAGAAAAGCCGCAAAAGAAAGTTGTTTTTTTTGCTCAGAGCCGGGGTTTTGTGCTCTTTGGCGTTTGTTTTGCTTGGGGTTGGTGCGGTGTGGGGCTATTGGCAATACAGCACACGAAACGATGATTTGTTTTTGGATTTGCACCAAATTCCGTACAACGAGGAAACCATTTTATACTATACCGATGCCGAAACCGGCGAAGAACAGATTTATGCTGTTTTGCAAAACACGCAGGATAAAGAATATGTAAGCGGCGATTTGATGCCCCAAAATTTGAAAGATGCCTTCGTGGCTGTGGAAGATCAAGCGTTTTACGAACATAACGGCGTGGATATTTTGCGCACGATTTATGTGACATTCAACGAGCTATCCTATCTTATCACGGGCAGTTTCTTCGGCGGGGAGGATGGGCTGCGGCAAGGAGCTTCTACCATCAACCAGCAACTTGTCAAAAACTTGTTGCGAGATGATGAAGATGATGGCATCGAGGGTTATTTGCGCAAATTGCGGGAGATTTACAGAGCCTTTGTAATGGACAGTGAGTACACAAAAGACGAAATTTTAGCGGCCTATTTAAACACCATCAGTTTTACGGGCAACACGGCGGGCGTGCAGGCCGAAAGTTACAAGTTGTTCGGCAAAAGTGTAGAGGATCTCAGCTTGGCCGAATGTGCAAGCCTTGCCAGCATCACACGCAGCCCGGCCAGTTATAACCCGTACACAAATCCAGAGCGCCATATTGAGCGCCGGGACTATGTGCTGGGGCAAATGCTTGCCGAGGGCTACATCACAAGCGAAGAGCACAATGAGGCCATTGCCACGCCGCTTCTTTTAACAGGCCCCGGCGAAGAGACGCGTGAAACCGAGGTGACAAGCTATTTTACAGATACCGTAATGGAAGAGCTTATCGACCAATTGGTAGAAGAACGCGGCCTTACCCGCGGCGAGGCCAGCCACCTCTTATACAACGGGGGCCTTCGCATTCACACAACCGTTGTGCCCGCGTTGCAAGCGGCCATGGAAAGCGAAATGGAAAATGCCGTGAGCTACCCGCGGCCTTCGCACACGGTGCAAGGCCCCTTAACAGACGAAGATGGTGTGCCGATGCTTGACGAAAACGGCAACGAAATTATCGGTGATGTGGAGGAGTATGCCCAAGCCGCCATGATTAGCCTTGACTATGAGGGGGGCATCTGCGCTGTGGTGGGCAGCCTTGGCGAAAAGGAAATCAGCCGCGGGTTCAACCGGGGCACAGATGCTGTGCGCCAGGTGGGTAGCACAATGAAAGGCATTGCTCCCTATCCGCTGGCCTTAGAAGGGCATGACATCACATGGTCTTCAGCCTTTTTGGATGCGCCGGTGGGCGAGGAGGAAAACCCCCAAACGGGCGAGATGGAATTGTGGCCAGCCAACGTGGACAGGGTGTATTCCGAGGAGGAAATTTTGGTGCCGGAGGCCTTTGCGCGCAGTGTTAACACAGTGGCTGTTCGTGTGGGCGAAGAGGTGGGTGTGCGCACCATGTACAATTTTGTGCGTGATGACTTGCAGATCGAAACCTTTGTGCCCGATGACAGAGACTTAGGACCACTGGTTTTGGGAAGCAGTACCTACGGGATTACGCCGTTGGATATGGCAAGGGCCTATGCCATGTTCGGAAACGGTGGTTTTGTGCCCAAAGCACACAGCTATACCCTGGTAACCAAGGGCACCGGAGAGGCCATCTTCACAAACGAGCCGGAAATGCAGCAAGTGATTGGGGAAGACACGGCCTATATCATGAACCGTTTGCTTTCCGAGGTGATGCAAGGGGCGGGTACGGCATCCGGGAATCGTGTGCCGGGCGAAATGGACAGCGTGGGTAAAACCGGTACCACCAGCGACAACCGTGACCATTGGTTTATCGGTCTTACGCCTTATTATGTAACGGCCAGTTGGTACGGATATGACGACAACACCCCCCTTGCCGTGAACAACTATGCCCATCCGCCCACGCTTGCCTGGCGCAATGTTATGAGCGAGGCGCAAAGGGGGCTGGCCTACCTTGAATTTCCCCAAAGCGCCGAGGTGCAAGAAATGAGCTATTGCACCGAGACAGGTGCGCTGGCAAGCTCGTCTTGCCCCAGTGCCACGGGCTATTATACAAGCGATAACCTGCCCGAGGCTGTGTGCCCGGTGCATGGGTGATTTTTCGATGATACCTTAGGATGAGTTGGAGATTTTGAGTGTTGGCTTTTTAGGCCGAAAATTCATCAGAGAGGTCTTGCAAAAACCGCACGCATATGGTATAATTATCTCGAACAACTGAATAGAGTAGATGTCTTCAGGGCAGGGTGAAATTCCCGACCGGCGGTGATAGTCCGCGAACGCTGTTTTTTAGCAGTGCCGAATTGGTGAAATTCCGATACCGACAGTACAGTCTGGATGGAAGAAGATGGAAACAAAAACATTGTTTTGTTTGTGTTTACAGGTACACCTAGAAGGCTCTTTGCTTTCAGGTGTATCTTTTTTGATTGGAAGTGGTAAATATGGCAGATGAAAAAACAAGAAAATTGGTGACTTTGGCGGCCTTGGCAGCCATTGCTCTTGTGGTTACCTTGGTGGGGCGTATTGCCTTTATGCCGGCAGCACCCTACTTGAAGTATGACCCGAAAGACGTGATTGTTTTGATTTCCGGTTTTTTGTATGGGCCTTTTCCGGCTATTATGGTTTCGCTCACGGTGTCTCTTGTGGAAATGGTAACCGTGAGTGATTCCGGCATTATTGGCATGGTGATGAATGTGATGGCCACCTGTTCATTTGTGTGCCCGGCCGTTTTGATATATCGCAAAAAAAGCACGGTTTCCGGCGTTCTTTTCGGCCTTGCACTCGGGGTTCTTTTGATGACAGCCATGATGTTACTATGGAATTTCTTTTTAACCCCCATTTATACGGGCATGCCGCGGGAGGCGGTGGCAGCCATGCTTGTGCCGGTATTTTTGCCTTTTAATCTTATTAAAGGTGCGCTCAATGCCGCTTTGTCTTTGCTATTGTACAAACCGCTGTTTTCTGCTTTGCAGCGCAGTGGGCGTTTGCCCAAAAGCGCTTTGCCGGTGGCCGGGGCAGCTGTATCGGGTGTGCGAAGCCGAAGTGTGGTTTTAACAGTGGCCGGTGTTGTGCTTTTTTGCAGTGTAAGTGGAATGTTCCTTTTGCGTAGCATGGGTTAGCAAATAACTTTAAAAATACCCATGGTTATTTCTTGACAAGTGCTCTTACTTTCGGTATAATAATTTGGCAGTGTCTTAATGGTGTGAAATGAGGGCTTTGCATGGAACTGGATTTGCAACCGCTGTTTTCCCAAAAGGAAATGTGCAGTGAGAACGCGTTTTGTTTGGATATTTCAAAGCGCGATTTTGGCACTTTTTCTGTGCAAAACCCTTTGCAGGTGCGGTATCGAGCCGAGGCCGATAACGGTGATGTTTCCCTTTGGTTTTCTGTGCAGGCCGATTTGCAAGCAGAATGTGCACGCTGTATGCAACCGCTTTCGCGCACATGGGTGTTGGAACAAACCTTTCGCATTTCGCCACAAGATTTAAAGCAAGAATTTCCGGAACTGCCCTTTACTTCAAAAGGAGCCCTGGACTTGGAAGAATTATCCTATGGCGAGCTTTTGATGGATGTGGATTCAGTGCTATTATGCAAAGACACTTGTGCCGGTTTATGCCTACGTTGTGGGCAAAAAAAAGAAGACTGTGATTGCAAAGAAGAAAAAATTGTTGACCCACGTTGGCAGGCTCTTTTGGGCCTGCGAGACGATGAAGATACCAAGTTTTGACCCCACTTCGGGGCAAAACGGCCAAGATAGAGGGAGGTGCTTATCATGGCAGTACCAAAGAGGAAACATTCCAAAGCTCGCCGGGACAAACGTCGTTCCAATGTATGGAAGATTGACGCCCCAACCCTTGTTGCCTGTGCACAGTGCGGTTCCTACCGCGTGCCGCATCAGGTTTGCGGAACTTGCGGTTTCTACAAGGGCCGTGAAGTTGTGAAACAAAAGGAAGCGTAAGTGGAAATGTGACGCAGGGGCTCATTGTCCCTGCGTCTTCTTTTCGTTTCAAAACAGATGAGAGAGGGAAGTGCTGTGGCGGTTACAATTGTAGAGGTGCAGCCGGGGTCGCCGGCGTATAAGGCCGGTTTGCGTGCCGGGATGCAACTTCTTTCCATAGATGGGCATGATGTGTGGGATGGCATCGATTATGAATTTTACGCCGCCAGCCGCAATCCCCTTGTTTGTGCAAGGGCGCATGAAGACGAGGCGCCGCGTCGGTTTTCAGTGAAAAAAGAAGAGACGCAGGAGCTGGGCTGCCTGTTCGACAGCTATCTTATCAGCCCCCAGCAGCGATGTCAAAACCGTTGCCAATTTTGTTTTATCGACCAACTCCCGAAAGGGTTGCGTCCATCTCTCTATTTCAAAGACGATGACGAGCGCCTTGGGTTTTTGTTTGGCAATTATGTTACACTTACAAACCTTGGCGAACGCGAAATTGAGCGCATCATCGAAATGCGTATTTCGCCGGTCAATGTCAGCGTGCACACAAGCAACCCTAGAATTCGCTGTGAGATGATGGGCAATAAAAAAGCGGGCGAAGTGCTTTCTTTTTTGCCGCGCTTGGCAAAAGCGGACATCGCTTTGAATACCCAGCTCGTTCTATGTCCCGGCATCAATGATGGAGCGGCACTGTGCGAGAGCATTGAGTGGCTGGAAACGCTATACCCGGCTTTGCAAAGTATTGCGGCCGTGCCCGTGGGCTTGACCCGATACAGAGAGGGCCTTGTAGATTTAAAACCATATACAAAAGAAGAGGCCACAGAGCAACTGGATATCATGCTTTCCTATGGAGAGCGCTTTTTAAAGAAATATGGAGAGAGGCTTGTATACCCTTCGGATGAATGGTTTTTGCTGAGTGAGCGCCCCATTCCACCCAGCGCGTTTTATGAAGACTTTCCGCAATTGGAAAACGGTGTGGGTATGTGGCGCACTTTGCACGATGAATTTATACAAGCGCTAAGCTTGTGTGAGGAAAAAGAGGCGGCGCCGGCGGTTGACATAGCCACCGGGGTTTTGGCGGCGCCACTTATGAGAGAGCTTGCACAAGCGGTTCAAAAGCGTTTTCCCAAAGCACAGGTGTATGTGCACGAAGTGAAAAACGAATTTTTTGGGCCGAACATCACGGTGGCGGGTCTTCTCACCGGCCAAGATTTGCTGGCCGCGTTACAGGGAAAACTGCGCACGAGCCGCCTGCTTATCTCCAAAACCATGCTGCGCAGTGAGGGCGATTTGTTTTTGTGTGGCAAAAGCGTGGAGGCATTATCGGCAGAGCTGGGAACACAGGTGGTTGTGTGCGATGCATACGATTTATTTTGGGAAATAATAGAGAATTAAGGAGAGGGCATGTCAAAACCGATTGTCGCCATCGTGGGGCGGCCAAATGTTGGGAAATCCACGCTGTTTAACAAATTGGTGGGCAAGCGCTTGGCCATTGTGGAAGACGAGCCCGGTGTTACAAGAGACCGCCTTTGCGCCGAATCGGAATGGTGCGGGCGTGAATTTGTGCTTATTGATACCGGCGGCATTGAACCTGCAAGCGATGACGGCCTGCTGCGCCGCATGCGTGAACAGGCACAAATTGCCATTGATATGGCCGATGCCATTTTGTTCATCACCGATTTGCGCTGTGGGGTCACCTCCACAGATGCCGACATTGCGCCGCTTTTGTTGCGAAGTGGCAAGCCCGTGTTTTTGGTGGTGAACAAGGCCGATTCACCCGGTTCTGTGCCCTTGGAACTATATGATTTTTACACGCTGGGCATGGGAGAACCCTATCCGGTTTCCTCCGTGCACGGCCACGGCACGGGCGACTTGCTTGATGAGGTTGTAAAGTGCCTGCCACAGCAAACCCCGGAAGACGACGAGGACGACCGCATCCCCGTGGCTGTAATCGGGCGGCCGAATGTGGGTAAATCCAGCCTTGTGAACCATATTTTGGGCGAAGAGCGCATGATTGTGGCCGACGAAGCCGGCACAACGCGCGACGCGGTGGATTCGGATGTGGATAATGAATACGGCAGCTTCACCTTTATCGATACGGCCGGTCTTCGTCGCCGCAACAAGGTGGAAAACGGTGTGGAACGTTACAGTGTGGTGCGCAGTTTGGCCGCTGTGGAACGTGCACGTGTGGCCGTTATTTTGATTGATGCAACCGTTGGTTTCACCGAGCAAGACAGCAAGGTGGCCGGCTTTGCCCACGAGGCTGGCAAGGCGTGCATCATTGTGGTAAACAAATGGGACGCTGTTGAAAAAAATGACAAAACCATGGATGAACAGCGAAAAAAGCTTGAAGATGACTTTTCATTTATGTCCTATGCACCCATTTTATTCATCTCGGCCAAAACGGGCCAGCGTGTGTCCAAGCTTATGCAACTCATTCGCTATGTGGACAACCAAAACGCCATGCGCATCACAACGGGCAAGCTCAACAGCCTCTTGGCCGATGCCACCACCCGTGTGCAGCCGCCCACAGACCGCGGCAAGCGTCTTAAAATTTACTACATCACGCAGGTGTCCACGCGTCCGCCCACCTTTGCCTGTTTTGTGAACAGCCGAGAGCTGTTCCATTTTTCCTACAAACGCTATTTGGAAAATCAAATCCGCGGTGTATTTGGCTTAGAAGGCACACCGATTCGCATGTTGGAAAGAGAACGGGACAAGGACAAATAGGAGGCGGCCAATGGATACATGGATTCAAAATGGATTGGTGATGACATCAAAACCTGAATTTTGCGTAGAGGCAAAAGATATCCTCATCAAAGACGGGCGCATTGTCTCGGTGTGCGAAGCGGGTGGCAAACACAAGGCAAGCGAAGTACTGGATGCGAAAGGGAAGCTCGTGATGCCCGGGCTTGTCAATGCGCACACGCATATTTATATGAGCCTGTTTCGTGGCTTTGCAGACGACTTACCGTTTGAGGAATGGCTGTTTCAGCGCATTATGCCCGTGGAAGATAGAATGAAAGCCGAGGATGCACGCTGGTTCAATTTGCTTGCGGCGGCCGAAATGATTCGCACCGGAACCACCGCTTTTTCCGACATGCATATATTCTGCGGCGAAACCATGCGGTGTGCCGAAGAAAGTGGCCTACGCGCTGTAATTTGCCGCGGGCTTGCCTGTGCGGAAGACGACAAAGCGGGTGGAGACCGCCGTTTGCAGGAAGCGCTTCGCGAAATAGAAATGGCAAAAAACAGCAAGGCGCAGGTTACGTTTTTGCTGGGGCCCCATGCCATCTATACCTGTTGCGAGGGTTATTTGCGCGAGCTTTTAGATGTGGCCAACGAAAGAGACCTTGATTTTCACATCCACCTTTCCGAAACGCAGCACGAGGTGGAAACTTGCCGCGCTCAGCGTGGGGTAAGCCCCGTGCGCTATTTGGCAGAACTGGGATTGTTTTCGCGCAAAACATTGGCGGCACATGGCGTGTATTTAGACGAAGACGACTGCAAGCTCTTGGCAGAGCACGGCGTGTCTGTGGCGATGAATCCTGTTAGCAACATGAAGCTGGGCAACGGGTTTGCACCTTTTAACAGCCTGCAAAAGGCGGGTGTGAATTTGTGCCTTGGCACGGATGGACCGGCCTCCAACAACAGCCTCAATATGTTCAGGGAAATGTCTGTGCTTTCTTACATTCACAAGGGCACTAGCTGCAACGCAGAGAGTGCCAAGGCCACAGACGTGCTGCACTGTGCCACCCAGGGCGGTGCCAAGGCTCTTGGCCTAGAGGCGGAGGTGGGCACCTTGGAAGTGGGAAAAAGTGCCGATTTGTGCCTGATAGACCTAAACCGCCCACAATTGCAACCGCAAAACAACCTGCTTTCCACCCTTGTGTATGCGGCAAACGGCAGTGAGGTGGACAGTGTGATGGTGGCCGGGCGATGGCTTATGAAAAAAGGCGAGCTGCAAACCTTGGACGAAGAACGCATTTTCTTTGAAATGGAACGGTTACGAAAAAAATACCTGATGTAAAAACACGGTAGGAGGAACTGTTTATGAGTGAAATTCGCGACATTCAATTGGCCGAGAGTGGCAAACGCAAAATAGAATGGGTGGGTGCCCATATGCCCGTGTTGGCAAGTTTCCGAGAGGAATTTGCAAAAGAAAAACCTTTTGCGGGGCTCAAGGTGGCGCTTTCCATTCATTTGGAGGCCAAAACGGCCTATCTGTGCGAAGTGCTTGCCGCCGGTGGAGCCGAGATGTATGTAACGGGCAGCAATCCACTTTCCACACAGGACGATGTGGCCGCTGCCTTGGCACAGCAGGGCATGCATGTGTTCGCCTGGCATGCGTGTACGGACGAAGAATATACAAACCACCTACGCAAAACGGTGCAGGCAGGGCCCGATATCGTCATTGACGACGGCGGCGACCTTGTGCACATTTTGCATGAAGAATTTCCACAGCTTTGCGACAAGGTGCGTGGCGGCTGTGAAGAGACCACAACGGGCGTGATTCGTTTGCGTGCAATGGACCGAGACAGTGCCCTACGCTTTCCAATGATGCTGGTGAACGATGCCCAGTGCAAACATCTTTTCGACAATCGCTACGGAACAGGCCAATCGGTGTGGGATGGAATAAACCGCACCACAAACCTCATTGTGGCGGGCAAAACTGTGGTGGTGAACGGCTATGGATGGTGCGGCAAGGGCGTTGCCATGCGTGCAAAAGGGCTTGGCGCACGTGTTACCGTTACCGAGATTGACCCGGTGAAGGCGATTGAGGCCATCATGGACGGCTTTGATGTGAAACCCATGGACGAGGCCGCCAAAGAAGGAGATTTCTTTGTTACGGTAACCGGTTGCCGAGACGTGATTCGTGAAGAACATTTCCTGGTGATGAAAGACGGAGCCATTCTGTGCAACGCAGGGCATTTTAATGTGGAAATTGACACAGAGGCACTTGCCCGCATTGCCACAGAAGAAAAGGAGCAGCGCCACAACATCCGCGGTTATCGCATGCCAAACGGCCGCTGGCTTTCGCTTTTGGCCGAAGGGCGCCTTGTGAATTTGGCAAGCGGAGACGGGCACCCGGCCGAAATTATGGACATGAGCTTTGCCATTCAGGCAAAATGCGCCGAATATATGGCCAAAACACCGCCGAAAGAAAAAATCAACGTGGTGCCGGCACACATCGACGGTGAAGTGGCACGCCGCAAACTTTCGTTTGAAGGCTACGCCATCGACAGCCTCACAGAGGCACAGCGTCAATACCTCGACAGTTGGAGCGTTGAGTGAGAATATGGCCGATTCGGCTAAAAAACGCAAGTAGCCCAGAGGGCAGCGCTTGTGAAAACAGGTGAGGAAAGTCCGGGCTTCATAAGGGAACGGTAACTGCTAACGGCAGCCGGGGGTGACCCTAGGGATAGTGCAACAGAAAGCAACCGCCGAACGGCCTCTTCAAGGGGTGCGTGGCAAGGGTGGAAAGGCGAGGTAAGAGCTCACCGGCGCACCGGAGACGGTGCGGCCCTGTAAACCCTACCGGAAGCAACATCGGAGACAGAGGCTCTGTGCCTCAGCGTCCCCTGCGCGTCTCCTACATGGCATGAGCCGGCTGGCAACAGCCGGCCAAGATAGATTGTCCTCTAATACAGAACCCGGCTTATGGGTTACTTGCAAAGAAACAGGAAAGCGCTTGCTTTTCTGTTTTTTTTAAATAAAACCCGGATGCACTTAAAAAAACAAAGAAAACAGAGGCTATTATTTTGAATAATTTTTAAAGGATAAACCAAAAGGGAACTTCGAGAATTTGAAAATGTCCGCGTGGTAAAAACAATTATCCGTTTTCTGAGGACGGTTTCCACAGAAAACAAAAAAAGTATGGGTCGTTTTGTGTGCGGCAAGCCAAAGAATTCCAAAAGCGATTGCATTTGTGCATGAAACCACCTATAATTCATACTGATATTGGAAAATAAAAAACAAGCAGTGAAAGGGAAAGGGTGACAGCAATGTTTCAATGTGGATATGTGCAAGAGGTATATGAGGCCACAGAAAAATTGAATGCGGGCGAAACCGAATTTTTGCAGGCGGTGCGCGAAGTGTTCGAAAGCTTGGATATTGTATGTGCCAGCCGAAACGATATAAAAAAACATGGTATTTTAGAACGAATTGTAGAGCCGGAACGTTTCATTCACTTTCGTGTTACCTGGGTGGATGACAGTGGGCGTGTGCAAGTGAACCGCGGTTATCGCGTGCAGTTTAATTCGGCCCTTGGGCCCTATAAAGGGGGCTTGCGTTTCCATCCCACGGTGTCGGCTTCTGTTATCAAATTCTTGGGTTTTGAGCAGGTGTTCAAAAATAGCCTTACCACCCTGCCTATGGGCGGCGGAAAAGGCGGTGCCGATTTTGATCCAAAAGGAAAAAGCGATGATGAAGTGATGCGTTTTTGCCAAAGTTATATGACAGAGCTTTCCAAACACATCGGCCAATTTACCGATATCCCCGCAGGCGACATTGGTGTGGGTGCCAGAGAAATTGGCTATCTGTTTGGCCAATACAAGCGCCTAAAAAATGAATTTGTGGGTGTGCTTACGGGCAAGGGGCTTAGCTTTGGTGGCAGTTTGGTGCGCACCGAGGCCACGGGATATGGCCTTTGCTATTTTGTGCAAGAGGCCCTGCGCGTGCTTGGCAAAGGTTCTTTGGATGGCCGGCGTGTGGCGGTGTCCGGCAGTGGAAACGCCGCCATTTTCGCGGCGGAAAAAGCAATTCAGCTTGGCGGAAAAGTGGTAACCATGAGTGACTCGAATGGGTATATCTACGACGAAAACGGTGTGGATTTAGAACTTGTGAAGAGCATCAAGCTGGAAAAACGCGGGCGTATCAGCGAATATTTGAACGAGCGAGACGCAAAGTATTTTGCAGGCGAACGGGTTTGGGCGGTTCCGGTGGACATCGCCTTGCCTTGTGCCACACAAAACGAGCTGAACGAGCAAGATGCAAAAGAACTTGTGAAAAATAAGGTGATGATGGTGGCGGAAGGCGCCAACATGCCCTGCACGCGCGAGGCCATTGAGGTGTTGCGAGACAACGGCATTATCTACGGGCCGGGCAAGGCATCAAACGCCGGCGGCGTGGCCACAAGCGGCCTTGAAATGAGCCAGAATTCCATGCGCCTCAACTGGGGTTTTGAAGAGGTGGAGGGACGTTTGCGTGAAATTATGCACAACATTGTACATAGCTCTTTGGAAGCGGCAAAGCGCTATGGGAAACCGGGAGATTTGACGGCCGGTGCCAACATTGCGGGTTTTGAAAAAGTGGTGGAGGCAATGCTGGCACAGGGCATTTCTTATTAAGGATTTCCTGCAAAAGGAGAATTGAACGAGGAGCGGTTTCAAGCTGTTTTGAAACCGCTCCTCGTTTTGTGGAACAAGGCTTGTTTGGGTTTGCAAAACTTCATAAAAACTGATAAACTGGATTCAATGTGTAAAAGAGAGCAAGCAAAAGAGGAGAGGCAAACTATGGCAAAAAGCATGACCGGCTACGGGCGTGCACAGGTGCAGCGCAACGGGCGTAACCTTACACTGGAGATAAAAAGTGTAAATTCTCGTTATTTCGAATTTTCTATGCGGTTACCGCGCAACATGGGTTTTGTGGAAGAGGCCGTGAAAAAATATGTTTCACAGCGCGTGATGCGTGCGCGTGTGGAAGTGGGTTTGTTTTTGCAAGACGAAGGAGAGAAGGATACGGTGGTAAAGGCCAATGTTCCGGTGGCGGCGGCCTATCGCGATGCCATTGCCGATATGGCAGCCGCATTGGAATTAGAAAACGACATGAAAGTATCCGGTTTGTTGCGTTTTTCGGATGTGTTTACAGTGACACAAGGGGAGACAGACGAGGAAGAACTTGTGCAAGATGTGTTGTTTGTGGCCGAGGAGGCATTGCAGCACTATCAGGAAATGCGTCTTTTAGAAGGTGAAAAGCTGGCGCAAGATATTCTGGAACGTCTTTCGGCGTTGGAAAAGCACCTTCTTTTAGTAGAAGAATCCAGTGCAGGCCGTGTTGGGCGTTATCGCGAGCGTTTGTATGAAAGAATGAAAGAAGTGCTGCAAGACCAGAATATAGAGCAGGCACGCCTTTTGCAGGAAGCGGCACTGTTTGCAGACAAAACAGCCGTGGACGAAGAGACCGTGCGCTTGCACAGCCACATTCAGCAGTATCGTGAAACATTGGCAGAAAAAGGGGCGGTTGGGCGAAAGCTGGATTTTTTAAGCCAAGAGCTCAACCGTGAGGTAAATACAATCGGTTCGAAATGCCAAGAGGTAGACATCACACGCATCGTGGTGGATATGAAAGGTGAAATCGAAAAAATTCGGGAACAAGTTCAAAATTTAGAGTGATGGTGGGGGGCGGCATGAAACTTGTAAACATCGGTTTTGGCAACCTTGTGAATGCAGATCGGCTTATTGCGGTGGTGGGCACAGAATCGGCGCCCACAAAGCGGCTGGTTGCGGCCGCAAGGCAGCAGGGGGTACTCATTGATGCAACCTATGGTCGCCGTGCCCGTGCGGTGCTGGTTACAGATTCCGACCATGTGGTGCTCAGCGCGCTCTCCACGGAAACCGTGCAGGGAAGAATGAAGGACGAACAGTTTGCGCAGTGGGAGGAAGAAAGTGAATAGAGAACGGTTTTTAACGGTGATTAGTGGGCCGTCGGGCAGTGGGAAAGACAGTGTTGTAAGTGAAATGATGAAAAACCACCCGGAGGTAGAATGTGGGGTGAGTGCCACCACACGTGCACCACGTGAGGGAGAAGTGCATGGTGTGCACTATTTTTTTCTAACGAAAGCAGAGTTCGAAGCTCATATTGCGCAAGACAAACTGGCTGAATACACACAGTACGTGGGAAACTACTATGGCACGCTTAAAGAACAAATTGAAGATAGGTTGGCGCGAAAAGTTCCCTGTGTGCTTGTGATAGAGGTGGAGGGAGCCGCCAATGTGAAGCGGCAATTTCCAAACTGTGTTACCGTGTTTATCAAGCCGCCCAGTATGCAGGAATTGGAAGCGCGCCTTCGCTTTCGCGGCACAGAGGAAGAAAGCGAGGTGCAAAAGCGTTTGCAACGCGCGCGTGAGGAAATGATGCTGGCTGATGAATACGACCATGTATTGGTCAATGATGCGTGCAGCCGCTGTGCCGAAGCTTTGTATGAGATTATCCAAAAAAATAAAGAGACCACGGCCGAATCGGTTTCTTAGATAGTGCGGATACGAGCGAAAACGAAAACGGAGAAAAATGGCAGTATATGTGGAAGTCGCCATTGAACAGGCGACAAATGACTTTGACAAATTGTATACCTATCGCGTTCCCAAAGAGATGGATGAAACCGTTTTGCCGGGCACCACGGTGCTGGTTCCGTTTGGGCGTGGGCAGGCACGGCCGCGCATTGGGGTGGTGCTCAAAGAAAGCGAGGCGCCCCAAAGCCTGCAAGGGATAAAATCAGTGTTGTCGGCAGTGCCCTCACAAGAGGCCCTGACACAAGAGGCCCTGGCCATGGTGCGCTATTTGAAACAGGCCACATTCTGCACTTGGTATGAAGCGGTGAAAACGGTGGTGCCAAGAGGTGGGCGTTACAAGGCTGTGCGCGAAGAAACCGGCAGATGGATGCTAAAAACAGAAATGGAGCTCAAACGAGAAACCGTTTACGAGCTGGTGCAAAAGGGCGAGGAACCAAAAAAGAAATGGACGGAAAAGCAACGAAGAGTTATGCTTTTTTTGCAGGAAAAAGCACAGGGGAAAGAGGAAATTTGCAGGGCTTGTGAGGTGGGACCCGCCGTGGCAGAGGGGCTTGCAAAGCAAGGGGTGCTTTGCAAGTTTTCACGGGAGAAAGTTTATGATTCAACTGCGGAAAAGCCGGTGCAAGCAAAAGCTTTGCCGCAGTTGAGCGAAGCACAGCGGCAAGTGGTAGAAGAGTTGCTTGCGAAGGAAGCAAAAAAGGATTGGCGTCCCGCGCTGTTGTATGGCATAACCGGAAGCGGTAAAACATCTGTTTTTTTGCATTTGGTACAGCACTGTATCCAAATGCAAAAAACCTGCCTTGTGCTCGTGCCGGAAATTGGTTTAACACAACAGATGATTGATGCGTTTCAGGCGGTTTTCGCAGGCCGGGTGGCTGTGCAACACAGTGCCCTTTCACAGGGGGAACGTTTTGCCCAGTGGAACCGTGTGCGCAGCGGTGTGGTGGACATTGTCATCGGCACACGCAGTGCCGTTTTTGCACCGCTTGAAAATATAGGGCTTATCGTGGTGGATGAAGAGCAGGAAAAAAGCTATCAAAGTGAGGCTTCGCCGCGTTACGATGCCCTGGAGGTTGCCAAACGTCGTGCCGTTCATCACAAAGCACTTTTGGTGCTTGCTTCGGCAACGCCCAGCATCAGTGATTATCATGCCGCAAAACAAGCGCGATACAGCCTGCACACCTTGCTGCAACGATACAAAAATTTGCCGCTTCCCACCGTGCAAATGGCCGATATGCGTGGCGAAATGGCGGCCGGAAACATCGGGGCTGTCGGCGAGCGGCTCACGGCGGCTATCCACGATGTTTTGGCGGAAAAACGCCAAGTGATTTTGCTGCTCAATCGTCGTGGTTACCACCGCGTGGGTGTGTGCCGTGTGTGTGGCCATGTGCTCAAATGTGAAGATTGCTCGGTGCCGTTTGTTTTTCACAAAGGAAAACAAAAAGCATCTGCACCAAAAGAAAAAAAAGAAACGGGGGCGCAACCGCCTGCCGGTTCTGTGCCCGATGTTTTGTCTCTTTGGAAAAAGCTGGCTGATAAGTCAACAGAGGCCTCTTTGGAAGAGCAAGATGAAAGCGTCCATGCCACAGGTGGGCGGTTGCTGTGTCACTACTGCGGCAAAACCTTGCAACCGGCGCCGCTTACTTGCCCCGATTGCAAAGGGGAAATTCGCTATACAGGGTTTGGCACACAACGCGTGGAAGAAGAGCTGCAGCTGCGTTTTCCAAAAGCGCGCGTGTTGCGTATGGATTTGGATACAACACGCCGAAAAGGGGCGCATAAAACAATGCTTCGTTCTTTTCGAAAAGGAGAGTATGACATCCTTTTGGGCACGCAAATGGTGGCCAAGGGTCTTGATTTTGAAAATGTGGGGCTTGTAGGGGTTATCGGCATTGATTCGCTTTTGTTTGGGCAGGGGTATCGTGCTTTGGAGCATGTGTTTTCACTTGTCACGCAAGTGGTGGGCCGGGCGGGACGTTTTAACTCTGACGGCTATGCCATGATTCAAACCACAGACCCTGAAAATGCGGTGCTGCAATTGGCTGCCGGCCAAAATTACCCAGCCTTTTATGAGCAGGAAATTGAGTTTCGGCGTACGGCTTTGTATCCGCCGTTTTGTGGTTTGTGTGTGGTGGGTTTTGTGGCAAACGATGAAAAAGCAGTGATGCACAGCGCACAAAAATTTGCACAAATTTTTGCAAAAGAGGCACAAAAATGCGAACGGATGCCGTTGCGTGTTTTGGGACCCGCGCCGATGCATGTGAGCAAAGTGGCCGGGCAGTTTCGCTGGAGGCTTACCATAAAATGTCGGGCAGACGAAGCGTTTCGGGAGCTTTTAGCACGTGTTTTGCATCACTATGGGCAAAGCGGCCGCGCAAAGCAGGTGGGCGTGTATGTCGATTTCAATGCAGACACGGTATATTGATGCAAAGTATGAAAGTATCGTGAAATTGTAGCCTATTTTGTGAAATAAAACCGATGAATGTGATAGAATGAATTACGGTAAAGAAAGAGGAGATCATATGGCACTGAGAAATATCATTGAAGACGGAGATATGGGCCTAAAAAAGGTCTGCAAGCCGGTAACCAAGTTTGACGGCCGGTTGGAACAATTGCTGGAGGACTTAACCGACACGATGCGGAATGCCGACGGACTTGGTTTGGCTGCACCACAGGTGGGGGTTTTGCGCAATGTGTTTGTAGCACTGGAAGACCCGAAAAAAATATTGGAAGAAGACGGCGAAGAAGCGCTTTTGGTGAAAGAATTTATCAACCCCGAAATCATAGAGGAAGAGGGAGAGCAGTTTGCCTACGAAGGTTGCCTTTCTTTTCCGGGGCTTTTCGGTGTGGTTCGGCGGCCGCAGCGTGTGGTGGTTCGCGCACAAAACCGGCTTGGGGAAAGCTTTACCATGGAGGGGGAAGGGCTTATGGCACGCTGCTTTTGCCATGAAATTGACCACTTAAACGGCGTGACTTTTGACACCCTTGCCACCCATTTCTACGACCCGGAAGACCCGCACGAGTTGGATGAAGAGGTGGCACCGGAGGAGGACGAGGCGTGAGGATTGTGTTTATGGGCACGCCGGACATTGCGCGGCAATGTCTTTTGTCACTTTTGCAAACCGAGCATGAAGTGCTTTGCGTGTACACAAGGGCCGATAAGCCCGTAGGACGAAAGCAGGTGCTCACATCACCACCCGTGAAGCAACTTGCCGAAGAACGGGGTGTTGCCGTGTTTCAGCCACCCAATATGCGCGGGGAAGAAACCTTTACGCACCTTTCACAGCTTGCGCCGGATTTGATTGTGGTGGTGGCCTATGGATGTATTTTGCCAAGTGAAATATTGGTCTTGCCAAAATACGGTTGTATCAATTTGCATGTATCTCTTTTGCCGCAATATCGTGGGGCGGCTCCCATTCAATGGGCCGTGATAGACGGGCACGACGAAACCGGTGTGAGCATCATGCGGCTGGATGAAGGGTTGGATACGGGGGATGTTTTGAGTTGTGAGCGTTTTCCCATTGAGCCCGAGGCGACGGCCGGCGAGGTGCTTGGCATAGCGGCAAAAGTGGGCACAGAACTATTGGTACGCACCCTGGCAGACATAGAAAAAGGCACGGCCGTTGCAACAGAGCAAACAGGCGCAGTGAGTTTAGCGCCTACCTTGAACAAAAAAATGGCAGCGTTCAATTTTGACAGATCGGCGTTGGAACTGCACAATTTGGTGCGCGGATGCAACCCTTGGCCTCTGGCTTGGTTTGAAGCGGCGGGCAAGAGAATCAAAGTGCTGAAAGCGCGTGTTTCTACCCTAGAGGGCAAGGCGGGCGAGGTTTTGGCACTGAACCCTTTGGTAGTGGGTTGTGAAACCGGTGCCTTGGAGCTTTTGCAAGTGCTGCCGGAGGGGAAAAAGGAAATGAGCGGCACACAGTGGGCGCAAGGAAAGCGTTTGCAAGTGCATGATAGAATGGAATAAAGGAGAAAGAAATGTATATTTATGGGTTTGATATGACCTATTTCATGTTTATGATTCCCGGCCTGCTTGTGGTGCTGTTTGCACAATGGAAAATGAAAAGTACATTTAAAAAATATGAGCAAGTGGGAACAAAACAGGGTATCACCGGCGCACAGGCGGCGCGCCAAATTTTGGATAGGAATGGCCTGCAACATGTGCAGGTGGTGCAGGTTGCAGGGCACTTAACAGACAATTTTGACCCACGCACTAATGTGGTGAACTTGTCCGGCGCAACCTATGGTGTGGCCACCATCGGGGCTGTGGGTGTGGCGGCGCACGAGTGTGGCCATGCCGTACAACATGCCACGGGCTATTTCCCCATCAAGGTTCGTTCGGCCATTGTGCCGCTTGCCAACCTCGGTTCGCGTCTTTCCATTCCACTTATTCTGTTTGGGTTTATTCTCAATGTTTTGGGCCTCGTCTACGTGGGTATTGCATTGTTTGCCCTTGCGGTGTTGTTTCAGCTTGTCACCCTACCGGTGGAACTGGATGCTTCGCGCAGGGCTATTCAAACCCTGAATGCCTCGGGGATGGTAACACAGGAGGAAAGTGTGGGTGTGCGCAAAGTTCTCACGGCCGCTGCCATGACCTATCTTGCTGCCTTGCTTTCCAGCCTATTGCAACTTTTATACTATGTAAGCTTGGCTTCGCGCAGACGTTAGATGGTGTTGACACCATCTGAAGACGATTGTCTATAAAGGGGGAGTGCCCATGGATAAGGCAAGGCGTGCAGCCGCTGTGGCGCTTTTGCGTATGCACGGCGGCCAGTATGCGGCCGAGGCGCTGAATGCGGCGCTGAAGCAAGAGACGCTCTCGAGCAGGGAGCGTGCTTTTGCAAGTTCTCTTTTCTTGCATACGGCAGAGCATCTTGTTACCTTGGATGTTCTGCTGTTGCCATTTTTGCGTCGTCCGCTGGCAAAGTTGGATGTGGAGGTACGCGCTGTATTGGAAACCGGACTGTGCCAAATGAGGTACATGCAAGTGCCAAATCGCGCGGCCATCCATGAGGCAGTGGACTTGACCCGCGGTTTTGGCAAAAGCAGTGCGGCCGGGTTCGTCAATGCGGTTTTACGCAAAGCGGCCACGGCCGATTTGCCGAGCGAGGAAAACCAAAGTGAGACGGAGCGCGTTTGCACACGATACAGTGTTTCCCCGGCCGTGGCAGAGGCGTTGATGATCGCCTTGCCGCACGATTATGAGGCCTATTTGCAGGCCAGCTGGGCCACAGGGGGTACTTCCCTGCGGGTGAACAGCCTCCAAATTGAGCGAGAAAAATTGAAAGAACGCTTGATTTTGCAAGGGGCAGAGGTGGAAAACGGCCCTTTGAAAGAAAGTTTGTATGTGCGGCTTATGGGTGGTGTGGCAAACGACCCCCTGTTCGAGCAAGGGTTTTACCATGTGCAAGACTTTGCCTCGCAATATGCGGCGCAGGCCATGGGGGTAAAAAAAGGGATGCGGGTTTTGGATTTGTGCGCGGCGCCCGGCGGAAAAAGTGCCACGATGGCCGAGGAAATGGGCGGCGGAAGTGGGTTGACCGTTTGCGATGTGAATGCGGTGCGTTTGCAGCGTGCACGCAGTTTGTTTTCAACCCTTGGCATTGAGGGGGCGCTCTTTTTAGAAAACGATGCCGCCGTCTACAATGAAAATTTAACAGGGCAAGATGCGGTGTTGTGTGACGTTCCGTGTTCGGGGCTTGGGGTTCTGGCTTCAAAACCCGATTTGCGCTACACAGAGGGTACTCATTTTGAAGCATTGCCGCCCTTGCAATTCTCCATTTTAACAACGGCGGCACGCTATGTGCGTGTGGGCGGGCGGCTCGTGTATGCCACATGCACACCGCTTGGCCGTGAGAATGCCGAGGTGGTAAGGGCGTTTTTGGCGGAAAACAGTGGATATAGGCTGGTTTTGCCGGAAGATATCCCAAAAAATGTGTGTATAGAGGAGAAAATGCTAAGCTTTTTGCCACAAAATACGCACACGTCAGGATTTTTTGTGGCATCTATGGAAAGAGTGTGTTAAAATATAGGGTGTCTATGTTTTCAAAAGCAGAAATGGGAGCGAGGCGTATTTGAAAGAGAGTTTACATTCTTTGTCTTTTGAGGAGCTCAAGGCTTTGACAAAAAAGCTGGGCGAGCCAAGCTACCGCGCGGGGCAATTGTTTGACTGGTTGCATAAAAAGCAAGTGGTCTCTTTTGCGCAGATGAAAAATTTGCCCGAGGCTTTTCGAGCAAGGCTGGCAGAACAATGTTCTTTGGAGGAGTTGCAGCCGGTTCTTTGCAAACAAAGCGAAGACGGAACGCGCAAGTATTTGCTGCGTCTTGAAGATGGCAACTGCGTGGAAGCCGTGCTCATGCAATACAGCTATGGATACAGCCTTTGTATTTCCAGCCAAGTGGGTTGCCGCATGGGGTGCCGTTTTTGTGCTTCCACACAAAATGGGCTCTCGCGCAATTTAACGGCGGGCGAAATGCTGGGGCAGCTATATGCCGTGCAAAGGGAAAGCGGACACACGGTTTCTCGTGTGGTGATGATGGGCATAGGCGAGCCACTGGACAATTACGAGTCGGTATTGCGTTTTATTCGGTTGGTTTGTGAGGAACGCGGCCAGAATTTGGCAGGGCGGAATCTCAGTGTATCCACCTGTGGCCTGGTGCCGGAGATAAGGCGTTTGGCAGCCGAAAAACTATCGCTTACCTTGAGCATTTCCCTGCATGCCGCAAACGACGAAACAAGGCGTAGCCTGATGCCGGTGGCAAAAAAGCATTCGATTGAAAGCTTGCTTAGGGCGTGTAAAGAGTACCAAAGTGAAACAGGGCGGCGAATTAGCTATGAATATGCTGTGGTGCCCGGTGTGAATGACAGCAGCCGAGACGCCGAAGAGTTGGCTGCGATTTTGAAAAATATGGGTGGGCATATCAACCTCATCGCCGTAAACCCGGTACAGGGTTCACCCTATACAACACACAACCGAAAAGCCGCGATGCGGTTTCAAAACTTACTAACCCAAAAAGGGCTTAACGCTACGGTGCGACGTAGCTTGGGAACGGATATCGGAGCGGCCTGCGGGCAACTGCGGGCCGAATATTCGGAAAATGAAATGGCTGTAAAGGGGTAGATATGAGAGTAATCGGCAAAACAGATATCGGGAAAAACCGTGCCGAAAATCAAGACGATTTTCGCAGTGGGTATCTGCCGGTTGGCGCGGCTTTTGGCATTGTGTGCGATGGCATGGGCGGTGCACAACACGGGCGTTTGGCTTCGAAATTGGCCGTGGACAGCATGGAAGAATCCTTTTTGGCGGGCCTTATAACAGATATCAAACCCGAGGAAATGCATGCTTTCATGGATGATGCCGTGCAAAAAGCAAATGCACTTGTGTTTGCACAAAGCGGGCACGGAGAACAGGTGATGGGAACCACGGTGGTAAGCGCCATTGCCAAAGACGGTGTTTTGCATTTGTGCCATGTGGGAGACTCTCGTGCTTATCTCTTAAAAAACCGCATTTTGACGCAACTAACGAAAGACCATTCAGTGGTGCAAGAGTTGCAAGATGCCGGGATTATTACACGGGAAGAAGCACAAACGCATCCTGAAAAAAATGTCATCACGCGCGCCTTGGGCGTGGAAAGAAATGTTGCGATGAGTTACTCCAGGCATCCATTTGAGCCGGGGGATTTGGCGCTACTTTGCACAGATGGGCTTACCAATATGGTGCCGGAGAAACGAATTGCCGAGTTGCTTTTGGAGAACGACTTTTTTGACATGACGAGTGCCCTTGTGAATGCAGCCTTGCAAGCCGGCGGCACAGACAACATCACCGCACTGATTTTGCAAAAAAGGGAGACAGGCATCCATGGATAACAGCATCATCGGAAAACGGTTGGACGGGCGCTACGAGTTGGAACGGCTTGTGGGAGAAGGCGGCATGGCCGATGTTTACAAGGCGCGTGATTTGGCAGAGAACCGGGAAGTTGCCGTTAAAATTCTAAAGGAAGAATTGCGCGACAACGAAGACCTTGTGCGACGCTTCAACAATGAATCGCGTGCCATCAGCGTGCTAAGCCAAGACAACATTGTAAAAGTATACGATGTGAGCTCGAATGAAAAAATGCAGTATATCGTGATGGAACTCATTGAGGGAATCACGCTGAAAGAATATATAGAGCAACGTGGAGAACCGCTTACCTATAAAGAAACCATTCACTTCATGCTTCAAATTTTGCAGGCCTTACAGCATGCACACGACCGAGGCGTTGTGCACAGAGATATCAAGCCGCAGAATATCATGCTTACGGGCGATGGCACCTTGAAGGTGATGGATTTTGGCATTGCACGCCTTGCACGCAGCGAAAACCATACGGTAAGCGATCAGGCGATTGGCAGTGTGCACTACATCAGCCCCGAGCAAGCCAAAGGCGAAAGCACAGACCAACGCGGAGACATCTATTCGGCCGGTATCATGATGTATGAAATGTTGTCTGGCAAGGTGCCGTTTGAAAGCGACAATGTGATGTCGGTGGCCATTGCCCAGATATCAGACCCACCGGTGCCTTTGATAGAGGCGAACACCTCTGTGCCCTTAGGGCTTTGTGAAATTACGATGAAAGCCATGGAGAAAGAACCGCGCCAACGCTATCAAAGTGCACTTGAAATGATGAGCGATATTGAACATTTTAAGCGAGACCCCAGCATCAAATTTGAATACACCTATTTAACCAATACATCCCCAACGAGGTATATAGACAAAGTGGTAAACGATACAAAACGCAGACCAAGTGGCGCTACGGGAAAGAAAAAAAAGAAAAAGAAAAAACGCAGTTGGCTGGTGCCCATTGTGCTTGCCATTACATTGGCCGTGTGTGGGGCCTGTGTGGCCGTTGCTTTTTCTATGTTTGCAAACAGTGGCAACCCACTTTTTACAGAGTATGAAGACATTCAATTACCCAATTTTGTGGGGATGCAGTATGAGGACGTGCAGAGGCTTTTGCGTGATGAGCCCTACAACCACCTGCGTCTTGAAGCCCCGATAGAAGAAAGCAACCCGGGTGTGCCGGCTGGCCAAGTGATTAGCCAAAACCCAACCAGCAGCAACGAAGACCCCAAAATGGTGAAGGCAAACCAAAGAATTTATCTCACCGTAAGCCAAGGTGTGCAGGAAATTACTGTGCCAAACCTTTCCGGCATGAGCCGCAATGAGGCCATTTCCACCGTGTTGGATTTGGGGCTTCGTCCTTATGCGCAGGTGGTGGTGGATGAAAATGTGGCAACCGGGCTTGTGATTGGCACAGAACCCGCCGCAGGCAGTGTGGTGCAAAACCTGCCGGACACAGTGCTTACCATCTATATTTCGGGCGAGCGTGGCAATTACGGCCGTGTGGTGCCCACCATCACAGGGATGGATGTGCCCACGGCAACCACCACTTTGCTTGATATGGATTTGCAACTTGGGACAACAACGGAAGAGTACAATGATGCACCGGCCGGCACGGTTGTTGTGCAAAACCCGGAAGCCGGTGCTGAAGTCAGCATCGGCACCGCTGTGTTTATAACCATCTCCAAGGGACCCGAACCACCGCCGGCACCCACCACCACCACCGTACCCAATGTGGTGGGGATGCAGCGCTACGATGCACTGGTGGCATTGGCCGCCGTGGGTTTGCCCGGAAACGTGACCTATCAATATTCAGACCAGCTTGCGGAAACGGTGCTTTCGCAAAGCCCGGTAAGCGGTGAAGTGGAACAGGGTAGCACCATACAAATTGTGGTGTCGCAAGGGCCCGAACCAACACCAACACCCACACCAACACCCACACCCACACCTTCGTCCTCGTCTTCCTCTTCTTCTTCGTCCTCCTCTTCTTCAGAGCCAGAGCCAGAACCTGAGCCTGAGCCAGAACCAACACCTTGATATGGAAGCAGTGATTTATAAAGGGATTGGCGGTTTTTACTATGTAAAAACAAAAGAGCAGGGTATTTTGGAAGTGAAGCCGCGTGGCATTTTTCGCAAACGGGGCATCAAACCATTAGCCGGCGATCAAGTGGTGCTACAAAAAGAGGCCGAAACTTGGTATATTGAGGAGATTTTACCTCGAAAAAATGTGTTTGTGCGCCCACCCGTGGCCAATGTGGACAGGTTTTTTCTGGTGGCTTCCACAACCGAGCCGGGTCCTGCTTATTTTGTGCTCGACAAATTGTCTGCCGTGGCGGTGGATAAAGGGGCCGAAGTGGTGTTGCTTGTCACCAAAACAGATCTTGCTTCGGCAAAACCGATCATGGACACGTATGAAAAAGTTGGGTTTTCCGTTCTGTGTGTAAACGCACAAAGCGGGGAAGGCATAGAGCGTGTGCGCCAGATGTTGCAAGGAAAACTCAGCGTTTTCTGCGGCAACTCCGGCGTGGGAAAAAGCACCTTGCTCAATGCGCTTTGCCCAAATGCCAACCGAGACACTGCCGAAATCAGCAAAAAATTGGGAAGAGGGCGCCACACAACCAGAGAAGTGGAAGTGATGGAAGTTGCCGGAGGTCTTTTGGCCGATACGCCCGGATTTGCCAGTTTTGAATTGCAACGTGTGGGCGGAATGCCCGCGGAAAATGTGCAATTGGCGTTTCCTGAAATCAAAGAGAGAATGTTGCAGTGCCGGTTTTCGGGCTGTAGTCACATAAGCGAAACGGGTTGTGCGGTGCGAAAAGCGGTGCAGGAAAATGAAATTTCAGAAAAGCGGTACGAAAGCTATTGTTTGCTGTATCGGCAAATGAAGGAGAACGATCGATATTGAAATCAAAAGAGAAACAATGCAGCCAAACCGGTTTGATTTTTGGCGCACGCAGCGTGCCTGCAGAGTTGGCAAAAGAGGCGCTTTGCCTGTGCGAAGGGAAACCGCTGGTGATAGCGGCCGATGCCGGGTGGCGGGAAGCGGTGAAAAATGGGTTTGAACCGAATGTGGTTTTGGGTGATTTTGATTCGGCCCCTTGTCCACAATGGTTTGAGCTTGGCGCAGATGAAAATGGTGCGGGCAACACCGAGTGGATTGTGTTGCCAAAGGCAAAAGACGACACGGATTTGCATTATGCAGCGAAAGAGGCGGTGCGCCGCGGACTAAAAAGGGTGGTTTTGCTTGGCGTGCTCGGTGGTCGCATAGACCACAGTCTTGCCAGTCTTTCCACTCTTTTCTTTTTGCGAAAAAGTGGATTACAGGCGGAAATTTTGGATGAAGCGGGTTTGGCATATTGTGTTTTGCCCGGCGAGGAAACGGTTGTGCATCGCAGGGAATCTTGCTATCTCAGTGTGTTTCCTTTAGCGGAAAATGCAGAAGGCGTCAAGATGGAGGGGCTTGTATATCCTGCGGAAAATGCGTGTTTCACCAAGGCGTTTCCCGTGGGTGTCAGCAATGAGTTTCGGGCGGAAAGGGCGCGGATATCCTGCAAAACCGGCGGGTTATTTGTGCTTGTGGTGAAAAAAGATGCGCCTATGCTTTGAGGTTTCCAAAGAAGAAGCGGGGATAAAACTGGGGCCGTTTTTACGCAGGCAGGGCCTGTCTGCTTCCTTAATTCGCAGCTTGAAATACGAAAGCGAGGGTTTGCAAGTTGGCACAGAACGTGCCAAAACAAACCGTGTGTTGCAAAACGGGGAAACGGTGTGCGTGCAATTGCCACGGGAAGAAAACGCCGTACAGGCCGAAGAAATACCGCTGGAGATTGTGTATGAAGACGAGCATGTTATGGTGCTTAACAAACCGGCCGGGCTTGTAATGCACCCAACGAGAAGCCACAAGGGTGGCACCTTGGCAAATGGATTTGCTTATTTGATGAATCAGCGAAAAAATTCGGTTCTTTTTCGCCCGATTGGGCGGCTGGATGCCAATACCTCAGGGCTTGTTTTATGCGCGATGAATGCCTGTGTGGCGCCGCAACTTTTTAGTGGCCTTGAAAAGGTGTACTTGGCTCTTTTAGAGGGTGTTCTTTTGGAAGACGGCTGCGTGTCGGCACCGCTGATGCAACGAAATGACAGTGCCATTTTGCAATGTGTGAACCCTGCGGGGAAACCAAGCCAAACACAATATGCCGTGTTGGCATACAACGAAACAAGCACTTTTGTGGCACTGCGCCCCAAAACAGGAAGAACCCATCAAATTCGGGTGCATATGGCACATATCGGGCATCCCCTTCTGGGAGATGATCTGTATGGGGGAACATTGAGAGAGATACGGCGTCATGCTTTGCATTGTGCCGAAATCTCTTTTTACGGCTTTCAAAAAACGAAACAGTGTTTTGTTGCACAAATGCCCCGTGACATGAAGGACATTTTACGAACCGGTCGTTGGAATTGGAGCGGAAATGGTGAAAAATGGAGAGCTTGTCAAAGTTTCGACATAATTGTATAATATAATACTATGAATGAAATCAACTTCATGTTGGTTGTCACCGTTTAAAGCCCCGCATTTTTACAAGTTTTTGGAGATGAGTATTGAACCCGAAAGAAGAGCAAGCGCAAAAGGCAAAACAAACTTTGGACGAGTTGCCTTCCACACAAAGTGCTGAAAAAGCGTTCAATCATACAGAAGGTCCTTTTTTGCAAGAGGAGAAAACAACACAAGCTTCGGAACAACCATCCGAGGCTTTTTTGGCGTCTCATAAAAGTAGAACGAATGAGGAAAAAGCACAAAGCGAAAAAGTGCACCTGCAAGAGATGAAAAATGGGGCAGATGCCTTGAACGCAAGGCGAGAAAGTTCGCCGAAAAACCAGAAGGCACAGGCGGCAAAAGCACAGTACACCCATTCAAAAAAGAAAATAAAAGGGCCTCACAACAATGAGTCGATGCCAATGTGGCAAAAGCCGTTTCATGCCCTTGGGGCATGGTTCTATTTTTTGGGGTTTGCGGCCGAATGCCGCGTGCGTTGGTTTTCTCGCATTGTAAGTGAAGCCTTCATTTTATTTGTACAATTGGGTCTTTGGGTGCTTCGCAATGTATCACTTCTGTTTGTGCGCTTATTTAAAGAGGTACTGCACAGCATAATCGAGCCTTTTGTGCGCATCAAAAAGGGGCTTTCGAACATACGCAGGGTGATGCGAGACGAACAGAAAAAAGCGGGGGGAAGCCCTGTGAAAGCGGCTTTCCTATATTTTAAAGCCGGGATGCAAAGCCATGGGCATCTGTTTGAGAATCTCGTTAGCATTTTTGCACCGGGCGTAGCGGTTTTGGTGCTGGTGTTTTTGGCATATTCGGTTATCAACACGCAGTATGGGCTGGAAGTTAGCATTCAGGGCGAAACCATTGGCTACATCGAAAATGAAACCGTGCTGGAGGATGCAAAAGCCATTTTGCGTGGTCGTTTGCGTTTGGCAGGTGACCAAAACATGGAGGACTGGCAATTTGACTCTACCCTTGAGCTGGCAAGGGCGGATGCTTTTACCACACAGGACCAACTTGTAAATGCGATGTTGCTCAGTGGTTCTGCCGAGGTTGTGGAGGCAACGGGTCTATATGTGGACAATGAGTTGCTTGCCATCACACAAGACGGGGAAGAACTTAGCAATTATTTAAATGACACCTTGGATGCATTTGCACAGCAAGTGCCGGAGGATGCGGAAGTATCCTTCGTCAACACTGTGGAGTGTGACCCCGAGGCCGATGAGGTTTTCTTGAATTCCGGTTTGCAAAGTTTTGATGAACTGCTTACAACGCTGGATAGCACGGTGCGTGAAGAAGTGAGCTACACCGTGCAGGAAGGGGACACCCTTGGAGACATAGCCGGCCGCTACAACCTTTTGTTTGAAACACTGCTCTTGCGCAACCCGCAGTTTGAAGGGGAGGATATCGATTTTGTGCCCGAAGAGGGAACGGAGCTGTTGATTCAAAGGGCAGAACCCTTTTTACAAGTGCAAACCATTGTGCAAGACGTGTATACAGAAACCCTGCCGTTCCCCGTGGAAGAACAACCGGTAGACGACAAGCCGGAAGGTTTTCGCGGTGTGCTGCAGACCGGGGAAGATGGTGTGCAACAGGTACAAGACGAACTGATTTATATCGACGGTGAACTGGTGGAGAGAACGCGCCAAACAGATTTAACTTCAGTGGTGCAAGAGCCTGTGCCGGAAATTGTGCAAATTGGAACCGTGGATGTGACGAGCCGAACATTGAACGAGTTTAGCCCGGTGTATACTTGGCCCGTGCCCGATTATCTCTATTCCAGCCGCGGCGGTGGGCCGGGGATGTCACATCGTGGACGCGACATCAATGCGCCTGAAGGCACACCGGTGTATGCGTGCAATGCAGGTGTTGTAACCACGGCCGGCTGGCACGACAGCTACGGAAACTATGTGGTGATAGACCATCCGGATGGTTTGAGAACCTTGTATGCGCACAATTCTTTCTTGCATGTAACGGAGGGGCAAGAGGTGATGCAAAACGAACTGATTGCCAATGTGGGCAATACGGGCTTTTCCTTTGGTGCGCACTTGCATTTGGAATTCCAAGAGCAAAGCGGAGCACTGCTGAACCCCGATGATTATGTGGTGGCACCACATGGGTTCTAAGAAATTGTTTTATTTCCAAATTGTAAACATTTATTTAACGGTTTACAGTTTGCAAGTGCTATGAAATATGCTATACTGTATAAGATGTTTTAGCTGGACTTTTTAGTGCACCGCGTGGGATGTGGCGGGCACAATGGAATATACGGATGGTTTCATTTCATTTCGAAGGAGTCTCGGAGGAGTCAACGATTGGAAAAATATATCATACACGGTGGTCGTCCACTTCGAGGAGAAGTGGATATCAGTGGTGCGAAGAATGCGGCCGTGGCCATTTTGCCGGCCACGGTTTTGGCTGGCGGCAAATGTGTTTTAGAAAATTTGCCCTCTATTAGTGATGTGTATGCTTCCACGCAAATTTTGCGTGCCATGGGCGCCAGTGTGCGGGTTTTGAACCGCACCACGGTTGAAATTGATACAAGCAAGCTCAACACCACAACCGTTCCGGAAGATTTTTCAAGAAAAATGCGGGCGTCTTATTATTTCCTGGGCGCATTCTTGGGCCGGTTTGGTGAGGCGGCTGCGGCCATGCCCGGCGGATGTGATTTGGGGCCGCGCCCCATTGACCAACACCTCAAAGCGTTCACCTCATTGGGTGCCGAAGAGTATATGGAAAAAGGTGTTGTGCATGTGAAAGCCAACCGCCTGGTGGGCAGCCATGTGTTCTTCGACACAGTAAGCGTTGGGGCTACCATCAATGCCATGCTTGCCTCTGTGCGCGCCGAGGGCATGACGGTGCTTGAAAACGTTGCCAAAGAACCCCACATTGTGGATGTTGCCAATTTCTTGAACACAATGGGAGCCGATGTACGCGGTGCCGGCACCGATGTGATTAAAATTCGCGGTGTTCAAAAAATGTTTGGCGGCACATACTCCATCATCCCCGACCAAATCGAGGCCGGCAGTTTTATGGTGGCGGCAGCCATTACAAAGGGGGATGTTCTGGTTCAAAATGTCATTCCAAAACACTTGGAGCCCATCACGGCAAAGCTAGAGAGAGCCGGTGCCATTGTGGAGGAATATGACGAGGCAGTGCGCGTGAAAGCAAGTGGCATTTTGCGTGCCACCAATATTAAAACCATGCCGCATCCTGGGTTTCCCACCGATATGCAACCGCTTATGACGGCGCTTTTAAGTGTTGCAGAGGGAACCTCGATTGTGACAGAGGCCATTTGGGACAACCGCTTTCGTTATGCGGATGAGCTTGCCCGCATGGGTGCCAACATTCAAGTGGACGGGCGTGTGGCCGTGGTAGAGGGCGTGCCGCATTTGCAAGGCGCACCGGTTTGCGCCTCTGATTTGCGCGCAGGTTGTGCCTTGGTGATGGCAGGCCTTGCCGCCGGCGGTATTACCGAAGTGGAGGAAATTAGCCATATTGAACGCGGTTATGAAAACCTAGTGGAAAAACTTCGGGGGCTTGGCGCGGATATTTACAGCAGTGGAGCTCCAAAAAGCACGTTACAACAAGCGTTTTAATGCTTTTAAGAAACACAAGTGGCAGGGCGCATCAATACCCGGCCGCTTTTTTCTTTATAGGATATTGGCACATTATACGGTGCCTTTGTTTGAAAAGAAGACCAAGAGGGAAAATAGGCACACGCCATATTCTGAACGGTGGCATGGCAGTTCCGCCGTGGAAGCCGGGCTGTTTGCGTGTGCAAAGTAGGGAAAGGGATCGGTGATTTCCGGATGGCAAGGTTTATTACATTGTGCAGCGGTTCCTCCGGGAATGCGGCTGTGCTGGAAGAAGATGGACAATTTCTGCTGATTGATGCGGGTGTTTCATGCCGCAATCTATGCAAAAAAATAGAGGAAGCCGGACTTTCGCTATCGGGGTTGTGCGGTTTGCTTATCACACATGAACACATAGACCATATTAAAGGCGTGGAGGTGTTCACACGCCGCATTGAGGTGCCCGTTTTGGCTTCTGCTGCTACACTGGAGGCTTTGCGGCAAAAGAGGCAACTTTCCAAACAGGTGCAAAGTCTGCCTTTGGAAGAAGGCGTTTGCATACAAGTGGGTGGATTTTGTGTAGAGGGTTTTGCGGCCCCTCACGATGCGGCCGGTTGTTTTGGCTTTTCCATTGAAACCCCCAAAAAAGCAAACATGGCCATCGCCACCGATTTGGGGCTTTTGTGCGAAAACAACTTTCGACGGCTTCAAAAGGCACAACTTGTGGCCATAGAGGCAAACTACGATGATCACATGCTCAAGTTGAGTGCCTATCCGGCATCCATCAAACAGAGAATTCGCTCGAAATACGGTCATCTTTCCAATACAGACAGCGCAGCGGCCGTGGTGGCCTTGGTGGTGGGGGGGCTGCGTAAAGTGGTGCTCTGCCATCTCAGTGCCGACAACAACCACCCGGACAGGGTGATGGCCTGCCTAGAAAACACCTTTTCACAGAGCGGCCACACCTGCCCGCCCGATTGTGATATTCAAATTGCACCGCGCCATACAAAAGGCCGGTGGATGGCATTTGGGGAAGGATAGATACATGCAAAAAATCACCTTGATTTGCATGGGGAAAATGACAAAACCCTATGCCGAGCTTGTGCATGAATACGAAAAGCGCCTTGCCAATTTATGTCAATTTTCTGTGGTGGAACTGGCCGAAGTGGCCTTACGAGAAAAAAACCTTTCCGAAAAACAGATAAGGCAAGCTTTGGAAAAGGAAGGGGAGCATATTTTGGCCACTTTGCCAAAACAAGTGCGTGTTGCCGCGCTGTGTGTAGAGGGAAAAGAATTGGATAGCCATATGTTTTCGCATTGGCTTGCCCAAAGAGAGCCTTTTGCACATGTGGCTTTGCTCATCGGGTCATCACATGGTTTGTCACAACAGGTGAAAGACAGGGCAGACATGAAAATATCGCTTTCTCGCATGACCTTACCACACCAGCTTGCACGCCTTGTTCTAACAGAGCAAGTGTATCGTGCACAGATGATACAAGCCGGAAGTGCCTACCACAAATAGCGTGTTTTCAAGCAATTTGTCAACAAGGAAATGATGGGACGGTTGATGACATGAAATCCATCCGAGAAAGTTTAAAGGGCGTGGGAAATGCCTTGTGGCTGGGGCCACTGTTCAAGTGGTTGGAAGCGGTTTTGGAGCTATTGGTGCCCTTGATAACAGCCGGCATCATTGATGTCGGCGTGGCAAACCGAGATGCAAGCTATGTGCTCAGCCGTGGTGTACTCATGGTTTTTCTGGCGGTGCTCGGCGCTTTGTTTGCATTGATTTGCCAGTATTATGCGGCAAAGGTCAGTGCCAAGTTTGGCAAACAAATGCGCAGCCGTGTGTTTTCTCATGCCATGGGGCTTTCTCAGGCCCAGGTGGAAAAGTTGGGGCGCGAGCGCTTGAGTGTGGGCATCACAAACGATGTGCATCAAATACAAGCGGCCTTGAATATGTTACTTCGTCTTGGAACACGTGTTCCTTTTTTAACAGCAGGGGCCATCTTGATGGCCGGTGTACTCAATGTGTATGCCGGCCTTGTGTACGGTTTGGCCACATTGTTCATTTGTTTTGCGCTTGTGCTTATCATGCGAAAAACCTTGGGAAAATATGCGTATATTCAGCAAGGCCAAGACGATTTGTTTCGCAAAGCATTGGAAAATTTGGAAGGTGTGCGTGTGATTCGCGCCTTTTCAAAACAAAATCAGGAACAGCGTGCATTCGATGAAAGCGCACAGGGGCTGGGGCGCATTTTAATTCACACCGGCCGTATTTCGGCATTGATGAACCCAGCAGCCGGCGTGGTGGCAAATCTTGCCATTGTGGCGGTGGTGTGGTTTGGTGCCAATGCCGTAAACCTTGGCCAAATGCTGACGGGCGACATCATAGCGCTTGTGAATTATATGATGCAAATTTTGGTGGGTTTGCTGATGGCAACCAATTTGCTGGTGCTGTTCACGAGGGCGATGGCCAGCGCCAAACGCGTAGAGGCACTGTTGGAAGAAAAACCGGAAATTGTAGATGGAAGCGGCGCCGAGATGCAAGAAGATGCACCTGCCTTTTCATTTTCCAAGGTGGGATTTCGATATGATGACGGAGCCGAGAACGCCGTGAGCGACATCGATTTATTGGCATGGCCCGGGCAAAATGTGGGCATCATAGGCGGCACCGGAAGTGGAAAAAGCACGTTGATACATTTGCTTGTGCGCCATTATGATGCAACACAGGGCGTGGTGGCCGTGTTTGGCGAGGATGTGCGTGACTATGCATTGCAACCGCTGCGAAGTTGTTTTGGCATGGTGATGCAAGGGGCACGGCTTTTTTCGAAAAGCATACGTGAAAATTTGCTGATGGCTGCACCACAGGCACAGGAGGAACAGTTGTGGCAGGCCCTGCAGGCCGCGCAAGCCGCCGATTTTGTGCGTGAAAAACCAGAAGGGCTGGACAGTGTTTTACAAGAGGGTGGTGGTGGGCTTTCCGGTGGGCAGCGTCAACGCCTGCTGATTGCACGTGCTCTATTGCGAAAACCGCGTATCCTGGTGTTGGATGATGCGGCCTCGGCGCTGGATTATGCCACGGAAGCGGCTTTGCGAGAAAGTTTGAAAACCTGGAAAACCGAGGCGGGGGCGAGCCTCACCACCCTAACGGTAAGCCAGCGGGTTGCTTCCATTCGCGCTTGTGATGCCGTTTATGTGATGGAGGAAGGGCGCGTGGTGGCTTCGGGAACACATGATACGCTACTCAAAACCAGCGAATTGTATCTTGAAATTTGCCAATCGCAAGGGGTGTGCTCATAACACCGGGGTGATGTGATGAAAAAAGAAACCATAAAAAGAGTGGTAGTCCATGCGCGCCCTTATCGGGGCAGGCTTTGTTTTACACTGTTTTTTGCCCTTTTGCAAGTGCTGTTTTTTTTGCTTGTTCCGGTGCTGTTGGGCGAAGCCATCAACCTAATTGTGGGCAGGGGGATGGTCTCGCTCGAGGCCATTGTGCCCTTGTTGCTTTGGGCGGCTTTTTTTGCGGTATTGGGTGGCTTTGCACAATGGGCCATGCAGGCTTTGGCGCGGAAAGTTTCGGTGGATATCGCCTGGGATATACGAACAGAAGCTTTTGAACGCCTTGGAAAAGTGCCCTTGAAAGAGTTGGATAGACACAAAAAAGGCGATTTGGCAAGCCGCCTTGTCAATGATACCGATGCCTTGGCCGAGGGGCTATTGCAAGCGGTGTCGCAACTATTGCCGGGTTTGGTTACCATTTTAACCACCTTGCTTGTGATGTTCATTCTCAATTGGGTCATTGCCCTGATTGTGGTGTTGGCAACCCCTCTTTCCATTGTATATGCACAGTTTGTGGGGAAACGCACGGCTCGATTTTTTCGTAGTATGATGAAAGAACAGGGCAGTATGTCTGCCTATGTGGGGGAAACGGTGCGCGAAATGGGTGCCGTGCAGGACCTTGGATATGAAGGTGCGGCGCAAGAGGCGTTTGACAAGCAGAACGAACGCTATGTAGCCGAATATCAAAAGGCCATTTTTTATTCCAGCGTGATAAACCCCGGCACAAGATTGGTGAATGCCATTGTGTTTGCAGCCGCTTTGGTGTTGGGCGGTTTGTATGCGATGGCCGGAGGCATCACGGTGGGGGGGCTTTCGGTTTTTTTGAACTATGCCAACCAGTACACAAAACCCTTTAATGAGGTGACGGCCGTGCTCACCCAGATTCAAACGGCTGTGGCCGGGGCAGAGCGTTTGTTTGAGCTGATTGATTCGCCGACGGAAAAGGAAGATGAACCACAGGCTTTGGCCCCTAGGCATGCGCTGGGCTATGTGAAAGCAAAAGATGTCTCTTTTTCGTACAAGCCCAATCAACCTTTTTTACAAAACCTATCTTTTTCGGCAGAGCCCGGAAAACAAATTGCACTGGTGGGGCCAACCGGATGCGGAAAAACCACACTCATCAATTTGCTCATGCGTTTTTACGAGTTGGATTCTGGTGAATTACAGGGGGATGGGCACCGAATTGAGACAATGGATCGGGGTGCTTTGCGTGGGCTGTATGGCATGGTTTTGCAAGATAGCTGGCTCAAACAGGCCAGTGTGAGAGAGAACATTGCCTATGCCGTTTCGGATGCAAGCGAACAAGAGGTGATAGAAGCTGCAAAACAGGCTTTGGCACACGGGTTTATCAGCCGCTTGCCCAAGGGATACGACACTGTGCTCAAAGCCGGCGGAGAGGGTTTGTCCGCAGGGGAAAAACAGCTTTTGTGCATTGCGCGCATTGTTTTGGCAAAACCCGATATGCTGATTTTGGATGAGGCGACAAGTTCCATTGATACAAGAACGGAACTACTTGTACAGCGAGCCATGCAAAGGCTCATGAAGGGGCATACGAGCTTTGTGGTGGCGCATCGCCTGTCTACCATTCAAAATGCAGACGAGATTTTAGTGATGCAGGCCGGGGACATTGCAGAACGAGGAAAACATGAAGAGTTGCTTGCAAAAGGGGGGCTATACACCCATTTGTACAACAGCCAATTTGGCCTCCAAAGCGATTTTGTGTAAACACAAGCATCCACAACTATGTGAGATACAAAAGACGGGGAAGATAGAACCAATATGCAAAATAAATATAAACCCAAAAATCAAGTTGCACACGGTGCCGGTGTAAAACGAAGGCACCGGCAAAGAAAAGAACCGGTTCATACAGCGCTGAGTGGGGCACTTCTTCTTGTGGCGGTGTTGTTTTTGTCTTTGTCCACGGTTTTCATTATAGAGGAATGGCAAGCGGCTGGCACGGTGCCGGGGCAATTTGCACAGCAGGCCATACCCTTGCCGCAGGAAATACCGGAAACCGCAGCAGAACAAGAAGCCGAAACACAGCCACCCCTTGTGTATCCAACCGAACTTGCACAGCCGACAGGGGGCTGGACTCCTTATACCTTCACAGAGGAACAAACGGCACAGCTACAAACGGTACTGGATGAGTGGGCTGCTTCGGAACAACCCGTTGTGGAAGAGGCAAGCGAGGAAACCACCGAAACAGAAGCATCCGCACAGGGTGTGGAACAGGCAGACCCCGAAGAGGGCCATCGTGTGGCCCTGTATTTTCAAGATTTGGATTCCGGGGCACAATACATCTACAACGGAGAGGAAATGTTTGATGTGGCAAGCCTTTCCAAGGCACCATATGCCCTGTATTTGTATCAACTTGTGGAGCAGGGCGCGGCAAGCTTAGAAGAGACTTTTTTGATAACACCAGAGAGCATTGTGGGTTCTGAGGAAAATTCCGGTATTTTGAAAGATGACGAAAACTTGCCCAGAGAGTTGACTTTGGCCGAAATGATAGAATATTTGCTACGCTACAGCGACACGGTGGCCCAGCGGGTTCTTTTGGAGCGCTACCCGGCAAGTGGCTATGCAACATGGGCCAATGAACTCGGTGTGCAGAATGCACGCACGGTTACGGGCGATGCCATCACGGCGCCCGAGGCCGGCATCTATTTGGCTGCTTTGTATGAATATATGCGCGTTGGCGTATATGGGAGCGAGCTGCAAGAACATCTGATGAACACACGCAACCCCATGATTGCCACGGCTTGGCCGATGGCCAGAAAATATGGCTGGGATGAACATGCCTTTCACGATATGGCAGTGGTGTATGCAGCACACCCCTATCTCATTGCCATCTTAACCGATAAAAGCGTGGGGGCCAATGAGGATAGACAGTATTTTAGCACCTTGCCGGCTATGCTAGAACAGATGATGAATGAGCATTGGGCCACAGCCGAAGTGCAACCGGCCAACCAAAAACCGGCAGTAGCATAACAGAACCCTTCCTTTTCTTGACAAGGAAGGGGCGAGAGTATAAACTGTGTATAACACTTGAAAAGGAGGCCTTGCCTGTGGCAATTGATTTCAGAGGATGCAACGTGGTGATCAAAGATAGGCAAACCAACGAAGTATTGTGTGAAACACAAGTGGTGGAATATGATAAAAATTTGAACCAAATTTATTTGTTTGGTGTAAGCCGCGAAAGCTTGCAAAAACATGTGTTGGTGGTTCTCTCTCACCCCACAGGGGTGTATGAATTTCAAGGCAATGTGCGCAAAAGAAACCAAGATGGGCTTTTGGAGGTTTCTCTGTTTCAAAAGAGGAATATAAAGAAGAGGCAAAACAAACGTTTCGATTTGTATGCAGAGTTACCGGTAGACCATTTGCCGGGCAAACAGCCGGAAGACGAAGAAATCGTCAATGTGCAAAACATCAGCGTTAGCGGCATTTTGGTTCATGCAGAAAAAGATTTGCTTAAAATAGGGGATGTGTTCTATGTACACTTGCCTGTAAAAGGGGAAGTGTTGGCCGTGAAAACAAAAGTGGTGCGCTTGCAAGGCGAAACACCGGACGGCTTTGAGTATGGCTGCACCTTTGAATCTTTAGAGAAATAAAGCTGAATACAGGTGATTTTAGATTGTTTTTTATTTAACTTATGTTCTATTTTTGTAAAAAGTATTGACATAAATTCACTTTAACGCTAATATAATAAATGTGCATATCGGATGAAACCACTGGGAGAGATTGCAAAGGCAACGCCGAAGGTGATAAACTCTCAGGCAAAAAGACCGGTGGTGGACGATAACTCCGGAAAGTCTGCGCCAAGGAACTAGCCTTGGCCTGCACCGACGAAGCAATTCCATAGATTTATGGTTGTGAAAATATGGAAGAATCTTTCAGGTAAACAAACGGAGGCATGGGATATATCCTGTGCCTCTGTTTTTTTAACAAATTTTTAACAAGCGCAAGAAAACGGCTTCATACGTTTTTGAGCGAAAACAAACAAAGGAGAAAAGAAAAATGACGACAAAGGACAATTTGCTGTACACAAAAAATCACGAATGGGTAGAAAAAGAAGGGGCAAGCGTGAAAATCGGGATTACAGATTTCGCCCAAAGTGAGCTGGGAGATTTGGTGTTCATCAATTTGCCGGAAGAGGGGGATTCTATTGAGGCAGGAGAGTCGTTTGCCGATGTAGAGAGCGTGAAAGCAGTTTCGGACATTCACGCACCGGTAAGTGGGCGTGTTGTGGCCGTGAACGAAGCTGTGTTGGATGAGCCGGAACTGATTAACAAAGATGCCTATGCCGCTTGGCTTGTGGAGGTGGAAGAAGCCGATTTTTCGGGCGATTTGATGGATGCTGCAGCCTATGAAGCCTTTGTAAAAGAGGAGGGCTAATATGGGTGGCTATATTCCCATGACAAAAGACGAACAACAAGAGATGTTGCAAGAGCTTGGGCTTACTTGCATGGAAGATTTGTTCGCACAAGTTCCAAAAGACCTGCTTGCGCCACCGCTAAACATGCCGAAGGGCAAGGGCGAATACGATGTGCGCCGCATTATGGAGGGCTTTGCCCGCGACAACAAAGTGTTTAAATCGATGTTTCGCGGTGCCGGTGCCTATCGTCATTTCGCACCTGCTATTTTGCGCAACATTGTTTCAAAAGAAACATTTCTCACGTCCTACACGCCCTATCAGGCAGAAATAAGCCAGGGTAGTTTGCAAATTATTTATGAATATCAATCGGATATTTGTGCCCTTACAGGCATGGATGTATCCAACGCTTCTGTATATGACGGTGCCACGGCGGCAGCCGAGGCCATCACCATGTGCCGCGAGCGCAAACGCATCAAGGCTTTGTTGCCAAGCAATTGCCAACCGGATATCCTCTATGTATCCAAAACATATGCACATAGCCAAGGTGCACTTGTGGACATCATTCCGGAAAAAGATGGCCTCATTGATTTGCAAGCGCTGGAAGGTATGTTGGATGAGACGGTGGCGAGTGTTTTGGTGCAGTCTCCCAACTATTATGGTTTGTATGAGGATGTGGACGCCCTTGTGGCCATGTGCCATGAAAAAGGTGTGAAAGTGATTATGCATTCAAACCCCATGGCCATGGCTGTTAGCAAAACGCCGGGTGAATATGGTGTGGACATCGCAGTGGGCGAAGGACAACCGCTTGGCCTGTCTTTGGCGTTCGGTGGCCCATATTGTGGGTTCATGGCCTGCACGAACAGCTTGTTGCGTCGTTTGCCGGGCCGCATTGTGGGCCAAACCACAGACAGTGAGGGGGGACGTTGCTTTGTGCTCACGCTGCAAGCGCGCGAGCAGCACATCCGCCGCGAAAAATCCAGCAGTAGCATTTGTTCGAACCAGGCACTGTGCGCCTTGGCCATCAGTGTGTATGTGGCGGCCATGGGCCCCGAAGGACTTTGCGAAGTGGCAAACCAGTGTTACTCCAAAACACATTACTTGGCAGAGGAACTTGAAAAAGTTGGCTATAAACGCCGCCACAAGGGTGAATTCTTCCACGAGTTTGTCACAGAGTGCCCCCCCGGCGCAGAGCCCCTGCTACAACAGCTTGAGGCAGACGGAATTCTGGGCGGTTTGGAAGTGGACGGCGGCATTCTTTGGTGCTGCACGGAGATGAACACAAAAAATGAAATCGACCACATGGTTCGCATCTGCAAGGAGGTGGCTGCAATATGAGAAAAGAAACAAAATTGATTTTTGAAAAAAGCCGCCCCGGGCGCAAAACAGACATGATTGCCAAAAGCCAGATTGAGAACAAAGAGATTCCAGAGGTTTTTCGTCGAAAAAGCAACTTGCCTTTGCCGGAAATTGGCGAAAGTGAACTCTCGCGCCATTATTCGGAACTAGAGCGCCGCACCCATGGCGTGAACAACGGTTGTTACCCATTGGGCTCTTGCACCATGAAGTATAACCCGCGCATCAACGAAGAGATGACGCAGATGTTCTCTTTCAACAAAGTGCACCCCTTGCAGCCGGAACGCACGGCACAGGGTTGCCTTGGTGTTTTGCATCTGGCCGAAAAATTGTACTGCGAAATCACGGGCATGGATGCCATCACGTTTCAACCATCGGCCGGTGCACATGGCGAGTACACCGGTATTGCCATGATAAAGGCCTACCACGAAAAAAATGGTGAGGGCGAACAGCGCACGGAAATTTTGATTCCGGATGCTGCACACGGAACAAACCCGGCTTCGGCCGCTATGAACAACTATAAAGTGGTTACCATTCCAAGCGGGCCGGACGGTTGCACCAACATGGAGGCATTCCGCGCTGCGGTAGGGCCGAAAACGGCCGGCGTGATGTTGACCAACCCAAACACTTTGGGAATTTTCGAGAAAAACATTGCCGAAATTACCGACCTTGTGCACGAGGCAGGCGGCCTTTGCTACTACGACGGTGCAAACCTCAATGCTGTGATGGGTGTTGTGAACCCCGGCGCCATGGGCTTTGATGTCATCCACCTCAATTTGCACAAAACCTTTTCCACGCCGCACGGCGGCGGCGGCCCCGGCAGTGGTGCGGTTGGCTGTAAAAATATTTTAAAACCGTTCCTGCCGTTGCCCATTCCGTCACAAACAAAGAATGGCTATATCCTAAACGACGACCGCCCAGACAGCATTGGCAAGGTTCGTAGTTTTTACGGAAATTTCATGGTGGTGGTGCGGGCACTAACATATGTGCTTTCACTGGGCAGCGACGGCATACGCGAGGCTGCACAAGGCGCCGTGCTCAATGCAAGCTATCTGCGTTCTAAAATTGCAGATGACCGCTATATTTCCTACAAGCAACCCACCATGCACGAATTTGTCATCAGCCTAAGCGAACTGAAAAAAGAAACCGGTGTTACAGCTTTGGATATGGCAAAAAGTTTATTGGACTATGGCATTCATCCGCCTACAATGTACTTCCCACTTATCGTGGACGAGGCGCTGATGCTGGAGCCAACAGAAACGGAAACGCGCCAAACACTGGATGAAGTGGCCGAGGTATTCAACAACCTCATTGAGCTTGCCAAAAAGGATCCGGAAAACCTGCATAGGGCACCGCATACAACGCCCGTGGGTCGTCCGGATGAAGTGGCAGCAGCCAGAAACCCCGTTTTGCGCTATACGTTCGAAGAGTAGTGCCGAAATGCATGAAGGAAGAAAACAACCCGGTTGTGGGCTCTGTTTTTAACCTTGTGCAAGTGGAATATAAAGGGGCTGTTTCAAAAAAATTGAAACAGCCCCTTTTTTGCGTTTTCATTTAATTTGTGTCATAATATGAAGTAGGTTTCATATCATTCAATACACACAGGAGGAGAGTTTGATGCGTTGCGGAATATCCACCTCTTGTTTTTTTCCAAAAGATACCTTGCAGTCGCTTGAAGAAGTTATCAAATCCGGGGCACCTGTCACGGAGATTTTCTTGAATACATTCAGTGAAATTGAGCCGGAGTACATCAAAAAACTATATCAATGTGTGCAAAAATCCGGCATAGAGGTTGTGGCTTTTCATCCGTTTTCCTCTATGCTCGACGGCTTTTTCTTTGCCTCCACCTATAAAAGACGCTATTATGACGGCGAAACCCTGTATCGCCGTTATTTTGAGATTTGTAGGCAGTTCGGCGCAAAAAAGCTCGTGTTTCACGGAGACCATGAGCAGAACTTTTACCCGGTTCCAAAAGAACAATATGCAGAAAATTTTTGCCGCTTGTCAGCAGTGGGGCGTGAATATGGTGTGCATTTATGCCATGAAAATGTATTTTATTGCCGCCTGGGTGCACCCAATGCCGTGCGAGAGTTGAAGCCTTTGTTGCAAGAGGCCGCTGCCTTTACCTTGGATATCAAACAGGTGGTTCGCAAAAAGGCTCAAGTGGACGATATGGTACAGGCGATGGGCAAAGAAATTTTTCACGTGCACATCAGCGACCATTCAAAAGAAAAAGATTGCCTGTTGCCGGGTAAAGGAAACTTTGATTTCAAAGAACTTATTGTACAATTGAGGCGTCTAGGCTATTCAGGAGACTTGATTATTGAACTGTATCGGGATGGTTTTGAAACGCTGGAAGATTTAACCAATGCAAGGCAATATATAGAACAACTGATTCAAGAAACACAGGAGGTAGACCCGCGATGAAATGCCCTTATTGTGTAGCGATAGACTCGAAGGTGATTGATTCTCGCCCCACCGATGACGGCACAAAAATTCGCCGGAGACGGGAATGCTTAGACTGTCAAAAACGCTTTACAACCTATGAAATTGTGGAAACAGTGGCCTTGATGATTGTGAAAAAGGACAAACAACGAGAAGCGTTTGATAGGGAAAAACTGCTTCGCGGTTTGATGCGTGCCAGCTACAAGCGCCCGGTTTCCTACGAAATGCTGGAAAATATGGTGAACAATGTGGAACAAACATTGTTAAGCACCTACGAGCGTGAAGTTTCCTCAATGAAAGTGGGCGAATTGGCCATGCTGGAACTTAAAAAGGCAGACGAAGTGGCCTATGTGCGTTTTGCTTCGGTTTATAGGCAGTTTAGCGATGTGAATACCTTTATGGAAGAACTGAAAGTTTTGCTTGAAAAACAAGGGCTTGGAGAGGACGCCGAACAGAGACTGTAGAACACTTTAATAATTTATTTGACTAAATTGTTAAAGTGTGATAGGATACCCATGATAGAGTGATTGGATTTGGGGAGGAAGTATGGAAACACAGAATTTTAAGATGCCCAATTTGCGCAAGGAAGAGTGGATAGCCCTGAGGATTCGTGCCTTATTTGAAGAAAAAGGCTATGGTTTGTTCCGCATGGGCAGTTTTGAAGAATATGATTTTTATATGCAGAATCGTCCGTTTTTAAAAGGTGAAGACGTTATCTCTTTCACGGGAATGGATGGGCGCCTCATGGCATTGAAGCCGGATATGACCCTGTCTATTGTGAAAAACACGCAAAATGGGGAAGTGCGGCGCGTTTATTACAACGAGAATGTGTATCGCAGAAGCCACAGAAACGGAGAATACTGCGAGATTCATCAAATGGGGCTGGAAAACATCGGTGCATTTGGGATAGAGGCCGAGGCCGATGTGCTGCGCACTGCACTCGAAAGCCTTGCCGTCATTGGCAAAGGGGCACTGGATTTGTCTCATATGGAATTCATTGAGGCCATGCTGGAACCGTTTGGGCAAGGTTCTCATCGAGAGGATGCATTGCAAGCGTTAAAGGAAAAAAGCCCCCATGGCATGTGTCTTGCCGCCGAAGCGGCCGGGCTTTGTGAGGAAGATAAAAAGCGGCTTATGAGCCTTGCCGCACTAGCCGGCCCGTTTGCAAAGGCACTTGAAGAGGCAAAAAAACTGGCACAGAATTTGCCTTTGGCAGAAAAGGCGTTGCAAGAGTTGTCTCTTTTGCAAGCGCGTGTGGGCGAAGTGCCAAATGTGCAATTGCGCCTGGATTTTTCCATTCTCAACGACATTGATTATTACAACGGCCTTATCTTTCAAGGCTTTATTCAAGGTTTGCCACAGGTGGTGCTGGCCGGTGGCCGCTATGACAATTTGATGCGTCGCTTTGAGAAAAAACAGCCTGCACTTGGTTTTGCGCTCTATCTCGACGCCCTGGAAGTGGGCGGGGGCAATGCTCAAAAATCAAGCCAAGAGCCGGATTTTCTCAATATAGCCTTGCCAAAGGGGCGTTTGGGAGATAAGGTGTATGCCTTGTTCGAAAAGGCAGGTCTCTCTTGTGAAGGGTTGGCTGAAAAATCGCGCAAATTGGTGTTTGAGGACAAGCAAAACCGCGTGCGTTATTTTTTGGTGAAGCCAACCGATGTAGATATCTATGTGGAACACGGTGCGGCCGATATTGGTGTGGTGGGCAAAGATGTGCTGCTGGAAAGTGGTGCCGATGTGCTTGATTTGCTTGATTTGCACCTTGGGAAATGCCGTTTGGCCGTGGCCGGGAGACCGGATTTTGTTCCGGATGAGGCCGGTGTTCTACGTGTGGCCAGCAAATATCCAAATGTGACGCGCCGCTACTACGCAAAGCGTGATCAGGCCGTGGAAATCATCAAACTAAATGGTTCCATAGAACTGGCGCCGATTACAGGGCTTTCCGATGTGATTGTGGATATTGTGGAAACAGGCTCTACCTTGCACGAAAACAATTTGGATGTACTCACCGAGGTGGCACCCTCCTCGGCGCGCCTCATTGCAAATCGTGCCTCTTGGCGCTTCAAAGGGGAACTGATTCAAAATCTTGCCAAAAAGGTGGCTGCACTATTGTAAAACGTGCAAGAAAAAGAAATGGAGGGTTTGGCATTTTGTCTCGTTTTTTACATCCACGTTTTGAGTCTCTTGTTCCCTATGTTCCGGGCGAGCAGCCAAAGGGGAGAAAGTTGATAAAGCTCAACACAAATGAAAACCCATACCCACCGTCACCCGGGGTACAAAAGGCTGTTGATGAAGCTGTACATTCGCTCAACTTATATCCGGAAATCAGTGGGGAACAAGTAAAGCCGGCCTTGGCAAGCTTTTTGTGTGTAAAAGAGGAACAGTTGTTTTTGGCCAATGGCAGTGATGAGGTGCTTGCATTTGCCTTTTGGGCATTTTGCAAAAATGGTGCCGCTTTTGCCGACATCACCTACGGCTTTTATAAAGTTTACAGTGCCATGTATGAAGTGGAGGCCCTGCATATTCCTTTGCGGGAAGATTTTTCGATAGACCCAAAAGACTACCGAAATCTTGGCAAAACCATTTTCTTGGCCAATCCCAATGCGCCCACAGGCCTTGCGCTCAGCCTTGAAGATTTGGATATGATTTTGCTTAACAACACAGAAAACTTGGTGGTGGTAGACGAAGCCTATGTGGCTTTTGGGGCCGAAAGTGCCACTGTGTTGCTGGAAAAATACGACAATCTACTGGTGGTGGGAACCTTTTCAAAAGCACGCAGTTTGGCCGGCGCTCGCTTTGGTTATGCCGCAGGTAGTAAGGAGCTTATAGCTGACCTTGAACGCATGAAATTCGGCTTTAACCCGTACAATGTCAATGCGATGACACTGGCTGCTGCAAAAGCATCGTTAGAAGATGGCGAATATTATGAACAATGCCAAAAACGGGTATGCAATACCCGGGATAAAACAATGAAAATGTTGGAAAAAATGGGTTTTCACTGCACAAACAGCAAGGCGAATTTTCTGTTTATCTCGCATGAAAATCATCGTGCACAAGATTTGTTTTTGGCCTTGCGAGAACAAGGGGTTTTGGTGCGCTGGTTTCAAAGTGAACGGATACAAAACCATTTGCGCGTGTCGGTGGGAACCGAAGAAGAAATGCAGTGTTTTGTGAATGCTTTACAAAACGCAATGAAAGGAGGGGCGCTTTGAGGCAAGATATCGTCATTGTGGATTATGGGGTGGGCAACCTGTTCAGCTTAAAATCTTCGCTTTCCGCTCTGGGGCTTCCCGTGCAAGTAAGTGGAAAAAAAACAGATATTCAAAATGCGTCTAAAATCATTTTGCCCGGTGTTGGGGCTTTTCAAGATGCAGCCGAAAAACTCAAGATATCCGGCTTGGAAGACATGCTGAAAGAAGAGGTGAAGAAAGGCAAACCCCTGCTTGGCATCTGCCTTGGCATGCAGCTTTTGTTTTGTGAAAGCCATGAATTCGGCGTGCATAAGGGGCTTGGCTTTGTGCCGGGTGTTGTGTGTAGCTTGGAGGAGGACTTGCGCGCAGGCGGTTTTCCCTACAAGGTGCCACAAATTGGCTGGAATCCCTTGCATTTGCACCGCAGCCAATCCCCTTTGCTGAAATATACAAAAGAGGGTGATGCCTTTTATTTTGTGCACAGTTTTTATGCGAAACAGTGCGAAGACCATCTTATAGCCAGCTGTGAATACGGGGTGCAGGTAACCGCCGCTGTGCAACACGACCATGTTTTTGGAACGCAGTTTCATCCGGAAAAAAGCGGCCCTGTGGGCCTTTCAATGCTCAAAGCATTCTCGGAGGTGAATTAAATGATTGTGATACCGGCGATTGATATCATCAATGGGCAGGTGGTGCGCCTGTTCCAAGGAGACTATGGAAAAAAACAAACCTATGGCAAGGATCCGATGGTTTTTGCCAAACAATTTGAACAAGCAGGGGCACAGTGGCTGCACCTTGTGGATTTGGATGGTGCCAAGGCGGGGCGTCCATGCAACGTGGACATCATCAGTGCCATCACCGAGGAAACCAGGCTTTCGGTAGAGCTTGGTGGCGGCATTCGCAATGAAGACAATGTGGAGCTGGCTTTTTCGCTGGGGGTGGAGCGCTTGATCTTGGGTACATCTGCTTTGAAAGACCCAGCCTTTACAAAACGCATGGTAAAACGCTATGCAGAAAAAATTGCTGTGGGCGTGGATGCCCGAAACGGTAAGGTGGCCGTGGAAGGTTGGCTCAACACAAGTGACACGGACTCCATAGAATTTTGCGAACAAATGAAAGAAATTGGTGTAAAGCATATTATCTATACAGATATTTCCAAGGATGGAGTGGGTGAAGGCACCAACTTGAGTATCTATGAAAAACTTGGCAAAATCGAGGGGCTTTCCATCACGGCTTCGGGTGGCGTGTCCAGCCTTGCAGACATAGAGGCTTTGCAAGAATTGGGGCTGTATGGCGCCATTGTGGGCAAAGCTCTGTATACGGGCGACATCGAGCTTCCCGAGGCGCTTGCCTTAGCAGAGAAGGGAGCAGGCAAAGCATGATAACAAAACGCATCATCCCGTGTTTGGACATTCGAGACGGGCGCGTGGTAAAAGGTGTGAACTTTGAGGGGTTGCGCGATGTGGAAGACCCCGTGGCGCTTGCGGCCTACTACAATGAGCAAGGCGCAGACGAACTCGTGTTTTACGACATCACGGCGTCTGCACAAGGGCGCAGTTTGTTCACAGACATTCTCACACGCGTGGCAGCCGAAGTGTTCATTCCGCTTACGGTGGGTGGGGCTGTTCGTGAATTGGCCGATTTTGATAGGGTTTTAAAGTGTGGTGCCGATAAGGTGAGTGTGAATTCCGGCGCCATTGCAAGGCCGCAAATCATTGCGGAGGGTGCACGGCTGTATGGCAGCCAATGTGTGGTACTTTCGATGGATGTGAAACGCGTGAATGGGGATTTTCACGTGTTTGCCAAAGGCGGGCGTGAAGACACCGGGCTAAATGCCATAGAATGGGCAAAACGCGGTGAAGCCGACGGAGCCGGCGAACTTGTTATCAATAGCATGGATACAGATGGCGTGAAACAAGGTTTTGATATGGAATTGCTTGGTGCCGTGGCCAATGCGGTTTCTTTGCCCATCATTGCCTCGGGTGGTGCGGGTAAAAAAGAGGATTTTGCCCGTTTGTTTGAACTTCCCGGCATGGATGCAGGGCTTGCAGCCTCCATTTTCCATTATCGAGAGATAGACATACGCAGCTTAAAAAACTATTTGGCGCAGTGCCATGTGCCCATGCGCCTTGTGTAAAGGAATGGATGATAGGAAAGGGAGAGAGAAATGTTAAACCTAGATGAAGTGAAATTTGATGAAAAAGGCCTGATTCCGGCCGTGGTGCAAGATGTGTACAGTGGGGAAGTGTTGACTGTTGCCTATATGAACCGCGAAAGCCTTGCCATTACTTTGGAGGAAAAAAGAACTTGTTTCTTTTCTCGTAGCCGTCAAAAACTTTGGAGAAAAGGAGAGGAAAGCGGAAACGTGCAACGTGTTGTGTCTGTTATGGCCGATTGTGATGCCGATGCACTTTTGCTGAAAGTGGAAAAGGCGGGCCCTGCTTGCCATACAGGCGAAACCAGTTGTTTTCACAAGCCGATTTGGGCAGAGGAGGCGGCGCATGACTTTTCTTTGCAAGCCCTTTACGAAATGCTCAAAGAGCGAAAAGAAAGCCCGAAAGAGGGCAGTTATACAAGTTATTTGTATGAAAAAGGGCTGGAAAAAATTCTAAAAAAAGTGGGCGAAGAATGCACGGAAGTGGTCATTGGGGGCATGAAAAACAGCCGAGGGGAAACGGTGTATGAAATTGCAGACCTTTGCTATCACGTAATGGTGCTCATGGTGGAAATGGGCATTACAAACGAGGAAATTTTAACAGAGCTTGCCTCACGCCATGTTGTGGATAAAAAGGTGAAACAGGAGACTGCACAATGAAATTTACTTCCAATGTGCACACCCACACCACCTGGTGCGACGGTGCCAACACGCCAAGGGAAATGGTGGAAGCGGCCCTGCAACTTGGTTTTACCGATTTGGGAATTTCCTCCCATGCCCAGGAAATTGGGCATCCCGGCTATGGCATAGATGTTTCGGAAGAAGCGAATTATCGTGCTGAAGTGCAGGCTTTAAAACAGGAATATGAAGGCCGTTTGACGGTGTTGTGCGGTGTTGAAAGAGATACATACAGCCCCTCTACCGGCACGGGTTTTGCGTACACAATCGGTTCAAACCACTATCTACCGCCCCAAAACGGGGAATTTTTTGCAGTGGATGCCAGCCCAAAAGAACTCAAGGAAATTGTGAAAATTTGGTATGGTGGCAATTGGCACAACATGATTCGAGATTTTTATGCGGATAGTTTGCGCAATGTCAAAGAAAATAGGCCCACCATTGTAGGCCATTTTGATTTGATAAAAAAATACAACGAAAAAAACTTGGTATTTGATGAAAACAGCAAAAAATATCAAGAAATTGCCCTGGCCGCTTTGGATGAGGTGTGCAAAATCGTGAACGAATATGGCGGCATGGTGGAATTGAATATGGGTGCCTTTGCGCGCGGTCTGTGCGACGCACCGTACCCGGCGCCCTTTCTTTTGCGCCATTTGGCACAAACCAACACCCGCGTTATTGTAACGGGAGACAGCCACAGTGCAAAAGCGCTGGACAATGCTTTTGACAAAGCACCCGCATTTTTAAAAGAGGCCGGATTTAAAAAAGTGGCGATGCTTCAAAAGGGCGTTTTTCAAGATGTGAATTTAGAAGTGTGAAGTATTGTGAAGTATATTTAAAAGTAAAATAATATTTTATTTATTGTTTTAATATCCATTATTTTTTATTTAAGGCAAAACTACAATGATATGTATCAAAATAGGCCCTCGGTTGTTTTACAAACAACCGTCATGGGCTCTCCGGTTTCTCAATTCGTGACAGGAAGACCACGCACTCAACGTGCCTTGTGCGTGGGAACATATCCACCGCCTGAATTTTTTCTGTTTTATAGCCCTTGTCTGTGAGTATGGCCAAATCTCGTGCTAGGGTGGCGGGGTTGCAGCTAATCATCACAATTTTTTTCGGTGCCATTTGTAAAAGGGGCTTCAAGGCTTCAAGGCCACACCCTTTGCGGGGTGGGTCAAGCAAGGCAACGTCCGGGCGAAATCCTTCATTCAGCAGTTTTTCTGCGGCTTTGGCGGCATCCATACACAGAAAGCGTGCGTGTGAAATTTCCATTGCGAAGGCACTTTGACGGGCGCTGTCCACTGCTTTTTGTACAATTTCAATGCCCACAAGTTCGGTGCAGTCTTTTGCCATGGATAAACCGATAACACCGGTTCCGCAATACATATCCAAAACACGATCGCCGGGCGTAATGCAAGCAAATTCGCGTGCGGTTTGAAATAGGCGCTCTGCTGCGGCCGAATTCACCTGAGAAAAAGAATCCGGACTTAGCCGCTGTGGCACACCACATAGCTCATCGTCCAAGGTTTCCTCCCCGTACAAGAGCCGGAATCGAGAACCGAAAATCACATTGCCGGGCTTTTTGTGTATATTTAGATAAATGCCGGAAATTTCAGGAAAACGCCGTGTTAAGTTGTCAACGACTTTATTTTCCGTTGGAAAAGCGTCGCCGTTTACAACAAAGGTAAGCAGTACTTTTTTGGTTTTGTTGCTTTGCCGCAGGCAAATATGCCGCAAAAGGCCGCTGTGGGTTGTTTCATTATAGGAATCGATGCCTGCCATTTGCATTTGCTGCACGGCTGCAGCCGTTATCTCGTTGAGAAGCGGTGGCTGCAAGCGGCAGGTTTCACAGCTCACCAAGCGATGGCTACGGTTTGCATAAAAACCATATTGAAGAGAACCGCTTTCATCCTGAGCCAGTGGATACTGCACTTTGTTCCGATAAGCCTCTGTTTTTGGGGAGGGCAAAATGGGAAGAAACGGAGCCTCGATTTTGCCAATACGGCGAATGGCGTCGTGCACAAATTGCTCTTTGGCCAAAAGTTCTTCGCCATAGTGTATGTGCCTGAAACTGCACCCGCCGCATACACAAGCCACCCTACAATCGGGCTTAATTCGATGGGGGCTTTCTTTGTGTAAAGCAAGTAATTTTCCGAAAGCATGCGTTTTTTGAAGACGAACAATTTTAACTTCCGCCTCGTCTCCGGGTGCTGTGTTGGGCACAAAAACAACTTGGCCGTCATATCGTCCAAGCCCATTTCCGTCGCTGCTCAAAGCGTCAATGGTCAGCCTGATTTGCTGGTTTTTTGAAAGTGATATTTTATGTATTTTTTTTTGAATATCCATTATAATGCCCCCACATTTTTGGAAAAAATAAATTATAAATTATTTATTGATGAATTTAGTATATCAGATTATGAAGAATAGGGGCAAGTTTCAGAATGTTTTATATTGATTTTCAATGAAATAATAAATTGCATTTAATGAACCTGAAAATGAAAAAACACTTGCAAATATGAAACAACTGTGATATCATATTTAAGCGTTCTGTTCTGTTGGCACCACCAACATGATTCAGGCAATGCATGAAACGGGCAGTCCTCTGCTGCAAGGCGGCAAGAATGTCTAACAAAAAAATGGAGGATGAGAAAGATGGACGCATTAAAATTGATTAGCGATTCTTCTTTGAAAAAAGAACTGCCCAGTTTTGAAATTGGTGATACCGTGCGTGTGGCAGTGCGCATCAAAGAGGGAGAAAGAGAACGTATTCAGAACTTTGAAGGCACGGTGATTGCAAAGCGCCACGGCGATATCCAAGCAACTTTCACAGTGCGTCGTTCTTCTTATGGTGTAGGTGTGGAGCGTGTGTTCCCCATGCACTCGCCTTTTGTGGAAAAGGTAGATGTGGTTCGCAGAGGTAAAGTTCGCCGTGCGAAATTGTATTATTTGCGCTCTCGCACAGGCAAATCGGCAAAAGTCAAACAAAAAATATAAAAGCTGTGTTGGGACGCCATTTGTCCCGCTTTCAAAAAGGGGCAAGTGGCTTGCCCCTTTTTTTCTTTTTTTATCATAGCGGGAGGTGTGCGCTGTTTGGAAAAAAGACGTCGTGAAAAAAACACAATGTTGCTGGATTGGTTTGAAGCCATTTTAATGGCGGTTGTGCTTATGTTTTTGGTGCTTGTGTTTGTGATTCGCATGGTGAATGTCAACGGTGTTTCTATGCAGCCAACATTGCAAGAGGGCGACGAGCTTATTGTGCTCAGTGCAGCGTATCAGCCACAACATGGGGACATCGTGGTGGTCAGTGGAGACAACACGGTAGGCTCGCCCATTGTTAAACGGGTTATTGGGCTTGGTGGCGATGAAGTGGATATTGATTTTGAAACAGGGCAAGTAAGCGTAAACGGTGAAGTGCTGCAAGAAGATTATATTTCCGAGCCCACCACACTGGCCTATGATGTGCAATTCCCGGTTACTGTGCCCGAAGGGACTCTCTTTTTATTGGGAGACAATCGCCCACAATCGAAAGACAGCCGTGATTCCGAAATTGGTTTTGTAGACGAGCGAGACCTTTTGGGTGAAGTGGTGTGGCGGCTCTTTCCGGCAAGCCAATTCGGAGGCATATAATGGCAGAGGACTATGTGAACCGTCAGAATATTCATTGGTTTCCCGGGCATATGACGCGTACTTTGCGTAGGATGGAAAAACAGATGCCCTTGATAGATGCCGTTGTGCAACTATTGGATGCACGCATTCCGCAAAGCAGTTTAAATCGAGATTTGCAAACGGTGTATGGCAACAAGCCAAGGCTGTATATTTTGAATAAAAGTGATTTGGCGGACGAAACGGCAACAGCGCAGTGGGTGCGCTATTTTAAAAAGCAGGGCTACGGTTGTATCTCTTTGGACAGCCGCCGCAAAGGCGCTGCGCAACAGGCAAAAAAAGTGGTGGAAACCGCACTGGAGGAACTTTTGCAGCGGCGTGCCGAAAAAGGCATGGAAGGGGCCAAAACCCGCTTGATGATAACGGGTATTCCCAATGTGGGCAAGTCCACATTCATCAATAGCTGGGTGGGTGCTTCCCGTGTGAAAGCGGCCGACAAGCCCGGTGTTACGCGTGGTGAGCAGTGGATTACAAGCGGTGCATATGAGCTGCTGGACGTGCCGGGTGTGTTGCAAAAAAGATTGGATAGCCCCGAGATGGCGGCGAATCTTGCTTGGATTGGTTCTATACCGGATCACCTTTTGAACAGCGAGGAAATTGCCGCCGGTCTGCTGGCACAGGTGGCGCCGCTGTTTCCGGAAAAATTGGCCGTTCGCTTCAAATTGGATGCAAGCGCCTTGCCCGAGGATGGTTTTGCGCTTTTAACCCTCGTTGGGCGTAAGCGTGGAATGCTGGTGAGCGGCGGCGAAGTGAACACAGAGCGCGCAGCCATTGCCGTGTTGGATGAATTTAGGGCCGGAAAACTGGGGCGTTTTTCTTTGGAGGTGCCACAGTGAAACAGGACAAAGATGTGGCAGAAGCTCTATTTATGTTCGACCGTTTACAAGGTGCCGAAGCAGGGGTGCTTTGCGGCGTAGACGAGGCCGGACGGGGTCCCTTGTGTGGCCCCGTTACCGTGGCGGCTGTTGTGCTGAACCCAAGCACACCGCTGGAGGGGTTGAATGACTCAAAAAAAATCAGCGAAAAAAACAGGGAAATTCTATATGAATTGATTGTGGAATCGGCACGTGCTTATTCTGTTGTGCACATTCCCCCGGATGTAATTGATGAAATTAACATTTTGAACGCAACCCTTTTGGGAATGCGTAGGGCCGTGGAAGCGCTGAATTTAACACCTTGCAAAGCATTGATAGACGGCAATCGAGCCCCTGCGCTTAGTGTGCCTTGCCATTGTATTGTAAAAGGGGATGCCCATTCTGCTTCTATTGCGGCGGCTTCTGTTTTGGCAAAAGTATCGCGAGATCGTTTGATGCGGCAGTTGGCCGCAGAATATCCACAATACAAGCTTGAACAGCACAAAGGTTACCCCACAAAATTGCACTATGAACTTTTGGCAGAACATGGCGTGGCACCCATTTATCGCAAATCTTTTTTAAAAAAGCGGGGCCTTGCATGAACCGGGGCGAATGGGGCGAAAAGTTGGCCTTGGAATATTACCAAAAAAATGGTTATATTTTACTACAGGCAAACTATCGAACACGCGGTGGGGAAATTGATTTGATTGTGCAAAAACAAAACCGGTATGTTTTTGCAGAGGTAAAAACCAGATCCGTTGCAACGCCTGTGCGGCCTGCGGCATTTGTGGATATAAAAAAACAAAAAAAAATACAAAATACGGCGCTGATATATTTGCAAGAAAAAGAACTGGGGGATGTATCCATGCGCTTTGATGTGGTTGAAATTTGGGTGAACAGCAAAGGGGAAAGCCGACTTCACTGTATAGAAAATGCATTTTAATTCAAAAAATAAATGGGGTGAACGGCTCCAGAAGGGGAGGAAAAAATGAAGTATACAAGCACACGAAACAACGCCTGCCTGGTGAGCGCGCAGGAGGCTATTTTAAAAGGGATTTCTGAAGACGGTGGCTTGTTTGTGCCTGCGGAATTTCCGAAATTGGATTTAAATTCTTTACAAGGGAAAAATTATGAAGAAGTGGCTTTAAAAATTTTGCAGGTATTTTTGCCGGATTATTCGGAGGATTTTTTAAAGCAGGCATTGGAAGAAAGTTACACGAAGCAATTCAATGGAAAAGCGGGGTATCTGCATTCTTTAAAGGACAATGTGTTTTCGCTGGAATTATGGCACGGGCCAACAGCAGCCTTTAAAGATTATGCCTTGCAATTGATGCCAAAACTACTTGTAGAAGCACGCAATATGCAAAACGAAGAAGGAACCACACTTATTTTGGTGGCCACCTCGGGTGATACAGGCAAAGCGGCCTTGGAAGGTTTCAAGAATTTGCCCGGCACAGCCATTGCCGTGTTTTACCCAAGCGAGGGTGTAAGCGAAATTCAGCGCCTTCAAATGGTTACGCAAGAGGGCGACAATGTGGCCGTGTTTGGCTTGCAAGGGAATTTTGATGATGCACAGCGCGAAGTGAAAAAAGCCTTTGGTGACGAGGCACTTGCCCAAAAATTACAAACGTGTTCGGTTAAATTTTCCAGTGCAAATTCCATCAATTGGGGGCGTTTACTACCCCAGATTGTCTATTATTTTACCAGTTATTTCAAAGTGTGCGAAACCGGCTCTTTGCAGTTGGGAGAGCCCCTTGATTTTTGTGTTCCAACCGGCAATTTCGGCGATATTTTGGCCGGTTGGTATGCAAAACAAATGGGTTTGCCGGTTGGGCAACTGATTTGCGCTTCCAACGAAAACAATGTGTTGACAGATTTCTTTGAAACCGGCCACTATCGCGCGGAGCGCCCGTTCTACAAAACCAGCTCGCCTTCTATGGATATTTTGGTGTCGTCTAATTTAGAGCGGCTTCTTTATCACGAATGCCAAAACGCCGAAACCGTGCGTTCTTGGATGCAAAGCCTTGCCACAGTGGGGAATTACCAAATTGATGCCGAAACCCACAAAGCTATTTCGGAAAGTTTTGCGGGTGGTTTTGCAAGCGAATCGGAAGTTGGAACTGAAATTCTGCGCCTGTTCGAGGAGCAAAACTATCTGTGCGACCCTCACACAGCCGTGGCATTTTGTGTTTTAAACAAGTTGAAAAGAGAAAAAAACCGCCCCTGTGTGGTGCTCTCTACAGCAAGCCCTTATAAATTTTGCGAAAAAGTGCTCACTTCTCTTGGGCAGGATGCACCCAAAGACGTGGAAAAGGCCATTCTTTTATTGGAAAGCCTAAGCGGAACAAAAGCACCCAAGTCTCTTGTGGGGCTGGATACAAAAGAGCAGCGTTTCCACAAAGTGTTGGCCCAAAACGAGGTGTCCAAAGCGGCACTGAGTTTGTTTGTAAAGTAGCGCCATGGCCTTATTTTGTATCGGGGATTTGCATTTGTCACACGGGTGCGACAAGCCCATGGATATTTTCAAAGGCTGGGAAGGCTATGTGCCAAAATTGGAACACAATTGGCGAGCGCAAGTGGACGAAGAAGACACCGTGGTGCTCGCGGGTGACATCAGCTGGGCAATGAAACTGGAAGACTGTATTGCGGATTTTCGTTTTCTGGAAAATTTGCCCGGAAGAAAATTGATTGTAAAGGGCAACCACGATTTATGGTGGAGCACGGTTTCCAAGATGAATGCTTTTTTGGAAAACAATGGATTACACAGTTTGCATTTTTTGCATAACAACTGCTTTTTTGAACAGGAAATGGCTTTGTGTGCAAGTCGGGGCTGGATGAGCGAAAAGCTGCAAGGGCATGATGCGAAAATGATTCACAGAGAGGCACAGCGTTTGGGTTTTTCGCTGGAGATGGCCGAGAAACAATGCCCGAAAGCCGAAAAATTGGTTTTTCTACATTATCCGCCATTTTATTCGGGGCAGGCGGCAAAAGAGCTGGTGGATGTGATGCAACAACACAAGGTAACGCGTTGTTTTTATGGGCATTTGCATGGGCACTCGATTCGGGTTGCCATCGAGGGTGTGGTGGATGGAATTGAATACCGGCTGATAAGCGCGGACAAACTACAATTTTGCCTGCAAAGGGTTCCTGAACAAACGGCAGAAAAACAGCCGTGATTTCCGAAAAAATGCCACAAAAAACAACAAAAAACTGTGGCATTCATAAATAAAATGTGATATAATAAAACTACTATGCAGTGATGGAGGCAATGGATGAAACTCAATAAACACGAGAAAATCGCAAGTTCAAGCTATGAGATGTTTTTGTTGGTAGAACCGGATGAATTTAAAGAGGCAGTAAGCAAGGCTTATCGCAAAGAAGTAAAAAAATACAATGTTCCGGGGTTCCGCAAGGGACGTGCACCGCGCAACCTGATTGAAAAAATGTACGGTCACGATGTGTTTTATTATGATGCCCTGAATGAGGTGTTCCCGGTTGTGTACGAAGAGGCCATTGCGGAAATTGGCATTGAGCCTGTGGATTCGCCTGAAGTATCGCCCGAAAGTATGTCTTTAGAAGAGGGCGCTGTGCTGAAAATTACGGTGACAATCAAGCCGGAGCTTGACATTCAAGACTATGAGGGACTTGAGCTGGAGCGTCGCTATCCCAAAGTGGAAGCCGATATGGTGGAAGGCGAACTTTCGCGCATGCAAGAGCGCAACTCGCGCCTCCTTGCCCGAGAAGGAAAGGCCGAGAATGGAGACATCGTAACGCTGGACTACGAGGGAAAAGTGGACGATGTGCCCTTCGACGGCGGCAAGGCAGAAGGCCACAAACTTACTTTGGGCTCGAAACAATTTATTGAGGGTTTTGAAGAACAACTCATAGGGCATGAAGTGGGTGAGGAGTTTGCCATCAACGTCACCTTCCCCGAAGAGTATCATGCGACGGATCTAGCCGGAAAACCGGCTGTATTCACCGTGAAAATTCATGAAATTCAGCTCAAAGAGTTGCCGGCGCTCGACGATGAATTCGCAAAAGATGTGAGCGATTTCGACACGCTGGAGGCACTCAAAGAGGACATCACACAAAAATTGCAAGAGCAACTGGATGCACAGGCCGAGCAAGAAATGGAAAATATGCTGGCTGAATTGCTGGTTGAAAAATTGCAAGGTGATGTGCCGGAGGTAATGATAGAGCGCCGTGTGGATGAAATGGTGCAAGATTTTGCCATGCGTTTGCAACAGCAAGGGATGGACTTTAAGCAGTATATGCAATTTGCCGGTGACGACATGGCCGGATTCCGCAACGGTTTCCGAAAACAGGCTGAAACCATGGTGAAAATGCGCCTGGCCCTAGAGGCCGTTGCACGCATTCATGAGTTGAATGTGGACGAAGAGGCACTGAGTGAAGAGTTCAAGAAAATAGCCGAAAAATACCAGATGGACGATGAAACCGTGCGCAAATTGATGCCGGAAGACGAAGTGAAAAAAGATCTTTTGGTAACAAAGGCCTTGGAACATGTGAAGAGCAAGGCGAAAATTGTTGAGAAAAAGATAGAGGAAACCGCCAAAAAAGCGGAAAAAAAAGTAGAAAAAACAGCTGAAAAAGTGGCAAAAAAAGCGGGAAAAACGGCTGAAAAAGCTGAAAAAAAGACAAGCAAAAAGAAGGCTGAAACCAAAAAAACAGAAAATGATGCAGAATAATAAGCTGCCTTTTTAACAAAATTCACATGTTTGACCGATACAATGTATTTGTATCGGTCAAACATATAGGAATAAATAGGAGGCAAAACAATGTATATGAGCAATTTGGTGCCCTACGTGGTAGAGCAAACCGCACGCGGCGAGCGCAGTTATGATATTTTTTCAAGACTTTTAAACGATAGAATCATCATGTTGAGTGACCAAGTGAATGACACAACGGCCAGTTTGGTGGTGGCACAGCTCTTGTATTTAGAGGGGCAAGACCCGGAAAAGGACATCAGTTTGTATATCAATAGCCCGGGTGGTTCTATCACTTCCGGCATGGCTATTTATGACACGATGCAGTATATTAAATGCGATGTATCCACCATTTGTGTAGGCATGGCCGCTTCCATGGGGGCTTTTCTACTGGGCGCCGGTGCCAAGGGAAAAAGAATGGCTCTGCCCAATAGTGAAGTGATGATTCATCAGCCTTCCGGCGGTGCCCAAGGTACAACCAGTGATGTGAAGATTGCCATCGATAGGATGGTGCGTATGCGCAGCAGCATCAATAAAATTTTGGCAGATGCCACAGGGCAAACGTTGAAAACCATTGAAAAAGATACCGAACGCGATTATTTCATGACGGCCGAGGAAGCCGTTCAATATGGAATTATTGATAAAGTAATCACAAATCGATAGTAAAAAAGATGAAACAAAGTGAAAAAGGAGCAATATGGCGACAAATGGCAAAAGTACCGGCGGAAAAGACAAAACCTTGATTTGTAGTTTCTGTGGTAAAAATCAGGATGATGTGGAGCGCATGGTCATCGGGCCGGGCGTCAATATTTGCAATGAGTGTATTGAACTTTGTTATTCCTTGTTGGGGAATGAAGATGATCCCATGCATCAAACCCATACACAAACCGGGAAAGGGCATACAAGCGGAAATGAGAGTGCATCTTACCGGTTTGACGATATCAAAGTGTTGACACCGCAAGAAATTAAAACCGGTCTTGACCAATATGTCATCGGGCAAGATATGGCCAAAACGGTGTTGTCGGTGGCTGTGTACAACCACTATAAGCGCATTCAAGCCTCGGTTGTGGAGGAAGTAGAGCTACAAAAAAGCAATGTGCTACTTTTGGGTCCTTCCGGTGTTGGCAAAACCTTGCTTGCCCAAACTTTGGCACAGATGCTTGGGGTTCCATTCGCCATTGCAGATGCCACCACGCTCACCGAAGCCGGATATGTGGGTGAAGATGTGGAAAATATCCTGTTGAAGCTCATTCAAGCCGCCGATTTCGATGTAGAACGTGCCGAGCGTGGTATCATCTACATTGATGAAATCGATAAAATCACGCGAAAAAGTGAAAACCCTTCGATTACACGAGATGTGGGCGGAGAGGGTGTGCAACAGGCTTTGCTTAAAATTATTGAGGGCACAGTCAGCAATGTGCCCCCTCAAGGTGGGCGCAAACATCCGCAACAGGAATTCATTCAAATCAACACAAAAAATATTCTATTTATCTGCGGTGGTGCCTTTGACGGCCTTGAAAAATTGATTGAAAAAAGAACCGACACCTCTTCTCTTGGCTTTGGTGCCACGCTGAAAGAGGATGCAAGCGATGCAAAACAACGTCTTTTTGAAAAAGTGGAACCGCATGATATCGTAAAATTTGGGCTAATTCCGGAGCTGGTTGGACGTATCCCGGTTTTAACCGTGCTGGATGCCATGGATGAAGCGGCACTGGTACGCGTGCTGAAAGAACCCAAAAACAGCCTCGTGAAGCAATATAAAATGTTGTTTCAGCTTGACAATGTGGAGTTGGATTTTACAGATGGTGCCCTCCACGCTGTGGCCAAAAAAGCCATTGAGCTGAAAAGTGGTGCACGCGGTTTGCGTAGCATTATGGAAAAAATTCTAATGGGTGTGATGTTTGAAATTCCCAGCGACCCCACCATCATCAAGGTGACCATCAACGAACGCGTGGTGGATAAGGGTGCAAAACCGAAATTGGATTTTGGGGCGAAAAGAAAGCGTTATAAAAATAATGGCACGCAAACAGCCTAGATAGTTGAAATTTTATTGAATAAAAATAGGATAAGAGGCAACCGATGGTGGCTTCTTATCTTTTTTATTATTCTCAGATAAATTCATCTGGTTTTTCTTGATTTTCACACAAATTAACCGTATAATAAAGATGTTAGCAGTGTGTGCATTTGATTGCTAATTCTGTGTCGTAGCTTGACTGTATAAACGTATTTCTGTTCCATGAAATAAATAAAAAGTCTCTTCCAAAATGATGAATGGCTTTTTTTGAATAAAGGAGATATCCATGGCTGAAAAAATAAAAATAAAAATAAAAAACGGGTCGGATTATGTTCGCTTGCCTGCCATTGCACTTCGTGGGTTGGTGGTGTTTCCCAGCAATGTAATTCATTTTGAAGTGGGGAGAGCAAAAAGCATTGCGGCCATCGATGCGGCCATCGAAGGCGGGAACAGCCTTTTTTTGGTAACGCAAAAGGATATGGAACAAGACGACCCCACCATGCAGGACTTATATAGCTACGGTGTGGTGGCAGAAATTAAACAGGTTTTGCGTGTGTCAGACGAGCTTGTAAGAGTGATTGTGGAAGGGCGTTATCGCGCCAAATTATTTGCCTTGGAAACCGGCGGAGAACATCTGGTTGCCAGCATAAAGTCGGCGCCGGTGCGCCCGGTGCGCAGAGAAGATACCCCACGTGCCGAGGCATTGGTGCGCAGCATCAAATCGTCTTTCGAGCGATTCTTCAGTTTGAATCCTCGCATCCCCAAAGATATTGTGTACAACATTGCCACAGGGGAGTCGGCCCTGTTTTTGTCCGAGTATATTCCGGCGAATCTTTTGTTCAAATACACAGACAAACAGGATGTGCTGAACACCTCCTCTTTGCTTGTGCGTCTTGAAAAGATTTTGGATTTGCTTTTGCACGAAAATGAAATTTTGATGATTGAAAAAGACATCAACGAAAAAGTGACAGAGCAAATGGATAAAAACCAACGGGATTACTATTTGCGTGAGCAAATGCGTGCCATTGCGGGCGAATTGGACGAGAGTGAAGATACGCGTGGTGAATCGGAAAAATTCCGCGAACGTATTTTGGAATTACAACTGCCGGAAGAGGCAGAGGAAAAACTGCTAAAAGAAACCGAGCGTCTTTCTCGTATGCAGGCAAACAGCCAAGAGGCCAGTGTTATTCGCACCTATCTGGATACGTGCTTAGAGCTACCTTGGCAGGCGAAGACCGTGGACAACTTGGACATTCACAATGCCGAAACACAATTGGACCAAGACCATTATGGCCTGAAAAAGGTGAAAGAGCGTATTTTAGAGCTTTTGTCTGTGCGCAAACTGACACCCGATGTGAAAAGCCAAATCATTTGTCTTGTAGGTCCTCCCGGTGTGGGCAAAACCTCGATTGCCCGCTCGATTGCCGATGCCCTTGGGCGAAAATATGCCCGCATGAGCCTTGGCGGTGTGCGAGATGAGGCTGAAATTCGTGGCCACAGAAGAACCTACATCGGTGCCATGCCGGGCAAACTGATCAGTGCTGTGAACACGTCCAAAAGCAAAAATCCCTTGCTGTTGCTCGATGAGATTGACAAAATGGCCAGTGATTTCAGGGGAGACCCCGCGGCGGCGCTTCTGGAAGCGTTGGATCCCGAACAAAACAAAGCTTTTAAAGACCATTATCTGGACATTCCGTTCGATTTAAGTGATGTTTTGTTTATTACAACGGCCAACGATACGGCCACCATTCCACGGCCTCTTTTGGATAGGATGGATGTAATTGAACTGGGTAGTTACACGCGTATTGAAAAATTCAATATTGGAAAAAAATATCTTTTGCCGAAACAACTTGTGAAAAACGGGTTGAAGGGGAAAGTGAAAATCACCGATTCAGCTCTATATGGTCTCATCGATGGATACACACAAGAGGCTGGCGTGCGCACCTTAGAACGCGTGATTACAGAGGTACTTCGTAAATGTGCCAAGGTGATTGCCTCTGAAGAAAAGGAAAAAATGTCTATCGGGGTTCAAAGTTTAGAAAAATTGCTTGGCCCCAAACGAAAAAAACCATCTTATTTTAGCAAAGAAAACGAAGTGGGTATTGCCAACGGTCTTGCCTGGACAAGTGTTGGTGGGGAAATTCTGCCCATTGAGGTACAAATTGTTGAAAAGGGAAGTGGAAAACTAGAATTAACGGGTTCTCTGGGAGATGTGATGAAAGAGAGTGCTCGTTTGGCCATCACCTACGCCAAAGCAAACGCAAAAAAATATGGCTATAGTTTGGACGGTTTCAAGGATGCCGACATTCACATTCATGCGCCGGAGGGTGCCATTCCAAAAGATGGACCCTCGGCGGGCATTACATTGAGTACAGCGCTCATCTCGGCCTTGTCGGGGCATATTGTACGCTCAGATGTGGCGATGACCGGAGAAATTACCTTGCATGGCAATGTCTTGCCAATTGGTGGTTTGAAAGAGAAAAGCATGGCCGCTTACAGAGAAGGCATACAAACCGTGTTGATTCCCAAAGACAATGTGCCGGATTTGTATGATGTGGATGATGAGGTGAAAGAAAACATTCAATTTGTGGCAGTGTCTAATTTGAGCGAGGCCCTAGAGCATTCATTGAAGACAGGTTTTGTGAAAAAGAAAACACAAAAAAATGGGCCGAAAATACAGAAAAAAGAAATGGAAGAGACGATGTCTCTTCCACAGGAAGCTCCCACTACGGTGAGCACGGAGATTTCACAATGAGCAAATTGAATATACAAAAGGCCGCTTATTTGGCCTCCTATGGAACCAGTGCTCAATTGCCTCCTTCAGAACGGCCGGAAATTGTTTTTTCCGGCCGTTCCAACGTGGGTAAATCTTCTTTAATTAACAAATTATGCCAAAGAAAGAATTTGGCCAGAACCAGTGGTACACCGGGCAAAACCGCCACCATCAATTTTTTTGATTTGCAAGAAGCCTATTTTGTGGATTTGCCGGGCTACGGCTATGCCAAAACCTCGCACGCAGAGCGTCGACGCTGGGATGAGTTAATCAACGGATATTTTTCAGCCACGCGCAAACTTTGTGTGTTGGTACAATTGCTTGATTTTCGCCATAAGCCCTCAAAAGATGATATCGGAATGCTGGAGTATTTAAACCACCACCGAATTCCCTTTGTGGTGGCACTCACAAAAGCCGATAAAATCAAGCCCGCACAGCGTGCGGCTGCATTGGAACAATTTGAAGAAATATTGCAAGCATATCCACATCAGCAATTGATTTTGACCAGCACAGAAAAAAATATTGGTATCGAGGAATTGAAGGTTTGTATTGAAAACAATTTAGATCAGTGGCAAGAGAATTTGTAGGTGTGGAAATGACGGGATACCATAATTTTGCCTATTATTATGACGAACTCAATAAAGAGGCCGATTACAACAGGCTCTCAGCACAATTGGTGAAACGGCTACAAGAAAACGGCGTGTCAAACGGCCTTGTGGCCGATTTGGGCTGTGGTACCGGTGAGATTAGCTTGGCACTGGCCAAACGCGGATACGACTTAATTTCGGTAGATGCGTCCAGTGAAATGCTGTCAATTTTACGTGAAAAATCAGAATCTGAAAACATATCCGGCATTTTGCTTTTACAGCAAGACTTACGGGAACTGGATTTATTTGGCACCATCAAGGCTGCTGTGTGTACCTTCGATACGGTTAACCACATTGCCCCGGCAGACATTGAACGTGTTTTTAGCAGAATTTCTCTTTTTTTAGAGCCGGGCGGTGTCGTATTGTTTGATGCAAATACACCTTATAAACACACACATATTTTAAAGAATTATTGTTTTGAAATTGAAACGCCAAGTGGCCTTTGTTGTGTGTGGCAAAACACTTGGATAAAGGCGGAAAAATGCACGGAAATAGAGTTGGATATTTATAAAAACAATCATATTGTGGCGCAAGAACAATTTTTTGAATACAGTTACACTTTGGAAGAATTGCAGAAAATATTAAAAAAATACAGCTTAAAATGTTTGGAAATTGTGGACGGAGAAAACTTTGGTGCGCTTTCAAAAGAAAGCCAGCGATATTTTTTTACATGTATAAAAGAATAAAAAAGAAAGAGATTTTTAATGAATAATTTAGTTCGTGCAATGAACCGAGATGGCAAGATTGTAGTGAGTGCCTTGCATTCTCAAAATATTTTGCAAAAAATGGAAAAAATCCATAAAACCAGTGCTGTGGCATCCGCTGCACTGGGGCGCACCCTAACAGCCGCGGCACTTATCGGAAGCAGGCTCAAAGAAGAAAATCATAGTGTCACTTTACGCATTGGTGGAGACGGCCCGCTGGGGGCGCTTTTGGCTGTGAGTGATGGGCTTGGCAATGTGCGTGGTTATGTACAAAACCCGGTGGTAGAGTTGCCTTTGCGTGCAGACGGGAAATTGGATGTAGGAACAGCTGTGGGCAAAAGTGGTATTTTATCGCTTGTGCGCGACAATAAAAAGGCAGAGCCCTATGTTGGGCAAACCGCCTTGGTGTCGGGAGAAATTGCACAGGATATTACGGCCTATTATGCGGCCAGCGAGCAAACCCCGTGTGTGTGTGCGCTGGGTGTGCTTGTGAACAAAGATTTGAGCATTGCCACCGGGGGTGGCTTTCTACTGACATTATTGCCGGGCGCAACCGAGGAAGAGATTGCGGCGGTGGAAAGCAACCTTGAGAAAATGAAGCCGGTGACCGAACTGTTGCAAGAAGGGGCTTTGCCTCTCGATTTGATAAAGGCGTGTTTACAAGGTTTTGAAGTGCAGGTACTAGAGGAAAGAGAGGTGGACTATCGCTGCTATTGCAGTGAAACACGTACACGCAATATGTTGCTGGGGCTTGGGGAAAATGAGCTGAAAAAAATGCAAGAAGAAAATGAACTTGCAAAAGTAGAATGCCATTTTTGTAACAAGTGCTATAAAATGGAGATAAGCCATTTGCTGGAGCATTTTAAACAACCATTATAACAAAAAGTGGAAAACGAATTGCTTTAAAGGATGATCATAAAATTTTTTCGGTTAAATTTCGATAAAATATTGACAAATAAAAAAAAATAAGGTAAAATTATTATCGCACTGTTAAGTCGGTGCGATGTAGGCGGCTTTAGCTCATCTGGTAGAGCGCCACCTTGCCAAGGTGGAGGTAGCGAGTT
>CAYJNQ010000009.1:0-48247 GCA_964371725.1 uncultured Oscillospiraceae bacterium
AGTGAACGACATTGGTATAAAAGTCCCCCCGGTAAAAACAAACCGGGGGGATTTCTTATAGCTCTATTTTTCCGTAAAGTGGCAAATCTTCTCCATCTTTGATGGATTCACGTCGTTTTGGAACAAGCGGTTCTGCTTGTGCATCTCTGTTTTTATCTGCATACTCTCTGGGTGGTGCAGTAGCTGCTTTTTGAGGTGAATCAAAGTTTCGTTTTTCCGTTTTATTTTGCCCACCTTGTCCACCGGATTTTGTGCGTCGATTGTTTCTTCTTCCTCGTCCATTTTCCCTGTCTCCAGCCTTTGCATCTGTCGACCGAATCACAACACGCCGGTCTAAGTCATTCCCGATAGATTCACTTATCACATCTTTCATATCACCAATGGTCGTGTGTATTATCAGGCGCTCGTATGGGTTCATGGGTGCCAGGGTTCTGCTGCGCTTTGTTTTCTGAACCTCTTCTGCTGTTCGTTTTGCCAAAGATATCAATTCTTGTTCGCGGCGATCCCTATATCCTTCTATGTCTAAACGAATTTTTAAATATTGTTCATCTTTTTTATCTACACCACGATTTACCGAACGGTCCACCAAATAACTCAAGGCCTGAATTGTATCTCCACGGATTTCCATCAGTGAAGTCAATTCCGCACTTTCTGTTCGGAACAGTGTAGCCTCTCCCTGCTTATATACCTTAATTTTTGCGTCGTTTGCACCAATGGCGTTAAATACATCATTCAAATATTGCACAGCATTTTTCGCTGCATTATTTGCTTGAATATCTATTTCCATCTCGGCTTCTTTTTCTAAAATGCTTTCCACTTTCTCTTCTTTATCCGGTATTTTAATTTGCTCAGCAGGCTTCTCAATTTTCTCTGTCGGGATTTTTTTTGTTTTAATTTCAGGTTTTTGCGTATTTTCTTTTTCATCAATAAATTGTACTCTCACTTTTGCAGGTATGCTTCTGAAAAGTTTCTTTACAGGCATTTCCAGTATTTCAACACTTACTTCATCCCTGCTTTTTCCCAGCTCCAAGCATGCTGCCTCTGTTGCCGCTTCAACTGTCTTCCCGCTTGCGATTACTTCTCTCATTCTTGATCACCCTCCTTTTCAGAATCTTTCTTATCACTTGCTCTTTTTCTTCGTCCCGGTTTATACGGTTCCGGCTTTCTGGGCATTTTTTTACCCTTATCTTGTGAATCGTTATTTTCGCTCTCTATAGATTGTTCCGCCGGGGAATCATCCGCAGGTTCATCCTCATTATTTTCTAGGGAAACATTATCTAATTTAATTTCCTCTGTCTCGGTTTCTTTCACACTGTTGTATTTTTCTTCGTCCAATTTTCTGGCTTGCTCTATCCTCAACCGAGCAATTTCGGAATCGGTCATTTCTTTGCTTTCTACTTGTCCCTCTTTATTTTTTATTTTGACAACTTTTTTCGTCTTTTTTTCTAGCTTTTTTTCTTCAATTTCTTTACGAATTTGCTCTGTTAATTTTTTAGGATCATATATCTGTTTTAAAACCAATTGCTGTAAGGTCATGGCAATGTTGGATACAGTATAATAAAGAGAAAAACCAACCGGTACAGTAAAGGCAAAGAAACCAAACATCACACCCATACTAATCGTCATCATAAGCATGGTATTTTTGGTTTGTCCGGCCATACCACCTGTTTTCATCAATATAATTTGTGATCCGAACATGGTTAAAATGGACAAGATCGGCAGAATTAGATAAATGTTAAAGTTCATGGAGGGTCGCTCGGCTAAGTTCATGCCCAAAAAGTTGAAGTTAAAGTTTTGTACTTCTTCAACCCACTGTTCGTCCACTTTCACAAGTTCGCCGGATTCGTTCTCAACACCCTCTAAAAACCACTGTGGATTTTCTTTTATTTCCCCAATCAAAAGCGATTGAATGGTGTAATCACTGCTACTTGCATCTTCTATGTCTTCTCTGTGATGAGCAATAATCACCACGCCATTTTCAATTTGGTCCTGCGGAAGGCCCACCATATATTGTAGAGGGGCTTGAATTACCGCAATGATACCAAACAGCACAAGCATATTCAAAAGCATTGGCAAACAACCGGCTGTCATATTGACATTATGCTCTTGATAAAACTTTTGCATTTCTTCATTTTGACGAGCTTTATCATTTGCCCATTTTTTTTGTATGTCTTTAATAAACGGCTGATAGGCACTCATTTTCGCTGTGCTTTTTTGTTGCATTAAGCTTAGCGGAATCATCAACACTCGAATCAAAATTGTGAAAATGATAATGGTCCATCCATAATTAAGCACAAAATCATAAATAAATCGCATCACATAAGACAATGGCAACCCCAAAAAACCAAAAAAATTAATCATTTACTTCCCTTTCTTACATTCGTTTTTTCTAATATTCTGTTTTGGATTTTTCCATGCCCCTTTCATTGGGGGCGGGTCATATCCCACCTTTCCAAACGGATTACACCGCAAAATTCTTAGAACTGTTAAAACACTTCCTTTTACACATCCATGAATTTCAATGCTTTCCATTGCATATTCTGAACAAGTTGGAGAAAAGCGGCAATGATTTCCAAGCATTGGGGAAATATACCTTTTATATCCCCTCAAAAAAAACAACATCCATTTTTTCATGATTTAATTGTGAATTATTTCCTCTTTTAATAAAAGAAATTGAAGGCTTTTTTCTATATCTGTACTTTTTAAACAGACTGTTTTCTTTCTGGCAACAAAAACAAAATCATAAGAACCACTGCAATTTTCTAATGCTTTTATAGAACCAACCCGAATGATTCTTCTTGCCCTGTTTCGTTGAACTGCATTGCCAACCTTTTTACTGGCTGTAATTCCCACACGGATTTTATTATAATTTGTTTTTTTATAATAAACAACGATATCTTTGTGAACGATACAAGTTCCCTTTTTATAAATACGGGCAAATTCTCTGTTTTTATTGATGCTATCATAAAACATATTTCCTCCAAATTAAAAAGAGGCCACACAAATACAATTGCGTGGCCTCTTCACGTCTCTGGTGAGGCACCGGACAAATCCGGCCAAATTTATTATGCTAATTTTTAGGTGTTTGTCAGTTTGGCACGTCCTTTACGGCGACGGCTTTTCAAGACATTCCGACCACTTCTTGTGCGCATTCTGGATAAAAACCCGTGTTCTCTGCTCCGTTGACGTTTTTTCGGTTGATAAGTGCGTTTCATTCTTTTCCCTCCCTATTTTAAACCCATATAGGGCAATCTATTTTTTTATAATCTTAGCAAAAATAAAAACATTGCCTTGCGAAATAAAATTATAACGCAATCTATTGTAATTTGTCAAGCACCAATTTGGATTAATGTATATAAAAAAATGATAATAAGTATAATTTAAAATTATTAGAATACCCACCAACCCCACTGCTTTTGTTTGCCAATTTGGTACTTTTATGGTATACTAAAAAAGATTAAATAGCCTGGAATTTTATAAATTTCATCCTATTTTGTATTATACTTTTTAGAGAAGAGTGAAAAAATTGGATTCTTTCTTAGACATTTTCAAAGCCACCCAAAATTATTGTAAAGACCGCGTTGCGCCAGCAACTTACAATTTATTTTTTGTTGACTTGAAACCCATTTCTTTTGAAAATGGAATGGCTTTAATTGCAGTGCGCAGTGAATTTGTAAAGGGTGTTTTAGAAGAACGATATATTCCAATGCTAAAAGAGGCGTTCCAAACCATATTTGGTTTCGACGTGGAAATATCATTCACAATTAAAGAAGAAAAAGAAGAGAGTTTGCCCACTTTAAACGGTGGAAGTTATGATTATAATTTTGATAATTTTATTGTAGGGCAAAACAACAAGTTTGCACACGCCGCTGCTTTAAGTGTTGCCACAAATCCAAGCCATTCATGGAACCCTTTGTTTATATATGGAACTTCCGGGCTTGGAAAAACCCACCTTTTGTTTGCTATTAACTGTGAAATATCAAAGAAATACCCTGACTATAAAATCTTTTATGTAGATGGTGATCGTTTTACGAATGAAATCATCATGGCAATTAGAGAAAAGAAAATGACAGAATTCCATGAAAAATATAGAAATGCAGATGTTCTTTTGGTGGATGACGTTCAATTTATAGGCGGAAAAGAATCTACACAGGAAGAAATTTTTCAAACTTTCAACACTTTGTATAAAGACGGAAAACAAATTGTTTTGGCAAGCGATCGTCCTCCAAAAGAAATTCGCAGTTTAGATGATAGACTTCGTACCCGTTTTGAATGGGGGTTAACTGCCGATATTCAACCACCTGATTTTGAAACTAGGGTTGCCATTATTTTGCGTAAGGCAGCTTTACTCAACCTAGATTTGCAAAGCGAAGTAGCGGAGTTCATTGCAAATCAATTAAAAAACAATATTCGTCAACTTGAAGGGGCTGTAAAAAAGTTAAATGCTTACTATTTATTAGAGGGCATTCCCCCGGTTATGAGCGCAGCACAGAATGCAATCAAGGATATCCTGAATGAATCCCAGCCCATCCCGGTTACCATTGAAAAGATAACCTCAGAAGTAGGCCGTACATATAATGTCTCAATAGATGATATCAAAAGCCGGAAGCGCACCGCAAATATTTCGATAGCACGAATGGTATCCATGTATTGTGTGAGAGAAATAACAGGCTGTAGCATGGAAATGATAGGAGAAGAGTTTGGAAATAGAGATCATTCTACCGTTGTTTATGCCTGCAATACAGTAGAAAACAGACTTAAAACAGACACAAGATTCAGGGAAACAGTAGAAGATATTATCAATAATGTTAAATCTTAATATTGAAACTTTTAACATTTTCTTAACATTTAACAAATTCTTATTCACGTATTTAACATCTTCAAAATACCATGTTTAAATCAACAAATTATTAACAATTGAAAAATTGCAATTAAATTCTGTAATAAGGCCAAGCCAGCCTTTTTGCAGCCACATTTAACATATCAACAGCACCTACTACTAATACTATATAAAATTATATATTACTACATTTTTGTGAAATGGAGGCAATAGATGAATATAATCTGTGATAAAAAACAATTAACAGATGCCGTGTCCGGTGTATCAAAAGCAGTAACTCCTTCTTCATCTGTTCCTGTTCTACAGGGAATACTAATGCAATCAGATGGGTTTTCTCTGAAGCTAACCGGATACGATTTAGAAATGGCAATAACAACCAATATAGAAGCCAATGTTAAAGTGGCCGGTGAAGTAGTATTGCCAGCAAAATTATTGCTAGACATGATAAAAAGTTTAGATGGCAATGAAGTGGAAATTACTTGTGAAGAAAATTTAGAAACCACAATTAGTGCCGGTATAACCAAATACGACTTAATGGGAATGAATGCGGTTGATTTTCCAAATCTTCCCACGCATGGTGCAGACAGAGCTTTTGAAATAGATGCAGCAGAGCTGGCACAAATGATAGAATCTACCATTTATGCAGTTTCTTCAGACGACAAAAAACCGGCACAAACGGGAGAACTTTTTTCTTTATCTTCCGGAAATTTGAAAATTGTAGCAATAGATGGATTCCGCTTTGCTTTGAGCCAACACAGTATTTTGAGTGAAAAAGAAATAGATGTTGTGGTTCCTTCTAAAACCGCCAGTGAGGTGGCTAAATTGATGGGTGATGAAGAAGAAATCATCACGGTAGATGCAAACGATAGATACATTGTTTTTTCAAATAAAAAATATACCATTATGAGCCGTCTAATTGAGGATAGTTTTTTAAATTATAAAGATGTTATTCCAAAAGAACACAAAACCAAAGTAGTAGTAGATGTTTCAACCTTTCAAAAATCTATTGAACGGTGCAGTGTAATTATAACCGAAAGATTAAAGAATCCTCTGCGAGTTTATTTTAACCAAGATATTCAAATTCGCTGCCAAACAGTTGTTGGAAAGGTAAGCGATAAAATAGATGCAGACATAGAAGGAGAAAGTGTCGAAATCGGCTTTAATTATCGATATTTATTAGATGCCTTGCAACACACAAATTGCGACAAAGTGGTATTGGAAATGGCAGGAAACCTTTCACCGGTGAAGATTCTACCTTTGGAAGGCGATGACTTTCTATTTTTAGTACTACCGGTGAGATTTAAAAATGAATAATATAAAATTTATTAATTTTTCCACAGAATTCATCAAGCTGGATTCTTTTTTGAAACTTTCTTGTGCATGCAGCACCGGCGGAGAAGCAAAGATCATGATTCAAGAGGGAAATGTACAAGTAAATGGTGATGTGTGTTATCAAAGAGGCAGAAAAATTAAGGATGGAGATATAATTCAATATAACAATCAAACTTATAAAGCACAAAGAAAAATTAAACCATAAAGGAGAAAATGGTTGAAAGTTTCCTCTGTTGAATTGCATAATTTCAGAAATTTTAAAAAAGATCATTTTTTGCCGGATCAAGAATTAACGATTATCACCGGAGAAAATGGACAGGGGAAAACAAATTTACTGGAATCAATTTTTCTTTTAACCGGTTCAAAAAGCTTTCGTATGGGAAAGGATATAGAGCTAGTATCACATGGTGAACATAAGGCACAGATTATTGCCAACATCATCAAACAAAAAAAAGATGAAATTGATATAACAATAGGTGGTGTTCCATCTAATAAAAGAGGAAGATATGCTAAAGTAAACGGTGTGGATTATGGAAGAGCAACCGCCATAGCAGGGCATTTCACAGCAGTTGTATTTGCACCGGGTCATCTAACCTTGGTAAAGGGAAGCCCCGAAGGAAGAAGAAAATTTCTAGATGCCGCTCTTTGTCAGATATATCCCGGATATATTAGCATTTTACGTAGATTTATGAGAAGCCTTTCGCAAAAGAATGCTCTATTAAAAAATAGGCAAGAAGAAAAACATAAAGACGAATTACTTGATATTTTTGATAAGGAACTGTGTGAAAGCGGAATAGAAATAAGCAAAAGAAGAGCAGAATATTTGAAATATATAGGGGAATATGCAGAAAAATTTTACTCAGATTTATCTGGCCATAAAGAAAAACTAAAAATAAATTTTTTACCGTGTACAAATGATGGAGATTTAGAAAGCTTACTATTAAAAAACAGAAATAGAGATGTACGCACCGGGTTTTCAACAAGTGGTCCTCAAAGGGAAGATTTTGATATTCAAATTGATAGACAAAATGCAAAAGTATATGGTAGCCAAGGACAACAAAGAAGTGTTGTATTAAGCTTAAAATTGGCTGAAGCACAAAGAGCAGAAGAATTGATAGGTGAACACCCTGTTATGCTGCTAGACGATGTACTAAGTGAATTAGACGAAGGAAGACAGTCCTTTTTGCTTTCAAAAATGAATGGAAAACAAAATTTTTTAACCAGCTGTGATCCCTCTGTTGTAAAAAGAACGGGGGGAAAAATAATTATAATAAAACAGGGAAAAATAGTAAAAAATTAAGGAAATATATATGTATTTACACTTGGGGCAGGAAACAGTTGTAAAAACAAGCGAAATTATAGGTATTTTCGATTTGGATACAAGCACAATATCATCAAAAACACGTGAATTTTTGGCAAAGTCTGAAGCAAATGGACAAGTGGTTAATACATCTACGGAACTACCAAAAAGTTTTGTGGTGCGCTGTGATAAAAATAAAAAAATAAATAAAATTTATATATGTCAAAATATGGCTTCAACCATAAAAAAAAGACAAAATATTATATAATTAATAAGTAGCAATGCCAAAGGGAAGGATAAAAATGTCAAATCTAACGGTGAACAACGAATACGACGGCAGTCAAATCCAGGTACTTGAGGGTCTTGAAGCAGTTCGAAAAAGACCCGGTATGTATATTGGTTCCACTGGTCCAAAGGGGCTTCATCACTGTGTTTATGAAATTGTAGACAATGCCATAGATGAAGCATTAGCCGGGTATTGCGACCATATAGAAGTAAAAATAAAAGAAAATGACGTTATGGAAGTTATAGACAACGGACGAGGTATTCCGGTGGGAATACAACCGAAGCTTGGAAAATCGGCTGTAACGGTTGTTTTCACCGTTCTCCATGCCGGAGGAAAATTTGGCGGAGAAAATTCGGGATATAAGGTGGCCGGCGGTTTGCATGGTGTTGGTGCCAGTGTTGTAAATGCCCTTAGCGAATGGCTTGTTGTACAAGTGCATACAAATGGAAATATTCATGAACAGAGTTTCGAGAGGGGATTGGAGAAAGCACCCCTTGAAATAGTAGGAAACACAGAACTTCGCGGGACAAAGGTAGTTTGGAAAGCAGATAAAGAAATATTCGAAGAGACCTGTTACGATTACGAAACATTGCTAACACGGCTTAGAGAACAAGCATTTTTAAATGCAGGTGTACGAATAACCTTAACAGATGAGAGAGTGGGCCAAGAAAAAAGCAAAACAATGTTGTATGATGGCGGTATTCGCCAGTTTGTTGAACACATTCATACACGCAGGAAGCTTACCGTATTGCATGAACCGGTTATCTATTTTTGCACAGAAGTGGGAGATTCTGTGGCAGAAGTGGCTTTGCAATACAATGATAGCTACAATGAGCTTGTTCTTAGTTTCGCAAACAATATTCACACACCAGATGGCGGTACACATGAACAAGGGTTTAAAACTGCCATAACAAGAGCATTCAACGATTTTGGGCGTGAGCGTGGCTATATAAAGGAAAAAGAGGAAAATTTATTAGGAAATGACGTGCGAGAAGGAGTTACAGCAATCATTTCTGTGAAATTGTGCGATGCTCAGTTTGAGGGGCAAACAAAGGCAAAATTAGGAAATACTGAAATGCGCGGCATTGTAGAAAGTATGACCTACTCAAAGTTAAAAGAATATTTTGAAGAAAACCCAGCACAGGCAAAATCAATTTATGAAAAAGCTCTTGCTGCGGCAAGAGCCAGAGAAGCGGCAAAAAAAGCAAGAGAGCTTGTTCGCCGAAAAACTGTGATGGATACCGGGCGTATGCCGGGAAAATTGGCCGACTGCAGAGAAAGAGACCCTGATAAAACAGAAGTATATATTGTAGAGGGTGATTCGGCGGGAGGCAGTGCAAAATTGGGGAGAGACTCCAATATACAGGCCATTTTACCACTTTGGGGAAAAATGTTGAATGTGGAAAAGGCAAGGTTGGATAGAGTATACGGCAATGAAAAAATGATGCCTGTAGTTTTGGCCTTGGGTTGTGGCATTGGAGATGAATTTGATTTATCTCGTTTGCGATATGGAAAAGTGTTTATAATGGCGGATGCCGATGTGGACGGTAGCCATATTTGCACTCTGCTTTTAACATTCTTCTTTCGTTTTATGCGCCCGCTATTAGAAGCAGGGCATGTTTACATTGCACAACCACCCCTATTTAAATTACAAAAGGGGAAAGATGTGCGCTATGCCTACACAGACGAAGAAATGGCTGCACTCTCTAAGGAAATGAATGAACCGAAAATAAGCCGATACAAAGGCCTTGGAGAAATGAACCCAGACCAGTTATGGGATACCACGATGAACCCGGAAAATAGAATGATTGTGCAAATATCGGTGGAGGATGCAGAAAAAGCCGATGAAACCTTCAGTATTTTAATGGGTGATAAAGTAGAACCTCGCCGGGAATTTATTGAAGAAAATGCAAAATATGCTAAAAATTTAGATGTGTAAAAAACGTATTTATGATAGAAAATAATCAAAAAAATAAGAAGAAATTAATTATTTAATTGACTTTTTGTAAAAATGGTTTGGAGGATTTATGGAGCAGGACAGAAGGACAAGCATTGAGGAATATCCAAATTCTACCTTGATTGTGCGAGATATCGAAAAAGAAATGAAAAAAAGCTTTCTCGCATATTCAATGAGTGTGATTGTTGCGCGTGCCCTGCCGGATGTAAGAGATGGATTAAAACCGGTACACCGTCGTATTTTGTATACGATGCATGAGCGCGGGAACGACCCCAGCCATCCATTCAAAAAGTCAGCCGATACAGTGGGTAGTGTATTGGGAAGCTATCATCCACACGGCGATAGCTCTGTTTACGATGCGATGGTGCGCATGGCACAAGACTTTTCTTTACGATATATGTTGGTAGAAGGGCAAGGTAACTTTGGTAGTGTAGATGGAGATCCACCGGCTGCTTATCGTTATACAGAGGCACGCATGAGCCGTCTTGCTGTACAAATGATGACCAATATCGAAAAAGAAACGGTGGATTTTATACCCAATTTTGATGAATCTAAAATGGAACCAAGTGTTTTGCCTGCACGTTTTCCAAACTTGTTGGTAAACGGTTCTACAGGTATTGCGGTGGGCATGGCCACAAACATTCCACCACACAATCTGTGTGAAGTGATTGATGGTGCTATGATGCTGATAGACAAACCGGAAGCAGAGTTATCTGAGCTGATGGAATGCATCAAAGGGCCTGATTTTCCAACGGGTGGTATTATTATGGGGTATAGTGGCATTCGTGCTGCCTATGCCACCGGTCGCGGTAAAATAACACTCCGTGGTCGTGCGGAAATTGAAGAGATGAAAAATGGAAAACACCAAATTATCATCACTGAAATTCCCTATATGGTAAATAAGGCAAAATTGCAGCAAGATATTGACAGGCTTGTTAAAGAAAAGCGCATAGAGGGCATCACCGACATTAATGATGAAACAAACCGCGAAGGTATGCGTGTTGTAGTAGAAGTGCGCCGCGATATGAACCCGGAAGTGGTTCTGAATAAACTGTATCACATGACGCAACTGCAAGATACGGTGGGTGTTATCATGCTGGCCTTAGATAAGGGCGAGCCAAAAGTGATGACGCTGAAAGATATGCTTACAAAGTATATAGAATTTCAAAGCGAAGTTATCCGGCGCCGCACTGTCTACGATTTGAAAAAAGCACAAGATCGTGCCCATATTCTAGATGGATTACGGCGAGCCATCGATGTAGTAGATGAAGTGATTGCAACCATTCGCGGCACAAAAGGCGGTGTTTCAGAGGCAAAAAGTGCAATCATGGATCGCTTTGATTTTGATGACCCCCAAGCGGCTGCCATTGTGGCCTTCCGTCTTGGCCAATTAGCCGGCTTGGAAATAGAAAAAATAGAAACCGAGCATCAAGAGTTGACAGAAAAAATTAAAATTTTCCAAGAATTACTTGCAGATGAAGCAAAAGTACATGAAGTAATAAAAGAAGAATTAACAATTATTCGTGAAAAATTTGGTGATGATCGGCGCACAGAAATTGCAATGGTATCGGGTGAAGTGGACATTGAAGACTTAATTCCCGAAGAGGTTTGTGTTTACACGCTGACGCATGCTGGCTATTTAAAACGCATTCCGGCCAATGAGTATCAAAGCCAAAAGCGAGGCGGACGCGGGGTTACGGCACTTTCTCAAAAAAATGAGGACTTTGTGGAAGAAATGTTTGTGGCTTCTAGCCACGACGATATCATTTTTGCCACGGATTTGGGCAGGGTATTTCGAGTTCGTGGTTTTCAGGTGTATCAAGGAAGCCGCATTAGCAAGGGCGTAAACATCGTAAACTTGTTGCAACTGCAAAACGGTGAAAAAGTGAAAAACATGCTGCGTGTTCCAAAAGACCACGACGGAGATGGTTTTTTGACGATGGTAACACAGAAAGGCTATATTAAGAGAACTCCTTTGGCATCTTATCGTAATATCAGAAAGAATGGATTGATTGGTATTCGATTGGAAGAGGGAGACGTGTTGGCCTGGGCGCGCATCACAACAGGCGACAATGAATTAATTGTGGCAACACGCGGCGGATACGCCATTCGAATTGATGAAAATAATGCACGAGCATTGGGAAGAACATCGCGTGGCGTGCGTGCCATACGCCTAAAAGAAGAAGATCGTGTGGTGGGAGTTTCCATTATCAAAGAGAGCGCCACTTTGTTGACCATCAGTGAAGGTGGAAAGGGACGCAGAACAAAATTAACGGATTATCGCTTGCAAAAGCGCGGAGGAAAGGGTTTATTAAATTATCGAAGCGACGCGGTGGCGGCTGTAAAATCCATTACAGAAGAAGATGACATCATGCTGATTTCATACAATGGAATCATCATCCGCATGCATGCCGAAGACATTAACCTTCAAAGTAGATATGGTAGTGGTGTGCGAGTGATGCGTCTTGGAGAAGGAGACCTTGTGGCCACCATAGCACGAAGCCCCAAAAGCGATGAGGAAACTGCAAAGCCGGAGGAAGAAGAAGGCGAAGAATTAACGGCAGAGGAAATTGCCAAGATAGAGGAAGAAGAGGCACTGGCTGAAACAGAGGAAATAGAAGAAGATGACGACAGGGCAGAAGAGGAATAATGAGATAAAAACCAAGCTGTCCTTACAAAACAAGAATTTCACATAATAATCACAAGAAAATCGAGACAAAATGCGGTTTGTTTGATATAATCAAGTTGCCTTAAAAATAGAATATATTTGCAGGAAACGGAGAAAAAATGAGTAAAAAAATGAGAAGAATATCGGGTATCATTTATGGGGTATTGGCCATTTATGAAATGATTGTTTTACGTTATATTGTGCAAAATGCAGCCATAATAGACATTCCGATAGCATGGCTGGTTCAGCTTTTAATTATGGTTTCTTCGGGTGCTATGGCGGCGTGGCTATTGGCAGGCGACACAGCAATTTCTAAGGAAAAACGGCGTGTTGTAACCGTGATTACGGCATTGGTTGTGATATTTCAATTGATTTCCTACTCTACACAAGCCCTCTTGATGGATTATGCCGTTTCTATGCTCTTCCCAACAATGGAGATGACAGGAACCAGTATTTATCAATTGATAGGTATGCTAATTCGGATGTTGTTGCTTGTTTTAGGGGCTTTTTTCGTGCAAAGTGCGAGCGAAGAAATGGACAATGCCGAGGAGCTGAAAGAAGCAGCCGAAAAAGAAATGGCCGATGCAGAAGATGCCTTGGATAATGCAGAAGTAGAAGAAACGGAAGAACAGAAAGAAGCAGAAGAAAAAGAGAAAACAGAAGAATAAAAAAAAGGGGCTGTTTCAAAGTTGGTTTGAAACAGCCCCTAAATAATACTGAAATAAATAATTAAAAAAAATAAAATATAAAATAATTGTAGGTTTTTAATTATAATGAATACGGATACTTAGGGTTATCTCTGCGCAGGGAATGAATCCGTAGAATAGCAGAAACTGTTTTAGAATCGACAATTTCTCCCCGCATAACGAGCTGAAAAACATCTTCTAAATCCATCCAAAAAACCGATAAAAACTCATCGTCATCCAATGCCTGTTCCGTTGAATGAAGCGAACTCGCTAAAAAAATATGAATGGTTTCGGTGCAATAGGCACAGGTAGGAAGCACAGATGCAAAGGGCACCAAACTGTCTGCAATCAATCCGGCTTCTTCCCGCAATTCACGCCGAGCCGTTTCCAGCGGTGCCTCGTCGGCCTCTACTTTTCCAGCCGGTATTTCCAAAACATCCCGGCCAACGGCATAACGATATTGTCGAACCATAGCCACACACCCGTCTTCACGCAGGGCCAAAATAGCAGCACCACCGTTGTGGTGAACCACTTCTCGTATGGCAACATGCCCATTTTTCAATTGAACACGGTCCTGTGTAACGGTAAAAATTTTCCCGGTGAAAATTTCTTTTGAATCCAACCGTTGTTCTAGAAATTCACTCATAATTTTTTCCCCTTCTATCATTTATTGGTGCATAAACAGGTAAAGAATAGCCGATTTCTTAAATTATGCATATAAAAACGAGTTTTTGTCAAATAAAAAAGAGACAGAAAACCACAAAAAAACCAATAAAAAAAGAAAAAAGTAGACATTAACTTAATTGAAAAAGGAAATCTTGATAAAAAACTTATAAAATATCATTGCAAATTCAAAATAAAGTTGTATAATAAGCGAAGATTGTAAACCACTTCTTGTGTATAAGCAATAGGAGTGTTACAATAAAGTAACAGTTTAGTGGCTGCCAAAGCCATATTTGGCCGGGCAGCTTACGATATTATTTAATTATGGAGGAAATCACATGCCAAGAGCCAAAAAATCAATGGATGGAAACACCGCTGCGGCACATGCCAGCTATGCCTTTACCGAGGTGGCGGCTATCTACCCCATTACCCCATCCTCCCCCATGGCAGAAGTGACAGACACTTGGTCGGCCGGTGGAATGAAAAACATATTTGGAGATGAAGTGGCAGTTATTGAGTTGCAAAGTGAAGGCGGTGCGGCCGGAGCTGTGCACGGTTCTTTGAATGCAGGTGCGCTCACCACCACTTACACAGCAAGCCAAGGCCTGCTTTTGATGATTCCCAATATGTACAAGATGGCCGGCGAGTTGCTCCCCGGTGTTATCAACTGTTCGGCCAGAACTTTGGCCACTCATGCCTTATCTATTTTTGGCGACCACAGTGATGTGTATGCATGTCGTCAAACCGGCTATGCCATGCTGGCGGAATCCAATCCGCAGGAAATTATGGATTTGACACCGGTTGCACATTTGTCGGCGCTAAAAAGTCGGGTGCCATTTCTAAACTTCTTTGATGGGTTCCGCACCAGCCATGAAGTACAAAAAATTGAAGTGTGGGATTTTGATGAGTTGAAAGGAATGATGGATGAAGAAGCCTTGGCCGCGTTTCGTGCCAGGTCTCTGAACCCGGAGCACCCCACCATGCGCGGTAGCCACCAAAATCCCGATATCTATTTCCAAAACCGTGAAGCATCCAACCGCTATTATGATGCAGTACCCGGTATTGTGGAAACATATATGGGTGAAGTAAACAAAAAATTGGGAACAGACTATGGCCTGTTCAATTATTATGGTGCACCCGATGCAGAACGCGTGATTGTGGCGATGGGTTCTGTGTGTGATGTAACGGAAGAGGTAATCGATTATTTACTGGCCAAAGGCGAAAAAGTGGGTCTTGTAAAAGTGCGCCTGTATCGTCCGTTCAGTGCAAAACACCTTGTTGATATCGTGCCCAAAACAGCCAAAACCATCGCTGTACTTGATCGAACCAAAGAACCCGGTGCTTTGGGCGAGCCTTTGTATATGGATGTGCTCACATCCCTGAACGGCAAAACCTCGGCCAAAATCGTGGGTGGTCGCTATGGTCTATCCTCAAAAGATGTGCCGCCGGCCTCCATCTTTGCCGTATACAACAATTTATCGCAAGCAGAGCCGAAAAACGGATTTACCGTGGGCATTGTAGACGATGTGACCAACCTCTCGTTGCCGGAGGAAAAAGAATGTGCAGACACCACACCGCTTGGTACGGTTTCCTGCAAATTCTTTGGTCTTGGTGGAGATGGTACGGTTGGTGCCAACAAAAACAGCATCAAAATTATCGGCGACCATACCGATAAATATGTGCAGGCCTACTTCCAGTATGACAGTAAGAAAACCGGTGGTATCACCATCAGCCATTTGCGTTTCGGCGATAAAGCCATCAAAGCGCCCTATTTTGTGAGCAAGGCCGACTTTGTGGCCTGCCACAATCCGAGTTATATCGACAAGGGTATCCACATGGTGCGCGACACTAAGCCCGGTGGAAAATATCTTGTAAATACACAGTGGAGTGCCGAGGAACTGGCAGAACATCTCTCGGGCGACGACAAACGTTATATAGCAGAAAACAATATTGAAGTATATATTGTAAATGCTATCGACAAAGCACGTGAAATTGGTATGGGCAAGCGTACCAACACCATTTTGCAAAGTGCTTTCTTCAAACTGGCAAATGTTATTGCCATTGATGAAGCTGTAAAATATATGAAAGGGGTCGCCCACAAGAGCTATGCTTCCAAGGGCGATGCTGTGGTAGAGGCGAACTACAAGGCGATTGATGCCGGCGTGGATGCCCTTGTAAAAGTGGACGTGCCCGACAGTTGGAAAAATGCAAACGGCACAAATGCCCAAACAAAGGCAAAAGGCGAGAAAAAACTTGTAGATATGGTGAGCAGCATCATGGAGCCTGTGAACCTGTGTGATGGCGATAACATTCCCGTTTCTGTATTTGTTGAGCATGCAGACGGTACCTTTGAGCAAGGTGCTTCGGCCTACGAAAAACGCGGTGTTGCTGTGGATGTGCCTGAGTGGCAAGCCGACAAATGCATCCAGTGCAACCAATGCGCTTATGTTTGCCCACATGCCACCATTCGCCCGTTTGCTCTGGACGAAAACGATGTGAAAAATGCACCAAAACAAACGCGTTGTGCTGCCATGAAAGGCAAAGGTGTGGAAGATTTGAAATTCATCCAAACCGTGAGCCCGCTCGACTGCATGGGTTGCGGCGTTTGTGAAGCTGTGTGCCCGGCACCCGGCAAAGCCCTCGTGATGAAATCGCGCGAGAGCCAAATGGATGAGCAAGAAGTATTCGATTATTGTGTGGAAAATGTTGGTAAAAAAGATGGTATGATGAGTGAAACCAGCGTAAAGGGCAGCCAGTTTAACCAGCCCTTGCTTGAGTTCTCAGGCTCCTGCGCCGGCTGTGCAGAAACAGCCTATGCACGCTTGGTTACCCAGCTGTTTGGCGAGCGGATGTATATTTCCAACGCAACAGGCTGTTCCTCTATCTGGGGTGGCCCCGCTGCTACCAGCCCTTACACCAAACACAACAACAGTGGTCACGGCCCCGCTTGGGCAAACAGTTTGTTCGAAGACAACGCAGAAAATGGCTACGGTATGTATCTTGGCCAACGTGCCATTCGCGCTCGCCTCAAACGCCGCACGGCAGAGTTGCTGAAAACTGAGGCCACAGCCGAAGTGAAGGCAGCCGCACAGGCATGGCTTGATTGTGCAGATGATGGCAAGGCAAACACAGTGGCATCCAAAGCCTATGTAGCAGCATTGGAAGCAGCTTTAGAGCCTGGTCAAGATTGCCCGTCTTGCAGCCTGGCAAAACAAATTCTAGCCGAAAAAGAGTACCTTTCCAAGAAAAGCGTCTGGATTTTCGGTGGCGATGGTTGGGCATACGACATCGGTTACGGTGGTCTCGATCATGTATTGGCCTCCGGTGAAGATGTGAATGTGTTTGTGTTTGACACCGAGGTGTACAGCAACACGGGTGGACAAGCCAGCAAGGCAAGCCAAATTGGCCAAGTGGCACAGTTTGCTGCAGCCGGCAAAACCATTGGCAAAAAGAGCCTTGCCGAAATGGCCATGGCCTATGGCTATGTGTATGTAGCACAAATTGCCATGGGTGCCGACCAAAACCAAACCATCAAAGCGATTGTGGAAGCCGAAAGTTATCCGGGCCCCTCGTTGATTATCGGCTACAGCCCTTGCGAGATGCACGGCATAAAAGGTGGCATGGTGAATTGCCAATCCGAAATGAAAAAAGCAGTGCAAACCGGCTACTGGCACAACTTCCGCTTTGATCCCCGCAAAAAAGTAGAAGGTAAAAATCCCTTCACGATGGACAGCAAAGCACCCACCGGCGATTATATGGATTTCATCACAGGGGAGACCCGTTATACACGCTTGAAGCTCAGTTTCCCGCAACGTGCCGAAGAGCTGTTTGAAAAGGCCGTGGCAGAGAGCAAAGATCGTTATGCTTATCTCACTCGTTTGGAAAAATTGTATAATACAGAGGCCTAATAGCCAAAGAACGAGTAAAGAAGAAAATCCCTTCCGATTAAAAGAAGGGGTTTTCTTCTATTTAAAAATATTTTATATAGGGCATATTATCGAACAAATAAAAGATAAGATAATAAAGAAATAAAAATAAATATAAATACTTGCAAAATATGCATAAAGCGATTATGATAGACAAGAGGAACTTATAAAATAATCAGGAGGAAAAGAATGGAAATTCAAATAAAAAAATCAGAAAAATTAAAAGAAAAACCGCAGGATGAATCGAAATTGGGGTTTGGCAAAGCATTTACAGATCATATGTTTTTGATGAACTATGATGCGGACAAAGGCTGGCACGATGCACGAATTGTGCCTTATGAACCGTTTCAATTGGATCCGGCCAGCCTCGTATTCCACTATGCGCAAGAATGCTTTGAAGGAATGAAAGCGTATCGCCGCGAAGATGGAAAAGTGCAACTGTTTCGTCCCGAGAAAAATGCACAGCGTATGAACAGTACACATCGTCGTTTGTGTATTCCCGAAATACCGGAGAAAGATTTTGTGCAAGCGGTGCAGGCCTTGGTTTCTGTAGAGGCCGACTGGGTTCCCACAGAAGAAAACACCAGCCTCTATATTCGCCCGTGCACCATTGCCACAGAGCAGGTGCTGGGCGTTAAGCCGAGCGACCAATATCTGTTCTTTATCATATGCTCGCCCTCTGGCCCTTATTATGCCGAAGGCGTGAACCCGGTGAAAATCTTTGTGGAAGACACACTGATCCGGTCGGCCCCGGGTGGAACCGGGTTTATCAAATGCGGTGGCAACTATGCAGCCAGCCTTGCCGGCCAAATGAAAGCACATGATCTTGGATATAGCCAAGTGTTGTGGCTTGATGGTGTGGAGAGACGTTATGTGGAAGAAGTGGGTAGCATGAATGTGTTTTTCGTGTTGGACAATGAAATTTGGACAGCACCCACCGATGGCACGGTCCTGCCAGGCATCACGCGCATGAGCTGCATCGAACTCATGAAGGATTGGGGTTATACAGTGCACGAAGAAAAAATTGATATTGATACCATTATCGATGGTGCTAAAAAAGGAAAACTAACCGAAGTATTTGGCACAGGAACAGCGGCGGTGGTAAGCCCGGTAAAAGAAATTCGTTATAAAGACGAAGATGTGCTGATAGGCGAGGGCACAATGGGGGCGGTTACAGCCAAATTGTATGAGAATTTAACCGGTATTCAATATGGAAAACTTGCAGACGAGAAAAACTGGGTTGTGCCGGTAGAATAAAAACCGACATTGGCTAACTTTATGTGCAGATAATAAAGAAAAAATCAGATAATAAATCAAAGACAAAAATAGGAAAACAAGAAAAAGGCCATTGAAAAAATGGCCTTTTTCTTGTTTTTTCCTATTCAAATGCACTGCATTAAAGCAAAATCAATTTTCCATCTTCACCAATAGAGATGGCGGCTGCATTGCTTCGCGTCAAACGCAACATTTCTTTTAGACGCTTCTTTTCATCAGGAAGATAGAATATAAAAGAAACACCCTCACGCTTTGCGCGCCCGGTGCGCCCAATGCGGTGTGTATAGTATTCGTTTGATTGGGGAATATCATAATTGAAAACAGCATCTACATCTTCAATGTCAATGCCACGGGCCGCAACATCAGTAGAAACCAGAACGCGCAATTTTCCCTCACGAAAGCGTCCCATAATTTGATTGCGTTCTGCTTGCGAAAGGTCACCGTGTAAGCAGTCCACATCGAAATGTAGCCGTGCCATTTGGTTTGCCAACATACCCGTGGTGTATTTTGTGTTGCAAAAAACCATCACACGATCATAGCCTCCGTTTACAATAAGCGCGGCCAAATCCGGCAATTTATTGCGTCCGGTGGTTTCCAAGCTATACTGTGTAATTTTTGGCATCGAATCTTGCACTGGCTGAACTGTAATTTCAACGGGGTCGCGTTGATAAAGCCAGCCAATATCCATTACCTCGCGGCTAATGGTGGCTGAAAACATACAAAGTTGTTTGCGGTTTTTCAAGGAGTCTAATATTTTAACGACATCCTTATAGAAACCCATGTCCAACATCTCGTCGGCTTCATCCAGCACCACGCGTGTAACAGCATGTAAATTTACACTGCGGCGCTTCATGTGGTCCATCAAGCGGCCGGGCGTTGCCACAACAAGCTGAGGTCCCTTTTTAAGTTGATCCATTTGTTTTGTAATGGCTTGGCCTCCATAAAGGCAGGCAATACGCAAGTCTGGCCAAAAATGAGCCAAATCTCGTAAATCCTCTGTGATTTGTTGTGCAAGTTCACGCGTTGGTGCCAAAACCAAAGCTTGCACCTTGTCGCTATGTCGGTTCAAATCGCACAAAAGTGGAATGCCAAATGCACAGGTTTTGCCCGTGCCCGTGGGTGCTTTCGCCGTCACATCTTTTCCATCGAGTATGGGAAAAATTGCTTTTTCTTGTATTTCCGTCAGCTCCACAAACCCCATTCTCTCTACAGCACGGCGAATTTCATGTGGAACACCCAACTCATTGTATAACATATAAGCTATAATCCTCTCTGTTTGCGCCCATGCAATCAATAGGCCCATAAATTAAGACATAAAAGTAATAAAACCAAACTAAAATAAAGCAGCATACCCAAATTTGCAAAACATGGAGTTAAAATAGAATGCTTCAAAACATCGGAAGACATAAAAAGTGGCTTAAGCTTCACAATTCCGGATGATTTTCGATGGATAAAAACCAAATAAATCAGGGAAATCGGGAAAATCAACAAAATAAAAACAGGGAAAACAAAAGCAAATGCATCGCTTATCATCATGAGCTTCGGTATCACCAAAAGACCCAATGTGTTGAGGAAAAAATGCAAAGAAATGGGAATCCACAACCGCTTTGTGCGTGCGTAAACAACGGCCAAAATTAGGCCAAGCAAAAAAGCATAAAAAACCTGACTGGGGTTTATGTGAAAGAGACCAAAACACAGGGAACTGAAAAGGATATACACCTTTTCCCCGTAACCTGCCAATTTGCGGTATAAAATGCGGCGGAACAACAACTCCTCGCCTACAGAAGGAATGGCAACACCCAGCACAAGCAAGGCCGGCCAATCCAAGCCATCAACCAGAATATCCAAACTATTTGTATAGCTGAAATTGAAAATTTGCTCCAATAGCAAGAAAAAAAGTTCGGTTAAAAAAGCAATACCGTACATGATGCTGATGCACAACAACAGAATAAAAAAATATTGAGGAAACGATAGGGCAAGGGGGCTTTTTTTCGATATATCAAAATTGGGCAGGCGGGAAACCAAAAGTAAAAAGATGGGAACACCAATTCCATACAAAGACAGATCGTTTATAAAAAGCAAAGCCCAACCACCGGCATACCAATTGGGAAAAAGCCACATAAAAAGAGCAGATAAAACAATGGCGGCAAAATTCCAGAAGAGCATAAAAATGAATAGAGCAATGCCCAGCCGAGAGCAAGTTGTTTTTAACAAACCCTGCATAGCAATGACTCAACTTTCTTTCACACAAATTCAAACATATCGAAAAAAGTATATATAAACAACAAATATACAATAAGTACAAAAATATTCACTGGTTTTTCTTTTTATACTGTTGAGGAGATAGGCCGTATTCCTTAAGAAAGGCACGGTAAAACCCGGCGTAATCCCCAAAACCACACAGCTGATAGGCTTCTTTTACCGGAACACCGTCCATCATGGCTTGGCGGCCTATTTCAAGCCGTCGCTGAACAATATAGTGATAGAGAGAGGTGCCTGTGTGTTTTTTAAAACTATGTGCCAAATGGGAAGGACTGAAGTTGAATTGACGTGCAAGGGCCTCTACAGTCAGGGAGTCGGTGCAGTGGGCGTGGATGTGTGAAAGAACAGGGGTAAGGCGATGCGCGCTACCCAAAAGTAAGCAATTCGCATCTTTGGCAAGCAAGCGGTTGATTTGCACAAGCAAAGTGCTCAGCAAGGCTTTGGCTGACAATTCCGTGTTAAATGCATCTGCCTGGCACTCTAAAACAATACGCTCGAAAAGTGTTTCCAGCTCCTCACGTTCCTCGTCGGGCAAACGAAGTAGAAAACGGCCTTGTTCTTTGGCAAAGGCAAAAGCGTAATCGGCTTGTTCGTCTTGCAAAGTCAGAAAAGTGGAATATCGCCGAGACATCCACAGGTTGTGGCGCCAAAATGGGCAACCCTTTGGCCTTAAAGTGGCGCCTACCATAGACCCGGCAGGCAACAATAAAATATCTCCCACTTGCAAACGATAGAATTGGTCTTCCACCCAATAGTCTGCGCTGCCCTCCGCAACATAAATGAGCTCAGAAACCTCTCGCAATGTGGCCGGTATTTGCCCGGGTGATGTATCCCTTGCTGTTCCGGCGGCATAATCTTCCAAGTGTAGCAACATGGCGTTGGCCAATGCAATGCCCTCCCCTCTTGTTTGGCTGTAAATACTTACCCTGAAAATTTGTGTGTTCTGCTTGGTATGCACAGATACATTCATGTAACCATTATACGTGATGAAAAGTTGTTTTGGCAAGAAATATCATCCAAAAAAGAAAAATTTCTACGATTATGCCTTTTTGCCACCTCTTTTATGCAAAATCTGCCGTATTCCTTTGGTCAGAGACCGTGAATTGATAAGCAAAACAAGCAAACAAAGCAAACCGTTCCAAAGCCAATAAAGAGGCAGTTCATACAATAATATCGCGGTCATGGCCAAAAGCAAAGCCATATTCAAGGCGATTGAGCCAAAATGAAACTGAATTTGTATTAGATGGCGTGTGTTTTTGGCTCGGATGAGGAAGACAGCCACATAACACAGCAAAGTAGCCCAAGCGGCACCGTTTGGCCCCCAAAGCGGAATAAACAGGGCATTCAAAACAAGGTTCAGCACAGCGCCCACACAAATGGTGATAAGCGCCAATACAGACTTTTTTTCCACCATATAAACGCTATTTAGAAAAACAACAAAGCTGGAGAAGACTGCCGACAAGACCAAAATGGGTACATATTGCCAAGCAATATAATAATCCGGCGCAACCAACAGTTTCATAATCCACTGGCAACTGAATAATAAAAAGGCAGCCACAACAAAGGAAAGGCCGGAAACAGCCGAAAAAACACGAGAAAAGAACTCATTTCGTCCGGGACCTTGCCCGTCTGTCACGGCAGAAAGTTGCCAAGCCTCTGTAAAAATTGTGGCCATGATGGAAACAACAGTGGGGATTCTGTAAGCAGCGGCATAGAGGCCATTCTCATCTGCACCCCAAATATACGCGATAAAGTAACGGTCACTTGCATTGGTAACCCACCAGAACATAAGGGCCGGCACAAGGGGAAGTGAATAGCGTAGCATCGTTTTAAGCAAAGTAAAATTGAAGTTTTTGAATCGCAAATACTCCCATAGATGTGCCACGATAAAAAGGAAAAGAACACTGAGGGCATCGGCGCAGATAATGGCAAGCAGATAGCCTGTTCCGCCCATTTGAAGTGCCACCAAAAACAATACATTGAAACCGACCGTATATAAGGTGGACAAAATACCATCGATGGCATAAAGGCGTGTATATAGCTTTGCACGCACAAACTGGCAACACAGGGTGCGAAGGCAAGAGATGAGCACATAGATGTACATAAGCAGGATGTTGCCCTCTAAAACACTGATTTGTGAAATCAGCGGAATGAAGAAAAGCAACACGGAAAAACCGAGCCCGATAGCCAAAAGACCACCGGTAAACACATCTTTTTTGTCAATTCCCTTTTCAAGGCCGAAACGAATCACTGCATTGGAAATTCCTAGGCTAACCAGTGGAATCAATAGATTAGAGCTTGCTACAACCAAATCTACAATGCCATATGTTTCAGCTGTGAGATAGCTTGTGTATAGGCGTGTAAGCAGAAAAGTTAACAACTTGCTCGAAAAGGTGCTGATTGTGAACAATGCTGTGTTTGATAACAATCGGGTGTACTTGTTGCCTGTCATATGTGCTTAGTTCCTCTCCATTCTCTTTGGAAACCCGAAACCTTATCCCCTTAACTTTTTTCGGCGTTCACGGTAATCGGGCATGAGCCGTGCCATTTCAGCGTGAAAATCAGAACCGTGATTGGGATGTAAAAAATGAACATATTCATGTAAAACAACATACTCTATCAGTTCCGGCGCTTGTTCGGCCAAACGCATATTCAGTGTAATTTTCTTTTTGTGAGGATGGCAACTTCCCCAGCGGGTTTTCATGTCGCGAACGGCCAACACCGGCTTTTCTTTTAGATAAAAGGCAAACAGAGGATATAAGCGATCACTCACTGAAGTAAACAAAGCAAGACATTGCTCTTTTGTATACAAACACTCGGAATTTTGAAAAGTGGATTGTAAACCCTGTTGTTTTTTAAAAATCCACTCAGCCTTGCTTTGCAAAAAGGCCTCGATGTCTTTTTTAGGCATTCGCAGGGGTGCACTCACAGACACACCATGGTCAGGATGTATGCGCAAATTCAGATTTTTGATGGGCTTTCTCACGAATTGATAGTGTATTTCACCAAAAGATGTGTGTAAAACTTTTTCCATAAGAGTCTCCCGAACCTCCTCCCTGTGAAGTTCAGGAAGAAACAGATAAAATTTATAAGAACAAAAAGCCCGCTGCAAGCAAGAAATTCTCGCTTGCAGCGGTTTTTTTACTCAGCCACTTCCTCAAAACTCTCATCCCCGGAAGCACCGCACACAGGGCATGGTTCCGGACGAGTTTCGCCCTCAAACACTTCACCACATACAATACAACGCCACTTTTTCATTTGTCTAACCTCCTTATTTATACTGCCCGGGCGAAATGGATGCGCTGAATTTGCATGTTTTCGCCCAAATGCACAAGCCGATGATACTCTGTGTCGAAGCGCTTGCTACCGACATCAAGGGATTTCTCCGTACTCGAATAAGGTAAAGGGGTGCTCTAATTTCCAAGCAATGCCTCGGCAAAAGCTTTCCCAAAATCACGTGCCTGCTGTAAATTTTCTGCACTGGGTTTGAGGCGCACACGCAAACCCTCTACGGGGATAGTCATATGAAGCTGTTCAAATCGTGCAGTCAAATTGGGCACCGCTTCGCCACTCCAAGCATAACAACCAAAGGCACCGGCTAATTTTCCGCGCTGGCAAACCGGGTTCAAGCAGAGAATGGATTCGTAAATTGGCGGTAAAGCATCGCCAAGCATGGTGCAACTACCCAATAAAATGGCATCGGCTGCGGCCAAGGCACTTTGTGCCGATTGCATATTGTCCTCCACAAGGTCAAAGCTTTCTACTTGTGTAATACCGTTATCATGTAAGCTTTGGCGGATGGTGTCGGCAAGCTCTCGCGTATAACCATAAGCACTTACATAGACCATGGCAACCGTTTTTTCCGTGCTCTGATTCGGTGTGCTCCACTTACGGTACAACTGCAAATAATGTTGAATATTTGTGCGTAAAATAGGGCCGTGTCCCGTTCCTATGAATTCTAAGGGCAAAGGCTCTATCTTATCCAGTGCGCGCAGAACATGGGGGTTTTTGTACGGGCCCATGATGTTGTCAAAATAGTAACGGTAGGCGTCTGAAAACGACTCTGTATCTTTAATAAGGTCGTTAAACGCGAGCGGATCTGCGTGGTGACAACCAAACATATCGCAGGAAAAAAGAGCTTTGAGCTGTGGAATATACGTGAACTGCGTGTCGGGCCAATGCAACATGGGGGCGGGGATAAAATGGAGTTGGAAACCGCCTAGTTCAATGATATCCTTTTCTCCAACGGCACGGCTCTTAAAAGGTTTGTTCAAAAGCTCTCCGAGAAAGGTAATGGCCGTGTTTCCGGCCAGCACTTCCGCATTGGGTGCCAATGATAGAAAGCGAGCCAATGCACCGGAATGATCCGGCTCTGTGTGGTTGAGCACAATATAATCGATTTCGCTAGGGTCACACACTTCACGAATATTGTCTATCCACTCGGAAAAAAACTTGTCTTTTACACACTCGACCAAAGCGGTTTTCTCGCTTCCCCGAATCAGATAGGAGTTGTATGTGGTTCCATGTTTTGTTTCCATGATAATGTCAAATACACGAAGTTTTCTGTCCATAACACCAACAGACCAAATGGAATCTCTCGCTTTAATGGCAGCCATAAATACACCTCACATTTCCAAAATTTATCCGTTCGGATCACATTTGCGAAGAAAAAAACAAAGCCAAAGCAATGTTCCCAAAGGCAACAGTTTTACCAAAAGTGATACCGATATCGGTGCAGAAAGGGCTGCAGGTAAAAGAGGTGCAAGGGACAGGAGTGGGAAAAGCACGGATGTAATTCCGAAGCTGAAAAGACAAATAAAAGCTGATTTTTTGAAATGAAATCGCATTAAACTGCGGAAAAACAACGCACTCAGGGACATGAAAAAACAAAAAATCATAATGGCATATACAATATGAACAAGTAAAAAAGCAGTTCCTGAAAAAAACAATAAAAGTGCACTGGCAACACAAAGAATAAGGCATAAAACAGCAATGAAGCCGATGCCACCGCGTGGACGCTCGTAGACACGCACACCATTGAAAACCAAGATCCAGCCCACCGCATCGATAAGCAGGTCTATGCCCATAAAGGAAAAGGAAAAAAACACGAAAATCAATCCGACAAAAATAACAGCGACGGCATTCCCCAGCACAGGGCACAAAACGGTGTTGTTCTCGGCTTCTTTCATTCTTTTTGCGCTTTCAAATATTCTTCAAAGTTTGCGAATTTCGTTTCGTTCGGTGCCGAGTCGCGAATTAGGCGCAAGGAGGTATCTTGTGCCAGTTCTTCTTCACTGAAATCAAAAATGCCATTTTTATCCTTTGGAATTTCCGGAGCCTTTTGCTTCACGGCTTTCTCTTCCGATGCAGCGGGGCGGTTTGGCCGGTTGCGGCCGCGCGGATGACGACGAGTCCCCTTGCTCATGGGCATATCTCCTTCTTGTGCATTCTTTGTGCTAGTGTCAGACGATGTTGCGGGGCTACTCCATACAGGCCGCTTGGTAACAATATTTTTGGCAGCAGAGGAGGCCGTGGCGGTGGGGTGGCTGTGTGTGGGAGAATGGTTCTGCGGTTTTGAACTCTTCGGCTTTCTGTTTTGTGTATCTTCGTTTGCCACTTTTTTCTTTTGTTTGTTTTCTTGTTTTTTCATCTCTTTCACCAAGGGGCGTTTCTCTGTTTTTTCTAAAGTGCTTCCTTGCAAAGGCCAGGCATGCTTCGTCACTTCCGGCACATGGAAGCCAATGAGCGTTTCAATATCCGCCAAATAAGGAAGCTCGTCGTGCGTGCAGAAACTAACAGCAACACCGCCACGCCCTGCACGCCCTGTGCGTCCGATGCGGTGCACATAGGTCTCCGGAATGTTGGGTAAATCGTAGTTGAATACGTGCGACAATTCACTGATGTCCAGTCCTCGTGCGGCAATATCGGTGGCCACCAAAACTTTTACACGCCCGTCTTTTAGGCAGGCCAAAGCCTCTTGCCGTGCAGTTTGGCTTTTATTCCCGTGAATGGCCTTAGCGTGGAAGCCCACCCGGTTAAGGTCTTTTACCACACGGTCGGCACCGTGCTTTGTGCGCGTAAAAACCAAAGAACGGGAAGCTTTTTCCTTGTGAAGCAGATGGGCAAGCAAATACTTTTTGTTGTTTTTATCTATTTTATATACGCACTGTTGTATGCTTTCCACCGTGCTGGAAACCGGTGTTACCATTACCTTAGCCGGGTTATGAAGCAACTGGCCGGCTAGCTTTGAAATCTCAGGGGGCATGGTTGCGGAAAACAATAAAGTCTGCCTTTTGGGGGGTAAAACCTTCATAACCTTCTTCACGTCGTGCACAAATCCCATGTCCAGCATGCGGTCGGCTTCATCAAGCACAAAAATCTCAAGGTGCGACAACTTCACAAAGCCCTGTTGCATCAAATCCAAAAGGCGCCCGGGTGTGGCCACCAAGATGTCTACACCCTGCTTCAGCGCCAGAACTTGTGGGTTTTGGCCAACACCACCAAAAATGACAGCGCTACGCAAGGGAAGATACTTTCCATACGATGTGAAGCTTTCTTGAATTTGCAGCGCTAGCTCGCGCGTGGGTGTAAGAATGAGGGCGCGAATGTGGCGTGGTTTTTTAGAGGGAACAGTTTGCAACCGATGCAAAATTGGCAAAGCGAATGCAGCGGTTTTTCCGGTTCCGGTTTGTGCACAGCCAAGAAGGTCGCGCCCAGACAACACGGGCGGAATGGCTTTTTGTTGGATGGGGCTGGGAACCGTATAGCCTGCGTCGTGCACCGCTTTTAGCAAATGGGCGTTCAATTCCAATTGATCAAATTTCATAACACTCTTTTCTTTGGGTTTTACCAAGTGGTTCATATGGCATAAACAGTTTTGCGATGTGGGCTGAAAACCCACCGTTCATAATGTTTTTTATTGTATCATATCAGAAAGAAAAAGAAAAGCGAAGAACAGAAGGTTGTGTCGGCCGGATTGCGATAGACAGAAAGCAAAAAAGCACCGCAACATCTCTGCCAAAAGAAGCAAAATTGAAATCAGATATCAATCCATGTAGAGAAAATACTGTTCTCAGTCAATAGAGATTTGCAAGAGCCAATATCGGTTAAAGTATGCGCGTCAGAGGAGTACAATATTTCGCTTGTTTTCGGCAAAATTTCGTTGGATGAAAGCGGGAACGCGTGACCAAGGCGGCTCCATTCATAAGCCGGACATATAAAGTCGCTTGGCACCAAACCCAAAACAGCAAGCAGGCTGTTGGCCTGCCGGTTGATATGCGCCGGAACACAAAGGCCGCCCAGCACTTCGGTTTGCCGCTTCACTTCATACATATTCAGTGAAACGGCTGCACTCATTGGACGTATATTTTCTGCAAGCACACGGTCTTCCTCGTCCACAATCAGTTGATTGCCAAAAATGTCGCGGTTGTAGGGGTAGGCCGGCAGCGCTTTTTGCAACACAGCATCCATGGCCAATGCCGCAGCAAGCTCCCTGAAATAACACAATAAGTGAATTTCCTCCGCACTGGTCACCTCAATGCCCGGTATAAAGCGAACACCATATTCCCGGCAAGCCTTTTGGACAGCCGGCAGGTTAGCAGCACTGTTGTGGTCGGTTACCGAAATCAAGTGCACACCTTCAAGGCGCGCAAAGCCGGCTATATTGGCGGGGGTCATGTTGTCATCAGCACAACCGGAAAGACATGAATGTATGTGTAAATCATAAAATATTTTGCTATTCATATTAAGAAATCGGCTGCTTTTGCCACGACAATCCCGGCCTCAAAAGCGGGAAGTGAGGTGGTGAAAACGGAAATTTTTTCCTGTTCTGCCCTTGTTCTGGCGGCTTCATCCAACAGGGCATCCTCACACAAGATAACGGCGGCCACCTCGGTTAAAGAGGCTACAGCCAACATGTTGACATTCCCCATCACGGTGCACCACACGCTGTTTTCCGGCGCGCGAGACATGGCCCAGCTCAGCAAATCGGCACAATAAACACCCGACAATTCATGCGAAGCCCCTTCTACCACGCATGTAAATTGTGGCAGATTTGCCAGTTCATTCGTTTTCATGGCATATCTCCTCTATCCCTTCCCTATCCTCTTCACAAGAGGAATTGGCCAGCAAGCCTTGTTCTCTGAGTAAAGCCTCCATTTTTTGCCGCAACAGCACCACACAGCCATCCAAACAAGCACTGCCTCGCACAATGTCTTCAGCAAAGGCGGCACAGGTCGGTGCGCCACAGCTTCCACAGTCTATCAATGGCAGCATTTGCAAAATTTCGGTTGCTTTTGCATACAAAGCAAAGTTTTCTGCCTTTGTTTTGCCCAGTTCCATGGCGGGCAGATATTCAAGGCTTTCGCTCCAGTGCATGGGCTTTGGAATGCCATCTTCCAAACGGCTTACACTCACGGGCATATAGCGGCGTAACTTGCTCAATTTAGCCTTGGAAATATAGGGGTTTTCAACCTGCAAAACGCCCCCCACACAACCGCCTGAACAGGCGTTGAGCTCTACAAAATCAAGGCCGGAATATTTATCGTCCTCTAAATCTTCCAAAACACGCATAACATTTTCGATGCCATCGGCCGCAAGATAGGCATCGGTAGACAAAAGGCCCACGGCTTCGCCGCCACTTTCGGCCCAGCCCATGCCGATGCGCCCGCACACACGAGGGGGCTGGGGTGTGTCTTGGGGCAATTTCATGGCGCTCAACATCAAGGGATAGATGTCTTTGACGGCAACAGCGGCGTCTGCCATGCTTTGATGTGTACCAATGGGTGTGCGAATGGCCGTTACTTTGGCGGGGCAAGGGGTTAAAAAAACACAGCCGATATCCCCCTGTGGAACGCCGGCGTGTATGGCTGCGTCCTTGGCCAGTTGCGCGGCAAGCTCCACCGGTGCCACCAAGGGTAGCACGCGTTTAATAAGGCCCGGAAAACGCACGCGAATCAGGCGCACTATGGCTGGACATGCAGAAGATATAACGGGTTTTTTTAGGCGTCCGGCGGCCATCATTTGGCGTGTTGCTTCGCTAACCAGCTCTGCGGCACGTCCCACATCATACACCTCTTGAAAGCCCAGTTTTTTCAGTGCAAAGGCCACAAGATCAGGGTCATCCAAATTGTTGAACTGGGCATAAAAACTAGGTGGTACCAGTGCAATGGGATAGGCAAAGCGGCGAACCACCGAAAGGGAGTCGGTTACGGCTTTTTTGGCATGATGCGGGCACTGGCGAATGCACTCTCCGCAGTCGATGCAAAGCTCGGGAGTAATGTGAGCCTTGCCCTCGCGCACACGAATGGCCTGTGTGGGACATCGCTTGATGCAATTGATACAGCCCTTGCAGAGGTCTTTATCCAATTGGACGGCATGAAATAAATCTGCCATAGCTCTCCTTCCTTCTGTGCTTTGCGCTTAAACAAACACAGCCATGCGCAGGCAAGTGCCTTGCCCGGGTGTGGATGTGAGTTCAAATTCATCTGTATATCGTTTCATATTGGGAAGCCCCATACCGGCTCCAAACCCCATGCTACGCACAGAATCCGAGGCCGTGGAAAAACCTTCCGTCATGGCCAGTTCAATATTTTCGATGCCGGGGCCCTCATCACACAAACGCATACGGACACAGTCTGGGTATATTTCCACCTCTATTTCGCCGCCGCCCGCATGGATAACCAGGTTGATTTCGCCCTCATACATGGAAATAGACACGCGGCGAACCGCCTCATTGGGAAAGCCGAGCTTCTTGAGTTGTTGCTTCAAATCGGAGCTGGCCTCGCCCGCCCGTGTAAAATCATCTGCAGGCACATCATAATGCAGCTGTATCATTGCTTCGGCCATGGGCTTGCTCTCCTTCCTTCAAACCGTTTTGGTACAAAAGCCCACAGGACAAAAACATGGTTTTGGTTGTACATAGCAGTGTAATATCCATCTTTTCTGCCAGCAGTAGCAAACTTTCATCCGGTTGTTTGCCGCGAACAAGTACAATACAGCGTATGTCCATCATGCTGGCGGTACGCACCACCTGCGGGCTTACAAGCCCGGTAAGAAGCACGCCTTGATCCTTCACATAGGCCAGCACATCACTCATCAAATCACTGCCACAGCCAGTTTTTATTTCCTCTTCCGTGTTTTTTTGGCCACAAAGCACCTTTGCATTCAAAATTTCGGCAATCTCCCTAATTTTCATAAAAACCTCCACACAAGTGATGCTTCTCTACTGCGAATCCAAAGCGGTCAAAATTGTATGTACTCATTTTCTCCACATTGTACAAGAACTATTATAAATCATTCTATAGAATTGTGTAAAGGATAAAAGTGATTTTTATGAAGATTTAGCCAGCTACAAAATGTATATAATGTAAATCTTAGCTTGACAAGAACGCGCCGTGCCATTTACAATAGGATATATATGATGGTTTCGGTGTAACATAATTTGTGTGCACACCTGGTCATATGGATTCGCAGAGAGCGTATATTCTTCTGGCTTCGACGTGTAAACGCCGTTTTCGATACACGGTTTGGTTTTATATTTTCTTAACGGTTGTATTTTTTGAAAATCAAATCTTGGTTTGCGCTGAAACGGTAGCAAGAATACCATGCTCCTGCTATTTTACACAGTAAGGAGTTGAACTTTGTTGTTATTTACATCCGCCATTGCGTGGGTGGTTCTCGTTGTGGGCATTCTTTTAGCGGCATTCCTTGGTTTTTTTGCAGGCGTTTCTTATCGCCGACGCACGGCAGAGCGCACTTTAGGGTCGGCCGAGGAAGAAGCTGTAAAAATTGTGAACGAGGCCATAAAGAACGCAGAGCAAAAATTGAAGGAGGCCACGGTAGAGGCCAAAGAGAAAGCCTACCAATTTAAGCAGGAAGCAGAAAAAGAAGCAAAAGAGCGTAGGGCTGAAATATCTAGGTCCGAAAAACGCATTGATCAAAAAGAGGATAACCTCGATAAAAAAACGGCTACACTCGAAAAGAAAGAAGAGGATCTACAGCAGAAAGAGGCCCTTGCCGAGGCAAAACTTGCCGAAATTGATCAAATTAAGCAGCGCCAGCTGGCAAAGCTGGAGAGCGTAGCCTCCATGACACAAGAAGAGGCACGTGGTGTTTTGTTAACGCGTCTGGAAGAGCAGTTGAGCCATGAGAAGGCTGTGCGCATTGCCGCACACGAAACTTCGATGAAAGACGAAGCGGAAAGCATGGCCAAAGAACTCATCAGCACGGCCATTGCCCGCTGTGCGGCGGATCACTCCAGCGAGGTGACCATTTCGGTGGCAACTTTGCCAAATGATGAAATGAAAGGCCGCATCATTGGGCGCGAAGGGCGCAACATCCGCGCACTGGAAACGGCAACCGGTGTGGATTTGATTATCGACGATACGCCGGAGGCAATCACCCTGTCAAGTTTCGACCCTGTGCGTCGCGAGGTGGCACGTCAAGCGTTGGAGAAACTGATTTCCGATGGGCGCATTCATCCTGCCCGAATTGAAGAAACCGTGGAGAAATGTCGCCGAGATTTAGAGCTTGTGATGAAACGTGAAGGCGAAAAAGCGGTGATGGATGTAGGTGTGCATAGCGTACATCCCGACATTGTAAAACTATTGGGTCGCTTGCGATATCGCACCAGTTATGGCCAGAATGTGCTCAATCATTCGTTGGAAGTTGCCTATCTGTCTGGGGTTATGGCGGCAGAACTTGGGCTCAATGTAGGGCAGGCAAAACGTGCAGGCCTACTTCATGATATCGGGAAGGCGCTCGACCACGAGATTGAGGGAAGCCATGTACAAATCGGGGTGGAAGTTGCCAAGAAATACAAAGAAAATCCTGCGGTGATTCATGCAATTGAAGCACATCATGGCGACGTAGAACCCAAAACACCGCTGGCCTTTATTGTGATGGCAGCCGATGCCATTTCGGCGGCGAGACCCGGCGCAAGACGCGAAAATCTAGAAAGCTATATCAAGCGCTTAGAGGCTCTGGAGGATATTGCCAAAGGATTTGAGGGTGTGGAGAGCAGCTTTGCCATCCAAGCCGGGCGTGAAGTACGTATCATGGTAAAACCCGAGCGCATAGGCGATGATGAACTTGTGATTTTGGCGCATGATATCAGCCAAAAGATAGAAAATGATCTGGACTATCCCGGCCAAATCAAAGTGAGCGTGGTACGCGAAAGCCGCGCAATCGACTACGCAAAATAAGCCAAGCGCAACCGTCGGGAAGCTGGATGCTTCTCGGCGGTTTTCTTGACAGATGAGAAGGTGTCAGATTGAAATTTTTATGCATTGGAGACGTGGTGGGCGAAGCGGGGCGCGCGTTGTTTCGGCAAGCGGTCCCCTTTCTGAAAAGGGAATATCAGGCGGATTTTGTTATAGTAAACGGTGAAAACAGCCACAAAACCGGCGTGGGTATTGCACGAAGTGAGGCCGAGGAACTGCTGGATTTTGCCGATGTGGTGACAACTGGTAACCACTGTTACCGGCGTGCCGGAGAGGAGTTGTATAGCGAGTACAGGGCGCTTTTGCACCCGGCCAACTATCCGTATACCGAGGATGAAAACGGCTGTGTTCTTTTGGATACCGGGCGTTTTGGCACAGTCTGTGTTATCAACTTAGCGGGTGTTTCATTTTTGGAGCCCATCGACAGCCCCTATGCACGAATCGACGCACTACTTAAGAATATAGAGGCGCGGTTTATCCTTGTGGATTTTCATGCGGAATCCACCGCCGAAAAAAAAGCAATGGCCTACTACTTAGACGGCCGCGTCAGTGTGGTGTTCGGCACACACACTCATGTGCAAACAACAGATGCACAAATTCTGCCAAGCAAAACGGGATACATTACAGACCTAGGCATGACAGGCCCCATACACAGTGTAATCGGTGTGCAGCCACAGCTGGCAATAAAGCGGCAAAAAGAACACATTCCGGTTCAGTTTTTGGTGGCCGACGGGCCATGTATGCTGCAAGCGGCCTTGTTTACAGTAGACGATACAAATGGGCAATGTCTTGCTGTTCAAAGAATAGAGTATTGCCCACAAAAACCAAAATAAGATGCGCGGTGGCCTTACCACCGAGGAGAGGATAGCATGACAACACGGGAAGAAATACGCAGACGGCGCACCTTTGCCATCATCAGCCACCCGGATGCGGGTAAAACAACACTGACGGAGAAATTGCTTTTATACGGAGGTGCCATTCAGTTGGCCGGCAGTGTGAAAGGGCAAAAGAACACGCGACACGCCGTATCGGATTGGATGGAAATTGAAAAACAACGTGGCATTTCTGTGACAAGCAGTGTTTTGCAATTCGAGTATGCTGGGTTTTGCGTGAATATTTTGGACACCCCCGGACACCAGGATTTCTCGGAGGATACCTACCGTACCCTGATGGCGGCCGATGCCGCAGTGATGGTGATTGATGCGGCAAAGGGCGTGGAAGCGCAAACCAAAAAGTTATTTAAAGTGTGTGTGATGCGCGGCATACCCATTTTTACCTTTGTGAACAAAATGGACCGCGAAGCAAAGCCGCCGCTGGATTTGCTTACTGATATCGAGGAAGTGCTGGGAATTGACACCTATGCCATGAACTGGCCCATTGGAAGCGGCAAAGATTTTCAAGGTGTTTACGACCGCGAGCGCCAAGAAATCTTGACATTTGAGGCTGTGTTGCGCGGCTCTAAAAAAGTGGAAAGTTTCAAAGCGAAGTTGGGTGGAGAGGGTATTGATGAACAAATCGGTGCCGATGCACACATGATTCTTTTGGAGGACATTGAACTTCTGGACGGGGCGGGCAGTGCCTATGACGAAGAGGCGGTTCTGGCGGGGCGATTAACACCGGTGTTTTTTGGTTCAGGGCTTACCAATTTTGGTGTGGAGCCATTCTTAAAAGCCTTCTTACAGCTCACGCCACCGCCACTTTCACGCACAACCAACATTGGTGAACTGAATGCATGCGCAGAGGATTTCTCGGCATTTGTGTTTAAAATTCAGGCCAACATGAACCGAACCCACCGAGACCGCATCGCATTTATGCGCATTTGCAGTGGGCGTTTCGAAAAAGGCATGGAGGTGCGCCACGAACAGGCGGGCAAAACCATTCGCATTTCGCAGGCACAACAGATGATGGCCGAAGAGCGTGAAATGGTGGAAGAAGCCTATTCAGGAGATATTTTGGGCGTATTTGACCCGGGAATTTTTTCCATTGGAGATACCCTCAATGCATCCAAAGAGCGTTTCCGTTTTGCCCCCATCCCGGTCTTTGCCCCGGAACATTTTGCCACGGTGCGCCAAAAGGACACAATGAAGAGAAAGCAGTTTGTAAAGGGTATTGAACAAATTGCCCAAGAGGGCGCCATTCAAATTTTCCGCCAAGTAGGTGGCGGCATGGAAGAAATCATTGTGGGTGCTGTGGGTGTTTTGCAATTTGAAGTGCTGGAATATCGCTTAAAAAATGAATACAATGTAGATATATTGTTGGAACGGCTTCCCTATAGCCACATTCGCTGGATAGAAAAAAGTGAAGTTCCCCTTACACAATTGGATATTTCCAGCGATTCAAAACCGGCCGAAGATATGCGAGGACGTGGTCTTCTTCTGTTCACAAGCTACTGGAATATCGGATGGGCCGAGGAGCACAACAAAGGGCTTGTATTGTCCGAATTTGGAAAAAATCATTTTGAAATGGCCTAGGCAATCGTTGTTTTATTAAGAGGGTGAAAAATGTGAAAAAAGCACTTTTTGTTTACAATCCACACACGGCAGGAGGGAAGCTGAAAACCCAATTGCTCGACATCGTTCAGATTTTTCACGAAGGTGGATATCAGCTTACTTTGCTGCCCACACAAAAAGCGGGAGATGCCTACAAATGGGCGCGTCGCCACAGCAAAATATATCAACTGCTTGTCTGTTGTGGTGGGGATGGTACATTGAATGAAGTGGTGGCTGGGCTAATTGAAAGAAAATGTCCCACTTTGCTTGGATACATTCCCGGTGGCACCACAAACGACTTTGCGAGCAGCTTGGACTTGCCAAAGAACAATATGTTGCAGGCTGCAAAACGTATTGTAAATGCGCAGCAAATTTTTCACTGTGATGTGGGTTTGTTCGATAAAAGAAGCTTCAACTATGTGGCGGCATTCGGCGCTTTTACCGATGTTTCCTACACAACGAACCAACAATTCAAAAATGCAGTGGGATATCTTGCCTACGTGCTGGAAGGCATGGGGCGGCTTACGCACCTGCCCACGATTACGGCCACAGTAGAGTGTGACGGCGAGAAGCTGGAAGGTGAGTTTTTATTTGGAATGGTCACCAATACGGTGTCATTGGGGGGAGTTGCTTTTCGCATAGAAGAGCCGATTATGATGGATGATGGTATGTTTGAACTGCTGTTAATTCGAAAACCGAAGAATTTAACGGACCTCAGTGCACTACCACAATTTTTGGTGAAACAGGAATTGCTGCCGTCGTCGCTTGTGGAAATTCGGCAGGGAAAGTCTTTTTTGATTTGCAGCACAGAACCAATCCGCTGGACACTGGATGGAGAAGATGGCGGAGAGCACCTGGAGGCACAGTTATCGGTTCTACCAAAGGCCATTTCCATTTGCATTTAACGCATCCCTTTAGGGGGTGGAGCGGGAAAGAGAAAACCATAAAAATGCGCAATGAGAGATGACAATAAAAAATCAAAGAGGCTGTTTCAAAACAATTGAAACAGCCTCTTATCAATTTAGCCCCGTTGCGGCACAAGGTGGCCATAAAAATGCATAAATGAGCAGCACTTTCATGGGGCACATCCGGGTGCTCACCATTGTAATTTCAACTCTAAAAGAAAAAGACAAAAACAGCGTGCACGAATTCATTTGGATTAGGCAATCTCAGAGCTCGCCTCCATGGAGACGGGGTCTGACATTTCACTTGTCTCTTCGTCCATCTCTGGTGAGATGCCGTAGACGGATTCCAGCAGGGATTGAGCGCCGTCTACAAGGCGCGGGCCGGGTCTTGACAGCTCGTCCTCGGCAAGGGCGAACACCTGCGCATTTTGCACGGCAGAAAGATCTTGCCAGCCTGCACGGCTCATAATTTCTTCATCGGGTGCGGGGCCTCCGCCAAAATCCATTGCAATGGTAACAATGGCATCCGGGTTTCTATCCAGCACTTGCTCTTCGGAAATTTCGGCCCAGCCGTCCACATCGGCAAAAATGTTTTCCATGCCAAGCATACTGCTCAACTCACTCATAAAGGTATTGCTACCGGCAGTCCACAGGCCGAACTCCAAGGGCGACACTTCAAAATACACGGTTTTGGCCTCATCTTGTGTGGGCACCATCTGTATCAGGGTTTCAAATTCGGCTTGCATATCGGAGACCATGGTGTCTGCCTCGGCCTCCAGACCCAGCGTAAGACCGAGCATCTCAATGCTCTCATAAACGCCGTCAATGTCTACACTGGCGGTGGTGATAACCGGAATACCGGCGTTTTCAAGTTGTTCCAAATCTTCAAGTGGCTGCGCCATGGTATTCATAACAACAAGCTGTGGATTCAACGCCAAAATCTCTTCCACATTGGTTTCGCTGCCGGTTTGCACCACGGGCACATCCAAAACAGCTTCGGGGTAATCGCAGTATTCGCCGCGGCCAACGAGACGCTCACCCGCACCGAGCGCATAGATGATTTCAGCATCCGAAGGTGCCAGTGCCACAACCCGCTCTATGGGGCCATCCAGCGTCATTTCCCGCCCGCTCATATCGGTTACAACAATTTGATTTGCTGCCGGGGTGGCGCTTTCAGATGCTGTGTTTTGCGAAGCGGAAGTCGACGCCACCGGTTCAGTGGCAGAACAGGCGGCTAAGAGCGCAAGTGACAAAAAACCGCAAATGAGACCACCCAGATTTTGTTTTATACGTTTCATCGGTCTGTTTCCTCCCTTTTCAAAAAATTATCAACAAAAAAGAGCCCCCACGGGAGCCCAAAACGACACTTATGGAGCCGGCAAGGCCGACCTTTCTCCTCAGGAAATGATAGTGGCGACAGGTCTCCCGACTTAGCATCATCCAAAATCAGCGCCTTCCCACCCTTTCGGGTAGTGGCTATTTGCCAATTTGTCCGCTTCACGGTTACTGGGATAGTCCGGAAATTTCATCCGCGTTCCCTCTTGTGCACCTTTTCAGGGCACGGCGTATGGCTACGCATCGCACAAAATATTCTATTGTGGTATCATTATAGCATAATATCAAAAAAACTCAAATACAATTTGCAAGGTAGCGTTCTCTGCATCCTGCAATTTCACAATTCTTTTTCTTGTTTTATCCGGGTGCTCTATGGTATTATAAGATAAGTTGCACAAAAACACGCCCCTAAATTTTGGACATGATTTTTTGGCGTTTGCCGACCTATACGCGTGAAACTGTGAAAACAGGTACAAAAACAAAAAGAAAGGCAATGAGCTTGAAACCTAGCCAACCCATCAAAACAAATACCACTTCCGCACCGCTTCGTCTGGGTCTTGACATAGGCTCCACTACGGTGAAATGTGTTGTTATCGGCCAAAAGGGCGACATTCTTTACGAGCGTTACGAGAGGCATTACTCCCATGTGAACGAGAAGGCGGCCGCCCTTTTGCAAGAAATGGAAAAAGAATTTGCCGAAGAAACATTTTTTGCGGCGATATCCGGCTCGGCTGGAATGGGCGTGGCCGAAACTTGCCACATTCCCTTTGCCCAGGAAGTATTTGCCACGCGTGTGGCGGCCAGGAGCCTTGCGCCGGATGCCGACGTGGTGATAGAGTTGGGCGGGGAGGATGCCAAAATCCTGTTTCTGTCCGGTGGCATGGAGGTGCGTATGAATGGCTCATGTGCCGGTGGCACCGGTGCATTCATCGACCAAATGGCCACTCTTTTGAAAATTAGCCCGGAAGAACTGAACACAAAAGCAAAAGGGAAAGAAAAAGTTTATACCATTGCAAGCCGCTGTGGTGTATTTGCCAAAACAGACATTCAACCGCTTTTGAACCAAGGGGCTCGAGTGGAAGATGTGGCAGCTTCGATTTTATATTCGGTGGTGAACCAAACCGTGGCGGGCCTGGCCCAAGGCCGTGCCATCAAGGGGAAAGTGCTGTATTTGGGTGGCCCGCTCACCTTTTTAAGTGAATTGCGAGATGCCTTTGATAAAGTGCTGAAATTGCAAGGAATTCTGCCTCAAAGCAGCCTATATTTTGTTTCGATTGGTGCGGCTCTATGTGCAGATGAGGCGTTTACTTTACCGCAATTGAGAGAAAAATTCTTGGCAGCCGAGGGCGGCGAAGCGCACTTCAATCATGCACAGCCTCTATTTAGCAGCAAAGAGGAATACGAGGCCTTTGCGCTGCGCCATCAAAAAGCAAGTGTGCCCATGGGAAGCTTGCCAGGGTATAAGGGCAGGGCTCACCTTGGTATCGACGCCGGCAGCACCACGTTGAAAACCGTGCTTCTAAGCGAAGAAGGGGAACTGCTGGATATAAGCTACCAGCCCAATTCCGGAAACCCTGTGCCCTTGCTACGCGAAACGGTGCTTCGCCTATATGAACAAGCGCCCAAAATGCAGATAGCCTCGGCCACCACCACCGGGTATGGGGAGGTGTTGTGCCGAGAAGCACTGTGTTGTGACTACAGCTTGGTGGAGACCATGGCCCATTTCCGTGCGGCAAAACACTTTGAACCGGAAGTGGATTTTATCATCGACATCGGCGGGCAGGACATGAAGTGTTTTCGCATCGAGGATGGTGCCGTGAGCGATATTTTTCTCAATGAGGCCTGCTCTTCGGGGTGTGGCAGCTTTCTGCAAACCTTCGCCGAAGCCCTTGGGCAAGATGTGAAAGAATTTGCAAAACTGGGCCTATACGGGGATGCCCCGGTGGAATTGGGCAGCCGCTGTACGGTGTTTATGAATTCTTCTGTGAAGCAGGCACAAAAGGATGGTGCCTCTATAGAAAATATTTCGGCAGGGCTTGCCCAAAGTGTTGTAAAAAATGCGCTGTATAAAGTGATTCGTGCCTCAAACCCACAGCAGCTTGGTAAAAAAATTGTCGTGCAAGGGGGTACTTTTTACAATGATGCCGTTTTGCGTTCTTTTGAAAAAGAAATGGGCGTGGAGGTGATTCGACCCTCTATTGCAGGGTTGATGGGCGCGTTTGGGGCAGCACTTTACGGGCGGAAAAAATCCCGTGGAAAAGAAGAAAGCAGTTTACTGAATAAACAGGATTTGCTCCATTTTTCGCACACGGTCACAACGGCTACTTGCGGGCTGTGCACCAACCATTGCCACCTCACGGTCAACCTGTTTTCAGAGCAACACAAATACATCAGTGGCAATCGTTGCGACCGTCCGGTGACAAAGCGACAGGCGCATAACCCCCTTGACATTTACGAGCATAAGATGCAATTGCTGGAAAGTTATGCACCCGTAGCGGGCGAGCGTGGTACCATCGCCTTCCCCATGGGTTTAAATTTCTACGAAACATTGCCGTTTTGGCATACTTTCTTCACAAAATTAGGGTTTGAAGTGCATAAAAGTCCACGTTCTTCGCGCAAGCTTTATTTTTCCGGACAAGGCACTATCCCCAGCGATACCGTGTGTTACCCGGCAAAATTGATGCATGGGCACGTGCGTGCTCTTTTGGACAGAGAGGACATTGAAACCATTTTTTACCCGTGCATGAGTTACAACATCGACGAGGGAATTAGCGACAATTGCTTCAACTGTCCGGTGGTGGCCTATTACCCAGAGGTGATTCAAAGCAGCTTCCCACAGCTTTCTGAAAAACGCTTTATCTATGATTATGTGGGCATCCATCGTCCGAAAGATTTCCCCAAAAAAATGACACAAATTCTGCAAAAATACTGGAAAGAGATTGGCCTTTCGGAGGTTAAGCTGGCCGCCAAAGCCGCCTATGCAGAGTATGACGCCTTTCTTTCACGCGTGCGCGAAAAGGGCCGGGAAATTATCGAAGAGGCTCGAAAGCAGGGTTTGCCCATCATCGTATTGGCTGGCAGGCCGTATCATTTAGACAATGAAATCAACCATGGAATTGAGAAATTGGTGACGGCACAAGGCGCCGCTGTGGTGAGTGAAGACGCTGTGAGCGACTATGAAAAAACACGCATCACGGGTGTTTTAAATCAGTGGACCTACCATGCACGCCTCTATGCTGCGGCACGCTATGTGGCAAGCCAAAAAGACATGAATCTGGTGCAGCTTGTCAGTTTTGGTTGTGGCTTGGATGCGGTAACAACAGATGAGGTGCGAGAAATTTTACATAGTAACGGAAAATTATACACACAAATAAAAATTGATGAGATTGCAAACCTGGGTGCTGTGAGCATACGCTTGCGCAGCCTTTTTGCCGCCCTAGAGCCTGAAGACCCGTCTGTGGAAACCGCCTAGCCAGCCCCATGCAAAAGGAGAACAGCATGAACAATGCACAAAATTATCCACGCTTTACCACCGAAATGAAGGAAACCCACACCATCTTGATCCCGCAAATGGCGCCGATTCACTTCTATATGATAGCCGAGGTGTTTCGTCAGGCGGGATACCGCATAGAGGTGCTTGAAAATGGTGGGCCGGATGTAGCCCAAGAGGGGCTTAAGTACGTGCACAACGACACCTGCTATCCGGCACTTTTGGTGATAGGGCAATTTCTCAACGCTTTGAAAAGTGGCCGATACGACCCAGAGCGCACGGCGCTTTTAATTACGCAAACCGGTGGTGGATGCCGTGCTTCCAACTATATCCATTTGTTGCGCAAGGCCTTGGTGCAAGCCGGATTTCCACAGGTTCCTGTGGCAAGCTTAAATTTCTCGGGTCTTGAAAAAGACTCTGGTTTTAAGATGTCACTGAGTGTGATTTGCAAATTGGTGGCGGCTTGCTTATATGGGGATGAGCTCATGAGTCTTGCCAACCAATTGCGCCCGTATGAGGATGAAAACGGCAGTGTAGACGCCTGTGTGCGCCACTGGCAAGATGCCATCTGCGTGCAAATGGCGGCAGGAAAAGCAGTGTCAAAGCGAGATATGAAGCGTAATTTTGAAAAAATTGCTGCCGATTTTGCCGACATTTCCGTTACAAAGGTGCCGAAAGTAAAAGTGGGAATTGTGGGCGAAATCTATGTAAAATATTCCCCACTGGGCAACAGCGGCCTCGAAGCGTTTTTAGCGCGTGAGGATTGTGAGGTCAATATGCCCGGCCTCACCGCTTTTATTCAGTACTGTGCGGAAAATATGGCCGAGGATGTGCGCCGATATGGCGGCAATCACGTATATCGAACCGTGGTGGAAACTGTAACAAACTTCATTGCGGCGCGCGAGCGCTTGATGCACGATGCTGTAGCGAAATTTTCTCAAAAATTACAAGCACCCACACTCTTTCGCGACGTGATGAAGTTGGGGGAGGGAATTGTGGGGCGTGGAGCTAAAATGGGTGAGGGCTGGTTGCTTACAAGTGAAATGGTGGAACTGGTGCACGCGGGATACCCAAATATTGTTTGCGCCCAGCCCTTTGGGTGTTTGCCAAACCATGTGGTGGGCAAGGCGATGATTTCCAAAATCCGATCCCTGCACCCACAGGCCAACATCGTTCCCATTGACTATGACCCGAGCGCCACGCTTGTGAACCAAGAAAATCGCATCAAGCTGATGCTGGCTGTTGCCAAAGAGCGCCTAGAGGGTATAGACCATGCTGTGCATATTGTAAAGCAAGCCCCGCAACTGCCCAAGGCAACCAGAACAATGGCATAGATGAGTTGAAAAACAACAATGCCTACCGAATAACCCAACAGGGTTTGTTCGGTAGGCATTGTTTGGTAAATTATAAAACCGGGCTACCACTCACCGCTCGAAGCCATCACAGCGGAAAGGGCGGCAATCGGTGCGGTCTCGCAGCGTAAAATACGTGGCCCCAACCCCACAATCCGGAAACCGGTCTCTTGCGCTGCATACACCTCTTTTTCGGCAAACCCACCCTCCGGCCCTGTGATGAGCGCGAGGGTCTTTTCTTTTCTAAAATCAAAAGGCAATCCGGGCTTACCGCCGGGGTGAAACAAAAGTGCATCCTCTTTTTGGCGGGCTTGTTGCAGCATGGTATCAAAAGACACGAGCGGCGAAACAGTGGGGATGATGCCACGGGCACTTTGCTTTGCAGCCTCTTCGGAAATGCGCATAAAACGCTCTTGCTTGTCAGATTTAGGGCGCGAAATACAACGTTCTGCCAAAAATGGAACGATGCAAACCACCCCAAGTTCAACACTCTTTTGTATAATCCAATCCATTTTGTCGCCTTTGCCAAGAGCAACAAAAAGCGTTACGTGCAAAGTGGGCTCATTTTTATTTTCACAGCATTCCAGCACCGTGCAGGCAATGCGCTTTGCAAGAACCTCCTGCACCTGTACCTGGTAATCAAACCGGTTTCCGTCGCAAAGCCAAAGAGTATCGCCCGGCTTCACGCGAAGTACCTTTGCAAGGTGCACAGCATCAGCGCCCTCAATAACAGCAGATTTTTTTGTGATGCTTGGCACAAAATAGCGGTTCGACATCCTTACTCCTCATTGCAAGGCAACCGAGTTGAAATGGCCACCCACCCGTTTTTTTGAAAAATTTGTGCGTCGACAAGCCCCACATTTTGCAGGGCTGTGCACACCTCTTCGGCACGTTCAGTTAAAATACCACTGGCGATGAAAAGCCCACCCGGCTGCAAAAGCCCTGGTAAAGCTGGCGCCAAGCGCAAAATGGCATCGGCCACGATATTGGCTGTAATCAGTGGAAAACGGGTAAATACTGCGCTTGCCAAATCTCCGCAAATGGTTTCGAAGCGCTCGTCAACACCGTTCCTTTGGGCGTTTTCACCTGCAATGCGCACACAAAGCGGGTCAATGTCGATACCCACGGCGTGCCTTGCCCCCAAAAGCAATGCGGCAATTGCCAAAATGCCACTGCCGGTGCCAATGTCCAACAGTGTTTCGTCCCCTTTCACCTCATTTTCTAAGAGCTCCAAACACAAAAGGGTGGTTTCGTGTGTGCCGGTGCCAAAAGCCATGCCCGGGTCGAGTTGCAAGCGGATACGCTCACTGTTGCACGTTTCCCAAGAAGGGACAACCACCAGTTTTTCGCCAATTTCAATGGCATGGTAATGCTGTTTCCATGCATTTTCCCAGTCCTCTTGCTGAACGGCTTTCAGTGAAAGTTGGTGCTCCACTTGAGCGGCGAACAAAAGGCTGTGAATTTGCTCGGCGATGGGGTTCAGGGCCTCTTCGGGCGAAAGATATAGGTGAATGAGTACAATGTCCTTCGGTTTTTCAAGCAAGTCATTTTCAATCAAATCAATATGGGCAATATCCAATACATCTTGCTCTAGATTTGTGTAGTCTTCTATGTAAAGTCCACCGTCGGATAAACCAACCAGAATGTCGGCAGCTTGTTCACTGTCTTTTGCGTGTACTTCAACAATCAAGTCTGTCCATTCCATCTGTCTTCTACCTCACTTTCAATAGCAAGAAAATGTCACTTTGCAAAGTTTAAAACATCGAAAAAAACGAAGTTTGCCCGGTTTGTTTAAGGGGCTAGATTGCTGTATACGGAAACTTCAATGCCTTCACTCTCAAACAACAGTTCGCCGTCATCTGCATAGAACTGAAGTAAAATACCGATAGATTCCAGGGTTTCAACGCCAGTGGGGTGTATATCCTCATTTAAAATCAACAATACTTGCTCACCGTAGCCACCGGCAGGAAGATGAATTTCAAAATAACCGGGGTTGCGTGTGGCTTGACCATTGATGACAGTATAGTTGCAAAGCACTCGCACGGGCTCGTCTAAAAGGTTTTGTATACCGAGAGGCAAAACCAAACCGGTGTTGCCCACATTCAGGCTATACACACCAACGGTGTATTGGCCTTCTTGCACAAACTGTTGGCCCGCTAAATGTGTGCTTGGGAAAGGGGTCATGTCGTTGACAGAGAAAAGAATATCGGCAACAAGGCCGGCTTCCACGTTTACATCCAAATCATAACGAACAATGGTATGAATTTGTCCGTACCGGTTGGCTTCTAAGGCTTGTTGCACACGATAGGGTTCATACACAACCTCATCGTCTACAAGGTATAGTGAATAAACAGCGTGATGGCTTGCTGTGGGTGCATCACTTTGTAGGTAGGTGTGATAATCCTCATAAGGTATGGAACCTTCTTCTTGCGTGTTTTCGTATATTTCAACAGGTATCCCTTGGTATAGAAGCCCCAGTGTTTGTGTATCATCCCCTAAAGAAAGTTCTCGAATTGTAGAGATTTCATCCTGGTTTAGGCGGTTGATTTCGGCGTTACCTGCAAACGAAAACACCCAAAATGTAACATCTGCAGGGCTTAAAACCGCCCTACCATCGATACAAACCAAAAAGTCTTGCAATTCAAGCGCTTGTGGTGTGTTGAGGTATTGCGTTGAGGGTGTTTCAGCGGGAATGCTTTCCGGGATGCTTTGAGATAGAGAAAGGGATGATTCGAGCTCGCTTGTTGTGGAAAAAGAAGAGACGGAAGAAGCCTGGGTGGTTGAAAGAGGCGTTGGTGAGGACGAGCAACCACTCAAAAACAGAGCACTCAAAAACACCGCGGTGTAGCAAGAAAATTTTGAGTTGACTCGCATGCGTCGTCTCCTTTCATGGTTCTGTGTATTCAAAGCCCAATAAATCCGAAACTGCCCCTTTTTCGTTGGAAACCAAACAAAAAGGGGCAGCACATTGTATAAAACTGCCTTTGAGCGCGTGGTGGCCTTGCATGGCCTCAAATGATGCAGTTTGAAATTTAAAAATTTTGTGATGGCCTGTGTGTTGTGCACACGTCAGCCAGTTTTAAAGCTGGATATCGAACTCGGGTTCATCCACAACGATATTTTCGTTTTGTGCATTGGTAATGGCAATGTCGCCCTTGAGCATGGCGCCCTCATCGATGATAACCGTGCCGGCCACAAGGTTACCCACCAAGGTGGCCGAAGGTTTCAAGTGGCCACGCTCCAGCACAGTTAAGTTGCCCTTGATTTTACCGTTGGTGGTTGTGTTTTTAGCAGAGATATCCCCCACCACTATGGTGTGGTCGTCCATCTCCAAATCGCCCGTAACGGTGATGTTTCCTTTGACGCTGGAACGAATAATTTCAACTTCCTGCGCATCCACATCGCCGATAACCCTACCCTCTAAAGTGAATTTCCTGGCCACCTTGACGTCGCCCTTGATATCACCGTTCATAACCAAACTGCCGTTGGAAGTTAAGTTGCCAACAATGGTGGTGCCCGGGGCAATCACCGTTACAGCGTCTGAGGTGGGGGTGGCATTTTCGGCGATCGTGCTTTCCTGCGAAGCCACTTGGGCTTCGGCAGAAGCCGGTTCATCTTCTGGTACTTCTTCCAAAACAGGCTTTGCATCAGAAACTGCTTCAAAAGCAGCATCGCTGTCTTTTTCATCATCTGTTGCGTCTACATCGCTGCCCTTGGATGAAGTGGCACTGCCAAAGCTACCGCCACCGAAAACCGATTCCTGCTTTTCGGGTGCAGGTGCCTTGGGTGGGCGGGAATCCGGTGCGCTGAAAGAAGAAAATGAATTGGGTGTTCGGCTCTCTTCGGAAGAAACAGCACCACCTGCCTCTCCGGAATTTAACAGTTCTTTCATCGCCTGAGCAAAATTATCTTTTGCACTCATGAAGTTTCGCTCCTCTTTTTCAATAAATTTCTAGTATTTGTTCACACCGAAAATCTTAGTAAAAAACCACAGATTCCACAGTGTTGTCCAGCGCATTGAATTGAAAGCCCTGCTCGCGAAGATCGTCAACAATAATGGGCAAAGCTTCTACCATAGAGTGGTTATCTGCATGGTCGTGCATCAGCACCACAAGACGAGACTGCTCGGCCGCGCTCGCCAACACATTGTCAGACACTGTCTCGCTGCTTAAAGTGCCAACTACGGCATCCTGTGCAGAAGCATTCCAATCGTAATAAACAAAACCACGTCGACTTAGTTCGGCTACAAGCTGAATGTAAATGGGCTGATTGTAGGAATTCACACTGCCACCGGGAAAACGAAATATTTCAGGTGCTGTGCCGGTGGCATTTAAAATCAGGCTGTATATTTGCTCAAAATCAGCAAGGTATGCCTCTACGGAAGAGTAAATGGTTCTATAGTCGTGCGAATAAGTGTGAATACCAATTGTATGTCCCGCATCTGCAATGGTTTTTAGAAGTTCGGGGTTTTCCAGGCTATTTTCACCGGTGACAAAGAAAGTGGCTTTCACATTCAGTTCATCCAAGGTTTCTAAAAGCTCCGGTGTGAGTTCACTTGGTCCGTCATCAAAGGTTAAGTAACAAATGTTTTCCTCTGCTGTTTGGGTCAGGGGCCTGTCTGCATAAAGGTGGGGATACAATACCTGATAGGGAAACGAAGGCGTTTGTTGCTCCGAAACCAATAAATCACTGAAAGAGTCCCCATCGGCACCCGGTTCCATTTCTTGCAAAATTTGCGTCAATTCGGCCAAAGTGGCTTTTTGCAAGGCGTCGGCCCTGGCCTTTTCTTTTGCATAAAGAAAACCCAGCACAATGGCAACAACCAAAGGAATTAAAATAAGCAGCAAATAGGCTGCCACAATAAGGCGTTTATAAAATTGTATAGATCCAAACTTCATGCTTGTCAGCCTCGAAAGCGACCCCATATTTCTATAGTGATTCTTTTCAGACCTACTTATTATAACAAAAAAAATTCTGAAATGCAATGAAAAAAACCCGTGCAGGGGAACACGGGTTTTTTCTAAAAAAGGGGTATCTCATTGGTGTGAGGAGGAATCAATATAGAAAAGGGGTTGCGGCTCCTCTTGTCTATGTATCTATCATACCCAAACTTTGCGAAAATTTTTTGATAAACATATGAACAAATTGAGAAAAGTGAAAATGGAAAAAATGTGCAAAGAAAAAACCCGTGCAGGGGAACACGGGTTTTTCTAAAAAAGGGGTATCTCATTGGTGTGAGGAGGAATCAATATAGAAAAGG
>CAYJNQ010000009.1:48347-56827 GCA_964371725.1 uncultured Oscillospiraceae bacterium
TGAAAATGGAAAAAATGTGCAAAGAAAAAACCCGTGCAGGGGAACACGGGTTTTTTTCTAAAAAAGGGGTATCTCATTGGTGTGAGGAGGAATCAATATAGAGAAGAGGTTGCGGCTCCTCTTAACTACACGTTCATTATAAAACAACTTTACGAAAGAATTTTGAAAGCGTTGTGAACAATCTGTGAAACCTCCCATTCAACTTCCTTGCAATATGCTTATGACCAAGTCTTGATCCACACCGTTTTGTTTTTGATATTTATCTCGGTTCAACAAAGCCTTCAAATCCTTGGTTTGCAAAATCCCACTTTTCTTTTCAACGGCCATCTCGGCGCTGGCATTGGTGAACACCGCTACAATTTCGATGGGGCTATTGTATGCCTTTGTTTTTTGTAGCATTTTTCGCAGGGATTGTATGTCTTGATTGGCTTCCGGTATTGGGTTTGGAAAATACTCTCTGGTGTCCTCATAGCCCACACGGAGCCAATTTTTATCGGCAATATTGCCGTAAATATGGCCGTTGTAACCGTAGGTTTTGATGCCGAGCAAACCAAATTCTCCAATGCAAAGCCCGCTTAACTGTGTGCCGTTCTCAAGCTGCACATCAGCAAGAAAGTGATAGCCGTTCGATGTACTGAAACGGCGTAAAATACGCACAGCTTTTGCGCTTGCGTATGTGCGCGGTTTATTATGCCTGGCACTTGGGTTTTTTCTTCGTTGCATAAAAATGTAAAGAGAAAAACCCAGCACGGCAATAACAAGTAACAATAAAATAGAAAATAACTGTGTGTTCATTTTATCCCCCATCGAATTCGCTTGCAATACTCATTTTCTGCACATAATAAGAAGTAGTATAGCAGATTTAGCGCAAGCGAGCAATATAAAAAAAAGAACCCTCAAATTTTCCGATAAAAATTTTGCAAAAGAATTGACAAATAGAAATATAAATGGTACTATAATAGTCGCTCTGCGCTGCTAGCTCAGCTGGATAGAGTGACTGGCTACGAACCAGTAGGCCGGGGGTTCGAATCCCTCGCAGCGCACCATATTTGTCTGGCAAAAAAGCTGTTATCGAGAAATTTTATCGATGGACGGCTTTTTTGTTGCCCGATTTTGGAAAGGCGGGCGTTTGAGTCATGTGCTTACAAATAGAACACATTCAAAACCGTGCAAAGCTAAAGCAAGAGTTGTGTGCTGTGCAGGGTAGATACCTGCTAAAATATTGCATCGGCGAAGCAAAAAAATTGAACTTGTGAAAAGCGCCCGGATGGTGACGGCACCATCTAAATCAGAACCATGATACGGCCGCCATCACCACTCTTGCAGGAGCCTCAAAAAAGCTTGTAATTCAAGGGGCCAATTTTTCGGATAGATTCTGTTTGTTGCCAATGTCGTTCCCTGATGCTACAGACCCGAAACCTAGTTGCCTTAAATCAAGTGTGTTTATTTGTTTCCCTCTGCCTCGATACGGCGTTTGGCCAGGAAATTATCTAAAATCACAGTGGCAGCCACGGCATCCACGAGAGCTTTGCGTTTTTTTCCGTAGGCTCCGGCATCACCCAGCAGGCCGTGTGCACTCTTGGTGGTGTTGCGCTCGTCCCAGAATTCCAGCGGCACCGAAAGCAAAGGTGCCAAAATGCCACCCAATTTACGTGTTTTTTCGGCTCGCGCACCCTCACTGCCGTCCATGTTGCGCGGCAAACCAAGAACCACCATGCCCACATCAAACTCACGGCTGGCATGAATGATTTTTTCGGCCACTTTCGCCATACTTTTTTCTTCAATTACACCCACCGGGCTTGAAAGCGTTTCGGTGCGGTCACACACGGCAAGCCCGGTGCGTGCGTCCCCGTAATCCACGGCCATTATTTTCATGTGTTTCGTATCCTCTCTTATCACGCACTGGCGTGCGCTCTAAAGCTCTTTTGTTTCTTTTTCATGCTCTGTATGGTGCGCGGCAACGGGTTTCATCGTGGGGAACAACAACACGTCCCGGATGCTCTCGCGCCCACAAAGTAGCATGACAAAGCGGTCAATGCCGATACCGATGCCACCGGTGGGCGGCATGCCATATTCAAGCGCTGTTAGAAAATCCTCATCCACGCCACTGGCTTCTTCATCGCCCCGCGCTTTGAGTGTTTCTTGATATTCAAAGCGCTCTCTTTGGTCGATTGGGTCATTGAGTTCCGAGAACGCATTGGCAAATTCACTGCCGGCGATGAATAGCTCAAAACGCTCGGTGTAGCCGGGGTTTTGCGGGTCCTTTTTGGAAAGCGGAGAAATTTCCACAGGATGCCCGGTTAGGAATGTGGGCTGGATCAAATCCTCTTCGCAACAGGTTTCAAAAAAGGCGTTGAGCAACTCGCCTTTGCTGTGCCACTCCTCAAATGCGATGGTGCGTTTTTTTGCCTCCTCTTTTGCCTCTTCCAAAGAAAGCGAGTCCCACGAAAGGCCGGTTTTCTGTTCAACGGCCTCGCGCATGGAAACCCTGCGAAAGGGGCTTTCTAAATCAATCTCATAACCCTTATACGGCACACCCTTGCAATCTCCCAGTGTTTTTTTTGCCACATGACGCATAAGGTCTTCGCACAAGTTCATCATGCCCTCATAATCTGTGTAGGCCTGATACAATTCCATCATTGTGAACTCGGGGTTGTGGCTATGGTCCATCCCCTCATTTCGGAAGTTGCGCCCAATTTCATATACGCGGTCAATGCCGCCCACAATCAGGCGTTTTAAGTAGAGTTCCAACGCAATGCGCAAATACATCGGAATGTCCAGCGTGTTGTGATGTGTGATAAAGGGCCGCGCTGCCGCGCCACCGGCCTGCACTTGCAAAATGGGTGTTTCCACCTCCATAAAGCCACGTTCGTCTAAATAACGGCGTATCTCGGCAATGATGCGGCTACGAAGCACAAAAGTTTCCTTCACCTCCGGGTTCACAATCAAGTCCAAATAACGCTGACGATAGCGCAACTCGTGGTCGCGCAGGCCGTGGAATTTCTCCGGCAAGGGTAGCAAACCTTTTGCCAAGAGCACAATTTCGCTTACATGCACCGATATTTCGCCCATCTTTGTGCGAAACACTTCGCCTTTCACACCCACAATATCTCCAATGTCAAACTTCTTGAACTCTTTATAGGCGCCTTCCCCCACATCGTCACGCTTGATATACATCTGGATGGTGCCACTTGTGTCTCGCAAATCGGCGAAACTGGCTTTCCCCATTACGCGCTTGCTCATCATACGCCCGGCCATGGCCACCCGGCGCAAAGACTCTCCCTCGGCTGGGTCGCAAAAGCTCTCCTTTACCTCATCGGCAAAGCTATCTTGTGGGTACTTGGTTTGTAAAAAGGGGTCGTGCCCCTCTGTTTGCAATACACGCAGTTTCTCGCGGCGCACTGCCACCAATTCATTATAATCTTTCTCCTCCGGTTGCCCTTTGGGTCGGTTTTGTTGCTCGCTCATGGCTCTCTCCCTCAAATGCAAATTCTGGTTCTATTCGCTTAGTATACCATAAAAGGCGCCGTTTTTGCAAAAAAACACCCCCCATTTGGCCTCGCCCAATTTGCCGGATACCACAAACAGCCAACATGTTTTCCGTCAAAAAGTCGAAATTGGTATGCACAGTTGCAGTGCTTTTTTTTCTGTGCTATAATGTGAGGGATAAATTCACTATATGTCTTGACGTTTTAGACGCTATTATGCGGCCATCGCACGGCTTTAAAAGGGCGGCAGTTTGTGCCGCCCTTTCTTATATTTCAGAATTAAAAGAAAGGATGAATGGTTATGTTGAAAATTTTGGGAGTGTGCGGCAGCCCGCGCCGCAAATCATCGTATCTTGCTCTGCAAACAGCGTTGTCTGCCGCAGAGGAAAGCGGAGGTGTTGAAACAGAGCTTGTGGAGTTGCGCGGGCGAAAAATTGCCCCCTGTATACACTGCAACAAATGTCTGCGTGACCAAAATACCCATTGTAGCATTTACCAAGACGACATGGAGGAACTGTATGATAAAGTGTATGCTTGCGATGGTATCCTCATTTCTTCACCTGTGTACGAAATGTGTATAACACCACAACTTTCTGCTTTTTTTAGCCGTTTTCGCCCCACTTGGGTGATGCTACAAAACGATGAATATTTTTTCACACGCAAGGCGGGTTCGGCCATGGCTGTGGGTGGCACGCGCAACGGTGGGCAAGAGGGCGCAATCAACAGCATCATGGGTTTTTATCATACGAACGGGTTCACGGTATGTAATGGTGGTGCGGGCATCTATGCGGGGGTAGGGCTTTGGAACCCAGGCGACGGAAGCGGCACCATAGATGATGAATATGGCTTTGATAAAGCGCGTTCTTTAGGAAAAAAATTGGCCTACACCACGAAATTGTTGGCAGAAAACAAATAGCGTTTTCCAAAGAAAAAGGAGCGTGCCACAGCATGACAACTGTTTACCTGGAAACCGGGTCCCAAGACCCTCGTTACAATTTGGCTTTCGAACAATTTTTACTCGAAAACCGCTTGGAGGGCAATTATTTGTTTCTTTGGCAAAATGCCAACACAGTGGTGGTGGGGCGCCACCAAAACACAGAAGAGGAAATCAATCGCCCTTTTATAGAAGAACACCAAACCATTGTGGTGCGCCGAGGCACAGGGGGCGGTGCTGTTTACCATGATTTGGGCAACTTAAACTATTCCTTCATCACCGACAGCGCTGAGCGCGACCGCCTGGGAATGTCACAATTTACAGAGCCTGTGGCAAACGCTTTGCGTAAACTGGGTTTGAATGCCGAAGCTTCGGGGCGCAACGATATTTTGGTGGACGGAAAAAAAGTGTCGGGCACGGCTCAGCGCCTTCATAAAAATAGAATCTTGCATCACGGTACCCTTCTTTTTGAATCGAATGCCGAAATGGTGGCGGGAGCGCTGAATGCAGACCCAACAAAATTTCAGTCTAAAAGTGCCAAATCGGTGCGAAGCCGCATCGGCAACATCCGCCCTGCTTTGAAGGTGGATATGGATATGCCGGCGTTCTGGAGCTATCTCAAAGAGGAGCTCTCCAAAGGCGGTTTTGAGCAAGGTGCGTTGTCAGAGGCGGAGCTTGAGCAGGTGCGTGCGCTAAAAACCTCACGCTATGATACTTGGGAATGGAATTTTGGCCACTCCCCCGCTTATGATTTGCATACACAGAAACGTTGGGAGGCCGGCAAATTGGAGGTGTTCCTCTGTGTGAAAAAAGGGCTTATCACCCACGCAGCTTTTCGTGGCGATTTTCTGGGGCGCAGCCCGTTAGAAGCTTTGTGCGGCGCTTTGGAAGGATGCCCTTTGCGTCGAGATAGCATGGCCGATTGCCTTGCCAAATTCCCCCTACAGGACCTATTTGGCGGTATTACACAAACCGAAATTCTCGACACTGTTTTTTCCTAAAACACAGTTTAAAATCTAAAAATAAAAACGATAAAGCGAGGTATAGTGATGTCTGAAAAGAGCATTGCTCTTGCCAGCGACCATGGCGGTTTTTTACTAAAAGAGCACATTCGGCAGTATTTAGAGGGCAAAGGGCTTTCTGTGGTGGATTTTGGCGTTCATAATACAGATAGCGTCGACTACCCCGACATGGCCTCGAAGGCTTGCAAAGCGGTATTAAATGGAGATTGCCGCTGTGCACTCTTGTTTTGTGGCACAGGCATTGGTATTTCCATGGCGGCAAACAAAATGCATGGCATTCGTGCCGCCTGCTGTTCGGACACATTCAGCGCCGAATTCACACGCCGTCACAACGATGCAAATGCCCTTTGCCTTGGTGGACGCGTGGTGGGAACCGGTCTTGCAGAAAGCCTCGTGGAGATCTTTTTAAATACCGAATTTGAAGGTGGGCGACATGCGCAGCGCGTGGCAAAACTTGCCGCCATAGAAGACATGCAAAAATAATGGAAAGGGGCTGTTTCAAAAATACTTTGAAACAGCCCCTTCGATTACAACCTTTGTGCAATGCCTGTGCTCACCACGTCAAAGTGGGGGAGCCGCGATGTGTGCATAGTGCTCCGGATAGGTTTCGAACATCTTTTTAGAAAACGCACAAATGGGCACAACAGTTTGCCCGGTTTCCTGTGCCCATCCTGCCAAAGCATCTAAAAGCAAGGTGGCGAGCCCCTTGCCACGATAGGGCGGCTGTACCTCGGTGTGCACAGCGAATACACGGCCTTTTGTGCCCACCTTATAATCAATGCGTCCCTGCTCTTCACCGTATTTGTCTTGAAGTACAAAACATCGTCTTTCTTCTTGGTGTGTCACATCCATAAAAGGCCTCCTTCTATTTTTGTGTGCCACCGATGTACGTTATCCCTCTTTTTTCTTCTCTGCTTACAAATACATGTGTGCTTCCAATTTTGTGGGTGTTGTGTTGCTGCGCTCGGGGCCTGTTGCCACAAACGGCGCATTTTCCTCTTGCCAGGCACCCGGGCTTTGGCCCACTTCTTTTTTAAATACACGACATAGATAGTTGGCCCCGGAAAAACCACACAAACTGGCCACTGTGTCCAGGCTCATCCCTTCCAGCAACAACCTTTTTGCAGCCTCTACACGCACAAGGCTCAAATATTTCCCCGGCGGCATGCCCATTGTGGCTTTGAAGCGCCGAATGAGATGCGCTTTGCTTACACTCAATTCATCGGCCAACTCTTCAATGCCATACCACTCGCCATAATGTTCATGAATTTCCTCGAGAGCCGACACAACCAGTGTCGGAAGCTTTTGCTGTCTCCGCGGCGTTTCCATCATTGCACACAAAAGGGAAAAGGCCAAAGCACAATTTTCTTGGGTATTGTGTTCGCTTTGCATACGGTGCAAAATCTCGGCTGGTTTTGCATTGATTCCGGGCAAGATAATATGCCTGCGATTGATTTCCAGCGCAAAGTGTTGTGCAGCATCCCCATGCAGTACCGCGCCGGTTACAATACAGTTTCCGGCGGGAAAAAAGGTTTGCGGCATGGGTGTGGCAACCAAACTACCCGATGGCAAATAGCGGGAGTCCTCTTCCAAGGCAACCATCCCCTCTTGCAACAAAAAAATATTCAGTCCATCCACTTCTCCCAAAACGAAGCTATCTTTACCCTCTTGATGCAAAACGCTTCCTCGCCTACAGTATCTAGCCACAGTAAAGCTCATTTTTTTGACACCTCATGTTTATAAAATGCTATTACACCATGCATGTTTTATGATACTATAATACATATTAACGCAGCCCAGAAAACAATTCAACCTTTTTTTAACTTTTTTTGAGACAGGGGTTCCTTATGGCAAGTGTTTTGCTCGAAAATGTTTATAAAATTTACTCAGGTGATGTTGTTGCCGTAAAAGACGTTAGCTTAGAAATAGCCAACAAAGAGTTCCTGGTTCTGGCGGGGCCATCCGGATGCGGAAAGTCTACTATACTTCGCATGATTGCAGGGCTTGAGGAGGCCAGTAAAGGAAAGCTTTACATTGGCGAGCGTCAAATGAATGAAGTACCGCCAAAAGACAGGGATGTTGCGATGGTGTTCCAAAACTATGCACTTTATCCGCACATGAATGCATTTAAGAATATGGCCTTTGGTTTGGAATTGCGAAAAACCCCGAAAGATGAAATCAAACGCCGTGTACAGGAAGCTGCTAAAATGCTGGATATTGAGCATCTTCTGGAGCGCAAACCAAGGGCGCTTTCCGATGTTCAGCGCCAACATGTTGCCTTGGGGCGCGCGATGGTTCGCAATCCGGCTGTTTTTCTGTTGGATGAACCACTTTCAGATTTGGATACCAAGGTGCGCCTTTCGATGCGTGACCAGCTCACCCGGCTGCACGGGCGCCTCGACACCACCTTTGTTTACGCAACACAGGATTCAAACGAAGCTGTTAGCATGGGTGAGCGCATTGTGGTGATGAAAGACGGCTTGATTCATCAGGTGGATACGCCACAAAATTTATACGATTTTCCGTGTAATATGTTTGTTGCCGGCTTTATCGGCACCCCTCCCATGAACTTTGTAGACGGGATGCTTCTTCAAGAAAAGGATGGTTATTTTGTAAAGCTGCCTGCAGGTGATATGTTGAAGCTGCCCCGGGAAAAAATCACCCAAAGTCTGACGGAATATGCTGGCAAAACAGTTACGGTGGGCATTCGGCCCGAGGACATCCACGATGACGACGTATTCCTGCGCGACAACCCAAACTGTGTGCTGAAAACCACGGTGGATACGAGCGAGCTGGCGGACGGAGAAGTGCACCTACATTTGCACTATGCAGAGACACCCTTGATAGCTCGCGTGGCGCTTTCTACCCAAAGTAAAGCCGGCCATGTGGTGCACGTAGGTGTTGATACGGACAAACTGTACTTGTTTGATGCCGAAACGCAGAACACCATTTTTTTATAAATAATGCCTGCTGAATAAACTCCTGCAGAGTTTATTCAGCCCCACCGCCTATCGCGGTGGCCATAAAAGTGCCAAA
>CAYJNQ010000010.1:0-54217 GCA_964371725.1 uncultured Oscillospiraceae bacterium
AATAGAAAAAGTGCCGTTATAGAAACTTAGTTCCTATAACAACACTCTGACTGGTCGGAGTGACAGGATTTGAACCTGCGGCATCCTGGTCCCAAACCAGGCGCGCTACCAACTGCGCTACACCCCGAAGCCTTTTTTTGTTAGAAGAAAGTGGCGAAAACCTTTTCTATTATAGAATGTTTTTTTTCATTCGTCAACACTCTTTTCTTTTGACATGAAATTTTCTGCCACGCACAATGTGTATGTTCGGTAGATTTTTGTCGAAACAAGTGCTATACTATAAGGGAAAGTTACCTTGATTTTTAAAGTAAAATGGCTCCCGCAAAATGAAATGGCTCGGGCACAGAAAAGCATTCCGAGACCGGTTTTGGGTGCCCTCACTTGAAATACTTTGGAGAATAAAAATGCTGAGATGGGTTCAACTATATAAAAACAGTGCCGAGCTGGATGCCTATCTGGCCGGTTGTCGCTTTAACAAGGAGGCGACTTGCCTAGTAAAACTTTTCACCTCTGTATTAAGCCCTCAGCAGGCGGTTGCGGCTGCAAAAGAGATAAAAACACTTTTGCCAAACGCAACCATAGTGGGCTCTTCCTCCGCAAAGGCCGTTCTTTTCAACGGTGAACAGCGGGAGCATGAAACCATCGTCATCATCGAAACTTATCAGCGCCTACAAATTCAAGTGGAAAAATTCCCCTATAAAGGCATTTGTGAAAGACAATTGGCAAAGCAGGTGCACAGCGCTTTTTGCGAGGGCAAAGACCATGAGCCCGCTTTGGTACACATTTTGTTTGCAAACCCACAGGTAGATGTGGACAGTTCCGGTTTTGATGTAAACCGTTTTGTTTGCGAAGCAAACAACTTCACGCCTTTCTTAAGGCTTTGCGGCGGCATTGCCGGAGATTTATACGAGCAGGGTATTCCGGGTTACGTGTTCGACGAAACCGGTGTGCTTGATTTTGGAGCCATTGCCTTTGTTGCCACGGACAAAGCTGTTCACGATTTTGTGGGTGTGTCAAATTCCATGGAAACCCTAAGCTCTGTTTTTGAAATCACAAAAACAGAGGATGTTTTCATAGACGAGGTGGAGGGGCATCCGGCGCTGGATTGGGTTTATGATTTTTTAGAGCTGGAAGAGGACAAGCGGGTTGGCTACCAAACTGTGGAAGACACCATCAAATACGATTATTTGCTCCATTTCCCTTTGGTGATTGAAAACACCGGCGGCAGTGGGCGCTTCGCGAGATTCGATGAAAAACAACACAAACTGGGGCTGTATCATGCAAGGCTCGATAACCATACAAAGTTCAGGATGGGTTATGTAAACCCCATGAAAACGGTGCAGGAAACAAGGCAGCTATGTGAGGATTTGCTGGACACCCCCACTGAATACCTGTTTGCGTATGTTTGCTTGTTTCGCAAGCTGTGCCTGAACAACTGTGCTAAGTGGGAGCTTATGCCGTTTCAAAAATACGATCTTTGCGGTATTTTTATGATGGGCGAAATCGCCTGTCAAAACGGGTGCAACTGTTTCCACAATGGTGCTTGTGTTTTAACGGGAATTGCCGAAAATGAAAAATACATTTTGCCCGATGTGCATTGCCTGGACAACACAGACCCGCTCAAAGATGACCTTGTTTTTTTAAAAAAAGCCAAAGACAAAGGAAAGGCATATCTGCAATCAAAAGGCACCCATTTGGTTTTGTCTGCCGACAATGAGCAGATGCTTACCAAGTACAACAATATAGATGAATACACCGGGCTCTATAATTTTTATCAGTTTGAAGAGGATAAAATCTCGAATAAATACAACAAATTGTTGCTTGTGGAGAGTTTGACGGCAGACAGTTCCATTGCCATTTACGGACACCAAAAATACTATGAAGCCATGCGAGATGTGATTGCCACCGTGCAAGGCTTTTTAAAAGAAAATAAGTTGTCTGACCACCTAAACTCTTACACCCTCAACTATAAAACCAATATTTTGGCGGCCAGCGTCAGTGTTTCCGAAGAATATTTCTTGGAATGCACCCGTCTTTTGTATGAGAAATTTGAATATGTTTTGTCTTCTAAAGAAAATATTTCGGGTGTTTTGCGGTTCGTGTCTGTATTAAACCAAGACAATTTGATAGAAGCCGGCATGAATATGTTGCTGGCCAACACAAGCCAAGACAACAATTATTTGGTGTGTGATTATTCTGTAGGCGGCAATCAAACGGTTGCAGAGGAATCGAATATAATAGATGTTTTAAGCCGTGCCATCAACAAACGAACCGTGATTCCGTTTTATCAAGGGATTCGAAACAACAAAACGGGGAAAATTGACAAATATGAAGCACTGATGCGTGTTGTTGACAGCACCGGTAAAGTATACACACCGTTTTCGTTCATGGAGATTGCCAAAAAATATAAATATTACGGCCGAATTAGCCAAATGATGGTGAGGCGAGTTCTCGAGGATTTTCAAAACAGGCCCGAATCGGTTTCTTTGAACATCACCTTGCATGATGTTCAATCAAAGTCCTTTAGAACGTGGCTTTTTGAAACCTTACAAAACTACCCAAACCCACAGCGAATCGTGTTCGAAATTGTTGAAACAGAGAACTACCATTCTGTAGAACTTCTTGTGGACTTTGTGTGCGAAATTCGCAAATTGGGCTGTGCCATTGCCATCGACGATTTCGGCTCCGGTTATTCCACCTTGGCCGCCGTCATCAACTTACGCCCGGATTATATCAAAATTGATGGTAGCATCATTCGCGGCCTATTGACCAATGAAGAAAGCCTTATCATTCTCAACACCATTCGATATTTAGCCCAGCAACTGGGGGTAGAAACGGTTGCCGAATTTGTAGAAACCAAAGAATTGCAACAGGTTGTAGAGTTGTATACCATCAGTTACTCGCAAGGATATTATTTCGCAAAGCCCGAGCCCATCGAGCTTTTGCCACCCGTGTAACCCTTCTTGACTAAATTTGCAGGCCCAAGCACCAATAGGAGAAAACCATGTACGAATGTAAGCAATCAGGCTATCCTTATCAAACCGGCGAAATGCCACAGGAGCTAAAAAAATGGAACTGGGGAGCCTTTTCTTTGAACATCTGGTGGGGAATCGGGCATAGAAGTTATCTCACCTTTTTATGCTTGCTCCCAATATTAAATTTGATTTGGCCGTTTGTTTGTGGCGCAAAAGGGAATGAATGGGCCTGGCAAAACGGAAATTATATAGATATCCATCATTTCAATGCCGTGATGGAGCCGTGGAACCGTGCCGGAAAAATTATGTTTATCTTCTCGGTTTGCTTCTTTTGCCTGTATTTTCTTTTCATTCTTTTGTTTCTGCTTCTCAGTGCGTTTTCCGCCACACGATAGCCTTGTTTTGCACAAAAAAGGCAAAGTTCGCCTAACAAAAGGCAGTGTGGTTCGTATATCATAATAAGTGGTTCGTATGCACAAAGACAAATAAAGGTGGTGAGTGGTTTGAAACCGGATTTAGCCGAGCTGTTTGCAATGCAGCGCTTTGCGCAAGACGAACACTTAGCACAACTAATTGAACAATGTGAACAGGACTGTTGCTTTGCCAAAACGCAAGAAGAACTGAGCGACGATGAATTGCAATTGTTTGCAGCCGGAGACATCCCCTATGACACAAAGGGGGAATGGCCGCATGTCTAAACCGCTGGACATGGAAGAAATATATCTGAGCTACCAAAAAAAGGTGGAAGGATATATAGCAAAACGGGTAAGCAATCAAGCGGATGCACAAGAGTTGGTTTCCGAGGTGTTTTCCAAAGTGTTGGCCGGGCTGTGGCGTTATGATGAACAGCGGGCCAGTGTGTCTACTTGGATATATACCATCGCCAAAAACACGGTATACGACTATTACCGACACCACAAAAATGAAACCTGGGCAGACGATGCCTATGAAAAATCCGACGAGAACCTTCTGCCGGAGGATATGCTTTTAAAAAAAGAACAGTTGGCACAGCTTGCAACGGCCCTTGAAAAATTGCCGGAGCGAGAGCGCAACATTCTGATTTTACGGTTTTACCATGATATGCCGGCCAAAGAAGTGGCCCAGCGTGTTGGGGTAAGTTACGCAAACGTACGCTATCTTCAATCGATTGCTTTAAAAAAATTGCAACATCTTATGCAATTGTGATTGACATTGACCCAATATTATGCTATCCTATTAAAGCGTCATCCATGTGCACACAATCGCGTTTTATCCATACGTGATTTTGGATGCCACGGTTTCTTATGTGGTGGGTATAGCTCAGATGGTTAGAGTGCCAGGTTGTGGCCCTGGAGGCCGTGGGTTCAAATCCCATTATCCACCCCATTTATAAAAGCGGGCGATTTGTTCGCTTTTATTATACTGGCCTGTCGGCAAGCGGTAAGCCACCAGACTTTGACTCTGGCATTCGTAGGTTCGAATCCTGCCAGGCCAACCAAGTCGTTGCGGATCCATCGGTTCGCAACGACTTTTTTTGTGCAAATAAATCGGGGTTGTTTCAATGCACTTGAAACAACCCCGATTTTCTCATTTGCAGTAATGTACCGCCAAGCGGCGAACATGCTTCTCCGTGCTGCCACAGCAGCCGCCAATCCATACATCGCCCAGCTCTTCAATGCCGGAAAACTGCTGTGCAAACAAATTTGCATCTTCATAGCAGATATCCCCCTCTTCGAACTGTGGCAACCCTGCGTTGGGCTTGAAAACAATGGGCAAATCCGTATATTTCCGGAATGTTTTTGCAATCGGCAAAGACAGGTTTGGCTCCAGTGAACAATTCAGCCCAATGGCCTTAAGTGGATACTGTGAAAGTCTATCCACCATATCTTGCACCGAGTTTCCCATCATGGTTTTTCCAATCTCCATAAAAGTCATGGAACAAAGAATGGGAATACCAAAAGGCACGGCCTGTTTCACGGCCAATTCCAGCATGTTTAAATCCATAAAGGTTTCAAAAAAAATATAATCCGGTTTTTCCGCCGCACCGGCTGTTAGAATTTCTCGATACTGGTTTTCGCAGTCCTCTTCACTCAAATCGCCGTATGGCTCTAACAGCTCTGAAAAGGGGCCTATGTCCAGCGCCACCTCCCCCTTGCCTTCTGCGGCTTTTTTTGCAAGCTCCACGCCTTTTGCCACAACATCGGCAAGGGGAAAAGTAAGTTTTCCGTAGCGGTTGGCACTAAAGGTATTGCTGCAAATTACATTTGCACCGGCGTCGATATAACTTTTATGTAGGGCCAAAACACGTGCTTCATCTGTCAGGCTCAGCTGCGAAACCACATCGCCAGCATTTTCCATCAAATTGCTACCAATAGCACCATCCATAATAACAACCGCCATCGTAACCTCCTCACAGCTTCCAAACTGTTTTTACAATTGATCAAAATATAACTTTTCAAACTCACCAATGGGAAGCGGTTTTGAAAAAAGATACCCTTGTGCGGCCTCGCAGTTGATTTTCCTTAGGAAATCCTCTTGCTGTTTTTCTTCAATTCCCTCGGCCACCGTATACATCCCCAGTTTTCCGGCAAGCTTCACAATGCTTTCCACCACCATATCACCGCGGCTGTGCTCCTCTTCATCCTCCACTTCCACAAAAAAACTTCTGTCCAGCTTTAATGTGTCCACCTCGAAATTTTTGAGCATTCCCAGGGAGGAATAACCGGACCCAAAGTCATCAATGGAAACCAAAAATCCTGCTTTGTGTATTTTTTTAAGCAACACACGCAGTTCTTTTTCATTTTCCATCACCGTGCTTTCTGTAAGCTCTATTTCTATATACTTCGGATTCACACCATAAGAGAACACAATGTTCTCAAGTTCTTTCACAAAGTTTTTGTTTTGAATGTGCAAGCGTGAAAAATTTACCGAAACCGGAATGCAGTTTTGCCCTTTTTCTTTCCAAGATTTCAGTGTTTTGCAAACATTTTTCAGCATATATCGGTCCAGCTCCACGATAAAACCGTTTTGCTCAAACAACGGAATGAATTCGTTCGGATATACCATACTCCCATTTGCTTCCACCCATCTCACAAGAGCCTCAGCGCCGATAATTCCGCGGTTCGCCACACTGTACTTTGGTTGCAAATACACCTGAAATTCTTCTTGTTCAAGTGCTTTGTGCATTTTATTGGCAATTTCCGTGTCTCTCAAAACTTTTTTCGTAAAGCTTTCGTCATAGTTCCAAATGAAACTGCCCCCATCTTTTTTGGCAAACGAATGGGCAATGTTGGTTTTGTTTACCATGTCGTTCACGTCGCACTCGCCCGCTCTTACAAAGTAACGCCCATAGCGGAATGTAAACTGGTGCTCGGCCAACTGCGGCAACAGGGTTTTAAAGTGTGCTTCATATTCTTTTGAGCTTTTATCCAAATTCTCGAAAAGGTCGCTTTCCGCAAAAAACATGAACTCCTCGGCCGACACCCTCGCCTGCACAAAACTTTTATCCTCCACAGATTTTCCCGTTTGCGCAATGGCACAAATCACTTGATTTCCCTGTTCATATCCGAACATCTCGTTAACAGCCTTGAAATTTACCATGTCCATTTTCACCATGGCATATTGTTTATCGGGCTCTTTTTCAAGCGCCTGTGCCACCAACATTTTGAATTTCAGCAAATTGGGAATTCCCGTCATTTCGTCGTAGTAGGCAACTTTTTCCAGCTCTTTTGCAGAGCGATTTTTGGATAGCACCACGTATAAAATGGCGCTAAAGGCAAACGCGATAAGCAAGATACTTGTTAAAATCATGCTCCTTGAAATATTCTGGGCACTGTCTAGCACACTTTCCTCTGAAATCTCAAAAAACAACATCCAATCATTAATTTCAAGCGGCCTATACTCGCCATATTTTTGCACACCGCCAATGCTATACGAAATGCTTCCGGCATTTCCGTTTTGGAAATCACTTACAACGCTTTCAAAGGATGCACCTTCTTCAAACTCCGCACTTCTGAACGCATCAAAACTAAGCACAAATTCATTGGTGCTTAGTACAATTTGGCTGTCGCTGTCCACCACCAAGTTCAGGCCCCGTTCATCTGTGAAGTTGGTTAACAAAGAAGACATGTATTCCGCACAATATTCCACAGCCAAAACACCAACAATTTCTCCCTGCCTCACAATGGGAACCGACACCGTGAACACGTCTTCCCCCGTGTAAGGAGAAACATGCATTTGTGTTGCAAAGGACTCGCCGCGCATGGCTGCCTCAAAATAATCCGTGCTTGCAACATCGACCTGCTCCCCTGTATCCAAAAGTGCTTTGCCCGCTTCGTCTGCTATCAAAACTGCCTGTAGCTGCAAAGATTCCTTTTTGCTGTTGATAAACTCTAAGGCCACTTCTTCTTCATCCCCGATGATGAGTAGTGTTTCCGACATCCCCACAAGGCTTAAAAGCATGTTTTCCACTTGCCGATTCAGCGCCAATTGCTGCTGCGTTGCCATATCTGCCAATGTGGTTCGCACCGATTTTTCAAGCTCATCATTGACTGTGTTGTTAAAACGAACCAAACTATATGCAATGGCCACAAAGAAAATCATCCCCAGCGCAATGGTAACAATAAAATTTTTGTTTTTCATGAAAATCCTTCCAAACCTATACAAGTAATTGCCTAAAGGCATTCCAAAACGGTTAAAGTTAATTTTATCACCATTATGCAACAATGTCAAGATTTTTAGTTCGATATCATACGATAAATCGATAATTTGCAAATTATCTCTCCGCAAAGTCTCGGTCTTGTATTTTGACGGCACTTAAAGTATAATAATATTTGTATGGTCACAATAAAGGATAGCATATTGAGGGGGGCATCATGATGGATACATTCGACTTAATCGTAATCGGCGGCGGCCCGGGTGGGTACTTAGCAGCCGAACGCGCCGCTGCGGGCGGGCTAAAGACCGCCGTGTTTGAAAAAAGGGCTTTGGGCGGTGTCTGCCTCAACGAGGGTTGCATTCCTTCGAAAGCTTTTTTGAATTCAGCCAAAATTTTCAGCTATGCACAGCATGGTCAAAAATATGGCGTGCAGGCGGAAAATGTCACCATAGACCATGCCAAAGTGGTAAAAAGAAAAGACAAAGTGGTGAAAATTTTGGTTTCGGGTGTTACGAGCAAACTGAAGCACCACGAAGTGTGTGTTATAAAGGAAACGGCCACACTCGCCGGAAAAGAGGGCGAAAATTTTGTGGTGAACGCCGGCGAAGAGCGTTATACAGCCAAAAAACTTCTCATTTGCAGTGGTTCTGTGCCGGTTACCCCCCCCATTCCCGGTGTGAAAGAGGGGCTTGAAAGTGGCACGGTGGTTACAAATCGCGAAATATTAAGCCGCACCGAGCTTCCCACATCTCTTGTGGTCATTGGTGGCGGTGTCATCGGGCTTGAAATGGCCAACTATTTTTGTGATGTCGGCGTGCAAGTTTCCGTGGTGGAAATGCTTTCTAAAGTAGCAGGCCCCACCGACGTTGAAATCAGTGCCCTTTTGCAAAAAAACTTGCAAAAACGTGGTGTTCAGTTCCACCTGGGCTGCAAGGTAACCGCCATCGAGGGCAACGCGGTGCGTTTTGAAAAAGAGGGGCAGGAAGAAAGCATCAGCGCCGACCTGGTGCTGCTCTCCATTGGCCGAAGGGCCGCCACCGAGGAACTCGGTCTCGACAGTTTGGGCATTGAAACCGAGCGCGGTGCCATTCTTACCGATAGCCACATGCAAACCAATGTGCCCAATGTGTATGCCTCGGGCGACGTGAACGGCAAATCCATGCTTGCACACACAGCCTACCGCGAGAGTGAAGTGGCGGTGAATTGTATGCTTGGAAAACAAGATGAAATGCGTTATAGCGCCATTCCCTCTGTTATTTACACAAACCCGGAAGTGGCCGCTGTTGGTTATAATCTGGAAGAGGCGCAGCAGGCCGGTTTTGCGGCAGCGGAACACACCATTTCCCTGCGCTATTCGGGGCGTTACCTGGCCGAAGTGGAAGGTGGCGATGGCATTTGCAAGCTTGTGTACGATCAAGAACGCAGGGTCCTTTTGGGCGTACACATCATTGGCAGTTATGCCTCTGAAATGATTTACGGAGCAGCTTTGATGATAGAAAAGGAAATCGCCTTTGAGGAACTTGAGAAAATTGTTTTCCCACACCCCACGGTGTGTGAGGTGATTCGAGAGGCCCTGTTCGAGCTGTAAGCGCTTCAAGTTTACCACTTTTGTGCACAAACCGGTTTGTTTTACACTTATTTTTCATTGATTTTGTGTTGTTTTAGAAGGAGATTGTATGAAAACGGATGTCGTCATCGTGGGGGCCGGCCCTGCCGGTATCTTCACCGCATTGGAAATGCTACGCTGTGGCAACAAAAAGAAAATTGTGATGGTAGAAAAGGGGCGCCCCATTGAAAAACGTTCTTGCCCCAAAAACAAAACCGGAGTTTGTGTGCAATGTAAGCCTTTTTGCCACATCACCACCGGGTTTTCCGGTGCGGGTGCTTTTTCGGATGGCAAGCTTTCCTTGAGCTATGAAGTGGGCGGAGACTTCCCCAATTTGATCGGCACCCAAAATGCACAGGAACTCATCGACTATACCGATACCATCTATTTGGAGTTTGGTGCCACGAAACATGTGGAAGGGCTTGGCAACTTGGAAAAGACCAAGGAAATTCGCAAACGTGCCATTCAAGCCGGTTTGAAACTTGTTGATTGCCCCATTCGCCACTTGGGAACAGAAAAGGCCCAAGAGCTTTATCTTGCCCTGGAAAACCACCTGCGCGAGCAGGGCGTGGAATACCTGTTTGGGTATGAATGTAGCAATTTGCTTTTGAAAGACAACCTGTGTCGGGGCATTCAAATTCACCCGGCCGGAAAACCCGACGATGTAACCACGATAGAGGCGGAAAGCACCGTGATCGCAACGGGGCGCCGCGGTGCGGATTGGCTGGAAAAAATGTGTGCAGAGCATGACATCGCCCACAAGCCCGGCACCGTGGATATCGGTGTGCGCGTAGAAGTGCGCAATGAGATCATGGACGATGTGAACAATGTGTTGTATGAATCCAAATTGATAGGCTATCCAAAACCTTTTAAAAATAAGGTGCGCACTTTCTGTCAAAACCCGGGTGGCTTTGTGTCGCAAGAAAATTACGACAATGATTTGGCCGTGGTAAACGGGCACTCGTTTAAAGAACTCAAAAGCAAAAACACAAACCTGGCCATTTTGTGCTCGCACAATTTTAGCTATCCGTTCAACCAACCCATCGCCTATGCACAAAAAATAGGCGAGCTCACCAATATGCTCGGCGACGGCCACATTCTGGTGCAAAGATACGGCGATATCATGGATGGCAAACGCACCTGGCAAAAAGAACTCGACACAGCCAATGTGCGCCCCACCTTAGCCGATGCTGTGGCCGGAGACATCACCTCGGCTCTGCCCTACCGCTCCATGGTAAACATCATCAACTTCATCAATGCCGTAGACCATGTGGTGCCGGGGTTTGCCAGCATTGAAACTTTGCTCTATTCCCCGGAACTAAAGTTCTACTCGAACTGTGTGAAAATGGATGAACACTTAGACACAAGCATTGGCGGGTTACACTGCCTGGGCGATTCCAGCGGCTGGACACGCGGACTGATGATGGCCTCGGCCATGGGCGTTTTGATGGGACGGAGATTGTCTCGATAATTTTCTATATTTTTATCTTGATTTATGGCATTATCTATGCTATAATATATCGGCAATACACACGCATTGTATATTTTTCCTTGTGCCCATTTTGGCGGCAATTTTCGGTGACATCGGCATTGCCCCAGGGGTGGAAAAACGAAACAATGCGGAGGGTAAAAACAAATTTTTGGAGGTAGAACACTATGGCAGTCGTATCGATGAAACAATTGCTCGAAGCCGGTGTGCATTTTGGGCACCAAACACGGAGATGGAACCCGAAGATGGCAAGATACATCTTCACCGAGCGCAATGGTATTTACATTGTCGATTTGCAGAAAACCGTTAAAAAAATGGATGAGGCGTATAATTTTGTGCGCGACATCTCGCTTGAGGGCAAAGATTTATTGTTTGTTGGCACGAAAAAACAAGCACAGGAATCCATTCGTGAAGAGGCCACCCGTTGCAACATGCCTTTTGTGAACGCCCGTTGGCTTGGTGGTATGCTCACAAACTTCCGCACCATTCGCCGCCGCATCGACCGCATGGAGCAGCTTAAAAAAATGCGTGAAGACGGCACCTTTGAGATGCTTCCCAAAAAAGAAGTAATCAAACTTGAACTTGAAATTGAAAAACTGGAAAAATTCCTTGGCGGTGTAAAAGGCATGAACAGCCTACCCGGTGCTCTTTTTGTGGTAGACCCCCGCAAAGAGCACATTGCCGTTTCGGAAGCACGCAAGTTGCACATCCCGATTGTAGCCATTGTGGACACCAACTGCGACCCGGACGAAATCGACTATGTTATCCCCGGCAACGATGATGCCATTCGTGCCGTGCGTTTGATTTCCAGCGCCATGGCCAATGCCATTTTGGAAGGTCGCCAAGGCGAGCAGATGGAAGAAGAAACACAGGGCGATGCAGCCGATGCACAAGAGGTAGCCGGCGCTTAAAAATAGGCAATGTCTCCTGCCCTTTTCGGCTTTGCGAGAAGAGGCAGGATTTTTAAAACTATGTAAAAATTCAACCGAGAAATGAGGAGACAAATATGGCATTTACAGCACAAGATGTGAAAACCCTGCGCGAGCGCACCGGTTGTGGTATGATGGATTGCAAAAAAGTTTTGTCTGAAGCCGACGGCGACATGGAAAAAGCCGTTGAGTTGCTTCGTGAGAAAGGTCTTGCCGCAGCCAACAAAAAGGCCGGGCGCATTGCCTCGGAGGGCATGGTGTACGCTTTGTCTGATTTAGACGGCGATTGCGGCGTGGTTGTGGAAGTGAACAGCGAAACCGATTTTGTGGCCAAAAACGAGAGTTTCCGTGCCTTTGTGCACGATTTGGCTGACATTGTTTTGAAGCACAGCCCTGCCGATGTAGACGCTTTGATGGATTTGAAGATGGGCGCAGGCACAGTGGCCGACGAATTGCGCGAGAAAATCTTGGTGATTGGTGAGAACCTGAAAATCCGACGTTTTGAGCGTTTTAATGGCAAAAACTGCGCTTATGTGCACGGCGGCGGTACCCACGGCGTGCTGGTTCAGTTTGAAGCGAGCGACGACATTGTGAAAAACCCCGCGTTTGCCGGTTTTGGCAAGGACATTGCCATGCACATCGCCGCAGAAAACCCGAGCTATCTTTCAAGCGAAGATGTGCCGGCAGAGGTTTTAGAAAAAGAAAAAGAAATTTTGAAAGCGCAGGCTTTAAACGAGGGCAAATCGCCTGAAATCGCCGAAAAAATGGTGGCTGGCCGCGTTAAAAAGTACTATGAACAAAACTGCCTGTTGTGCCAGAAATTTGTAAAAGACAACGACATCACCGTGACACAGTATGTGGAAAACACCGCCAAAGAACTCGGCGGTAGCATCAAAATCACGGCCTATGCTCGCTTTGAAAAAGGTGAGGGCCTTGAAAAACGCAGCGACGATTTTGCCGCTGAAGTGGCCGGCATGGTAAAATAATCATACAAGAAAAAAGCCGGCAGAAAATTTTCTGCCGGCTTTTCATTTGTTTCACGGGCTGTTTTCTGTGAAAATCTTGCAAGGCAATTTTCCAAACATGCCCCGCCCCATAAAATTCCTGCTAGCTTCCCATAATATAGGCGCAAAATCTTGCTATTCTGCATTGGTTTTGCATTTTCTTCATTTTTGTGCTAAAGTATGAAAGTATAGATGATAAAAAGCTTTAGGAGGTATGGCATGGCATTTCAACATAACCCGGATATAGACAAGCTTTTGCATGCTGTTTTGGCTTTAAAAAACACAGATGAATGTTCTCTTTTTCTTGAAGACATCTGCACTATGAAAGAGTTGAACGATATGGCACAGCGCTTAAAAGTGGCACAAATGCTTTTAGAAGGGCACACCTATGAGCAGATTGTTGAAAAGGTGGAAATCAGCTCTGCCACCATCAGCCGCATCAACCGCTGCATCCAATATGGTGGCGGCGGCTATCGCATGGCACTGGAGCGACTTGCAAAAGAATAGAAAAACGGCAACACTTCTTCCAGAACATCGCAACTCAGAATTCTTTTTTCTGATAGATGCGAATGGATGCCCAAACAGAAGCCACAAGAACACCCGGCAAAAGCACGGGCACAGCTATGGCAATCTTTGGCAGCAGGGCTTCTACATCGATGGGAAGCCCCAAAGTGCTTCCCAATGTGGGCACAGCCCAGAATGCTAAGAAAACACCAAATAGCAAAAATCGAGATTTTTCAATGCCTACCTTCAGCCAAATGGGCATCATGCCGCAGATGATAAAAAAACTGACGGCCATGGTGGATGCGCTGAGCAATAAGTTTTGTACATCATGGTTTTGAAAAAGCCAAAGCAATGCCATCAGGGCAGCACAGGCCAAATACAATAGCAGTAGCAATACATATTTTGCAAGCACCACATCCCTGCGAGACACCGGTGTTGTAAGTGCAAACGAAATATATTTCACATTTTCGTCGCTGCTGATTGTGATTACGATGAGAAAATAGGGCAAAAAGCCGATGAGTGTTGCGGCCAAATTCATGCTTTGCATCATGATTCCGAAAACGAGAAAGAAAAGAAAGAAAAGCAAAAGGCTTTTCATTCTGCTTTTTAAGCTGTATAAATCCTTAAGAATCAGGCCCGTCATGACGCTCTCCCCTCTCTTGTTAAAAATAACATTACATCTTCTATTGTGGTATTTTCTGTTTTGATGTCCTTTGAAATATTTTGACGCAGCACCAACACTTCATTGCCAAACTGATGTTGTCTCACCGATATCACATCTTTTTCTCTCAGCGAAAGAAGGGTTTCTTTTGTGCAATGCAAAATGGCATATTTATCCAGCAGAACATCCTTTTCTTCGGAAAAAAGCAGTTTTCCCCCATCCAATAGGGTGATATAATCACAAATTTTTTCAAGGTCGCTGAGAATGTGCGAGGACAGCAGGATGCTTTTTTGCTCATCTTGAATAAATTCGAGGCAAATTTCTAAAATGTCGCTTCTGGCCGCGGGGTCCAACCCGCTTGTCGCCTCGTCTAAAACCAAAAGTTTACTCTCGTGCGAAAGTGCCACAGCCAGCGAAACCTTTGTTTTCATGCCACGAGAAAAACCCTCTATCTGTTTGTTTTGTGGCAGAGAAAACCGCTCCAGATAAGAAAAATAGCTGTCGCTGTTCCAAGTTTTAAAACTGCGACGCATCACCGCATTCACAGCTTTTGCCGTTAGATTGTTTGCAAAAGTAACCTCGTCCAAAACCACACCAATATATTCTTTGTTTTGCGGTTTTTCGCGCAAAGACCCCTGGCCAAAAAGGCAAATGTCTCCGCTTTCCTTTTGAATTAAATCCAAAATCAGCCGAATCAAGGTGGTCTTCCCTGCTCCATTTTTTCCGATAAGCCCCATGATGCAGCCTGTGGGCAGGCACAGATGTATGTTGTCTAGATGAAAATCCGGGTAGCGTCGGCTAAGCCCTTTTAACTGTAAAATGCTATCCATTCATTGTGCCTCCTCTTGATACAGTATCCTCAAAATTTCCTCGAGCTCCTCTATGGGCACCACACAAAGCCGTGCAAGCTCCGTGGCCTCGCCCAAGAGTTGCTCTATTTTTTTTAGATTTTCCTCTCGAATTAGCTCTGTGTTTTTTCCGGCCACGAAACTGCCTTTGCCAACAACAGAAATGATATACCCGTCTCGCTCGAGCTCTTCGTAGGCACGTTTGGTGGTAATCACACTGATGCGTAACTCTTTTGCAAGCAAACGCATAGAGGGCAGTGCATCCCCCTCCTTGATCCTATCTTTTAAAATGTGCATTTTTATCTGTTGATAAATTTGCTCGTAGATGGGGCAGCCCCCAGTGTTGCTCACAATGATTTCCATGCAATCCACAAGCCTCTCATATTGTATATATTCAGTATACACAATATATGAAGTTTGTCAATACCAATATTGCCGGGTAACAAGGTGTCTTGTTCTGCACAAAACAGAACATTTTAATGTATTGTACAATTTTTATGCGCAAAATTCTGCACCCACCATCGAAAAAACAGACAAATTAATCTTTACATTTACATAAAAACGTGGCATACTGAAAATGGAGATAGTCTGTCTTCATATACAGGCACTTTTGTTCAGTTTACCATGAAGTTTTCAGACCCCAAAAAGGAGAATTCTTATGAACGGCGTTACGGGGCGTTACAATTTTGCCGAGCAATGGCTTGCCAAACGCTTACTTCTAGTGTTTTCAATTGCCTTGGGTATATTGATTTTATTTATGGCATGGAGCACACCGGTTGCCGCCGCCATCACCATGCGCCTTGTGCAAACCCAAGGTGTGGTGGATTTGAAAAACCAGTCAAACGAATTATTAAACATTGAGCCGGGCATGCGTTTGTTTAGCGGAGATTCGCTTGCCACTGAAGAAAGCAGTTATGCCTTTATCAGTTTGGATGATGCAAAATCCATCAAGCTGGATGCCCTTTCCGAATGCACCTTGGAAGAGAATGGCGAACACTTGCAGGTGGATTTGACAAGCGGAAAGCTGTTTTTTGAAGTCACCGAACCTTTGGGTGAGGAAGAACTGTTCAACATTCGCACCTCCAATGCGGTTACCAGCATTCGGGGAACCTCCGGTTATGTTGAAAATCTAAGCGATACCTTGTCTCGCTTCACTTTACTCACAGGCCATGCCGACGTTTCCTTTCTCGATTTAGCCACAGGTGACGAGCAGGTGACCTCGCTGAATGCAGGTGAATCTGTTTTGATTGACACCGCTGCAGATGGGGCGGAATCCACTTTTGAGGTGATGCCTCTTGCACTTGGCAACATTCCAGATTTTGTGCTTTCCCATGTATCGGGCAATGGCTCCCTTTTGGCTGAAATTGAAACACAAAGTGCGTTGCGTTTGGCCGATGCAGATGATGACGACGATGACGATGACAATGGCGATGATGATGACGACAATGACGATGATGATGCCAACGATGACATCACCGGTGATACAGATGATGACGACGATGATGATATGCGCCCTGCCAATGGTGGCAATTCCGGGAATGTCGGCGGTTCTGGCAACCATTCTGACAACGACGACGACGACCGTGATGAAAACGAACGCACGGATAGAACGGAAAACGAAGACCCTGGCGATGGCATAAACCCGGGTGACGTTGCACCTGCAAATAGTCCCCCCCATTCACCGAATGCAACACCACAGGATCCTACGCCCCAGGCGCCTGCGCCGCAGGAGCCCACTGCCACACCACCGGTCGTTGTTCCCGAACAGGATGACGATGATGATGGCGGCGATGATGGTGGCGGCGATGGTGGCGGCGATGGTGGCGATGATGGCGGCGGCGATGACGACGACGGTGATTGATTTTATTTATCTTTTCTTGATTTCATAACAGAGCCGGAAATTTATTTAAAAGATTCCAACAAATCAACGATTTGTTGGAATCTTTTAAACTCTTCCCCATTGCATAGCTCACCATTCATATCCAACGAACAAACGCAGGGGATAACGGCTGAATGCTTTCTCATGAGGTTTGTTTTGCCCAGCAGATAATTGGATACACCTTTAGGATGTATTCAGTGCACATTTTTAGAAATATTATTTGGGAGGTGGCTAGCTTGGGAAAACGGGTGTTTTTATTGGTACTGGATAGCTTTGGCATCGGGGATGCACCGGATGCCGCCCTTTTTGGTGACGCGGGCAGCAACACCCTATTGGCTGTGCACAAAAGCGAACACTTGCACATCCCCCACCTGAAAAAATTGGGTCTTTATAACATTACAGGTCTTGACACCCTTCCAACAAAAGCAAAACCTCTTGGACATTATGCACGTTTACAGGAAAAAAGCCTTGGAAAAGACACCACAATCGGACACTGGGAAATTGCCGGTGTTATAAGTGAAAAAGCTTTACCCACTTTCCCAAACGGCTTTCCAAAAGAGCTGATTCATGCTTTTGAAAAACAGGCGAAAAGAAAAGTTCTGTGCAACAAGCCCGCTTCCGGCACACAAGTAATTGCGCAGTATGGCGAAGAACATATGAAAACCGGTGCTTTGATTGTATACACCAGCGCCGACAGTGTGTTTCAAATTGCCGCAAACGAGGCCGTTGTGCCCCTTGAAACCTTATATCATTACTGCGAGCTGGCAAGGACGTTATTGCAGGGAGATTTGGCGGTGGGGCGCGTGATTGCTCGTCCCTTTATTGGCACCGATGCATCCTCGTTCCAAAGAACACCGCACCGCCACGATTTTTCTTTGCCGCCACCGCAAAGAACTGTACTGGAGGCACTGCAAGATGCAAGCTGTGACGTAATTGCTGTTGGCAAAATTTTCGACATTTTCGCAGGCCGAGGCATTACCGAGCGAATCCCTACACAAAACAACGCCCATGGAATGCAGGTGGTATTCGATTTGCTGGAGCGAGACTTTCACGGCCTTGCCTTTGTCAATCTTGTGGATTTTGATATGTTATATGGACATCGCAATGATGTTCATGGTTATGCCAAGGCTCTTTCTGCGTTTGATATTGACTTAGGGCATATGTTGCCCCTTTTACAAGAAGATGATGTGCTGATTATCACAGCCGACCACGGTTGCGATCCCTCTACCACAAGCACCGACCACAGTCGTGAGGATGTCCCCTTTCTTCTGTATCAAGCAAAACAACGTGAGGGGCAAAACCTGGGGGTGCACCTCTCCTTTTCCTGTATTGCCAACACATTGGCAGAACTCTTTTCACTTCCTGAATCCTTTTTTGGTGAAAGCCTTTTGCCCTAGATCGTGTTGACTCAATCTTTTTGTTTTACATCTATACATTTTGTGGCAAATCCAGTATGATAGAGGAAGGGCTCTTGCGTGGTTGACAAAATTTTTGTTTGTCAACCACACGCTTTTCAATTCCCTGTTCACTTTTTTCTAAAACAAAGGAAAGAAAACTAAGAAGGAGTGTGTACTATGCGTATTTTCGAACCATTTTCTGTGAAGAACTTAGAGTTAAAGAATCGAATTGTATTTCCACCCATGTGCTTGTATACCGCCGATTCCGATGGGCTGGTAAACGACAGGCATCTTGTGCACTATGCCTCTCGCGCCATTGGGGGTGTTGGTCTCATCATCATGGAAGCCGTAGGCGTGCAACCAAATGGGCGCATTTCCGGAAACTGCTTGGGCCTTTGGGACGATAAGCAAGTGGATGGGTTGCGTAAAGTGGTGGATTTATGCCACAGTGAAGGCGCTAAAATGGCTGTGCAGCTCAACCATGCCGGCCGAAAATGCACTGCCGAAGCAGACAATTCAAATTACACAGTTTCGCCAAGTGCCCTTGCCTTCGACGAAACTTATCGCAAACCGAGAGAGATAAGCAAAGCGGAAATAGCTGAGGTTGTGTCTGCCTTTGTTGCTGCTTGCCAAAGAGCCGACAAGGCCGGGTTTGACGCCATTGAAATTCACGGGGCACACGGCTATTTGCTAAGCACCTTTTTATCCCCCGTCACCAATCAAAGAAGCGACGAATATGGCGGCAGCCTAGAAAACCGTGCACGGTTGCTTTTGGAGGTATTGCAAGCCGTGCGTAGTTCCTGGCCTGCCGAAAAACCCATTTTGCTTCGCCTTTCCGCAACCGACTATTTGCCAGGTGGCATCACTTTGGAAGAAACCTGCCAAGTGGTGCAGTGGGCAAAGCCATATATTGACATTGCCCACATCAGCTCCGGCGGCATTGCACAGGCTAAAATCAATGTTTTCCCGGGCTATCAGGTTCCTCTTGCTACCGCTGTAAAAAACAATTGTGATATCCCTGTTATCGCCGTGGGGCGTATCACCCAAAAAGAAATGGTAGAAGAAATTTTAAACAACGACCGTGCCGACCTTGTTGCAATTGGCAAAGAACAATTCAGAAACCCTTATTGGGTTACCCATGCTGCCTGGCAAGGCGGCCAAGAGTACGATTGGGTGGATATTTACCACGAAGCTTATCAAAAAAGGCCGTGATTTTTTCCTTTCGGAAGGCGAACCCCAAGATAGTACGCTTTCACTTGAAATGCCTTGGGGAGCTAACCCACATCCCACCACTGCCTAAAAAGTCAATCAATGTTTACGTTTTCACAAAAAAATCCGGCAGAATTTTTTCTGCCGGATTTCACTTTTTGGGGTTGCGTTTTCAGCCAAAGGCAGATGCCAAACTACCACTTCACTGCCTCTTCACTCTTTTGCCTTGCCCTCTGCAATGCCACTGCCGCGAAACATCGCCGCAATGCTCCAAAAGAAAATTTTTACATCCAACCCTAAACTGATGTGCTGTGCATAATATCCGTCGAGCTTTGCTTTCACATCAATGGGCAGTTCGTCGCGCCCATTCACCTGGGCATATCCGCTTAAGCCCGGAACAAGCTCGTTCACGTGGTATTGGTCCCTCTGCGCAATCAAATCATCTTGGTTCCATAACGCCGGGCGCGGCCCTATCACACTCATTTGTCCTGCCAAAATATTGAAAATCTGGGGCAATTCGTCCAAACTTGTTTTTCGCAAAAAGCGCCCCATTTTTGTAATGCGACTGCTCGGGTCTTGCAAAAGATGTGTGGGCACATCTTTTGGGGTGTCTGCATACATGGTGCGAAACTTCAATATCGTGAACAGTTTTTTTTCTTTGCCCACGCGTTGCTGGCGGAAAAACACAGGCCCCTTGGAATCCAGTTTTACAAGCAGCGCCAAGAGCACCATCACACCAGACAAGAAAAGCAACGCCAGGAATGCCAAGAAACGGTCTGCCATTGGCTTAACCACTTTTTTATACATTTATCTCCACTTGCCCCCTTGGTTCGTGATGAAATGTGGGCACAAGGTCGAGCAACGCCTGCACCAAATTCTCCTTGTTGTTCGCATAGGCCATCTCTTTGAGAACGCGCAGATGATCGAAAAATGTGTTTTTGTTTAAAGCAATGGGTTCCCCGATGAAAATTTTGTCATTGCTGGTTTTGATCAGACCCTCTTCATCCATAAGCAATTCTTCATACAGTTTTTCCCCCGGTCGAAGCCCTGTGAACTTAATTTTCATCTCTGTGTAAGGCACAAACCCGGCCAGCTTTATTAGGTTTTCGGCCAATTCCAAAATGCGCACGGGCTCGCCCATATCCAACACAAAAATTTCGCCACCCCTGCCCATGGAACCCGCTTCCAGCACAAGAGACACCGCTTCGGGAATGGTCATGAAATAACGCACCACATCCGGATGCGTCACCGTAAGGGGCCCGCCATGTTCAATTTGTTCTTTGAACAAAGGCAATACCGAACCATTCGATCCAAGCACATTGCCAAAACGCACGGCCACAAAAGTGGTTTTGCTGCGCTGTGCCATACACTGAACAACCATTTCGCCCAAACGTTTTGTGGCACCCATCACATTGGTTGGGTTTACAGCCTTATCTGTGGAAACAAGCACAAAACGCTCTGCCCCATATTTGTCGGCACTCAGTGCTGTGTTATAAGTACCAAACACATTGTTTTTCACCGCTTCTTCCGGGCTGTCCTCCATCAAGGGAACATGCTTATGGGCGGCCGCATGAAATACCACTTGGGGGCGAAAATGGGCAAACAAGGCGTCCATTTTTTTTGAATCACGCACCGAGCAAATGCGCACTTGTAAGTTTAATTTTTTTCCATATTTACGCAAAAGCTCTTGCTGAACATCGTAGGCACTGTTTTCGTAAATGTCCAATAAAATCAACTGTTTTGGGCCACATGTGGCAATTTGGCGGCACAGTTCACTGCCGATAGAGCCACCACCCCCTGTAACAAGCACCACTTTGTCTGCAACCAAAGAGCTGGTTTGCCCACTCAGTTGTACTGTGTTGCGTCCCAGTAGATCCTCCACACGCACTTCACGCACACGGCTACTCAAATCGCCGCCTTCCACCATCAGCTGGCGCAAATCCGGCAACATTTGCAGTTTACAGGTGCATCGGTTACATATTCCCAAAATACGCTGGCGGTTTTTATCGTCCAAAGAGGTGATGGCAATGATGATGGTATCGATTTCACACCGATCTACCAAATCCGGAATCTGCTCGCTTGTGCCCATCACTTGCACACCATATATGGAACGCCCCACCTTGTCTCGTGCGTCATCCACCACGCAGATGAAGTTCATCATGCTCTCCGGGTCTTTGCTATGCTCATGCATCAAGGTGGCCGCAGCTTCGCCCGCCCCTACCACAAGCACACGTTGTTTTTTCTGGCCACTGCGCTGTAGTTTTTTATTGCGGTACATCCGATAAGTAAGGCGCGAATACAAGGTGACCGAGGTGGCAAAAATGGCACTGAGCGAGTAGACTGTAAGGGGCACACGCCGCTCATAAAACAAAAAAGTGCTTCCCAAAATAAACAGCCCCACAGCCAAAAGCGAGGCAATTACCAAACGAAAAAACTCCACCACTTCGGCATAGCGCCACAGGCTGTCATACATCCCCAAAACACCGTACACCGTTTCATAGCAACACACAAAGAAAAAACAACTGGCCACCATCGAGGGGAAATAAAGCGGAAAGTCCACCCTGCCCTGAATTAGAATCCACGGCACAATGTAACACACACATTCCACAAAAATATCAAATAGAATAAGCACGGCTTTTCGTTGTCTGCTGATAAAACCCGCAAACGCACGCTTCATTTCCTTTTCACTCCCAGCGTTAACAAAATCGGCTCTATTTTAGCTTTGCGCCAAAACAAAGTCTATGTTTCCTTGCCCAATGTCCACGGCTGCCACCTGCACAGTCACCGTATCTCCCAGGCTAAAAGCACGCCCCGTGCGTATGCCTGTGAGGCTCACGCCATCCACAAGCTGCATTTCTTCATCTGCCAAGGCGCTGATGTGCACAAGCCCTTCCACACTGTTTTCCAGCTCCACATAAATGCCAAAGCGTGTAACCGAGGAAACCACACCGTTGAACACTTCCCCGATAAAGCCTTTCATGTATTCAGCTTTGTATATATCATCGCAAGTACGCTCAATTTTTTGGGCACGTATCTCTCTTTCCGACGCGTGGCGTGCCGCTTGTTCGCAGAAAGTAGCATACCGTTTTTGGATGCGCTCCGGCTTTGCGCCTTCGAGCAGTTCGCTCAAAATACGGTGTACAACCAAATCCGGGTAGCGTCGTATGGGCGAGGTGAAATGCGCATAGTCTTCCAAAGCCAACCCATAATGCCCCTTTGGTTTTGCCTCGTAGATGGCCTTTGCCATGCTACGCAAAACACCTTGATGCACGGCACGCTCTAAAGGTGTGCCGCGTGTATCGTTCAGCAAGCGCCCCAGCTCCTTTTGGCTGGGGGTTCCACCCTCGAAGCGCGCCGGAATTGAAAGGGTTTGCAAAAGGGTTTGCAAGGCTTCCACCTTTTCTGCCGGCGGCTTGTCGTGCACACGATACACAAACGGAATATCCAATGTGCGCGCCTGCTTTGCCGAAGCTGTGTTGGCAAGCAACATAAACTCTTCAATCATGCATTCGGCCTTGCCGCGGCTGCGCTTTTCCACACCCACACAGCGTCCCTCTTCGTTTATCGTAAGCTTTGGCTCATCACTTTCTATTTCTATGTCACCGCGTAAGCTGCGCAAAACTGCCAGTTTGTGATACACTTCCTCCAATATCACAAGACTGTCTTTTACATCGGCATATTTATCTATAATATCGGCCGTGGCTGTGCCGGAAAGCAGCGCATTCACCTCGGCATACACACCTTTCACACGGCTGCGTATTACCGTTTTGAAAAAACGATAGTCCAGCATATTTGCATCGCTGTCCAGTGTTAAAATGCAAGACAAGGCGAGGCGGTCTTCCCCTTCATTAAGGCTACAAATTCCATTGGACAATGCTTTTGGCAGCATGGGCACCACGCTGTCGGCATAATAAATGGAGGTACCGCGGTTGAAAGCTTCATCATCCAAAAGACTTTTGGCTTGCACATAATGGCTAACATCCGCAATGTGCACCGACATACGGTATCCGTCGAGCACACGTTTCACCGAAATTGCGTCGTCGATGTCTTTGGTGGAGGCGGAATCAATGGTGAACACAATCTCCTCGCGCAAGTCACGGCGCTGTTTGATTTCCTCTCGGGGCACAGCCTTTTCCGCAATGTGTTTGCTCTCTTTTTTCACCTCTTGCGAAAAACGTTTTTCCACGCCGGCACCATACAACACGGCCGCGGCACACTGTTTTGCCTCTTCGGCAAGGCCAAACCGCAAGGTGATGCCCACTTTGTGCTCATCATGGCGCACACCGCGGCGCACAATTTCTCCCGCCGCCTTTTCGCCTGCTTGCACGCCGCCATCTGCGCCCTTTTGAATGGCAAGACGTGTATCTTTTGTGTTGTCCAGCAGCAAAAACAAACACCCATGTTCTTGTTCCACCAAGCCCACAACACGGTTTTGCTCGCGTTCAATTTTTTGAACTTCCCCTTCGCGGCTACCCTCTTTGCGGGGCTTGCTGCGCACTTTTACAAGCACCTCATCCCCGGGCATGGCACCAAGCAAAAATCGACCCGGCACAAAAATATCGTCTCCATTGTCCAAAGGCTGCACAAAACCAAAGGTGGCACCCAGTTTCACCAAAACACCTTGCACCAATTCGGCTTTTCCCTGTTTCAGGCTATATACACCATCGCGTTCTCTCACTTCGCCCGCTTTTTCAAGCTCGCTCAATGCACGCTGCACTTTTTTGCGGTCCACTTCCAGTGCTCGGCTCAATTTTTTCACACTGCTCTCTTTGTTTGCCAATTGCTTAAGCAGACTCGATTTTAAAGACATGGTTTCACCCTTTCTTTTGCGGTTGCCCTATTGCTGAAAAAAGCGCCTTGAAATTACATTCAAGGCGCTTTGGGCACACTTTCTAACTTTGCATCGCAGACAATACATTGGCCAACACAACCACCGCAAAAAAGACAACGGCCAAAATCTTTGTGAGCCTTGCCTGCCGCGCCTCTTTGGAACGCGAGCGCGTTTCACCGGACATCATCTCCGTGCCCGTAATCACGCTGGAAAGCCCACCGCCTTTGGAATCTTGCGCCAATATCAACACGGTAATCGCAATACAAACCAGCAGGACCAACACGCCTGCCACAATCTCAATCACTGGCATGATACACCTCCACAATCTTATGTTTTAATATAGCATATTCGAATGCAAAATGCAAGTGAAATATGCGTTTTTTTCCTGTTTTTCGTACCATTTTTCTTATAAGCTTTTATCACTCAAGGGGTTGCAGGCAAATTTGCTCTGCTAAATCTGCCGCACGCAAGGTGGCACCCGTGGCCGGCAAAGAGCGCACACGATAGCGGTGTACCTCGCTGAGTTCCATCTCACTTGCTCGTTGCACCATGCGCACACGCTGGCCTTTTTTCAGTGTAATCACCGCAACACCGATGGTATTTTTTGTACTCTTTTGAGCAATTTGGGCTGTATTGACAAGCAAAAGGCGCCCTGCTGTGGTTTGAATGGCTACTTCGGTTTCCTCATGGAAACTTTCCATCCACACAAGCTCTTCTTTGTCGCTGTAGGCATTCACCAGTTTCCGCCGATTTTGTTTGGTGGAATAGCTGTTAAGCGGCACTTTGGCCACCTTTCCATTTTTAAACAAAAACAGCATAAAACCGCTGTAATCGTCTGTAAGCACCAAGTGAAGCGGCATTTCCCCCTCGTCCATGCCAAGCCTTGCCGGCAGATAGTCGCCCATCACGCTGGCCTTGCCATCCTCAAACTCACCCACACGGCTTTTGTATACCTGCTGGCGGTTTGTAAACACAAGCATCTCGGCCGTATTGTGGCTTTCCGTTTGCAAAATAATCGCGTCGCCCTCTTTTAACTTTTGTTCGCCGCTCATGCGCAAAGATTGCGGTGTGATTTTTTTGAAATACCCCTCTTTTGTGAAAAACACGGTTACGGGATAATCGGGCAAACTGTCTTCTTCCTGTTCGCTTTCTTCACTGGGCACCTCATACAAAATTTCACTGCGGCGCTCACTCGCATATTTTTTTGCCACCTGTGTCAGTTCTTGGATGATGATTTTTTTTACACGCGCCGCGCTGCTCAAGATGGCCTCTAAATCTTCGATATCTGCCTCTAAGTTGCCAATTTCGTCGGTTCTTTTGAGCAAATATTCACGGTTCAAATGGCGCAGGCGAATTTCAGCCACGTATTCTGCCTGGTTTTCATCGATGCCAAAACCGATCATCAAATTCGGGATAACTTCGGCATCTTGGTCGGTTTCCCGCACAATTTTAACGGCTTTGTCAATATCCAACAAAATGGCTTTCAGACCCAAAAGCAAATGCAAACGCTTTTTTTTGCCTGCGAGTTCATAACTTGTGCGCCTGCGCACACATTGTGTTCGAAAGGCTGTCCACTCGCTTAAAATTTCGCGCACACCCATCACACGCGGTGTACCTTGAATCAAGATGTTAAAGTTGGCCGAAAAGTTGTCTTCCAGTGGGGTAAGGCGCATGAGCTTTGTCATAAGTTTGTCTGCATTTTGCCCACGCTTCAAATCCAAGGTTAGTTTCAGACCATTCAAATCCGTCTCATCGCGCATATCGTTGATCTCTTTCACGCGCCCATCTTTGACAAGGTCGGAAATCTTGTCCATCACGGCTTCCACCGTGGTGGTGGAGGGAAGCTCACTGATTTCAATGCGGTGCCCGTCTTGCACATACTCCCATCTTGCGCGTACACGCACACTGCCTCTGCCCGTTTCGATGATGCTGTCTATCTCTTTTTCGTTGTAGAGTAAGAAACCCCCGCCCACAAAATCCGGCGCTAAAAGCGTACTTTTGATGTCGTGGTGTTCATCTTTAATCAGTGCCACGGTGGTTTCGCACAGCTCTTTCAAATTAAAAGAGCAGATGTTCGAGGCCATACCAACGGCAATTCCCAAGGTATTGTTCGCCAAAATAGATGGAAAACTCACGGGCAAAAGGGTGGGCTCCTCCGTGGTGGCATCATAGTTTGGCATAAAATCCACAGTTTCTTTATCGATGTCGCGAAACAATTCTTCGCACACGCCCTCAAGCCGTGCCTCTGTATAGCGTGCTGCAGCCGAGGCCATATCACGGCTGTAGGCCTTGCCAAAGTTGCCCTTTGAATCCACATAGGGCAAAAGCAAGCTTTCGTTTCCGCGTGCAAGACGCACCATGGTGTCGTAAATAGCGGCATCTCCATGTGGATTTAGGTGCATCGTGGCACCTACAATGTTCGCACTTTTTGTGCGCGCCCCCTTCAAAAGGCCAAGGCCGTACATTGTGTATAACAATTTACGATGAGACGGTTTAAACCCATCAATCTCCGGCAGAGCGCGCGATACAATCACGCTCATGGCATAGGGCATATAATTGTCTTCCAGTGTTTGCGTGATGCCACTTTCCTGCACAACACCCGCCTCGGCAATCACCACATGTTCGCCCAGCTGTGGCCGTATGGGTTTTCTCCTCGCCTCGCTCTTTTTCTTTTTCGCCAATTGTAGTCCTCGCTTTTTATCTGTGTTGCCTTATTGATTCAAATGTGCCAAGGCTCATTCACTATGACACATCCAGCTCATCCAAATACTCGTAGCCATGTTTTGCAATAAACTCTTTTCGCCCGGCAAGGTTATCTCCAAGAAGCAGGTCAAACACTTCAAAAGTGCGCTCGGCTTCCTCCGGTTGCACTTTGATGAGCCGCCTGGTTTCGGGGTTCATCGTGGTAAGCCACATCATCTCGCTGTCGTTTTCGCCAAGGCCCTTGCTGCGTTGTATACCCACTTTTTTGCCGGCTGCAAGCTTGTGCAGCACCTCGGCTTTTTCACCCTCGCTATAGGCAAAATAGGTTTTGTCGCTTGTTGTCAGCTCATACAAAGGGCTTTCGGCAATGTACACATAGCCCTCGGTAATCAAAGTGGGCACTAGACGGTAAATCATGGCCAAAATCAAAGTGCGAATTTGAAACCCATCCACATCGGCATCGGTGCAAATGATGATTTTGTCCCAGCGCAGGGAATTGATGTCGAACGTGGCCAAATCCTTGCGCCCCTTGCCACCGCTGAGTTCTACCCCACAGCCGAGCACTTTTATCAAATCCGTGATGATTTCGCTTTTGAAAATACGGCTGTAATCTGCCTTTAAACAGTTGAGTATCTTGCCGCGCACGGGCATGATGGCCTGAAACTCGGCGTCGCGGCTGGTTTTCACGGCACCAAGGGCCGAATCGCCCTCCACGATGTAAATTTCGCGCTTGGCCGGGTCTTTGCTGCGGCAATCCACAAATTTTTGCACACGGTTTGCCATGTCCATCTGTGTGGAGATGGTTTTTTTTAGGCTCTGGCGCGTTTTTTCCGCATGTTCACGGCTTTGCTTGTTCACCAGCACCTGTTGGGCAATTTTTTGCGCCTCTTCCGGGTTTTCAATAAAGTAAACCTCCAGGTTGTGCTTTAAAAACTCGGTCATCGCTTGCGCCACAAAGCGGTTTGTAATGGCTTTCTTGGTTTGGTTTTCATAGCTTGTTATCGTGGAAAAAGATGAGGAAATAAACACAAGGCAGTCTTGAATGTCGGTGAATGTAATGCGGCTTTCGCCTTTTTTATACATCCCCTTTTGGCGCAAAAAGGCATCAATTTGGTTGGTGAACGCCGTCTTCACGGCCCGTTCCGGGCTACCACCATGCTCTAGGTGGCTGGAATTGTGATAGTACTCGATGCCCTGCAACTTGTTGGAAAAACAAAAGGCGGCATTCATTTTCACCTTGTAGCTCGGCCTGTCTTCTCTATCGCGTCCCTCTGCATTGCCCGTGGCGTAAATCACCGGTGTGAAACCCGCTTCGCCCACGATTTGCGCCACATAGTCTCGAATGCCGTTTTCGTAGTAATATCTTTGCTCGCGCTCTTCTCCTTGTCGTGTTTCATCCACAAAAACAAAATGAACGCCCTCGTTCACAACAGCCTGGCGGCGCAAGATGTCTTCAAAATATTCGCCGGGCACAGCGGTTTCCGTGAACACATCCAAGTCGGGCTTCCAGCGAATGCGTGTGCCCGTGCGCTTTGTTTTCACCTCATCATCGTGCAAGCCACCCTCATTTTCGCCTTTTTTAAATTCCAAATGATAGTGTTTACCGTCTCGCCAAATGTCGGCCGTCATCCACTCACTGGCATACTGTGTTGCCGTGAGGCCAAGGCCGTTGAGGCCCAGCGAATACTCATAGCCATCTTGCTCGCCCTGCCCATATTTGCCGCCGGCATACAGTTCTGTAAACAAAAGCTCCCAGTTGTACCGTTCTTCGTTTGCATTGTAATCCACCGGGATTCCCCTGCCGAAATCTTCCACGGCATAGCTCCCATCTTTGAATTTACTCACAACAATTTTGTCGCCAAATCCGCCTCTGGCCTCGTCGATGGAGTTCGACAAAATTTCAAAGATGGAATGCTCGCATCCCTCAAGGCCGTCTGAGCCAAAAATAACACCGGGACGCTTGCGCACACGGTCGGCTCCTTTTAGGCTTGTGATGCTCTCATTGTCGTATGCCTTTTGTTTTTTGGGCATTTGCTTTTGTTCCTCCTATCCTTGCCGTGGGGCTGGGCGCACACCCTTCCGCACAGCTCGAATCTCCGCCGGTCACGCCTGCGGAGATTCGCTGTGGTTATTCGGTTTTGTCCGAATTTTCTGTGTTTTCTTCTTCGTTATTGGTTTGCTTTGCAGGCTCTTCATGCTCTTCTTCATCAAAAGCCTGCCGCACAAATTCTTCGGCCTCTTGCACTTCGCTGTTTTCTTTCTCTTCGTCCTCTTGCAAGGGCAGGGCACGCTCATTTTCCGCAAGCGGTGGCAAATCCTCGCCCTGCATGAGCATTTTAAATTCATCACCATTTATTTTTTCACGTTCCAAAAGGGTTTTCGCAAGAAGATGCAGCTGCTCCATATGCTCGTTCAAGATGTGCTCGCTGGCTTCAAAGGCGTGGTCCAGCATGGCGCGCACTTCGCGGTCTATCTGGCTTGCCACCTCTTCGGAATAAGGGCGACTGTTGCTAAAATCACGCCCAAGGAAAGTTTCACTCGGATTTTCATCGTATACAACAGGCCCGAGTTTTTCGGAAAAACCGTAGCGTGTCACCATGGCTCTGGCCAAGGCCGTAGCACGTTCCAAATCGTTCGAGGCGCCCGTGGATATGTCATCCAACACCAGTTTTTCTGCCACACGTCCACCTAGCATCGACACCAGGTTCTCGCGCATTTGTGTGCGTGTTCTGAACTGCACATCCTCCTCGGGGCGGTACATCGTAAACCCACCGGCAGGCCCGTGCGGTATGATGGTGATTTGGTGCACGGGGTCGCTGGTTTTAAGATAGTAGGCCGCAAGCGCATGGCCACCCTCGTGGTAGGCCGTTAAGCGGCGCTCTTTTTCCGTCACCACACGGCTGCGTTTTTCGGGACCCGCCATCACCTTAATGCTGGCCTCTTCAATGTCTTTTTCCGTGATGGCCTTGCGCGAACGGCGCGCGGCCAAAAGGGCAGCCTCGTTCACAAGGTTTTCAAGGTCGGCACCGGTAAAACCCGGTGTAGTGCGCGCAATGATTTTAAGCTCTACATCCGGCGCGAGGGGTTTTGAACGCGTATGTACCTTTAAAATTTCCTCGCGGCCTTTCACATCCGGCAAGCCCACATACACTTGGCGGTCGAAGCGACCCGGGCGCAAGAGTGCACGGTCCAAAATATCGGCGCGGTTTGTAGCCGCCACCACAATGACTCCTTCATTGCCCTCAAAACCGTCCATTTCCACAAGCAGTTGGTTCAAGGTTTGCTCGCGTTCGTCGTGCCCGCCGCCAAGGCCGGCACCACGTTGACGTCCCACGGCGTCAATCTCGTCTATAAAGATGATGCCCGGGGCCGTTTTCTTTGCTTTGTCGAACAAATCGCGCACACGCGAAGCGCCCACGCCCACATACATCTCCACAAAGTCCGAGCCGGAAATGGAGTAGAATGGCACGCCGGCCTCGCCCGCACAGGCCTTGGCCAAAAGGGTTTTACCCGTGCCGGGCGGGCCCACAAGCAACACACCGTGTGGAATACGCGCACCAAGGGTGTTGAACTTTTTGGGGTTTTTGAGGAATTGTACAATCTCTTCGAGTTCCTCTTTTTCCTCGTCGGCACCGGCCACATCTTGGAACGTGGTTTTGGTTTTGCTATCTGCTTGGTTTTTCACCTTTGCCTTGCCCACGTTCATGGCACCCTTGCCGCCGCCGTCGCCCTGCATGAACATGATGTAGTAGAAAAAGAAACCCATCACAACCAGCATCACAAGCGAAGGCACGATATAAAACAGCATGGAATTATCACTGGACTGTGTGAAATCATATTCCATGGGTGCATCGGGATTTTTTTCGTCGTAGGCATCCACATAGCCTTGTAAATTTTCGATAAACAGATACTGGAACGGCATTTTGTATACTTCTGCCTCGGTTTCACCTTGCAAGGTGTATTCCAAATTTCCATTTCCGGTGTCCAAAGTGAAACTTTCCACTTCTTCGTTTTCAAACAGTTCCACTACCTCTGAATACATAAGGCCCGGTTCCTGCGTTTGAAAATTAAAACGAAAAATAAAAAACAGAACGGCTAAAAAAATCAAAACAATCAGGATGTTCATCGTACGCGGTTTTTTGTTCACGCAGTATAGCCTCCCCTATGCCCGTTTTGCAAGGGCTTATTCATAGATTTCCGGTTTGAGAATACCGATGTATGGCAAATTCCGATAATGCTCTGCATAGTCAAGGCCATAACCCACAATGAATTCGTCCGGCACTTCAAAACCACAGTAGTGCGGCTTTACATCTGCCTTGCGGCGTGCGGGTTTATCCAGCAAGGTGGCAATGCGCACACTGGCCGGGTTTCTGCCTTCAAGCAATTCCTTTAAATAGGCCAAGGTCTTACCGGAATCCAAGATATCCTCCACAATTAAAAGGTCCATGCCTTCTAAGTTGATGTCGATATCTTTGATGATTTTCACAACGCCGCTGCTCTTCGTGCTGGCTCCATAGGAAGACACAGCCATAAAATCGATGGACACAGGAATGTGAATAGAGCGCATCAGGTCGGCCACGAACACAACCGAGCCTTTGAGAACACTGACCATGAGCAGGTTTTTCCCCTCATAATCTTTGCTGATTTGCGCTCCGAGCTCTCGTACTTTTTCTGCAATTTCCTCTGCGGAAATTAGGACGGTTTGCACATCGGCATCTGTTTTTTTGCTCATGTTCACTCCCCCTTTTTTTCTTGCATCGGCAACACGGCCGCACATTCTTCGTATTCGGTTTCTATGCAAAGCACACGTTTTGTGCCGGGCTCTACAGAAAAACCCTCGGCAAACCCCGCACCATACACCCACGCAATACGCTCAGATTCCTTATCATAAAGAAGTGGAATCTGCTCTCGCTTTTCTTTGTCTATGCCTACATCTTGCATCCATTTTTTCATGCTTTTGCACACACTGCGCCCACTTTGACAAAAAACATCTCCACGGCGGCGCGTACGAAATATGCATGACTGATTTATTTTATCATAATCCGCAAATAATTTGTAGTCTTTTTTTTTGAAACCTTCCAAATCTTCGCAAAAAGCCTGTGCTGTTTTAACAGAAACCATCATGGTATACCCATTTTCAAAATGAATCGACCCCGATTGCAAGGGTTGCTCTTGCAAAAAATTGCTTGCTCCGGCTTTGCAAACCATCAAAAAACGTGTGTGCTGTATACGCACAAATAAACCGCCCATGAGTTGTGCGCCCGTTTTTTCGTTTTGCAATACGGCCTCCATGCCTTGCAAGTGTTCACGCCCACCCTCTCTGCCGGCCAAAAGCGCAAATGCTTGTTTGCGAATGGGCAGGGGTGCACTGCGGAGCGTTTCGGCATCAAATCCAGGCACAAACCAGCCCGGTACAGTCTCACACTGCCTTGCCATTTCTCGCGCTTTCTTTAACAGCAAAAGCGCCTCCTCCGTTAAATAGGCGTGTAACTCTCTCATATCCTCGGCCAACCGGTGCAAGTTTCGCTCGGCACCGGTATGGACACTTTCTAGCCCCGGCAACACATTTAAACGCAAAAAGTTGCGTGAATAGGCCGTGTTTTCGTTGCTACTGTCATCTTTGTAAAAATATTGCCGCTCTTTGCAAAAACGACGCACCTCACCTCGGGAAAGCGCAAGAAGAGGCCGTATATACCGACCGCGCTTTGGGTGGATGCCCGAAAGTCCCCCCGTAAAACTGCCCCGCACCGCATGAAACAAAACGGTTTCGGCATTGTCGGAAGCCGTGTGCCCCGTGGCAATTTTCGCGCTATGTGCACAGGCCAGCTCTTGCAAAAACGCGTGGCGCAAACTGCGCGCACGCGCTTCGCCCCCACCATTTTTTTCGGGGTATTCCTCTGCCATATGCAAGTGTTTCACAAAAACCGGCACCCTGTGCCGCTCACACAAAGAACGCACAAATGCCTCTTCTTCGTTCGATTCTTCTCCACGCAAACCGTGGTTCACATGTGCCGCCAAAACCGAAAGCGAAAGATCGCTTTGATAAGACAACAAAAGGTGAAACAGCGCCACAGAGTCGGCCCCGCCGGACAAAGCCACGAGCACACAATCTCCTTTTGAGAGCATATTGTGGCGCGAAACGGTTTGCCACACGGTTTCTTCAATTGCCTTGTAATGCATAAACCGCTGCGGCCTCCTCTATGTGCTAATACCCATACTCTTGTGTGTGCTCCACAGATAAAAAGCGTGTATGCGCTCCATCCCAAATCATATCCACATTGGCCGTTTCGCCGTGGCGGTTTTTGGCAATGATGACTTGAGCCGCATTCTCGTCTGTGTCGGGGTCATCCTTTCCGTAATATGCCTCGCGTGAAATGAACATCACCACGTCTGCATCCTGCTCAATGGAGCCGGAATCGCGCAAATCGCTGAGCATGGGGCGATGGTCGGCACGGCCCTTCTCCACACTGCGCGACAATTGCGAAAGCGCCATCACCGGCACATCCAAATCCTTCGCCATGATTTTCAAATTTCGCGTTATGTCACTAAGTTCTTGCACACGATTTTCCGTGCGTCTACCGCTGCTCATAAGCTGCAAATAGTCTATCACCACCAGCCCCACATGTTTTCGCCCGGTGGCACGGGCCGCACGGTTGAGCTGGCGCACTTTCGATTTCATCTCGGAAACCGTGATGATGGAGGTGTCGTCCAAAAACATAGGCACATCGCCAAGTTCTTCGGTGGTGTGTGCCAAATTTTCCCACACACCTTCTTTTTCAATGCCGGAACGAAACACTGCGCTGTCTACCTGCGCCTCCGAGGCCAAAATACGTCCGGCAAGCTGTTCTTTATTCATCTCAAGGCTAAAGATAACCACGGGTGTGTTCTGCCTTGCCACATGGGTGGCGATGTTGAGTGCCAAGCTGGTTTTCCCCATGCCGGGGCGCGCCGCCAGAATAATCAAATCGGAGCGGCCCATCCCACCCAGTTTTTTGTCTAAGTAAGAAAAGCCCGTGGGAATGCCAAGGTAATCCTTGCGGTTCGGCCCTGAGATATTCTGCAAGTGGCTCATGATGTCAATGATGGCATACATCAGTTTGCGCACCTCTTGGGTGTCGCGCCCCTCTTGAATGTCGTACAGACGCTGCTCGGCGCTTTCGAGCATCATCTGGCTGTCCACATCGTCGGCCGCCTGCTCCAAAATACGCCGTGCTTCGTCCATGAGCTGACGTTTGATGTATTTGTCCTTCACAAGGCGAATATAACTTTTTAAGTTGGACAAAGAGGGCACTGTGTCGGCCAACTCCGCGAGGTAGCGCTTGGCTGTTTCTGCCGTTTCAAAGGCCTCGGTGTAGGAAAGTTTCTCGGCAAGCAACACGGGGTCTACCGGGCGCCCCGTTTCCACCAGTAGCTGTGTTTCCAAAAATACAGCCCGGTTTTGCTGCACAAAAAACATATCGGCACGCAAAGTTTGCATGACAATATCCACCGCATTTTGATCGAGCAACACCGCGCCCAAGACGCTTTGCTCGGCCGTCATGCTGTAGGGCTGCTGAATGCCAAGACCCTCCAGCGACAGACCATAATCCGCTTTTGCCATAAATGGCCTACTCCTCTACACTGCAAACAAACTGCGCCATGATGCCCGGGTAAATTTTAGCCGTCACCTCATAGCGCCCAAAATCTTTGATTTCGTGCGCTTGCACGCTCAGTTTGCGTCGGTCTATCTCTATGCCCTGTTTTGCAAGCTCTGCTGCAATGTCTTTCACTGTAACAGCGCCAAACAAACGCCCGCTCTGGCCGCCTTTTGCCTTGATAATCAAGGTGAGCTCCTTTAGTTTTTTAGCAAGCTCTTCGGCAGCCCCGCGCTCCACGGCTTCGTGGTGCTTGCGTGCACTCTCTTTGGCACGCACCTCGTTCATGGCCGCGTTGTCTGCTTCAATGGCAAGTTTTCTTGGGAACAAAAAGTTGCGTGCATAACCGTCGCTCACCTCATGCACTTCGTCTTTTTTTCCCAGTTTTTTCACATCTTGCTTCAAAACCACTTTCATCTTCTAAACTCCTTTTTCCTCTTACTTTGCTTGCTAGGCAAGCCCTGTAAGCTCTGTGCTGCGTTCTTGTTGATACGCCACCACGGCCTCGGCAATCAAGTCCTCTACTTCCTGCATACTCTTTTCTTTAAGCTGGGCGCCCGCCATGGTTAAATGGCCACCACCACCCAATTTTTCCATGATGAGTTGCACATTGGTTTGCCCCATGCTGCGCGCCGAGATGCGCGTTTCCCCCTCGTGCCAAATGGCCACAATGCTGGCCTCTACCCCTTCAATGCCAAGCAGGTCGTTGGCCGCCTGGGCACCCACTACCTCGCTTTCGAAGGGCACTCCGTCGCTCACCACCACCGCGCAACGGTCCACAATGTGTGCACCGGACACAAGGTTCGAGCGATAGAGATAGTCATCGATGGAAACGGAAAACAGACGTTTCACCTCTGCCGTTTGTGCCCCCATGCGCCGCAGATAGGCCGCCGCCTCGAACGTGCGAACCCCCACATGTAAAGAAAAGGTGCGTGTATCCAAAATGATTCCGGACAAAAGTGCCTCGGCCTCCAAAGGCGTTGGGCGGTCTTCTTTTCCCTCGCCCACATATTGCAAAAGCTCGCTCACAAGCTCTGCCGTGCTTGAAGCATAGGGCTCGTGATAAAACACGCTGGCATTGTCGATGCGCCCCGGTATAAGCCGATGGTGGTCTATCACCACCACATCGCCACAAGCGTTGAACACCTCTTCGCTTTCCAGCATATACTTCATGTGGGTATCCACCACAATGAGCAAGGTTTTTTCGTCGGCCACCTGCAAAGCCTCTGTGGGTGTGAGCAATTCTTCCCCATACCCCTCTTCCAAAAGCTCTTCTATCAAATGCCCGGCCAAATTGCGTTTTTGGTTGATAACAATGGCCGCCTGTTTATGGCAGATTTTGCAAAAACGAAGCATTCCCACGCCGGCTCCAAGGGCATCCATGTCGGCATTTTTATGCCCCATAATCAGCACCTGCCGTGCACTTTCCACACGCCCGCGAATGGAGGTGGCCAAAATGCGGCTTTTCACCTTGCTGCGTTTTTCCACGCTTTGGTTCACACCGCCAAAGAAACTGTAGCCCTCGGGTCCGTGCACAGCCGCTTGGTCTCCGCCGCGGCCAAGGGCGATGTCCAAGGCCTTTGCCGCCATCTCCTCACACTCTTGAAAGCTCTTTCCCTGCCGCCCCACGCCGATGGATAAGGTGACTTGCTGCTGGTCACCGTCTGCCTTTCGCACCTTGTCCAAAATATCGAAGCGGTTGTTAATCATCTCTTGCACATAGCGGTCTTCCACCACAGCCACATAGCGCGACACGCCGATGTAACACAAAAATCCGTTTGCCTTTTGAATGTATCGCTCGAGCTCTTTGTATACCGTGGAGATGATTTGTGCACGCTCGCTTTCGCGCATATCCCTCAAAATTTCATAATATGTGTCCAGCATAATGTACATGGCCGCCGGACGCGTGGCCCTGTATTCCTCGGCCTGAAACTTAAGTTCCGTGTCCTCCACAAACAAAACAAAGTGTAAGGGCGATTCACCGTCTACCACACTTCCATAAGCCGTATATCGCCTTTTATTTAGGGTGATATCCTGCCCACCCTCGGCCATGCACGCGGCGCTGTCGAGGCCGGGCACAATTTTGTTCATCGGCAGGGAAACGGTGTCTACTCCACCCGCAATTTCTTCCCGGAAAGCCTTGTTGTACCACAGCACCACTTTGTTGCTTACCACTGCCACCGGAATGGACAAATGAGCCATACCGCTGTCTTCGGCATCGGCCAAGCCACGCTTTCCATTTAACAAACGGCGCAATGCTTTTCGAAAATGACGCAGGAAAACACCTGTGAGTGCAAGCACGCACAGCATGACAACCAAAACCGGTATAAGCGCCCACGGCCTAAGCCACACCACCACACCGATAAGCGCCAGAAAACCGGCCAGCAGCACCGCTACCGCCACATCCAGCGAAAGAAAAAAACGTTTTGGTTTCACCCAGCCACCCCTTTTTGGTAGGTTCGGTGTTGGCAACATTCCCCAAAGCACCGATTTTGAACTACATCCCTAAACTTCCATAATTACAGGCAAAATCATCGGGCTTCTCTTCGTGCGCCGATAGAGAAGGCTCGAGGCCGTTTCTCGAATGCGTGCTTTCAAACTGGCCAAATCTCGATAAGGCTCTTTTTCGCACTGGCTCAATATCGCCTGCACGGCTTTGCGCGTCTCCTCAAGAAGCTCTTCACTGTCTCGCACATAAACAAACCCACGGGAAAACAATTCGGTTTCGCTCATCAGCTTGCCCGTTTTCTTTTCGATGGTGGCCGCCAATACCACCACACCGTCCTGCGAGAGCAGGCGACGGTCTCGCAGCACCACGCTGCCCACATCGCCTACACCAAGGCCGTCCACCATCACAGCACCCGCCTGCACAGGAACCCCCGCACGGATCCCGTCTTTCGACACAATGATGGTGTCGCCCGTGTCGGCCACATAGATGTTTTTCCGAAGCACACCCACAGCCTGTGCTGTTTGGGCGTGCCGCAACAGGTGCTTGTATTCGCCGTGCACCGGAATGAAAAACTTGGGTTTCACAAGGCTTAACACCAGTTTTTGTTCCTCCTGGCAGGCGTGTCCCGAGGCATGCACTTCATACATGCGCTCGTAAATCACTTCGGCGCCAAGGTGCAACAGGCCATTCACGGTTTTGGTTACCATCTTTTCGTTGCCCGGGATGGGTGTTGCCGAAATGATGATAAAATCGCCCATCCCCACTTGCACATTGCGGTGACTGCCCGCGGCCATACGGGAAAGCGCCGAGAGCGGTTCACCTTGGCTGCCCGTTGTGATGAGCACCACCGATTCCGGTGGAAATTGATTGATTTTATCCACATCTATGAGCACATCCTCGGGGATATCCATATACCCAAGTTCTCTTGCCATCTCCGTATTTTTCACCATACTGCGCCCGGAAATGGCCACTTTCCGCCCACAACGCACTGCCAAATCCACAATGTGTTGAATGCGGTACAAGTTCGAAGCGAAGGTGGCAATGATGATGCGCTGGCGGCTTGCCTTGGCAAACAAAGCTTGCAACCCCTCGTTCACCTTGCTTTCGGAAATGGTCATGCCGGGGCGCTCTGCATTGGTGGAGTCGCTGAGCATCAGAAGAACACCCTTTTTCCCATAACGTGCCAGGGTGGTCAAATCAATCACTTCGCCCGACAGCGGCGTATAATCGATTTTAAAGTCGCCCGTGTGAATGACAACACCGGCCGGTGTGTCAATGGCGAAAGCCACCGCATCCGGTATGCTGTGGTTCACGTTGATGGGCTCAAAAGTGAAACAGCCCAGTGTAAATTTTTCTCGTGGGCGAATTTCGTGAATTTCGGCACTGCTACGCAGGCCATGCTCCTCAAGTTTGTTGTTGATGAGCCCGGCTGCCAGGCGTGTTGCATAAATGGGCAAGTTCATCTGACGCAGGAGATAGGGCAAGGCCCCAATGTGATCTTCGTGCCCGTGTGTGATGACAATGCCGCGGATTTTGTCTTTGTTTTGTTCCACAAAGGTGAAATCCGGAATCACCAAATCCACGCCATACATATCACTGTCCGGAAACAGCGAACCGCAATCCAAAATAAACATCTCATTTTGACATTCAAACACGGTCATGTTTTTGCCCACCTCAGCAAGGCCGCCCAAAGGATAAAGGCGAAGCTGTGTGGCCTCTTTTTTCTGCATTCCACGGCGTTTTGCACCGGTAGAAACCGCGTTCCCCGTTCGTTTTTGTGCAGAAAAACCCTGTTTCTGCACATTTTTTTTGCCTGCACTTTTGTTTTTGCTCTCGGTGCTACGCTTTGTGGGCATCGGCTCTGTTTTTTGTTTTTGGCTCAAAAATGTCCCTCCATTTCATAACAAGCAAAGGCCCAACACCTGCGGCGGGAGCCTTTCCGTTTCTTTTCTTCCTGTGCAAAACCCCCGTATATGGGCTCTGCTTTTGTCTTTTACTATTATAAAAAAGTATCCCATCCATCGCTTGAGGGCATACTTACTTCCCAGTGGTTGTTTGGTTTTTAAAATGTGTACTATTCAAACCCGGCCATTTGAGCCCAGGGAATCTATCCATTCCTGTTTAGTTTACTTGAAACACACCTGGTTTGTCAAGCGAACCACAGGTGAAAAATCACAAATTCGGCTGCCATTTTTTGTCAAATTAGATGGGGTTTTTCATTTTTTTCTAAAGTATGATATAATCATTAAAAACAACTCGAAATTATAAAAGGGGCGAAAAACGCATCAAACAGGTTTATATTTACACAGATGGTTCCTGCAAAGGCAACCCGGGCCCTGGCGGCTGGGGGGCGCTTTTGCGTTATCAGGCAAGCGAAAAAGAAATATCGGGAGGCGAAGCGAACACAACAAACAACCGCATGGAGCTCACGGCTGTTATTCGTGCCTTTTCTCTTCTAAAAGAACCTTGCCATGTTGTTCTGACAAGTGATTCCAAATATGTAATCGATGCACTTCAAAAAGGTTGGGCCGCGGGTTGGCAAAAGCGCGGATGGAAAAAAAGCGACAAAAGCCCCGCTTTGAACGCCGACTTGTGGGAACAGCTGTTGCATTTACAAAGCGGCCACAGCGTGGAATATCGGTGGATAAAAGGGCACGCGGGACACGCTGAAAACGAACGTTGCGACGCTTTGGCGCAGCAGGCGGCTTTGGCAGCATCACAAAATTGAGGTGGCGAACTTATGAACAACATACCCAGAGAACAACACGAGAGCACCTCTTGTTCGGCCGATGTCAGTGTGCTGGTGGCTCTTTCCGGCGGCGTGGATTCCGCCGTCTGTGTGCGCCTTTTGCAAGAGCAAGATTTTCATGTGCAAGGGGCTGTGATTCGTTTTTCCGAAGCCCATGACGGCGCTGTTGCAGCCGCCGAAAAGGCCGCAGGGGAACTTTCCATCCCTCTGCACATCATAGATGGACGAACCCTGTTTGAGCACGCGGTTATTGAGCCATTTTGCAAGTTATATGCAGCGGGCCGCACACCCTCCCCTTGCCTTTTGTGCAACCCGGCTGTGAAATTCCGTTTGCTTTGCGAAAAGGCAGACGAATTGGGCATTTACCTGATTGCCAGCGGCCACTATGCCGGCTGCAAAGAGGAAAACGGCCACTACCGGCTCACACGCGCCGAAAGCACGCAGCGAGACCAAAGCTATATGCTGTATCGCCTCTCTCAAGACGTATTGCAACGCCTACTTCTGCCGCTTGGTCGTTTTGAAAAGCCCATGATACGCGAAATGGCCGAGGAATGGGGGCTATCCAATGCCCACGCACCGGACAGCCAGGAAATTTGCTTCATTCCAAGCGGGGACCATGCCGCCTACATCGAAGCGCGCGGTGTCCCCATAAAACAGGGGCATTTTCTTGGCCCTGAGGGGCAAGATTTGGGCGCGCACCGTGGTGTTGCACATTACACTGTGGGGCAACGCAAGGGGCTTGGAATTTCGCTTGGAAAACCCGTATTTGTGCAAGAAATTACAGAGGAAGGCAACGTGGTTTTGGCTTATGCCGGTGGAGAATACAAAAGCGAAGTGCAGCTTTGCCATGTGCACCATGCCGGCATAGAACCGTTTTCCAAAGGGCAACCATTCGAGGTGAAAATACGCAGTGCCGCAAAGCCTGTTCCCTGTACAATAACCCAAGTGGATGCGGCTACAAAGCGGCTCCGCTTTGTTTTCGACACACCCCAGCGCGCCATAGCACCCGGCCAACATGCCGTTTTTTACTGCGGAAACTTGGTTGCGGGTGGTGGGGAAATCGAGTGATTGAAATGCCAATTTTTGCGGAAAGGATGCAAAACCTATGTTTGATTTCATAAATGACCTTGCCATCAACAGCAATCTTTTGCTCACCTTGGCTTTTGCAGCCGGCTTTGTCTTTCTGTTTTGGCTGCTCGGCCTTTTGTTGTCTCGTAAAATGATCCCCTTTTTTATTCAACATTTAAACAAAGACAAACACCTGTTTTTGCATCTGTTTTTGCAAGGCTTTCGTCATCCCTTATTCGCTTTTTTCTTCATGCTTGGCCTATATTTTGGCGGCCTGCTTTTTTCCAATCTGCAAGACCCGAATGTGCCCTCTTTCATCACAAATGCACTTTCCGCCATGCCGCCCACCCTACACAAGGGCATTCGCATTGGCATCATCGCATGCATCACCTGGGGGCTTTTGGCCAGCAGTGACATTGTGAATTTGGTTGTGCGCAATGCGCGCTCGCGCTTGCAAATGCTTGAAGACAGCAGTTTCACGCGTTTCTTAACCGGTTTTTACCGCGTTTTGGTGGTGGCGCTTTGCATTGTCATCATTTTAAGCGAGCTCAACTACAACATCAACGGCCTTATCACAGGGCTGGGGCTTGGCGGGCTCACGGTTGCGTTGGCTGCAAAAGATTCGGCCGCCAACCTCTTTGGGGGCATGATTTTGGTGATTGACAAACCCTTTGAAATTGGAGACTGGGTGAGTTGCACCAGTGTGGAGGGCATTGTGGAGGACATCAATATGCGCAACACCATCATCCGCAATGATTCCGGCGCACTCACCACCATGCCCAACGCCATGCTTAGCGCCGAACCCATCACGAATTTCAGCAGCGCCATGGAGCAGCGCCGCGCCGACATCACCCTCACTTTGCTCTACAGCACAACGAAACAGGAATTGGAAACCTTCATCCGTTCCATTCGGGAACTCCTTGAAAAAGACGAAGAGATTTTGCCGGAGCGTTTCCTTGTTTGTTTTTCCGAATTTGGCGATTCCAGCCTCAATGTGCGCCTAATTTTTTATACGACTATCCCCGGCTACTTCGACTATTTGCGCATTTGTGAGCGCATCAATTTTTCTATTATGACACTGGCTGAAGAACAGGGTGTCGGCTTTGCCTATCCCACCCAAACTCTGCAGATGGACCCGGACACCACCCTGCGTGTGGATGTGCAAGAAAAAAAAGGCGAAGACCGTTAAGAACCCCTTCACATAAACGAAATCATTCCGATTTATGTGAAAGGGTTCTAAACCAAGTTCTCAGCAAAACTCTGCCCCGTTTTCCATGAGAATGTTCAGGCGGCAAATCTGCACGCCCTTTTGTGAAAGACCGCATTCCGTTTCTAAAAAAGATACAAGCAACTGCGGGTTTATATTTCCTTCGCACCCGGCCGGAAGCAAAACGTGCAGGGTGTTCTCCCCTGTTTGCTCCACGGCTTTCACGGCCTGTTTTAGGTCGATTTCTTCCTCTGTTTTTTTGCGTTTAAGCAGAACAGGAGCCTTTTCCATTCCTTGGAACTTTGCAAGGGCCGCTTGCAAAGCCGTGGCCTCGCACGCGTAGGAAAGTGCATAGCGACAAAGGCGAATGGCATCGCTTTTGTTTTGCACCTCCGCTATTTTTTTTGCAACGATGCCGCGCGGCAAGGCCTCATTCAGCGCGGGCACAAAGCCGCCCAATGCCTCGTCTGCCTCGGTTTTAAAATCCACACTTTCGCAAAGGCTCTCTTGCAAAAGAGGCAAAGGCAACGAAAAACTCATGTAAATATGCGGGTTAAAACCTTGTGAGTACCACACAGGCAAACCACTTTTCCGAAGCGCCCGTGCCATAACACGCTGCAAATCCAAATGAGAAATGTAAGCGGCTTCGTCTGTTTTACTGAAAAAAATTCTAAACAGTTTCATAACAGGCCCTCCCCAAAAATGCACTCACGCCGCAGGCGGCGCATTTGGTTCTGCACGGTGGTGTCCCTTCACCTTGCAGGGCTTTTTTGTATTCACTTTGTAAAAAAGCGGTGCTGATTCCGTAGTCCAAATGGGCCCAAGGGCGCACTTCGTCTGCCTGTAAACTGCGCTGTGCATAATGCTCGGCGCTCATATTTTGCTCCTTAAATGCCGCCTGCCACAGATCATAACGAAAATATTCGTCCCAACCGTCGAAGCGACATCCCTTTTGATAGGCAAGCTCCAGCACATCAGCCAGGCGGCGGTCTCCTCTTGCAAAGGCCGCCTCCAAAAGGCTCACGCGGCTGTCGTGATAGCTCACCGAGATTTTGCGGTTGCCATGCACGCATTGTAGCAGATATTTTTGTTTTTTGTGCAGTTCCTCTTCGCTGTTTTGCCCCACACACTCGAACGGTGTCATGGCTTTCGGCACAAAACAAGCCACACTCATCGATACTTTCACCGCCCCTTTGCGGCGGCGCGAACCCTCATAGTACAGTTCCACAATTCTCTTTGCAGTGTTCGCCATGCCTTCGATGTCTTCCAATGTCTCGGTGGGCAAGCCCATCATGAAATAGAGCTTCACTGAGCTATAGCCCGCATCGAACGCTAGCTTGCAGGTGCGCTCTATCTCCTCTTCACTCACATTTTTATTGATGACATCTCGAAGCCGCTGCGTACCGGCCTCGGGCGCAAAGGTGAGGCCGCTTTTCCGCACACAGCTCACCTTTTTCGCCAAACTTTCGGTGAAGTTATCCACGCGCAAAGACGGCAACGACAGGTTGATTTTCTCGTCGCTTGTCCAGCTTAGCAAGTTGTCCAAAAGCGGCTCCAGCTCGCTGTGGTCACTTGTGGAAAGGCTTGTGAGGCTGAGCTCTTCATAACCCGTGTTGCGACATAGTGTTTTTGCTGCCTTGCTAAGCTCGTCTGCTTTTCGCTCTCTGAGCGGGCGATAAATAAAGCCCGCCTGGCAAAATCGGCAACCGCGCTCGCAACCGCGCATCACCTCGATTTGTGCGCGATCGTGCACGGTACCCACCATGGGCACCACAAAATTCACTGTGGGTGTGGTTTCAGAAAACGAATGTAAAATCGCTTTTTTCACAGGGAACGGTGCCCCTTCTTCGGCCTGCACAGCCACCACATTTCCCGTTTCATTGTACTTTGGTGTATACAGTGAAGGTACATATACACCGGGAATTTGGGCAAGACGCTTTAAGGTTTCCCCGCGTGAAATCCCCTCTTTTTTGGCCGCTTGCACCATTTCGCACACGGCCGGCAGTTGTTCTTCTCCCTCGCCAAGGAACATCGCGTCGAAGAACGGGGCCAAAGGCTCCGCATTGCTCACGCAAGGGCCGCCCGCCACAATAAGTGGCACATTTTCGCCCCGCTCTGCACTGCGCAGCGCAATGCCCGAAAGCGAAAGCATGGCTAGGATATTTGTGTAGGTAAGCTCATACTGCAAGGTAAAACCCACGATGTCGAAATCTCGCAAGGGGTCTCTGCTTTCCAGTGCGAACAGGGGTAGGTTTTCGCGGCGAAGCGCCGCCTCCATGTCGGCTAGGGGCATGAAAGCACGCTCGCACCACACACCCGGCATTTTGTTTAGCTTATCATATAAAATTTTCATACCAAGAAACGACATGCCCACTTCGTATGCATCCGGAAAACAAAAGGCAAAGCGTAAATCGACCTCTTCCCTACTTTTATACACGCAGAAAGGTTCGCCCCCCGTGTATCGTCCCGGTTTTTGAACTTCAGCCAAAATTTCCCTTAATTCTCTTTGCACAAGCTCTCCTTTTTTCTGTGTCAATCAAACAGGTAACTGCTCTCTCTCAATTCTTCCATTTCTCTTTCAAAAACATAACGCCAAACTTGATACTGTTCGTCCCATTCTTCTACCACCGCTTCTTCGTGCTGTGGTTCTATCTCATAGGCCTCCAAAAAAATCGGCAAGGCGAATTGTGTATACTTTTGGGCCCCGAGCACATTCACGTGGTCCTCATCGTAAAAATTGACTCTCGTATCAAGACCTATCTCCTCAAATTGCGCTCTGAAATCTGTAAACGGGAACCCATTTTCGCTTACAAAGGCACCGATTTCCCTGCGAATATTTTCGTCTTGTGCGTTTTGCGCACCTACATAGGGCGTGAAGGTGAAATACACATTGAGCTCATTTTGCCTACAATAGGAAAACAGGTCGTTCAGGCGTTCCCTCGTTTGCTGTGTCAGCGTGTAAGGGCTTTCCGGCTCCGCGGAAAAATCAACCTGTCTATAGGTCATGTCCTGCGCTCGAAACATCATCATTTGGTTTCCCTGATACGCCAAGGGCGTTGTCACCAAAGGGTTCAGCCCCTCTAAAAAACCTTCGTGGTTGTATAAGATTTTAAAGGTTTGCAGGTATTCCTCCCCCTCAAAATAACCGGTTTGTGCCGCCGTTGTGAAACGGTTCAAAGGGTTTCTAAACAAATCCAGCGCACTCGCTGCGGCCTCTTTGTAGGTCACCACCTCATGTTCGCCAAAATATCGCATGTTGAATTCGTCGTTCAAAACACTTCTCAAGTCTATCACATACAGCTGAGGGGATTGGTTGTTTTGCACATAATCCAACACGGAAACTGTCATGTCAAACGGCAAATCCGGGGCGAAATAGATACACGAGGTTAAGCCATACTGCCCCCAAATCCCCATAATATCGTAATAGCGATACGAAGTGCTGCTGCCCACAAAGGCGATGTCGATGCTGTTTTCCGCCTGTTCTTCGTACAACACTTTTTGTTTTCTTACGGCATAGCTGGGTATGGAGATTTCCCCGGAACCCATGAGCAACAAACCCGCAAGAGCGAAAAACAAAACCGTACGGATGGCTTTGCCAAGTTTTTCTTTCACCGAGACTTTCTCCTTAAAATGCTTCATATAGGAACACCGGCGCCGTATTCGGCCCGTACATGCCAAACAAAACCGTGGTCATCAAAAGACCAAGCCAGATGCACCATCTGGCGCATAGGTGCATCTCGGCAATTCCCGCCCGCACCTTGTGGCGATGCTCTTGTGCAAAGCTGACAACGAAAAGCGACAAAAGCCCCCCGAGCACCAAAAGGCCGTCCACGGGTTCAAAATGCAATTGCAACACATCCACTGCCGCGCTGGGCACCGAAAACCGCACAATTCTACCCAAGATATCAAAAGCCTCCCAAACCGACTCAGCCCTAAAAAACACACGCCCCAAAGAACACAAGAAAAACACTTTCACCATTTGCAACACTTTGTACGCGCCGCTTTCCACGGGAACGCCCCATTTTTTTAGCCTATTTTGAAAGGGCTGATCAAAGGCTGTGCTCAGCAAAATCAGCAACCCGTGAAACAGGCCCCAGGCCACAAAATTCCAGGCGGCCCCATGCCAAAGCCCCGTTAAAACCCACACACCCAAAATAGGCGGCGCGGCCGCAAGCACCCTTGATACATGCACCCCCCATTTTTGGCGCGTTTTCACATTAAGCTTCATCATCAAAGCGCTCATGGAGATGGGGTAAAACACATAATCTCGAAACCAAGTTCCCAGCGTGATGTGCCAGCGGCGCCAAAACTCCGGCATTGTGGTAGAAAAATACGGGCGCATAAAATTTTCGCTTAAGGTGATGCCGAATACCTGTGCAGAACCGATGGCAATTTCCATGCTGCTGTAAAAATCGGTGTAGATTTGCAAAGAATAGGCAAAGGTAGCCAGCACAAGCATCCCAAAGGCTTGGCTCTCGTAACCACCATACACAGCATCCACAAATACCCCAATCCTATCTGCCACCACCAGTTTGATAAAGAAACCCCACAAAATGCGCTGCGACGCAAAACACAAGTTTTGGAAATCAAAGCTGTGTTTCTTTTCGAACTGCACAGCCAAATCGCCAAAACGGGCGATAGGCCCCTGCGCCACGTGCGGAAAAAAGCACACATACAGTAGCAATTTCGAAAAACGGCTTTCCGCCTCTATCTTTCCCCGATAGACATCGAATAGGTAGGAAAGCAACATGAATGTGTAAAAAGAAAGCCCGAGTGGCATCACCATTTGCAGAAGCGGAATCCCCGTGCCAAGCAGGGAATTAAGGGTCTCTGCCGCAAAAGCCGTGTATTTGATGGTGATCATCACACCGAGTGTTCCGATAAGAGCCAGCGCCAAATGGCGTCTGTTTTGATGTTGCAACTGTAGTTTGTGTTTTTTTCTGGTTGCTGCATCGTCTTCTTTGTCTATTTTCCGCCTTGTGGCCAGTGCGTTTCTCGTCATCTTTTTGGCCATTGCAAACGCCAGCCACGAGGAAAATAGGACAAACCCAATAAACTGCACGCCCGACAAAAGATAGAAAAAAAGGCTTGCTGCAAGCAAAACCCATCTTTGCATCGGTTTGGGTACAAGATAATACAAAAGCGCCGTGAACGCCAAAAAACACACGTAGGCAAGAGACACAATGTCCTCAACACCCCTTGCCACAGGATGTTCCAAAGAGGTGGTTTTCGCATTGCTAATGGCCGATTCCATGACCGTGCCGTTGCTTGCCACCAAAAAGGTGTTGCTCTCGTATCTTACGCCCTCGTACTCCACGATGGCCTGAAAAGAAAGGGCATCCAAGTCTTGATAGCCGATTTCGATGACATCGTTGTCTTCAAAAACCTGCATCTCTTCGTTTTCCACGCGCTCGCCATTGATTGTGTTATGAATGACCCAGCCATAGGCCAAACCCCGCCCTTTAATCCGGTTCTCCAGCCGCACGGTTTGCGTGTCAAGCACGCTTAAGTGAATGTCCTCTACCTGCATGTCTTGCAGGTTTTGCACGCGTTCTCTCTCGTAAAACGGCACTTCGCTTGCAAAAGCAAAACAAAAAAGCACAACAAATAAAAGTAAAATAAAACGCAGACCATATTGTTTAAGCATACCTGCCCTGTCCCATCTTCCCCTACACCATCCCGCACACCACATGGGTTGCCAGTTCCTTCGAAAACATACCTAAACATTATATAACATTCTATTTGTCCATGCAATTCATTTTATGCTTCTTTCCGTTCTCACCGTGCAATTGTCACTGTTTTGTAATTTACCCTGCTTTTTGTTCTCACCTCGGCTCTGTAACCGTGGCATTCAAAACACAAGCATGGTGGCGAGCACCACCCAAAGTACAGCATACCGATATGGCAAATTGCACACAAGCATCTTGAACAACAGATGCCGGCAGCGCCAAAACATGCCAAACCTAAAAGGAATCCGGCGTTTTCTAGGCAATCGCCCCTTTTCAAATGCGGCAAAACCCTGCCCGGACAGGCTGGGCAGGACACATTTTTCGCTTCGTTGCAAAGCCACGCCCGACCACAGGCCAAAAGTGACACGGACGGAGCACAGATCCACCCCCACACCCTGCACACAACCAAAAAGAACACGCACAAGTTTCCCTGTGTGTGTTCTTTTGAAGATACAAGCCTCGAAGCACAGCCAGACATGCTGTGCTTGCCTGGTGTAAAGGGCTTGGCAGCGCCGGTGACCACAAATGCATCAAGCGCGTGAAAAGCGGCGAGACTGCCCTTATCGGACATAGGGGAGGAACTGAATGTCCGACGTTTCTCGGCTGAAATTACGGTTGTAGTAGGCATCGCCATTTTGCAGCTCTGCATCCCAAAGGGCGCGAAAACGCCCTGCATCCTCTGAAGAATCCACATCAGGGTGTTCACCTTCGTGGCAATACAACTCTGCATACGGTGTGAATACATTGAGATAACCCGCCTTGCGAAGACGCAGACATAAATCCACATCGTGCAAAGCCTCCGAAAATGTTTCGTCAAAGCCATTCAGGGCTACAAATACCTCACGGCGCACCATCAAACAGGCACCACTCACAGCGCTTACATTGCGGCTGTATTTCAGCATGCCCATATAGCCTGCGTGGCAGCGCGGTGCGCCCTTTTGGCTGTGTCCGGCACAACCCTCCATGCCCAAAACAAGGCCGGCGTGCCAAAGCGTTTCGTTGGCCCTGTATAACTTTGCCCCCACGGCGCCCACGTCCGGGCGCTGGGCAAACATCAGCATTTCTTCCAGCCAGTTTGGGCTTGTCACCTCGGTGTTTCCGTTTAAAAAAAGCAGCACTTCGCCCTTTGCAAATGCGGCGGCCGTGTTGGAAAGCGCCGAGGGAGAACACAGCTTGTCCAAACGCACAAAGTGAATGCTGTTTTCTTTGGAACGTTTTTCACAAAGTGCCAAAGTTTCCGCCGGGGCGTTCTCGTTTGCCGCAAGAATGATTTCATAGTTTGGGTAGCCGGTTTTATCCAACACAGAGTCAAGGCAGCGGCGCAGAACATCGGCCTCTTCACAAACGGGAACAATCACCGAGACACGCGAGGTTTCGGTAATTGCATAGTCAATTTTGTAAATGGCATCCAGCCCCGGTGCCGTATGCACAACGCCTGTTAGGCCAAGGCGCTCCAAATGGGAGCTAAGCGCCTGAATGGCCGAGGCGACGGCATACGGTTTTACCGAGATATCACTTGCCACACTGTCGCCGTGGCTACGCCAGCCATACAAGAGCTTCGGCACATGGGCCACATGAGTAGCCTGTTCGGTTAAGCGCAGCACCATGTCGTAATCTTGGCTTCCGTCGTATTCATGGCGAAAGCCACCCACTTTTTCGAGTAAGCGCTTACTAAAAACGGTAAAATGGCAAATGTAGTTGTTCGAGCGCAGTGTATCGGGGGCGAAATCCGGCTTGAAATGCCGCAAAGTAACATGCTCTTGCTCGTCTCCGATAAAGGTGCACTCGTCGCTATAGACAAAGTCGGCCCCTTCGTTTTCAATGGCACAATGCATTTCATATAGTGCGTTGATGTTTAAAATATCGTCGTGGTCGAGCAGGGCAATAAAATCCCCTTTGGCCATATCAAGGGCGGCGTTGGTGTTGCCGGCAATGCCCTCATTTTGAGAAAGGCGCGTATAGTGGATGCGCGGCTCCTTTTTTTGAAATTCACATACAATCTGCCGCACATGCTCGTGGGTGGCATCGCTTCCATCCGCTAAGCACAACTCCCAATTTGGATAGGTTTGCCCGATTACAGACTGTAGCAACTCGCGCAGATAGGGTGCCGGTGTGTTGTAAAGCGGGCATACAATACTGAAAAGAAGCGGCGCATCGAAAGACACATTTTTTTGTGCCAATGCCTGCTCCACCGTGGGCGCATAGGGGAATTTTGTGCCGTCCAGTGTGCCATAGTGCTGCAGGTTGAACCGCACAACCTTGCGCCCGAACATACGGCAGGCCGCAAGATAGGGGTATACATGGCGCAGCCCAGGCAAGCGCAAACAGGCGGCACGCACCGCGGCCATCAAGCCCTTTGCCACAAAACGAAAAGGTGCTGTAGCGCGCCAAAAAGGAGAACGAGAAATCCGCTCGTTCTGTTGCTTTAGCTGTTGCATTTCCTGCAAAGTACTTTGATACAAAGCCGAGAGAGCATCATACTCTTCGCGCAGCAAGTGCACCTTGCTTTTTTCCTTTAAAAGCTCCTGCTCCTTTTGCAAAAGCCTTTGTTGCAAATCGGTTTTCTGTTCCTCGGAATCGGAAGTTCGATTGTGTCGCTCATCCATAGACAAAAAATATTTCCTTTCAGCACAAGTGCCAACGCGCCTTTTTTGAATCCACTATTCGGCCGCACTTGAGAGGATGAAGCCGCTTCCCATATAGGGGGTGGCCACATCAAACTGAACACCCGCAGGCATAGAATCATACGAAAGTGCTTCGCCTCCGTTCATGGTGTAATACACCTCGTTCACACCCATGTTTTCGCGAATCGTCATCCATAAACTATCCATCATAAACCAGCGCAGGCTATCGGCGTCAAAGAAAAAGAAATCTTCCTTTTGCTCTCTGTCGTCAAGGTTTGCAATCAGCGTGGAGTCTGTGGCCCAATCCACTGTAACGGCATTCCCCTCCATGGTGGCGCTGTTGATGAAAAAGTCCAGCCCGGTTAGCTCGCTTAGCCCGTCGGCCAAAATTTCTACGGTGAGAGTTCCTTCATAAGGGAGCTCGTACTGCTGCGTATTAGTCGGGCCGCCCGAGGCACCGCCGTTTGAAAAATCCGTGTACAAAATGGCCACCCCACCTGCTTGCGGCATTTCGCTTTGAACAGCTTCCCCCGCGGGAACACTTTCCACTTGCGCAGGGGCGCTTTCTACTTGTGCGGGGGCACTCTCCGCTTGGGCAGACATCGCCTGCGAGGAGCTTTCGGCCTGTGTACAAGCAGAAAGCCCCAAAATCAAACACAACATCATGCATTGCAAACCCAATTTTTTCATACCTTGTTTCCTCCTTCATGATATAGATGCCCAAAAACATGCGGTGCTTGCACCTGTTTTGGCATTTCACATACGGTTTGTTTTATGATAAACATACCTCTATCCACCATTATACTTGTACTTGGCAAAAAAACCAATAGTCTTGCGCAAGTTTACCGTGCCGTCATCCTCATTTCTGCTTAACCGGCCACTTTGACCCATCCTGTTTTATTTGCCGCCTCCCCACGCTTTTGCGGCTTCGCAGTTTTCGCAACGCACTTCAATCCTTTTGCAAACAGCACAGGTCGGTTTCTTGTTCAATTCTTTGACAATCGGGCACGCTTGAGATACTATAAAATGGTACACAATTTGCTTATCCGAGATAGTTTGGGCTTTTAGGCCCGATGATACGAGCCACAAAATAGATGGGGTGGAGAAAAAAATGAGTGGGCACAGCATTTATACCTTCAAATGGAACGAAATGAGAAAACTATATACGGCAAAAGCCGAGAAAAAAGGCAGAAGCGCCGACGAAGTCGACGAAATCATCTGCTGGCTTACGGGACACACAAAAAAGTCACTCGCTGCACTTGGCGAGGATGTCGACATGATCTCTTTCTTTGAATTTGCACCCGCCCTGAACCCAAGCCGAGTGCTCATCAAAGGCTCTGTCTGCGGCGTGAAAATCGAGGAAATTGACGAACCGATTATGAGGGAAATTCGCTATCTTGACAAGCTGATAGACGAACTCTCCAAAGGCAAGGCCTTAGAGAAAATTTTAAGGAAATAGGATGATTTGGAAATGCGTAATGTGATTGTATTGTTTGAAGTGAAACCCACAAAAGAGGGTATGAAAAAATATTTGGAGCTTGCTGCCATGCTAAAACCTCTGTTCAGCACTGCCGAGGGTTTTATCCGTGCCGAGCGATTTCAAAGCCTAAACGAAGAAGGCAAATTGCTTTCGATGAATGTTTGGGAAAGTGAAGAGGCCGTAGAGAAATGGCGAAATCAAGTGCAACACAGGATGAGCCAAGCTGAGGGAAAAAACAAACTTTTTGAGAGTTATAAAATAACGGTGTGTGAGGCATTGCGCGAATATAGCGACCTCGAGCGTGAAAATGCCCCGTGTGATTCAAACGAGTACCTACTATGATAATCAGCGCAACCAGACGAACGGATATCCCTTCTTTTTATGGGCAGTGGTTTGTGAACCGCCTGAAAGAGGGTTTTGTTTTGATTCAAAACCCATACAACAACAACCGCTATTCAAAAGCCTATCTCACACCGAGTGATGTGGACATCATTGTTTTTTGGACGAAGAACCCGATCCCGTTTTTAACGTATCTGCCCGAGATAGATAGCCTGGGCTATCTATACTATTTCGAGTTCACGCTTACACCTTATGGCAAGGAAACCGAACGAAACTTGCCCGATAAAGAACTGCTGCTGGATACCTTTGAAAACCTTGCCCAAAAGCTTGGCAAGCATCGCATGGTGTGGCGGTACGACCCCATTATTATGAACGAAACTTATACGATAGACTATCACACAGAGCAGTTTTCTTATCTGGCAAACCGCCTAAAACATAGCACCGAGCGCTGTGTTATCAGTTTTGTAGACAACTATAAAAATGTGATGTCGAGAATGGGCAAAGACCCGGCCTATCTTATGACCGAACAGAATATTTCAAAACTTGCAGAGATTTTTGGAAGACTTTCAAAAGAAAATGGGCTTGAAATTTACACCTGTGCCGAGAAAATGAACTTGGAAGAGTATGGCATAAAACACGGCGCTTGCCTGGATAAAGGTATCGTTGAAAAAATTTTGGGGTGCAATATCACGGGTATAAAAGATAAAAACCAACGCCCCGAATGTCTTTGCCTGGAGAGCATAGACATTGGGACGTATAACTGCTGTGCAAACGGTTGCAACTATTGTTACGCTTTGCAAAATGAGAAAACCGCTCTTGCTAATTTAAAAAAACACAATCCTTTATCGCCTGTTCTCATCGGCGAAGTGAACAGTAGTGCAATTATAACCGAGAGAAAGAGAGACAGCGTCGTTGTCACTCAGTTGTCGCTGTTTTAATAGAATAGGGCATTCCACTTTATTGTGCGTTCCAACTCATTGTATACCCTGCCATCATGTGCCGCATTGGCATCGCATCTTTGCTCATTTGTTTTGTGCCTCCATCTCCAACAAAAATTCTTTCATGGGAATTCCGCCGGCGTAACCCACAAGCTTTCCCGAGGCACCAATGACCCTGTGGCAGGGAACCATTACGATGAGAGGGTTTTTGTTGTTCGCCATGCCAACAGCGCGGCTGGCACGGGGGTTTCCAATGGCTTTTGCCACCTCTTTATAGCTTCGGGTTTCGCCGTAGGGAATGTTGCAAAGTGCCGCCCAAACTTTTTTTTGGAAATCGGTGCCATGTAGTTTATAGGGCACATTAAACTCTTTTCTTTGGCCGTCTAAATATTCCAGAAGTTGCTTGTATGCGTTTTCCGTCAGTTCATTTTTTATACCAAAATCACAAATAGGCGCCTCTGATATTTTTTTGAAAAAGGTGAGGCATTCGTTTTCATATCCCATTTTAAAATGGCCGAGTTTTGTTTCATAGATGGCAAACCCACTCATTTTTGAAACTCCTTTCGATAGGCTGCTGGGGACAACTGCGCCCTTTCTTTGAAAAACTTATAAAACGCGGATAGGCTGGAAAAGCCCACGGAATAGGCAACGTTGATGATTTCATCGTCTGTTTGTTCCAATCGCCGCTTGGCTTCTTTATACCGCAATTCATTCACATATTCATATGGTGTAACGCCATATTCTCGTTTAAACACCTCTGCCATACGTTTGCGAGATAAGCCAATTTTATCCATTTCAAGGCTATACACACAGGGTTCAGCAAACCCTTTTTCAATCAACGTTTTCAGGCGTTCTGCCATTTCTTGCATCGGCTTGTACCAAAGCAAATTGCTTTTGCACCGTTTACAGGGCCTGTACCCGGCCTTTTCCGCGTCATCCGGCGTTTTGAAAAATTCGGTGTTTTCCTCTTTCGGCGCTTTGGATTTGCACGAAGGCCTGCAGTAAATGCCTGTGGTTTTTACCGCATATAAAAACAGAGTATCGTAATATTCGTCATTCCGAATGACAGCCTCATACATTTCTTTTCCTGTTATATCGAGACAACCCGTGCTCAATCGCCCTGCCTACTTTCTTTTCATCAACTTGATGTTTTTTTGCTTATTATGCCTTTGGGAAGCGAACAAGCAGCCAATGCCACTATCATTATACAACATATGAAATCAAATTTCTTCCGAAATTAGCGCATTCAATTTCGCAAATTTATGGCAATGTCATTTTGTTGTTGTTTTTCCACCACCGTGAAAACAAGGTTTTATGTCCGGCATCCAA
>CAYJNQ010000011.1:0-53479 GCA_964371725.1 uncultured Oscillospiraceae bacterium
GCACCACAGTTATAGCGGCTCTTTCTGCCACCGGAATCCATTTGGCAAACAGGGTGGTGTCCCCCCCAACCGGCGTTTCAAAGGTGTGACGGGTAGCATCGGTTTGGTCTGTGGCCTGGGTATGCCAGCTGTCGAACACATAACCCACACGCTCGGGTGTGTAGCCTTCCGGGCCATAAGAACGGTTCTCTGTGGTATCTTCATCTTGAACCGGGCCCACGATGGAAGCGCCCTCGCCACTGCTTGGCACAAATTCGCCGCCATTTGCATCATAGGTGATGGTGTTTCCTCTCCACTTTGCAAACAACATCAACTCACCCTCATGTGCACGCAAGGGCATGGTGTCAGTTTCCCAGTTCACCGGGTTTTGGCACTCAGCTTCATAATACCAGCCATCAAATGTGTAGCCTTCTCTTGAAAGGCTTTCCTCTTCTGTCTCACTTGGTCTGTGGGAGGCCAGCGCAGCTTCATAGCGCACATCTTCGCGCTCATCTATAGAGCCGGTGCCACGGTTTACATTGAACACAATGTCGATTTCATTGCGGTCGTAATACAATTTGTTTGTCTCGCTTCGGTCTTCATTGTAGAACATGCCCGAAATCGACTTTGCTCTATATTCCGCGTCAGGCGCAACTTGGCTATACTCAGTGCTTAATGTATAGCCGTTGCCCGTTGTGTTTTGGAAATAGTACCGTAAATTTGTGCTACTATTGCCGTGATTGTACACATACAACGTCTTTGTAGAACCTGTTCTCGGGATAAAGTTAGACGTGAGTGTGAGAACATTACTAGATTGAAGCTCGTTATCTCCAATATCTTCATCATAATAAATCCAATAAGTCACTCTGGTGCTACTGTTTCCGTTTAACCGCGTATTGTTAAAACCGGGCCACTGTGCCGCAATATTTTCTTCGAATTTAGCCTCGATTGTGTAGCCACTGTGCCCATAGTCTACATATCCATTTCCAGTATCTACATATAAGTCAGCATCCCGCCATCTATCCGGTCTCCCCCACCAATCTGTTCTTGTAACGGTTCTGCCCTCAAAAGTAAGCGTGTACAAATCTCTCGTGAAATACACATTGATTACGGTATTGCCGTCTGCACGCAGTTCCTTCGAGTCTGCCCAGCTGTAGCTGGCAAAGTATTCTGACGCTTCATTCTGATTGATTTCAGCCCTGATTTGGTCATCCGTTGGAGTTTTACCGATAGGAAGCTCGATAGAGGCCGTCTCTTGGGCTATCCACATGTAATCCTCATGGCTCGAGTTATCCCTCGTCATTTGTTCTCCACGAAGTATATCAGGCTTTTCTACCCAATACATAATTGTGTAAGAAGCCGTCTCGCCCGATGTCCACTCTGCGGTATAAATTACATTTTCCGCAGGCATCGTGGCAGGGAAATCGCTCATATCTTTTTCAACAGTGCTACCATTATCACCCGTGTAGCCGTTGAACTCAAAGAGATCTCTTTCGGGTTCGTCGGGCACGGTAATTTCTGTGCCAAACTTTTGGATGATGGTAGGGGTGTATGAACCACCTTCTCCATTGTTAAACGTCATGGTGTAGGTATTTCTCTGCCACTCCACCACCAATTTGTTCGCGCTGACATTTTCGCCCAAAACAATGGAACCGGCATTGATATTTGTAAAACCGGCATCCGGTTCGAAGTCATCCATGACATCTTCCAAAGTGATTACATCGCCCACATGGCCGCTGAATTCATCGGAAGTTTCCACAATGTTATAGACGCCGGGTTCGGTTACACTTTCGTAACGGTATTCCACGGTGTATTCGGTTTCTGCACCCACCTCCGGGCGCTCGTATGTAACTGTCACTGTTTCACCTGCGCCGTTGCCGGTGAAAGAAATGCCTGTGGCATCCACTGCGCTTGCACCTTCAGGCAAAAGCGCACCTGCTGTCAGTCCAGAAATACTCAGGCGTGTGCCCAAAATTTCCGGGAACGCAACTGTAGCTGTGTCTCCAATGCCCAGTTCCACGGTTTGTGCCGGGTAGGCAAGCTCAGGTTCTTCACCATCTTGCGCTTCATACACAAAATTTACGGTGTAGTCTTTCAAGCCCACTTCCGCATAATCAGCAGTAAGCGTGATGGTGGGCATTTGTCCACCGGAAAAATCAGCCATTGTTTTGCCTAAGCTAGTAAGCAAAGCATTGAAGTCGGTAACTTCATTGCCTTTTTCATCTATCCAACCCTTAAACTCTAAGTTGGAGTTTTCGTGCAAGGGCAAAACCGCAACACCATTCACTCCACTCTCGGGGTATACAATGCTGTCGCCCGTGTAAAACGGAACTTGAGACTGTGTGCTCGCTGCATTGTCTCCAATGTTTGTGAAGGTGATGTAATACAAATATTTTTCACCTGCATCACCCATGTCGATGAAATTGTTGAAAAGACCATAGGGTGTTTGGATGCTTGCCAGAGAAAGCCCACTGTCCGTGGTGTTGTCATCGCCTTCTTCGTTCTCTGTGTTATCCGGGTCTGTGTTGTTCGGGTTTGTGTTTGTATTCGTTGCATTTGCCAAAGCGGTTTGGGCTGCTAAAAGCACAGCTTCCAACCTTGTCACTTCCGAAATGGCATCTTGCAACTCATTGTTCGCGTTTGTTACGGCGTCGTTCGACGATACTTCTGCCTCTTGTGCCGCTTGTGCTGTTGCCAGCGCCTCGGTTGCTGTGGTCACATTTGCCGAAGCGGAGTCAACGCCCGACTGTGCAGTTGCAATCGCTTCGTCTAGTGCAGGTGTTACCGCAGCGTTTGCAGCGTCTAAAGCAACCTGTGCATCTGCAACCGCTTGTTGCAAAGCTGCATCATCCGGGGTTGCCGTTGCATTTGCCACCGCCGCATCGTATGCAGCTTGGGCAGCCCCTTGGGCATTTGTGGCGTCTGTTTTGGCTAGGTTCGCCGTATCCAAAGCGCCTTGTGCTGCTGTTAGTGCTTGGTTTGCAGCATCTAGCGCAGCTTGGGCATCGCTCACCGCCGAGCCGGAAGGCTGTGCGGCCTGCGCTGCAGCCACAGCATCATTGTATGCAAGCTGCTTCGCATCAAGCGTCCTCTTTGCCTCTTGCAGGGCAGTATCTGCATCTGTTACTGCCTGCTGCAAAGCTGCTGTGTCAACCGTTCCCGTGCCCAGTGCTGTCATGGGCAGGCTCACTAAAAAGAGCACGGCCATGAATGCGCTTAGCACTCGCTTGACTTTGGGTGAAAAGTTCTTCATGTTTTTTTCCTCCTTCAATTTATATATACCTACTATATATACCAAACCTTTGGTGTGGGTGTGGATGCAAACACACAAAACCTGCGTTTTCCGTATTTGCATGGCTAGTATACCACATCAAGGTTACATCTAGGTTACATGAATCTTTTTTTGGGGTCAAAATTAAGGTTTTTTTTGCTTGTTTTCTTATTTTTACGCCCAAAACAGGGTTTTGTTAGGGGAACATCAATAATTTGCTATTGATGTAATATAGTGCTATGGGGTTACATCATGTAACCATCTTAGTTGTGTCATTTTTGAAATTTCTTTTCAGAACGAAAAAAATCAGCCAATAGTAGAACGAATTTTAAATTCGTTCATTTTTGATACTATTTTCCACATCGAATTGGGGGTTGGCCTGTTCCCGATCCAAGTGCAAGTAAATCAGCTCTGTAAAAGGCCTCAAAGTTACATCACAGCTTTTCTTCAGGAAACCTTTTTCGTTTGGATTTACGTGTTCGAGGCCCCTTTGCAACCCATACCTGCATTTTACTTATACATACCTGCATTTTACTTATATAAGGTTATATATATAATAGAGCTCCTTGGCTTTGCACCACCGGCAACAAACAGAAAGCGCCCATTTTGTATCTTTGGCCAAGCCAAACAACACAAAATGAGCGCCTAAAAAACTGAGTGCCCGGAGCAGTTACCGGGGACCGGTGCCATACTCGGCGCGTTCGCCGCCAATGAGTTTTGGGCGGCTGCGCAAACAGGTAACATGGGCGCCGCCAATCTCTTTGAGGGATGGGCGGAACGGAATTTGCACATGGCGCACGTGCATACCAATGAATGTGTCGCCGATATCCAGGCCGAAATCGGCTGTGATATGCTCTACCAGAACCGCATCGGCCATGTTTTGATAGGCGGCCACAGCGCAGGCGCCGCCCGCGTGCAGAGCCGGAACCGCCGACACCACACAAAACCCATTTTGCACGGCCACCGCACGCTCTACCACCAGGGCACGGTTTAAGTGCTCGCAACATTGCACGGCCAAAAAAGCGCCCTGCTCGCGCAGCAAAGCAAGCAGTTCCGCCACAATTACACGCCCTGCCTCGGCGCTGGAGCCCTTGCCGATGTGCGCACCCATCACCTCGCTGCTGCTGCAACCCAGAACCACAAGCTTGCCCTTCGTTTCCTGTTTGTCCAGCAGCTCTGCGGCCACGGTGTGCACCTGTTTTCCAATTTGTACAAAGTCCATCTCAAAAACCTCCCTTTTGGGTTTTTAAATCGCGTAAAAAGTGGGCGTGCCCGGGCCAATCGGAATGCCCAAAAGAAGCCACACAACCAGCATAACCGTCCACATGGCCAGCAGGCTAAGGCTGTAGGGCAACATGGTGGAAACCAAGGTGCCGATCCCGGCCTTCTTGTCGTATTTTTGGGCAAAAACAACAATAATAACAAAATAACTTAGAAGTGGCGTGATGATGTTTGTGCTACTATCCCCCACTCGGTAGGCCATCTGTGCAAGCTCGGGGCTATACCCAAGCAACATGAACATGGGCACAAACACCGGCGCCATGATGTTCCATTTTGCCGAGGCCGAACCGATGAACAGGTTGATGAAGGCCGTGAACAACACAAACATAATCATAAGTGGAATAAGCCCAATGTTGATGCTGCTAAAGAAACTGGCCCCGTTGATGGCCAAAATGTTGCCGATGTGGGAATAGTTAAAATAGGCAATGAACTGTGCGGCCACAAAGGAAAGCGCAATGTAATCGCCCAAGGTGGCCATGGTTTTGCCCATGGCCGCGCACACCGTGTTGCCGCTTTTCTTGCTCATGCTGCCACTGGCCTTGCCAAAGGCCACGGCCGGTAGGAAAAAGGCCAACATGATCACCACCACCACGCTGGAAATCAGAGGCGAGGTGGGTGTGCCGATGATGGCACCGTTTTCATTGCGCAAAAAGGAGTTTTCGGGCAAAAGGGCCAGCAGCAAAACCGCCACAAACAAAACGCCCGTAACGGTGGCGGCTTTTAGCCCTTTTTTGTCGGCCGCCGTAATTTCGCGCAGCGAGTTGTCTTCGTCGCCCTCTAGGTTGTCTGTATAGGTACCAAGGCGTGGCTCCACCACTTTGTCGGTGATAATCGTGCCCACAATGATAACAAGAAAAGTGGAGACAAACATAAAGAAATAGTTGCCCAACACGTTGACCACGTAGTTTGCATCCACAATGTTGGCGGCCTCTTGTGTGATGCCGGCAAGCAGTGCATCTACAGAACCCACCATGAGGTTGGCTGAAAAACCGCCTGAAACACCAAAGAAGGCCGCCGCAAGCCCGGCAATTGGATGCCGCCCATAGGCGCGAAACACCATGGCACCCAGTGGAATCAGCACCACATACCCCACGTCGGACGCCACATTGCTCATCACCCCCAAAAAGATGATGACCGGTGTGATAAGCACCTTGGGTGTGATGCGCACGGTGCCTTTCAAAAGCACGCTGATGAGGCCGCTTTGCTCGGCCACGCCCACGCCCAGCATGGCCACAAGCACCGTACCAAGGGGGGCATAGCCCGTGAAATTGGTGACCACCGAAGTGAGCATATAGCTAAGCCCCGTGCCGGAAAGTAGGCTGACAACCCCCACCGTGGTTTCCTGCACTTCCCCGTCTACCACTGTCATACCCGTGGCCGAAACACCCACGGCCTCGAGAATGGCCGAGAGCACAATAACCAGCAAGCTCAAATAGGCAAACAACAAAATGGGATGCGGCAAGCGGTTGCCCACCACTTCAATGCCGTTCAAAAAATGATCCAGAACGCTGCGTTTTTTTCTTTGCTTCGGTTCCATGTGGTTTCACCTCCCAAAGTTTTGATGCAGGCGGAAAATGGCATTTTACGCCGCACGGCTTGGAACTGTTTTGCTCGGAATTCGGATTGATGCTTTTATTATAGCACAAACCACATCCGAACGGATATCGTTTCAAAGAAAAAGAGCCCCCGTATTGGGGGCTCTTCATAGCATTCTTACGGCTTGTGTTTCATTATGAAATAGTGAAACACATAAAAGGCTTTACAAACCCGATTTCCAAAGGCAAACCCTAGGCACCGGCTTTGTTTGCACGCTTAGCAAGACGCGAAATTTTGCGCGAAGCAGTTTTTTTATGAATCAAACCCTTACCACCGGCTTTGGCCAAAGCAACATAAGCATTTTGCACAGGCTCTGCCTTGCTCTCTCCGTTTGCGATGGAGGTGTTTGCTTTTTTGAGCGTTGTGCGTAGGGTGTTCCTCGCGGATTTGTTTCGTGCAGTCTGTTTCTCTGTCAGACGCACACGGTCTTTTTGACTTTTAATGTTTGGCATCTGTAGCACCTCCTCAATTGTTAGTATGGTGTCAAAAATACAATACAATGGCTACTCAAACACAGTAGCAAAAATTATTTTATCACTGTTTGGGCAAAATTGCAAGCTTTTTTTCAAAGTGAGCTTAACCAAAAAACCCGGTTGCGGCATCCAGCCTTTCACTCACGGCCTCTAAATTCACAATCACCTCATTCAAAGCGGCAAAATCAATTTCAGAAACGCCCTCATCCAATTGGGTAATTCCCTCGTTCAGCGCCTCAAAATCAATTTCGGAAATGCCTGCATCCAGCTGGTTGATGCCCTCACTCAAAGCCTCAAAATCAATTTGCGAAATGCCTGCATTCAGGCGCACAATGCCTTCATTCAAAGATTCAAAATCCACATCGCCGGCCTGTGTTACCAATGCATTGGTGTTTTCAATCAGTTCCGGCATACCTTCCAAGTTGGTTTGTAGCATGGTAACCACCTGCACCGACACCACCACCGCCACCGTAACCAAGGCCAGCGTAAGGCCACTGCTGATGCGCCGCCAGAACAACATCTTTTGGCTAAAGGCATTTTGCTTTTGAAGCAAGGCTTCCAGCTGGCCCAGTTTTTGTAGCATCTCGTCCTCACTTGTGGTTAAAAGCGCCGCAGGGCTTGGCAGGCTTTTCTCTGCATTTGGCAAACTCTCTTCTGTGTTTGGCAAGCTCTCCTCTTTCACGGACGACGGCTTGGATTTGGCCGTGCGCGATTTTTTACCCATGCTGTATGCCTCCTTCGCAGTGTTTGGGAAGAATAAAACCATTCGGCTGTAGGCGCTTCTCTCGCCCATGGGATATCTTTCAATCAGTATAACACGCGCCCCAAGGTGACGCAAGACGTTTTGTAACGGCATTGTAACGGCTTTTCCCTTGCTGTGCGGCGAGTGACAGGCTATAATAAAAACAGAAGAAATGATGTGCGGCTTTTGCGGAACCAATATAACAATTGCTGCCAAAAAAAATCAAACCCAATAAATGGAGCAGAAAACACATTGCTTATTGCGAAATCAAAACAGAAAACCGAAAAAATTAGGCTTCCAATACTTTGGCTGTCTGTTTTGTTATGCTGTGTTTTGCTGCTGAGTTCCTGTAGCGGTGCAGCGCCTCTAGCCTCTGATGTTGTGCCGCCGTCTGACGCCAGTACGCCTGCGGCAGACATGGTGGCCGCAGGCGCACCTGTAGCCATGCTGACAACGGAAACCATGGCCGACAGCTCCTACGGCCAACTTGCCTTTGAAAACTTAAGCCGTGCCGCCGGTGAAATCGGCCTTACAAGTGGGCTTTACCGCACAGCCACGGCCGACAGTTCTGCCGTGGCCAATGCCTTGGAGCTGGCCGTGAAAGGTGGGGCTGAGCTTGTTGTGATGCTGGGAGAAGAACTTTCTTCGGGCGCTAGGCAGGCCGTGCTTTTGTATCCACAGGTTCTGTTTGTTATGCAGGATTTGCAAATGCAGCAACCTCTTCCCGAAAATGTTGTGCAAATTGAGTACTCGAATTTACAAACCGGCTTCTTGGCAGGGTATGCCGGGGTGTACCAACACACCAGTGATGTTGGCGTATTGTATGTACCGGAGGATAGAGAAACCACCGAATATGCACTCGGTTTTTTACTGGGAGCCGATGCTGCCGCCGGCACCCAGTACCTGCAGGAGGGCGATTTGGAAGCATGGACTCTGCCCTTTACGCCGGCAGAACAAGAGCTATTTTCGCCAATCGACCGCGGAGAAATTGATGCATCAGAAGTGCTCGCAGAAGGCGAAGAAGTTGCCGTTCAGCGCAATATTGCCGATTTTTTTGAGCAGACAGACAGTATGTCGTTGGTGTTTGCAAGCAAAAGCGACTGGATACAACCGGCTTTGGATGTGGCCGTGGGAGATGAAGGGCGTGTTGCCTTACCCCTTGTGGGAGAGCTGCCTCTTTCCCACAAAGCCGCTGCTATACAAATTCAGTTCAACACACAGCGAATCTTGGCGCAACTGCTCTTTGATTGGCAACAGGGCTTTTTCCCCAGTGGGGACGTGATAACCGGTACTTTGGCCGAAGGAGACATGAGCCTGTATATGCCCGATGATACCACGGGCCAAGCCGAAGCCATCTGTGAATCTGTGGAACAGATGTTCACATCCCCGGCAGAGTATCCGCAAGCCACCGTTTGCCTGGAGCTGGAAGAGGCAACCTTGCCTGAACCGGAAGAACTGGAGCTCGAACACTATTCTGTCCACACACAGGGGCCCTTTGCTTTTCAGGCCGATGTTGCCACTTCAAGCAGTTCAGAAACTTAGCGCGCACACCACGGGTTGGGCACGCGCTTTCCCCGGGCCGGTTGTGTCGAACCTTGACAACAGGAGGAAACAAAGGTAGAATTATATAAGTTATATGCTGATCGAGTCTTTGCTTGGCATAACTGAAATATTTTTTTTTACAATGCTAGTTTGACCGGCGTTCGCTCCTTAAAAAAGGACATTTGAATGTTCAATACAGTTTAAGCCGAATTGCTTAAGATAGGACACCTTGGCCTACAGGGGATGACATTTTGAAAGAAAAAATATATGGCATGGCAAAAGCACAGGGATTGTGCTTTTTAAAAATAAAATTTTGCTTGGCGGTTGTTTTGGCTGCGTTCCTGCTGCTCAATACGGCCTGTTTTTCGCTTGTAGCCCATGCCTCCGTTGTGCAAGAAGAAAGTGCAACGCGCATTGTGCGTGTTGGCGTGTTCGACAGCCCCGCCTACTACGGAACGAATGAAAACGGCGAACTATCCGGGTATGGGTACAGCTATTTAAATGAGATAGAACGAGTATCTTCACTTCGCTTTGAGTATGTTCACGGCACAAGAGAAGAACATATCGCCAATTTAAATGCAGGCAGAATTGACCTGTTAGACACCATCCCGTATTCAGACGAATATACGCAACAATTCGTGTTTTCAAAAATACCCACCGTTTTGTCAAACGGAACATTGAATGTGATGTCCACAAACACACAATATTCGCCGGAGGATTATGTGGGTTTTGATGGAATGCGCATCGGTGTTCTGGAAAACGGTATCCGAAGGGCAGATTTTGAACAATGGGCACAGTTGCAGGGGTTTGGATACTCGGAGTATGTTTTTGTAGACGGTTACGAGCTGTTCAATGCCATGTTGCACGGCGAAGTGGATGCCATTGTGAGCGACAACATTTACTACGCCGAGGGGCAAAGCATCATCGCAAACTTCCACCCCACTTTGTACCATTTTATCACGGCGAGAAATAAGCAAGAGATCATGGACGAAATAGACGCTGCAACAGATTTTTTGTTGCAAGAAGATCCCCTGCTACGTTCCGAACTGAGTGCGCAATTTTTGGCAGGTTCAGAGAATATCAATGCCCTTACAGACGATGAACGTGACTATGTGCAGGAGATAGCCGAAACCCCGCTGCGCGTGGTTTATGATGCAAACGATGCGCCCTTTGAGTATTATGATGAAGAAATAGGCGAAGCGACGGGTTTAAGCGTAGATGTGTTTGAAGCCATGATGGAAACAGCGGGAATTGCCTACGAATATGTGCATACCGAAAACCGTCAAGCTGCCGTGGATGCCATGAATGATGGAGACGCTGATATCCTTTTGTCGCACAGTTCCGCCAATACCTTGCCGGTGAATGAGAATTTTGTGCGCAGTGTTCCCTACCTTTCGGTGCCCATGGCTCTTGTTGGAAAAGATGACGAATTGACAACAGAATCTGTGTTTGTTCTGGAAGAAGGCGGCACGCCGCTTATGGCAAGCTATTTGGAGTCTCACTTTCCTGAAAACGAAGTGGTCTATTGCCAAGACCGCGAGGGATGCTACGAGGCCGTACAAGATGGTGAACAGATTTTCACTCTAGACAACATCTATATGGCCGGCAATGCAGTGCAAAGCGGCGACTACGGCGAGTTAGACACCCTCTCCACGCGTTTGAACGAAAGTTTTTCAGTGATGTTTGCCCCACACACAGAAGATTTGCTGGTTAGTATTATCAACAAAAATATACGCAGCCACGGCGGGCAGGTGGGCGAAAGCTTACTTCTCACCCATGTGTCTGCCCTTAGCGAGCAAAGTGAACTGTCTCGGTGGTGGGCTCTATATGGTTCCTATGTTTTGGGGGCGGGTGCATTGGTGCTGCTGGGTGCCGTGCTCATTCTGGCCATTTTGCTGCGCAAACAAAGGGCTTTGCGCAACGAGCTGTGGAACTCCGCCTATGTCGATTCCCTCACGGGTTTGCCAAATTTGCGTTATTTCAAAAAAGAGGCCAAAGAACTGCTGGCGAAGAATAAAAACAAACAGTATTTGGCCGTTCAGGTTGATTTCAACCAGTTTCGCTTACTCAATGATATGTACGGCCAGGAGGAGTGCAACCACATTCTAAAAACAATGGGCAAGGCGCTTTCCTCCATCGTAAAGCCGGAGTCGGATATCGTGGCGCGCCTAAGAGCGGACAATTTCCTGTTGCTCTATGCGCATGATCCCGACTTGGGAATGGATGATTTGCACGGACGAGACGCCGGGCAAGTATTTGCCTATATGGGCAAGCATATCAAACATCACCTAAACTATTCCATCGGGCGCTATCAGGTGCCCCTTGGCGAAACAGATATTGATGACGTTTGTGAAAAAGTGAATTATGCGCACAGGCAAGCCAAAAAAGAAGTTTCCAGTGAAGTGGTGGACTATGAGGAGGCCGCACGCCAGCAGGCCTTGCGGCATCGTAGCTTGGAAGAAAAAATGGAGAATGCGCTTCGAAACGAAGAATTCATGGTGTATTTACAACCCAAATACAGCCTGACCTCGGGCATGGTTGTGGGTGCCGAAACCCTCGTGCGTTGGAGGGATGGTGGCAAGGGAGAGCTTATCAGCCCCGGCGAATTCATTCCCCTGTTTGAGCAAAACGGCTTTGTGTTGCAACTGGATTTTTATATGTTCGAGAAGGTGTGTGCGCTTTTGTCGCAGCGTTTGCAAGACAATTTGCCGCTGGTGCCCATCTCGGTTAACTTTTCGCGCCTACATTTGCAAACCGGCCGCTTTGTAGAGAACATCACCGAGATTGCCAACCGCTATGAGGTACCTCGTCAATTTTTGGAAATTGAGCTTGTGGAATCCACTGTGGTGGACAATGAAGAAGTGCTGGAAATCGTGCTGAAAGAGTTGCACGAGGCAGGGTTCACCCTCTCTATTGACGACTTTGGAACCGGATATTCCTCGCTGGGCCTGCTTAAGAACTTGCCTGTGGATGTCATCAAGATAGACCGTTCTTTCTTTGCAAACAACCGCAGCAAAGTGCGGGCCCGCACGGTGATTTCCAACGTTCTGCGTATGGCCAAAGAACTGAATATACGCACGGTGGCCGAAGGCGTAGAAACGCAAGATCATGTGAATTTTTTGCGGGGGCTTGGCTGTGAAAGCGTGCAGGGCTTCTATTTTTCAAGGCCGGTTCATGTAGATGAGTTCAATTGGGGTGCGTGTGAGGCTGCAAAATTGCCCAAAGACGAAATCAGTGTTTTCAGTGCAGAAGAGCTTGGCAGCTTGGCGCTGGGGCGTGGCAACCTGGGTGAAATGATGCCGGTGATGGTGCACAGGCAGCTGGAATTCAGTATACGCTTAGTGCTGGAGCAGCGCTTTGGGGAACGTGAGACGGTGGATATTTTGCGAAAAGCGGGTAAAATTTCGGGCGATATGTTCGCAGAGGGCTATTTGGATTTGACCGCTGACTTCGACCAATTTGTCAAGGGGCTGAAAACGAATTTACACGACCAAAAAATCGGAGACTTGGCCGTGGAATCCTATGATGCCGAAACCGGCAACATCGTTTTAACAATGATGGATGATTTGACCTGCTCCGGTGTAACCGACACGCGCCGCACCCTGTGCCACTACGAAGAAGGATTTTTTGCCGGCGTGATGCAACGATATGCCAAAAAGCCGTATACTGCGCTCGAGGTGGATTGCTGGGCCAACGGTGCGCAATTGTGCCGTTTCCGCGTGCGCCCCAAGGACGGATGCGATCTCCCTAAATAATCCTCTCTGAATAAGGCAGTTCGCCGAAAATGGGCAACACCATATTTTCTATCTCCTCGCGAGGCACAAAGCAATTGGCTGTGTTTATCTCAAAACCCACCGTTTTTAAAAAATCGGATATTTGTTCTTGGTGCGAAAGCGCCAAATCTGAAACTGTGGCAACACAATTTTTGGGAAGCTTTTCCCGCAGAAAAAGACCCAGATAAACCCCAAGAGCCGTTTGCCAACAGGTGCCGTTTGTGCCAAACTGCCGGAAAATTTCCTCGTGAGAAATGCGGTTGTATACATACCGCACGTCGTCTTCGCCGGGCACATAAAACAGCATCCCAACCGTTTCTGTTCCTGCCACGTCATATAGACTCTGAAAGGAACGAGCCTGCGTTTCCGACAAGGCTTTTCCGTTTTCCAAAAAGTGTTTTTGTATGGCGGGGGGTGCTTGATATAAAAAAGCCGATGCCATGCATTTTTCACTTTTGCGGCATAAAGAAAACACCTCTTCGTGTGGAATAAGCAAAAATTCACGTTTCACGCCACCGGCAGTCAAGCAAAAGGGGCCTGGGTCTTGCACCACAAAACCACCCTTCCCTTGCACGGCCAAGAATTTGTCGTCATGCACAGCCTCGTCATAATAGGAAGAGGCCGACCATGTGTTGAAAATTTCCGAATCTTTTGTGGCATCATCAAACTCGAACACAAAAGCCACATGTTCTTTGTTTGGACGATAGGCAAAGTACAGGTGTTCTACAAGGCCAGGGTTCATGCCGAAACCAAACAAAGCACGCGCCGGGCTTTTTGTGCACAGCAAATCTCCATAGTATTCATATGCAGTTTTGCCCGGTGGAAAATCCTCAATCCCGGCATCCAAATAATCAAGCCCATAGCGCACACATAGGTCTAAAACCTCGTTTGTTTGCAGATCTGTTAAATTCACAACCGCTTCAAGCTCTTGGTGATGTGCGTGAATATAAGCGCGGCAATCTATGCCGTCGCGTGTGTCGCAAACCACGATATTCTCAAATGTCTTCTGCTTTTTCATAATGGAAACCAAAGCTTTGCCTATGTTCCCATAACCTGCCAGTAAAATACTCATACTCCGTCCTTTCTGAAAAAAAACATACTTTGTATAGTATAAGGTGTTTAAACACGCCTTGCAAGCAAAACAATGAAAATATTGGAAAGACAGCACCTTCCGACGCAAAATGGCAAAATCAGCACAATGAATCGAATAGGATAAAACTAGCTAAGGTAATACTTGGTTTGCCTGCATGGGAACCGAGAAAAATAGTATAGGAGGTTCTGTGCAATGGATGAAAAGAGAAAATTGACAAATGAAGTGGGTGCACCGATAGCGGATAATGAGAATTCGCTAACAGCCGGTTCACGTGGACCGGTTATGTTGCAAGATGTGTGGCTTTTGGAGAAACTGGCACATTTTCATCGCGAAGTAATTCCAGAGCGTAGGATGCATGCTAAGGGCTGGGGTGCCTACGGAAAACTTACCATTACACAGGATATTTCTAAGTATACAAGAGCCAGTGTACTGCAACCGGGCGAAGTGACCGAGCTGTTTACACGCTTTTCCACGGTGGCGGGCGAGCGCGGTGCAGCCGATTGTGAAAGGGACATCCGGGGTGTGGCCACAAAATTTTACACAAAAGAGGGCAACTGGGATCTTGTGGGTAACAACACCCCCACATTTTTCATTCGAGACACACATAATTTCCCAGATTTGAACCGTGCCGTGAAGCGAGACCCAAAAACCGGAAGACGCTCTGCACAAAATAACTGGGATTTTTGGACACTGTTGCCCGAGTGCTTCCATCAGATTACGGTGGTGATGAGTGACCGTGGCATTCCTGCTTCTTTCCGCCATATGCACTTTTTCGGAGAACACACATTTTCTTTGTATAACGCAGAAAACGAGCGTGTATGGTGCAAATTCCATTTCAAAACACAGCAGGGAATACAAAATTTCACAAATGAAGAAGCGGCGGAAATCAACGCAATGGACAGAGAGTACCATGGTAAGGACCTGTATGAATCCATTGAAAAAGGTGAGTTTCCGCGCTGGACAATGTATGTGCAAATCATGACGGAAGAACAGGCGAAAAAACATTATGAAAACCCATTTGACATCACGAAAATTTGGCGCCATGCGGAATATCCGCTGATTGAAGTGGGGGTTTTGGAACTGAATCGCAACCCGGAGAACTATTTTGCCGAAGTGGAGCAATCGGCGTTCACGCCGGCGCACGTGGTGCCGGGAATCGGTTTTAGCCCGGATAAATTTTTGCAGGGACGTTTGTTCTCTTACGGGGACGCCCAACGCTATCGCCTTGGCATCAACCACAATTTAATTCCTGTGAACCGCGCCCATTGTGAAGTGAACGACTACCACCGCGACGGCGCCATGCGCACCGACGACAACTACGGTGCCACACCGGCTTATACGCCAAACAGTGCCGGTGTGTGGGCAGCAAGGCCGGAAGTGATGGAGCCGCCCTTGGATTTAGATGGTTCCATGTACCACTACGACCCAAAACAAGACCCGAGTGACGATTGTTTCAAAGCAGGCGGCGATTTGTGGCGTGTGATGACAGAGGACAAAAAAGAACTTCTCATACATAACACAGCAACGGACATTGCCTCCTGCACTGAGAACATCAAGTATCGCCATGCGGTGCATTGCTATTTGGCCGATGAAGAGTATGGAAGTCGCTTTGCCACAGCAGCCGGTTTAGACCTGGAAAAAATAAAAGAGCTTTCTAAATTGAGCCATGAGGAATTGGCCAAAGCAACTTGTTAAAAACAGCATAAAACGCGGCTGTTTCTAGACACTTTAGAAACAGCCGCAACTTAAGGGGAAAGAGGATAAAGAATCAGTGCGTAATAAAACCATGGAGCCAAAGCTTGGCGAAGCCTATTTTGATATAGTTTATCTTTTGCTTGCACTGGGTTTTGGTATATACTTTGTAACCACAGCCGATAACACTTCACGCTTACTATGGGGTATGATGAGTTTTGTGTTGGTGGCAGGGGATGCCTTTCATCTCATTCCACGTATCGCGGCAGCATTTAAGAAAAACACAGAAAAATATGCCAAGGCAATGGGACGTGGCAGGCAGGTAGCCTCCATCAGCATGAGCTTATTCTACCTCATCTTGTGGCAGGTTGGCTCACACTATCTAACCATACAAACCGCATTAACCCTGTTTATGTACGCTTTAGCTGTCATTAGAATAGCCCTATGTTTGTTGCCACAAAATGGTTGGACAAGCGAAACGCCCTCCTACACCTATTCCATTGTGCGCAATGTGCCCTTTTTATTGCAAGCGGTTTTGATTATGTGGATGTTTTCAAATGCCGTGCTGCGCGCAACACCTGGGCTTGAACTGGTTTGGCTTGCGGTGATGTTAAGTTTCGAGTGTTATATCGTTGTGGTTTTGTTTGCACCCAAAAAACCACTGCTGGGCATTTTAATGCTACCCAAAACAGTGGCGTATGTGTGGCTTCTTTCTATGGGTTTATCTCTATAAAGCCCGTGTTTTTCACTTTTCAACTTACACTTCCAAGTTTGCTTCTTCCAAAATGGTGAATTGGTTGCACACAAGATAATAAAAGGTGGTCCCGTTCCTATCGTAGGCCGTATAGGTGCCTGTCAACTCAATTTGAGACGAGAAAGCGGGAAAATCATCGGGGAATTGTGGATTATTTGTAGGAAAAAACTCCAGCCCTTGGGCACAACAGGCTAAGGCATCTTTGATAAGAAGCATATAATAATTACGGTCGGGCGCATCATTCTGAAGCACATAAAACTCCCCTCGTGCCTTAATGGTTTTGCCAACATAGCTCTCAGGGTCCACCATCATGTTGTATACTTCAGCGTATACCATGGTGCTACTCAGAGAGGTCAAGTCGATATCCGGCTCCGCATTTTCGTCAAAAGCTACCACTTCAGGGGGCACAAAATCAGAGGCCTCTGTGGGCAGTGGCGGGGCTTCCTCGTTGCCCGCTCCGCAGGCAGTGAAACTTAGGCAAAACAGCACCATGGCCAAAAACAGACAAATTGGTTTCACGCGCGGACTCCTTTCACTTTTCCAAGTAAAAAACAAGCGAGAAAGGCCAGAATGTCGACACAAACGATGGTAGAGCCCACCGGTGTGCCGATGAGGATGGAGGCAAACAAACCAAGCGCCGCACAGAAAACCGAAAGCACGGCAGAAAAAATGGTAACAGCGCGAAAACTGCCGAACAAGCGCATGGCCGAGAGTGCCGGAAAAATAACCAGCGCAGAAATGAGCAGGGTGCCCACCAAATTCATGGCCAAAACAATGATAACGGCAATGATAATGGCAATGAGCAAATTGTATAAATCGGCACAAACACCTGTAGCACGTAAAAAAGAAGCATCAAAGGTGACGGCGAAGATTTTGTGATAGAATAAAACAAATAGGGCTATAACAAGAATGGCAAGCGCAATACACACATAAACATCGAAGAGTGAAAGTGTTAGGATAGATGTGGCACCAAACAGGGTGCTGCACACATCGGCACCAAGGTTTGAGGATGGCGAAAAGACGCTGAGCAAAAGATACCCAACCCCCATGGACCCCACCGACAACATGGCAATGGAAGCGTCACCGCGCATTTTGGTGTGTACATTGCTACGCAACAAAAGAATGGCGCAGGCAACGGTACCCACAAGCACAAACAAAAGATTCTCGCCGAACCCCAGCATGGTGGCAACGGCGATGGTGCCAAAGGCTACATGAGACAGGCCGTCGCCGATGTAGGAAAAGCGCTTCAACACCAAGGTGACACCCAAAAGAGCGGCACACAGTGAAATTAAAATGCCAACCACAAGCGCATAGCGTACAAAAGGATATTCCAAATAGAACAACAGGGTTTGAAACATGGGTTCATATCTCCGTTCCGGTTTCGGGTTGCAGCCGAACCATTTTTAGCGAAACCTCTGCAACACCGGGATATCTGTAAAAATCACTGTGGATACATCGCCGTATATTGGTGCAATGGCCCAAAAAAATGGGGCGGCCCCATGTGTAAAACATGACTTGCTTTCGGCAGAGATGTGGCTACATCATGCGAAATCATCACAATGCTCACACCGTCCTCGCGGCAAAGGCGCGAAAGCAAAACATACAGCTCTGCCGTGGTGGCAGGGTCAAGCCCGGCGGTGGGCTCATCTAAAAGCAACATTTTTCGTGTGGCGCAAAGGGCTCGTGCCAGCAAAACACGCTGCTGCTGGCCGCCGGAAAGCTCTCGGTAACATCTGTTTTTAAGCGCTGTAATTCCAAATTTGTTCATATTTTCTGTGGCCAATTTTTTTTCAGCCGCCGTATAAAAAGGTCGCAGTTTCATACGGTTCAAACAGCCGGAAAGCACAATTTCCCAAACAGAAGCCGGAAAATCGCGCTGAATATCTGTTTGCTGTGGCAAATACCCAATTTCATTGGGTCGCAAACCATCGCCAAAGCGCAAACACCCATCCAAGGCAGGCTGTAAACCCAAAATTGTTTTCATCAGGGTGGTTTTTCCACAGCCATTCTCGCCAATGATGCAAAGATAATCTCCACTCTCCACCTGAAAGTTGATTTCAGAGGCAATGGTCTTGCTCTCGTACCCAACACGTAGCTTGTCGCACAAAATTTGTGGCATGAGAAACTCCTAGTTCAAGGTTGTGCGTAACACTTCCAAATTTTCTTGCATCACGCCAAGGTAACTCCTGCTTTCGGCTTCTTCTGAAGAAACACTCTGCATGGAATCCATTTCTAAAACTGTACTCGATACCCCTGCATTCTCCATCAGGGTTTGCGCCAGGGTGTCGCTGCTGTCGTCTAGAATCAGAACATAGGGCAAATTCAGCTGAGCAAGCGTATCGGACAGGGAAGCCACCGTTTCAAAGCTGGCCTCGGTGTCGGCCGAGCAACCGGAAAAAGCCGCATAGGGTTCCAATCCGTAATCTTCACAGAGATAGAAGAAAGGGAACCGATCGGCAAAAAGGAGGGTGTTGCGCTCTGCAGCTTCTACCATTTCGCGATAATCTCCATCCAATTCTTGCAAAGAATTTATATAATTTCGGGAATTTTCTGCATAATCCGCTGCATTTTGTGTATCCACTTCACCCAGCGCGGCGGCAATGACCTCGGTCAGTATTTGTGCACGTGCTAGCGAGAGCCAAATATGCTCATCAGCATGGTCATGTGCTTCACCCTCTGCATGGTCGTGCGCTTCGCTTTCGGCATGGTCGTGTGCTTCGTCTTCGGCATGGTCGTGCGCTTCGTCTTCGGCATGGTCGTGCGCTTCGTCTTCGGCATGGGCTGCATGGCCGCCATCTGCTTGCATACCCGGCAAAAGTGTCTCTGCCAGCACATCGTCACCCAAAGATTCCATCAGGTTCACACTGAGCGGCCCGTCTTCCCCAATTCCTTCCAACACTTCTTCAATCCAAGTTTCCGAGACCCCACCTACATAAATGAACACATCGCTTTCTGCAATGTCTCGGATATCCTCGGCAGTGGGCTGAAAACTGTGCAAATCCACGCCATTTTCAGACAACATTGTAAGGTTGGCGCCATGCTCACCCAATACTTCCCGCGTCCAATCGTATGCAGGAAATGTGGTGCAAACGATATCCAACATCTCATCCGCCTGCGCAGGCGCAGAGGCAACTGCTTCTTCCGAAACATCTGTGTCAGAAGCGGTAGGCGCACAGGCTGCAAGCAACATACACAGGCTAAGCAAAAGTACAAACCAAGTGTTTCTTTTTTTCATTTTTAGATATCCTCCAATGTTTTATGGGGTCGGGTGCACCTGCGTGCACTGCCGACATCGACCATAAAAAACCGATTGCTCTGCATCTACCATAAAACCGCTTTCGGAAAGGACACACTGTGAAAATTGTTCAAGGACATCACGCGGAGCATGCACCGTGTTTCCACAATGAAGGCAAGTGATGTGCAAAAATGAATGACACTGTGGAGCCTTTGTATATTGATAATGAGATTCCTGGCTTCCGCTTTTTGTATAGCGACGCACAAAGCCGTTTTGCTCTAAGTCTTTTAAGTTACGATATACCGCACTTTGGCTGATGTTGTGTTCTGCCAATTGCAACGCCAGCTGTTTGGCTGTAAACCCGTTGTGGGGATGTTCGTTCAAAAAATCCAACAAAATTTTCCGCTGATGCGTTTGGTAAGTTGCCACAATTACACTCCTCTACTGTTTTCCCGGTGTTCACCGAAAGGTCAACGCGCAAAAAGCTCTTGCATCACTTTGTGTTCACTCCGCTCAGGCCATTCGCAAGGCGAATTTGCGAATGATTTGCAAATAGCATATCACAAACATCTTGAATTCGTCAAGCGAAAAGAATGGCAGGAATGGATCTACATTTGATAACGACATCCATACACTGTAAGGAGAAAAAATGGATAAAGAATTGAAAGCGGCTCTGGAGTTGCTGGGGGGCTGTGAATGGGCGGTACTGTGCACGGCAAGCGAAGCAGGCAAGCCATATGGTGTGCCCATTTCGCCGGTTGTATGGGGGGAGGCGGTTTGTTTCCACGGTTCCTATCGGGGCAAGAAAATGCGAGAGCTGAAAAAAAACAATCATGTATGCATCAGTGCGGTGGGGCATGCAGAGCGCCGAGCGAAAAAATTTACCATGGCTTTTGAAAGTGTGATATTGCATGGAACAGCCTGTATTGTGGAAAATGAAGAGGAGAAAATGGATATTTTGAGGACAATATCCGAAAAATATGCACAGAGCAACATGGAAAACTTCAGCCACATTGCAAAAAAGAGCTTGCGCCAAACCTGCATCATAAAGGTTCTTCCCACGGAGGCAACACGAAAGAAAAAGGATTGAATGCTGCCGGATCATGTGATTGCTGCACCAAAACCCTATTTTGGGTTTGTAAAAGGCTGAATGTGCCGACAAAAACCATCTGGATATCCTTTTTTAACGTTGATTTTTTATGAAAAAAAGTGTATACTTATTATACTAAAGTAGTGGGTGAGAAGAATTAAAAATATGTATGATGTTCAGACTGTGCTTATCCACATACATACAGAAAATTAAGGTTTTGTGCGAGAAGCATAAGGTTTTCGAAGGGAGGGCGCACTGTGTCGGACTTGTTTGAAAGAGAGGCGAATGTGCTGGAGGAGGCGCAGGCCTATGCGAAACGACCGCAGGAACAAAAGCCGGATATCGAAAAAAAGTACACGGAATTGGCAAAGGAATATGCACGCTTGCTCCGTCAACTTCGTCGTGTGACCAAATTGACAGATCGCACAACGGACCAACTGAACACAGACCGCTTGCAGCTCATGGATGAGGTGAACTATGACGCTCTAACCGGCATTTATAACCGCCGATATTTAGAGGCGAGATTGCCCGAACTGATGGAAGCCTTAAGCAAAAGTGCAGAATTTTTGAGCGTTCTGATGATAGATGTAGACTTTTTCAAAAAATACAACGATCGATATGGCCACAGTGAAGGCGACAAGTGCTTAAAAAAACTCGCTACGGCAATGGCAAAAACCGTGGGCCGCAAGGGCGATTTCGTGGCACGGTATGGCGGAGAAGAATTCACAATTGTTTTGCCAAACACCGATGAAAGCGGAGCGCGCTGCATTGCAGGCAGTGTTCTGGAAAATGTGCAAAACGTAGCCCTTAAGCACGAAGACAGCACAGCGTCCGAATATGTGACGGTTTCCATTGGTGTGTGCAGTGCCGAAGTGGAAGATGGGCACACACCCTTACAGTTCCTGCAACGCGCCGATGCCGCGTTGTATCAGGCAAAACAGAGTGGGCGAAACCGCTATATCTACTTGCCCTTTGAGGAGGAATAGGAAATGTTTCCCAGTATGCTGGCCTTCTACCGATTTTTAAAGGAACAAAATATCAACATTATTTATAGTGGCCCCGTTTGGTCAGATGGCATTGAAACCGTGGGCGAGATGCTCAAGAAGCGCATGGAAATTGACAATCTGCCCATGTCGGCTTCCATGTCTGTATTTTCTGTTTTTGTGGAGCAAATGAACAATGTGCAACATTACTCCACCGAGCAGGAGAAAGAGGGCGTTGCTGACTATGAGGGCAAAATATTTTATGGCGGTTTGTTTATTTTGGGCACAGCCGGGCAAAGCTACTATCTACAAACCGGCAATGTGATGAAAAACGACCATATCGAACTCATTCGCCAGCGTGTAGACCATTTGAATTCGTTGGATAAGGCACAACTTCGAGAATTTTACAAGAAAAGACTTCGTGAAGATGACGACAACCTCGAGAGCAAGGGCGCGGGGCTTGGCCTCATTGAAATTGCACGCAGAGCAAGCTCAAAGATAGAATATCAGTTTGAGCCTTACGACAAGGAACATTCGTTTTTTACCATGTATGTTACAATAGGCTAAAGGAGGTAGGGCAGCGTGAAACTGGAAAAAGAAAAAGCACGCTCTACACCGTATATTTTGTTGGATACAGACCAAAATTATATGCGCTTTGAGGGCGAGTCATTTCATGAGAATGTTGCCGAATTTTATGCAGAGCTGGATACATTGCTCAGCAAGCATATGTACAGTGACTTTACAAGTTTCACTTTTGATTGTGAGCTTAGCTATTTTAACAGTTCTACCTCCAAGTTTTTGATGAACATGCTTTTGGAGATGGATGACGCCATTGCCGGCACGGATAAACAGGTGATTGTGAACTGGATTTTCGACAGTGAAAATGATATCATGCTGGAGTTTGGCGAAGATTTTTCAGAAGAAGTGGAAAATGTGCAGTTCAACATAGTGAGCAAGTGATTTGCCCAAATAAAAGAGAAGTTGTAAGCGGCGATGGGAGGCTTATTTGAAAACAGATGAGAGCCTATGTAAAGGCTGCAACAAATGTATTTCAGTTTGCCCCGTACAGGCAAATGATGCCAGGTTGGAAAACGGCAAAAATATTATACATGCAAAAGAAAACTTGTGTATATTTTGCGGAAATTGCATGGATGCATGTGAGCATGGTGCACGCCAGAACCTGGATGATAACGATGCATTCTTCTTAGCACTGAAAACAGGTGCGCCAATTTCCATGTTGGCAGCACCATCGGTGCGTGCACATTTCCCCGAGTATCGTCACCTTTTGGGGTACTTGAAACAACAAGGTGTGCAAAAAATATATGACGTATCCTTTGGAGCCGATATCAGTGCCTGGGGATATGTGCGTGCAATCAAAGATGGAAAAGGCCCTTTAATTGCGCAGCCATGCCCCGTTGTAGTGCGTTATATCGAAAAATTTTTGCCACAATTGTTAACCCGTTTGGCCCCTGTTCACAGCCCGGCAATGTGCGCGGCCATCTATATGAAACAAATTGCCGGCATCGATAGCCCTCTGGCGTTCCTTTCTCCATGCATTGCAAAAAAGATGGAGTTTGAAGACGGAGAGACCGGAGATTTTGTTCAGTTCAATGTCACCTTCACTGGAATTGCGCAGTATTTGCAAGATAAGGGTGTGGACTTAAACACATTTCCTGCCGCTGATTTTGACAACCCACCCAGTGCTTTTGGGTTTACTTTCCCAAGGCCGGGTGGACTTGCGGAAAATTTACGCCTCTATCTGGGCAACGATATTTGGGTGCGCCAAATAGAGGGTATCGACGAGGTTAAAGAGTATTTGCATCACTATGCACAGCGGCTGGAAGCGGGCAAACCGGTACCGCTTGTGGTGGATGCGCTAAGCTGTAAACAAGGGTGCAACAACGGCACAGCCACAAATAAAAGTTTGCATTTAGACGACATTGATTTTGAAATCAACCGCAAAAAAGAGAGGTTGGACCTTGAGCTTGGCAATGCGCTAATACGTCATTTTAACGCAACGCTAAACCCCGATGCCTTTTCGCGCGGCTATACGGTGCGCAGCGATGAGCAGCCCGAGGTGCGCGATGAGGAACTGGAAGCAGCCTTCCAGTCGCTGGGAAAAACCAGCGAGGAAGAACGAAACCGAAATTGTTTTTCCTGCGGGTATGGCACTTGTCTGAAATTTGCCACAGCTGTGGCGCTGGGGCAAAACCACAGAGGAAATTGTGTACGATATATGCAATGTCGCCTGGATGAGCAAGCCGAGGAGTTACGCCAAAAAAACGAAAATATTTTGGGCGGTCTGCGCTATGCCAGCAAAATCCAGCGCAATCTATTGCCGGATAAACATGAACTGAGTTTCTCCTTCCGTAATTACTGCCTAAAATGGATTCCAAAGGATATTGTGGGCGGCGATTTATATTGGGTGAAATCCTTTTACGACGGTGTACTGCTTTGTGTGGGCGATTGCACCGGGCACGGCACTCCCGGGGCCTTGCTTACCATGCTGGTTATTTCGGCCTTGGATGCGGTGGTGGATGAAAAGAATCACGCTGATGTTGAAAATGTAGTCCGAGAGGTAGATAAGCATTTAAGTAAAGCCTTAAATGCACAGCAGAAACTGCAAGATAATCGCTGGAATTCCAGCATTAAAATACAAGATGGTGTAGATTTGGCTTTGATGTATGTAAAAAACAGCGGCGGATCTGACTTGGTTTCGGTGGGTGGTGTGCGTGTGCTTGTGTGCCACGATGGAAAAGTGCGCCGTTTTAAGGGTCAGCGCTTGCATTTGGGAGATGGAACCCTTTCGAGCAAGGACGAGATACGTGTGCATCATCTAGAAAAAGGAACCGATAGTCGCTGCTTTTTAACAACAGATGGCTTGCCCGATCAAATGGGTGAGGAAACCGGGTTGCCATTTGGAAACAAAAAAATAGAGAAAATCCTTCATGAAAATGAGGATAACCCCTTGGAAACTGCTTTCCAAGCTGTGTTGAAAGCATATGAGGCGCATAAAGGCGGCGAAGAACAACGAGATGATTTGACCCTTTTTGCCTTCCAGCGTTAACCCCTTTATCCTTGTCTGCGTGTATGCACTCCCCTATTTTCTTTGGCGCAATCTGAAAGATGCACCGTGCTACAAGAATGGCTTTCTATTTTCTGATTGGCTGCCCATGAATATTTCCTCGGTTTATCCTGCACTACACCCCTATCAATATATTGCCAAAACTTTCAGAGCCCCTTATTGATAAGGTGCAATCAAGATGCATTCGTGTTTCTTGATTGCGCCTTTATTGCGTATTCGGCCAGTTTGATCCCATGCTCGGAATATTCCTTTACAGGTATCCGCTTTAGGGCAGAGGTATTTAATGCCCACTGAACAAGCAGAAAATGACATATACAGGATTTAAAATGTCATTTTTTGTTTGGAAAAGTGCAAGGTTTTTTCCGTTTTTCACACAAAAACCTTGCACTTTTGTTTTCGCCTTTTTATTTAGAGGGCGAAACACAGTGGATAGCATCAAGATATGCCCCATAAAAGTGCTGTTTTTGGCACTTTTATGGCCACCGCGATAGGCGGTGGGGCTGAATAAACTCTGCAGGGGTTTATTCAGCAGGCATTATTTGTTGGAAAGCCATCTGCACTTATGAAAAACACTTTGAAAAGAGCTCAAGCACATAGCAAAAGAAATTCGTGGTTGACAAAGAGGAAATATTTTATTATACTTTTACTTAGTTAGTCTAACTAAATAAAAGTAGTTGACTTGGTTTTACTATAAATTCCGTTTAAAGGAGGGTGCGTTATGGATGCATTTGAGCAGCAGCTAAGCCGCGTGTTTTTGAATAGCTATCATGCGCTTGGCAAGTTGGAACGCACCTTGGCTTTGGCGGGCAGAGGCAGCCGTTTGTCGGCGGCAGAGTTGTATCTGCTGGAGGCTGTGGCAGCGGTTTCAAGCGACAACCAAACCGCGGGCGCCACCGTAAGCGAGTTGTCGGAGTATATGGAAATAAGCCTACCCACCGTAACGGCTGCAGTAAACAAACTCCAAACAAAAGGCTATGTGCAAAAAAACAAAGTAGCCAAGGATGCACGCATTGTGCTTGTCTGTTTCACACGTGCGGGGCGCAGGGCCGAGCGTGCACGGCAATACTTTCACAGGCGGCTGGTGCGTGCGGTAACAGGCGGCCTTTCGCGAGACGAAAAACGCGTGCTCCTTAAATGCGTTGGGAAATTGGAACTGTTTTTGGAACAAAACATCGACCTTTATTCAAACCCTGAACAGGGGATTTTGCAGGAGAGAGCATGAGCTTAGTGATTTTAGGAACGGGCAGTGCTTTGCCGCTGCAAGAGAAAGACAACCACATCCTCTCATCGTTTATGGATACAAGCGACGAGTGGATTCAAACGCGCACGGGTATCAAAACACGCCACATTCTAAATGAGGAAACTGTGCATGAAATGGCCACACAGGCGGCTCGAAACGCACTGGAAAATGCCCATATCAAAGTAGAGCAGCTCGATTATATCTTGTGTGCCACCTTGGGCGGCGAGTACATCACCCCATCGGTAGCAAGTTTGGTGCATCGTGAGCTCTCGGCAAATTGCCCGGCTTTGGATATTTCAGGCGCTTGCACAGGGTTCTTGTTTGGCCTGGAAATGGCCGCAGGGCTGTTTGCACGTGGGGCAAAACACATCCTTTTAATTGGTGCCGAGGGAATGAGCCGTCTTGCCAATTGGGAGGACCGAAGTACCTGTGTACTATTTGGAGATGGCGCGGGTGCAGCTGTATTGGGTGCAGGGGATGCACTGGAATACATTCGCTTGCACACCTTGCCAAACGAGTCGGTCTTAAATTTGCCGATGCCAAGTGGCAATATTCCGACACACATGGCGCCAAACCGCAAGACACGAGGGCGTACATTTATTCATATGGATGGCAAAGAAGTGTATAAATTTGCAGTGAAAGCCATCGGTGACGGCATCCAAGAGGCGCTGGAAAACACAGGTTTGCAAGCAAGCGACATTCACCATGTGCTGTTGCATCAGGCAAATTTGCGTATCATTGATGCGGCACGAAAAAAATTAGACATTCCCTCCGAACGGTTTTATGTCAACATTGACGAAGTGGGAAATATGTCGGCCGCCAGTGTTCCGGTATTGCTCGATAAGTGCCGCCGCGAGGGCCGGTTTTCAATGGGTGAACGCCTCATTCTCAGCGCCTTTGGCGGTGGGCTTGCCTACGGCACGGCTGTGGTGCGCTGGGATTTGCTTCAGTAAAGACGGTAATTGCAAGTTTTTTGATAAAAAACTAAATCTTAATTGTTATGGCTGCATTTTGAGTTCAGCTCATTGAGAGCTTAACATAAATAAAAATTCAATAATTTAAGGATTGTAAAGGAGAAAATGAGCATGGAAACACTGAAACAAGTAGAGAAAATTATGGGTGAGTACAAAGAATTGGAAGCCGGTAGCTTGACGATGGAAACCACCTTCGAAAGCCTAGAGCTGGACAGTTTGGACTTGGTGGATATGGCCATGGCATGTGAAGATGCTTTTGGTGTGGAAGTGGAAATCAGCGAAGAAATTCGCAATGTCGGCGACCTTGTGAAGCTGATTGACGAGAAAAAGGCATAGGAGGACGCCATGCTGAAATCTCGTTTGTGTGATCTTTTAGGAATTCAATATCCGATACTGCAAGGTGGTATGGCCTGGATTGCCGACGCCGAACTTGCAGCGGCTGTGTCAAACGCCGGTGGCCTTGGCATCATTGCTGCCATGAATGCGAATGCCGAGGTGGTGCGCAGCGAAATTCGCAAATGCAAAACCTTAACCGATAAACCTTTTGGTGTAAACATCATGCTTATGAGCCCCTTTGCCGAGGATGTGGCAAAGCTGGTGGTGGAAGAGCACGTGCCGGTGGTAACCACAGGTGCGGGAAGCCCGGGGCGTTTTATCAAAGACTGGAAAGAGGCCGGCATCAAAGTGTTGCCGGTGATTGCCAGTGTGGCACATGCGCGTAAAATGGAAAAAAGTGGTGTGGATGCTGTGATTGCCGAAGGTGGCGAAAGTGGTGGACACATTGGCGAAATGACTACGATGGCCCTGGTTCCGCAGGTGTGTGATGCGGTGCAGCTTCCCGTGGTGGCCGCCGGTGGTATTGGCGATGGACGTGGCATGGCGGCGGCTTTGATGCTGGGTGCCTGCGGTGTGCAAATGGGCACACGCTTTCTTTTGGCCGACGAGTGCAATGTGCATGAAAACTACAAAAAGAAAGTACTGGGTGCCAAAGACATCGATACCATTGCCACAGGTCGTCGCCTTGGGCATCCCGTGCGTGGTGTGCGCAATGCATTTATGCGCGAGTTCCTCAAAAAAGAATATGATTCCTCTATCACCGATGAAGAACTTGAAGCTTTTGGCCAAGGGAGTTTGTATCGCGCAGCCATTGAAGGGGATGAAAAAACCGGCAGTTTTTTGGCCGGCCAAGTATCCGGCCTGCTCCATGAGACCTGCGCGGCCAAAGAGATTGTGCAAGGCGTGTGTAGCGAGGCCGAGCTTCATCTGAAATCAGCCTCTCAGTGGCTGGCCTAATTGGGTGCAAAGCCATAGTGGGCACGCGGCCACTCTTGAACAAGGCAAAGCCTTATTTACCATTATTTCAAAAAAACACGAACAAACAACGGAAAATTTGTAAGGTAATTTTGCTTTACACAAAAAGCAGGAAATTGTACCTCCTTCTTGTTTGCTTCTGCTGAAAGCCGGAAAATTCTTTGAAGAAGGTAAAAAAGGCTGAATTTTGGCAAAGAATGTGGCATTCAAAGCCCGAAACCGTGCCAACGATTTGTATTTTTATCAGAAAAATTACAAATTGTTGATACTCTAAAAGGTAGACAAAGAAAGGATATGAGGGGGAATCTCCCTATCCTTTGTCACGAAGATAAGAAACAGAAATAACGAAAATACACAAAAAAATAAATAACAATCGTATAATGCAGTATTCAATATACGTTTGGTAAACTTTAAAACAATCAGGAGTATGCAATGAGTAAATTGGCTTTTTTCTTTGCAGGACAAGGGGCGCAGGCTGCCGGTATGGGGCGAGAATTGTATCATTTGGGTGGTGAAGCTGCTCGGGTTTTGGATATGGCAGAGCGTTTGCGCCCGGGTACCTTGGCCGATTGCTTTGAGGCAACGCCAGAGCGTCTGTCTCAAACCGAGGTGACACAACCCTGTGTATTTGCAATTGACTTGGCTGCCGCGTGTGCGCTATACGAGCGCGGCGTGCGCCCTTCGGCCTTGGCCGGTTTTTCACTGGGCGAGCTTGCGGCGCTTGCATTTGCCGGTGCTTTTCGCGAAGAAGGCGAAATGGCCTATTGCGAGGGTGAGGCCGATTTAGAAAAAAACGGGTTTGAAAAGGCGTTTCTTGCCGTGTGCAAGCGAGCACAGCATATGGCAGATTTGGGTGGAGACGGTGGCATGTGTGCGGTTTTGAAACTGCAGGATGATGCAGTGGAAACACTGTGTGAAACCTTCTTAGCAGAGCATAAAATTGCTTTTTATCCCGTGAACTACAATTGCCCCGGGCAGCTCGTGGTGGCTGGGGAAGCAGAAAAATTGGGAGATTTTGCGGCCTTTGTGAAAAAAGGCGGTGGGCTTGGCAAGGTGTTGCCGGTATCCGGTGCATTCCACTCCCCTTTCATGGATGAAGCTGCCGGGGCCTATGCCAAAGACCTGCAGAGCATGGCATTGCAAGAGCCGGTGCTGCCGGTGTATGCCAATTTAACGGCACAGCCTTATGATCAAAATGTGTGCGAAACCCTGGCTGACCAGATGAGAAATCCTGTGCGCTGGAGCCAAACGGTTCAAACAATGTGCAGTGATGGCGTGGACGCGTTTGTAGAAGTGGGCCCCGGGCGCACTTTGAGTGGTTTTGCCAAACGTATAGCAAAGGATGCCCTGCTCGCATCCGTGCAGGATGAACAAACTTTATTAGACACACTGGATGCATTAGACGAAAACAGCCGTGGTGTTGCCGGCTAAAACGGGGTGAAGTGAATGGATTTAAGTGGAAAAGTAGCCATTGTGAGCGGTGCTTCGCGCGGAATCGGACGCGCAGTTGCAGAACATTTGGCTGCAAACGGCGCCGAGGTGGCTCTTTTGTATGCCGGACAGCACGAAGCGGCCAAAGAGGCGCTTTCGGCTGTGCAAAAACACGGGCAAAAAGCGGAAATTTACTGCTGTGACGTGGGTGATTTTGGGCAAGCAGAGAATTGTGTGAAACAAATTCTCGCGGATTTTGGGCACGTTGATATTTTGGTGAACAATGCGGGCATTGTACGAGATAACCTGCTTTTAAAAATGAGCGAAGAGGATTTCGACGAGGTGCTGCGCGTGAATTTGAAAGGCGCCTTTAACCTAACAAAGGCCGTGTACCAGCCCTTTATGCGCCAAAAAAGCGGGCGCATTGTGAACATTGCCAGTGTTGTTGGGCTATTTGGCAATGCGGGGCAGGCAAACTATGCCGCTGCAAAGGCAGGGCTGTTTGGCCTTACCAAATCCACAGCGAAAGAGCTGGCCGCACGCGGAGTTACCTGCAATGCGATTGCCCCGGGTTATATCAAAACCGATATGACCGAGAATTTAAGCGACAAAATGCAGGAAGCATTGATGACGATGATTCCTGCAAAACGGTATGGAACGCCAAGTGAAGTGGCCGAACTCGTGGTTTTTTTGGCCTCAAACCGCGCAGGCTACATCACCGGCGAGGTGCTGCGCATCGATGGCGGCATGGCAATGTAACATAAGTTGACACAACCAGGATAACGAAGGAGCAAGAGATGAAACGTGTTGTAGTGACCGGAATGGGTGCAGTGACACCGCTGGGCCTTACTGTGGCCGAATATTGGAAAAATGCGGTGGCCGGTGTGAACGGCATTGCCCCCATCAGCTATTTTGACACCACAGGGTATAAGGCCACCTTAGCGGCCGAGTTAAAGGGGTTTGATCCATCCCACTATATGGATAAGGGAGACGCGCGCAAATACGATCCCTTCATCCATTATCTAGTGGCGGCTGCCGAAGAGTGTGTGCAAGACAGTGGCGTTTTGGACACGGTGTCTCCCGAGCGGGTGGGTACCTATGTATCCAGCGGCATCGGCGGCATCCACACCACAATCCGTGAAGCAACGCGCATGAATGAAGGTGCGAGCCGCCTGTCTCCCTTTTTAATTCCAATGATGATAGCCAACATGGGTGCCGGGGTTCTGGCCATGCGCCACAATTTGCAAGGCCCATCCATGCCTGTGGTCACGGCCTGCGCCACGTCCAGCAATGCAATTGGCGAAGCGTTTCGCGCCATCAAACACGGATATTGCGATGCAGTGCTGGCCGGCGGCAGTGAGGCATCTGTTTGCCCGTTCGCAGTCATGGGATTCACGGCCTGTCAGGCATTGTCTCTTTCAAGTGATGTGAATGCGGCCTCCATGCCTTTCGATGCGCGCCGCAATGGCTTTGTAATGGGCGAGGGTGCGGCGCTTCTGATGCTGGAAGAATACGAACATGCAAAGAAACGTGGTGCGCATATTTATGCAGAAGTTTGTGGGTACGGAAACACAAGCGACGCGCATCACTTCACAGCACCGGATCCGGAGGCAGGCGGCATTTATCGTGCGGTGAAGCTGGCCATGGAAGAGGCAGACATCACAGGGGTAGATGAATATACTTATGTCAATGCACACGGCACAAGCACACCCCTCAATGACAAAACGGAGACGATGGGATACCGCAGGGCCTTTGGCGAAGCTGCCGACGCGGTGGCTGTTTCGAGCACAAAGAGCATGACGGGACATATGTTGGGCGCTGCGGGTTCTGCTGAGGCCATTGCCGCGGTGATGGCTTTGCAAGACGGTGTGGCCCCCCCCACCATTTCTTATAAAGAACCGGACGCTGAGTGCGACCTGTTCTACTGCCCGAACAAGGCGGAAAAACGGGATTTCACAGTGGCATTTTCATCTTCACTTGGCTTTGGTGGGCACAACGCCTGCCTTGCCTTCCGTAAGATTTAGCTGAAATTATGTAAAAGGGACGAGAGGGGTTTGATACCCTCTCAAAACGGAGGAATTTATGGACATCAATCGCATCAAGGAGCTCGCCGAATTGTTGGCAGAGCATGGCTTAACCGAGTTGGAACTAGAGGAAAAAGACGAAAGAGTGTATTTGTCGAGGGCTTCGGCGATTGCGGCATCCCCAGTGGCGGCTGCCGCGGTGGCCCCCACTGTATCCACGGCACAAGAGGCACAAAGTGAAGCCGCCGGTGAAGCCTTGGAGAGCCCACTTGTGGGTGTTGCGTATTTGGCGCCTGCACCTGGCGAATCCGCATTTGTAAGCGCCGGGCAAAGTGTGAAAAAAGGTCAAATCCTGTGCATTTTGGAGGCCATGAAGGTGATGAACGAGTTCACGGCACCAAGAGATGGTGTGGTGCTGGAAATCTGCGTGGGCAACGAAGAGCTGGTTGAATTTGGCCAGGTGCTCTTCCGCCTCGGGTAAGCGCCATGAAACGAGAAGAGATTGAAAAAATTCTGCCCCACCGTGCACCGATGCTTTTGGTGGATGAAGTGGAGCTGCAAGATGACGGCACGGCACTGGGGCGTTATACCGTGCGTGGAGACGAGTTTTTCCTGCAAGGTCATTTTCCGGGAAACCCGGTGGTACCGGGGGTTATTCTGTGCGAAATGATGGCGCAAACATGCTGTGTACTTTTGGCCGACAAACAACTTGACAGCCCCAAAACACCCTTTTTTACAAAACTGGATAAGGTGCGTTTTAAGCAACCCGTGCGCGTAGGGGACACTTTGGTGAGTTGTTGCCGCATCACACGTGAGCGTGCGCCGTTTTTCTTTGCACAAGGCGAGGGACGTGTGGAAAATACAGTGGCAGTGCAAGGGGAATTTAGTTTTGCACTGATAGGGGAATAAACGATGTTTCAAAAAATATTGATAGCCAATCGTGGTGAGGTAGCCGTGCGCATTATACGCGCCTGCCGCGAAATGGGCGTGGGCACGGTGGCGGTATACAGCACGGCCGACGCAGAGGCCTTACACGTACAACTCGCAGACGAAGCCGTGTGCATCGGCCCTGCGCGCTTGCAAGAAAGCTACCTCAACATGGGGGCTATTTTGAGTGCGGCTTTGGCCACGGGGGCCAAGGCCATCCATCCGGGATATGGGCTTTTAAGCGAAAACGCGTTGTTTGCAAGACGTGTAAAAGAGGCAGGACTTGTGTTTATCGGCCCCACAGCCGAGCAAATTGAACTTTTGGGAGATAAAGAAAAAGCACGCCAAACCATGCAAAAAGCCGGTGTTCCGGTAATTCCGGGAACCGAGGTGTTGGAGAGTGCGCGCGAGGCCTTTAAAGAGGCGAAGCGCATGGGCTTGCCCGTTTTGATAAAAGCGCGTAGCGGTGGCGGCGGAAAAGGCATTCGCCGTGTGGATTCTCTTGAGGAAATACCGGCGGCTTTTGCGGCGGCCACGGCCGAAGCAAAGGCAGCCTTCGGCGATGGTGCGTGCTACATGGAGCGCATGCTTTTGCATGTGAAACATGTGGAAATGCAGCTTCTGTGCGACCAGCACGGTGCAGCCGTTTGCCTGGGTGAGCGCGAGTGCAGCGTGCAACGCGGCAACCAAAAGCTCTTGGAGGAATGCCCTTCGCCTGCGGTTTCTTCCTCGGTGCGCAGCAAGATGGTGAAAGCGGCACTGGCGGCGGCCAAAGCCGTGGGGTATCAGGGGCTTGGCACCATGGAGTTTTTGCTGGATAAGGACGGCAAGTTCTATTTTATGGAGATGAATACGCGCTTACAAGTGGAGCACCCGGTTACCGAAGAGGTTACGGGCATCGATCTTGTGAAGAGCCAAATTCGTGTGGCAGCGGGAAAACCTCTTAAAATACAACAAAAAGACGTTGAATTTCGCGGCCACTCCATCGAGTGCCGCATCAATGCGGAAGACGGACGCCACGGTTTTTTGCCGCAAAGTGGGCGCGTGCAATCACTGCACGTGCCCGGTGGGCCCGGTGTGCGCTTTGACAGTGCCCTGTATGAGGGTTGCATGGTGCCACCCTATTATGATTCAATGCTGGGCAAGCTGATTGTGCACGCCAACAGCCGCAAGAATGCGGTGGCAAAAATGCGTGCAGCCTTGGCCGAGCTCTGTGTGGAGCCAATGCCAAACACCGGTGACGTGCTCTTGGATATTTTGGAGGAGCCTGCTTTCTTAAACGGCAGCTACGACACCGGCCTTCTCGCCACGATGAATTTATAGACAGGAGGCAGACAGGTGCCAAAATTCAATTTCAAAAAGAGCCCAAATTTACCCAAGATTTTGCCAATTGATACAAAAAACAAAGAGGATGAACGCGCCCAAAACGAGCCCTTAGCTCTGTCCTGTAAAGCTTGTGGAAAAACCTTGTTTTTGGATGAGGTAGAGAGCGCAAACCAGGTATGTGTGCACTGTGGGCAGCATTTCCGTTTGTCGGCACCCCAGCGTGTGGCCTTGTTGTGCGACGAGGAAAGTTTTGTTTCCTTGGAAAATTTAACCATAAGCTCAGACATCTTGGGTTTTCCGGGATATGCCAAAAAGTTGGAGAGTTTGCAAAAACAGAAAACACCGGAAATAATGGCAGGAAAAGCAATCATTGGCGGTATTCCCTGTTTTTTGTTTGCAATGAACGCAGATTATCTGATGGGTAGTATGGGCACAGCAGTGGGAGAAGGCATTACGCGGGTGTTTGAAGAGGCACTTGCGCAAGGACTACCCGTGGTGGGTTGTAGCCTCTCGGGCGGTGCACGCATGCAAGAGGGCACCTTGAGCTTGATGCAAATGGCGAAGGTGTCGGCAGCAGTGAAGCGGCACAGTGAAGCGGGACTTCTGTACATTTCGGTGCTGTGCGACCCCACAACCGGCGGTGTTTCAGCCAGTTTTGCCTTCCAAGGCGACGTGCTTTTGTCAGAGCCCGGAGCACTCATCGCCTTTGCAGGTCCACGCGTAATCGAGCAAACAATCCGGCAGAAATTGCCCAAAAACTTCCAAAGAGCGGAATTTTTGCTTGAGCACGGTTTTTTGGATGCCGTGGTGCCCAGAGACAAGCTGAAAAAGCGTATTGTGCAGCTTTTGCGGTTGTATACGGCCAATAAGCAAACAGCGCCGAGCGAAAAGAAGAGCCGTGCGACAATTGCAAAACAGGCACTGCAAGAAACGCAACCGAGCACCGCAAATACGGCAGAACAAACAAAGCCGGACGCCTACAAGCTGTTGCAGGCGGCGCGTGAAACGGGTCGTCCGTCCGGCAAGGCAATGATTCGTGCTTTGTGCAGCGAGTTTGCAGAGCTACGCGGAGACCGACGCTTTGGCGATGACCACGCCATCATCGGCGGTATCGGGCGCATTTTAGATATGCCCATGATGATTTTGGCGCAGGAAAAAGGTGCCGACTTAGCAGAACGCACCAAACGCAACTTCGGTATGCCACATCCAGAAGGCTACCGCAAGGCTTTGCGTTTAATGAAACAGGCCGAAAAATTCGGCTTGCCGATTCTCTGCCTTGTAGACACACCGGGTGCCTTCTGTGGCTTAGAGGCCGAAGAACGCGGCCAGGCGCAGGCTGTGGCCGAAAACATCTTGGAAATGTCGGGGTTGCGTGTGCCGGTTTTGAGCGTGTTGCTTGGAGAGGGAGGCAGTGGCGGTGCATTGGCTCTGGCCGTGGCCGACCGTGTGTGGATGATGCAAAACTCGGTGTATTCGGTCATCAGCCCCGAAGGTTGCGCATCCATCTTATATAAGGATGCAAAGAAAGCCGAAGAAGCCGCTCGCGCACTAAAATTGACCCCACAAGACCTTTTGGAGCGCGGTGTGATAGAGCGCATTGTCAGTGAGGACCCGGCACTTGACATGGAAGCGTTGCAAAAGGACGTGGTGGCGCAGTTGGGTTCCCTGTTGGCCCTGCCCGAACAAGAGCTGCTGGATGCCCGCTATGCACGCTTTCGCCGTCAGGGCTAGGTGGTCTCACAAGCTGTGTCTACACGGCTCGGGCAGTTTGGTTGATGTAAGCCTTTGGGACACTGGTTCAGCTTTCTCCCTTTGTTTCGGTTTATGCCAATTTTGCACAGAAGACACATGTATAATTTTATCAAAAGATACGCAATGTAAAAAACATACGAGGCCGGCAGAGCACACTCTGTCGGCTTTTTTTGTTTGTGACATTGCAATCAGAAACAATGCGCCTACATAAAACCACGTCCTCGTATTTTTCACTCCGGCAACTTCACCGTTTCTACATAGCTTTAGCCCATGTTGATGCCGGATTTTCAAGCGTTTGCTTTCGGCCATTTTTTATCGCCACACTTTGCCCCTCAAATCCCACATTTATCTGGGTTGTGCCGATAATCGTGCCCAGCCGACCTATTTTGCTTCTTTTCCTGCCCGATTGGGCGGGAAAATCTTGAATTCCATCAAGGTGTTTGGCAAATTTAGGCCCAATCGAAAAAAATTGCGCAAAATTGGCTCAATTTAGCGATTGCCGACAACAGCTAAGGCGTGCACTGTTTTTCCGTTTTGTTTAATGAAAATTCTGTTGATAACCACCGGGTTTCAACGCAAAGTTGATGCTGTCCTGAAAACAAATTTGCTCTTGCACTTCTCGCGCTCTTCCTTTTCTTTTCCTTGCCCTCTGCTTTGTACGATGCTATAATGGTAAGGATAAACCACGGAAGAAAAGAAGGCGAGGGGGAACGGTGCCGCAGGACACACAGGAGAAAAAAGAGCATATTTTGGTTTTTCTTTGGCGACACAGTGCCCGCGAGCGCTTTTGGTATTTGTGGGCACTACTTTGGGTATTGCTTAGCATTGTCAGTGCATTTTTGGTGCCACAGGTGGTGCGTTTTGCTGTGGACGGTTTTTTGGGCCAAGGCGAGAGCGGGGCCTTCTTTTTTATGGTGGAATGGTTGCAGGAACAAGGCGCCGAACAGGGGCTTACCTTTTGCGCCATCGCCGTGGTGTTACTTGCGCTTTTATCGGCTATAAGCAATTTTTCGTCGAGGTTGTGCGTGGCAACCGGAACCGAACGTTTTGCGGCAGCACTGCGTAATAAACTGTTTTCCCATGTGCAACACCTTCCGTTTTCCTGGCACGTAAACTCCAACACAGGAGACATCATTCAGCGATGCACAGCCGATTTGGATGCGGTACGTGCCTTCGTGGCCACGCAATTTTTAGAAGTGGTGCGCACGGCGCTGCTCGTTGTGGTGGCGCTGAGCATTTTGTTTTCCATGAATGTGCGCCTGGCTGTGTTGGTTCTCCTATTCATCCCGGTTATCCTCTCGTACTCCTTGTTTTTTTATCGGCGTGTGGGCGAGCGTTTTCTCACAGTGGATGAAGCGGAGGGCGAATTGACCGGTGTGGTGCAAGAAAACTTAACCGGGGTGCGCGTGGTGCGTGCCTTTGGGCGCGAACGCTTTGAATTGGATCGCTTCGACCGCTTCAACAACCGTTTTGCCGATTTGTGGATAGATCTTGGCAAGGTGATGGCGCCCTACTGGGCCGTGGGAGACTTTGTCACGGGTTTACAAATTTTGTCGGTGGTGGTGGCAGGGGCTGTTCTTGCCGCAAATGGTCAGCTCACGCTGGGTGAATTTCTGGTTTTTGTGGCCTACAATCAAACCTTGTCCTGGCCGGTGCGTGCCTTGGGGCGCACTTTATCGGAAATGAGCAAAACGCAGGTGTCGGCGCAGCGCTTGCAAGAAATTTTGGATGCCGAGCCCGAAGGCGAAGAGCCGGGATCTCAGTGTGCACCATTGAACCGGGACATTCGCTTTGAAAACGTCTCCTTTTCCTATGGGGGCAAGCCGGTTTTGAAAAATTTGAACTTTACGATACCACAGGGCAGCACTTTTGGAATTTTGGGGCCAACGGGCAGTGGAAAATCGACCTTAACGTACCTGCTATGTCGCCTCTATGAATTGCAACCGAGCCAGGGCAACATCACCGTTGGCGGCGTGCCACTGTGCGAGATAGAGCGCAGCCACTTGAGAAAGCAGGTAAGCCTGGTTTTGCAAGAACCTTTTTTGTTTTCTAAAACCATTGCAGAAAACATTGCCGTGGCGCAAAATGAAACAGACATGGAGCGCGTGCGGCACTGTGCAAGGGCAGCGGCTTTGGACGAGAGTGTAAGTGGTTTTGCAAAGGGCTACAGCACTGTGGTGGGCGAGCGCGGCGTCACTTTAAGTGGGGGCCAAAAACAGCGTGTGGCCATTGCACGGGGTCTGATGCAAAACGCAGCCGTGATGATATTCGATGATTCACTCAGCGCTGTGGATTTGGACACAGACATCAAAATTCGGCGTAGCTTGGAAGAAGAAAAGAAAGACAGCACAGTGATTTTAATCAGCCACCGCATCAACACACTGATGAAGGCAGACCAAATCATGGTGCTTGAAGACGGTTGTGTCACAGCCCTTGGCACACACCGCGAACTCATTCAAACACCGGGGCTGTATCAGCGCATTTTCGACGCACAAAACCGCTTTGGCGAAGAAGAACATCACAAAAATGATTTATGATGTGAAAAATGCCGGATTCTAAAGGAGAAGAGAATGCAGGAATCAACGGAAAAACAGGGTTTTCGGATTTCGGTCTGGAAAAAATTGTGGCCGTTTTTGCGCCCCTATCGCCTTTGCTTTGTGGGCATTGTGCTGTTGATGCTGCTGTTGTCTATGATGGAGGTGGCCGTTCCGCTGTTTCTGCAATGGGCAGTGGACCATTTCGTGGTGCCGGCCAGCACCGAGGGTGTGGTGCCGTTTGTAGGCTTGTATCTGCTTGTGTTGCTTTTGCAGGCCGTGGGCGTGGTGGGCATGGGGCGCCTTGCCATGTATTTGGAGCTAAGCATGGGCAAAGACATTCGCAGAGCCACATTTTTACACCTGCAAAAACTCAGCTTAAGCTATTACAACCAAAACGCCGTGGGTTGGCTTTTGGCACGTGTGATGAGCGACACAGACCAAATTTCATCGATGATTGCTTGGAGTCTCACCGATATGTTTTGGTCACTGTTTTATGTGGGAGGCGCCATGGTGGCCATGCTTTTGCTCAACTGGCGTCTGGCGCTGTTTGTTATTTTGGTGGTGCCGTTTGTGGCTTTGCTTACCTTCTTTTTTCAAAAACGTTTTTTGCAGGCTTTTCGTGACATGCGCGAGGCAAACAGTCAAATCACGCGTGCTTACAACGAGGGTATAACGGGTGCCAAAACGTCGAAAACGCTGGTGATCGAGGATAAAAACGATAGCGAATTTCACAAAACCACACGGGAAATGTACCGGTCTTCTTTGCGTTCTCAGCGCCTTTCGGCCGTGTTCATTCCCATTGTCACCTTTTTCTCTTCATTCGCCGTGGCCATGGTACTGCGCGGTGGTGGGCAAATGGTACTTCTGGAAAGCTTGGAACTTGGGGTATTGTCGGCCTTTGTGAGTTATGCCCTGGGAATTTTGGAGCCGGTGCAGCAAATTGCCCGTGTGCTTTCGCAGTTTATTGCCACACAGGTAAACATCGAGCGCGTAAGCAATCTCTTGGCAGAACCCCTCACCTTGACAGACAGCCCCGAAGTGGTGGAAAAGTACGGCGACAGTTTTCACCCAAAGCCCGAAAATTGGGAGCCCATTCATGGGGATATCGAGTTTAAAAATGTATGGTTTCGCTACCCGGACGGAGATGACTGGGTTCTTGAGGACTTTAGCTTGCGCATTCCGGCCGGCAGCAGTGTGGCTTTGGTGGGGGAAACAGGTGCCGGAAAATCCACACTCATCAATCTTGTGTCGCGTTTTTTTGAGCCGACCAAGGGTGAGATTTTCATAGACGGGAAAGAGTATCGCACACGCAGCATCGCCTGGCTACACAGCCGGCTTGGCTATGTGTTGCAAGATCCGCATCTTTTTTCCGGCAGTGTTCGAGAGAACATCCGTTACGGGCGTCTTTCGGCCAGTGAAGAAGAAATCGAGGCCGCGGCAAAACTGGTTTTGGCAGATCGTGTGGTGGAAAAACTGGAAAACAGCTACGACACCGACGTGGGCGAAGGTGGCAACCGTCTTTCCACCGGTGAAAAGCAACTGTTGAGCTTTGCAAGAGCCGTTTTGGCAGACCCACCCCTCTTCGTGCTGGATGAAGCCACCAGTAGCATCGACACCGAGACCGAGGCCCTGATTCAAACGGCCATTTCCCACACCTTGCAGGGCAGAACCAGCTTTGTGGTGGCGCATCGTCTGTCCACCATTCAACATGCCGACTTAATTTTGGTGGTGTCGGCAGGCAAAATCACAGAACGCGGCACACATGGCGAGCTGATGGCAAAAAAGGGACAATACCATCGTTTGTACACAGCCATGCAGTTGGAGGATGTGGAAGCCAAAGCGGAAGTGACAGCCTTGCATTCCTTGGGATAGAAATAGAAAAGCACCAAGAAGAAAGAAAGGAGCCAACACAAGATGCAGGAGGAAAGAAGAAAACTGGGCTTTCTGATAAACCCTGTCGCCGGCATAGGCGGGCGCGTGGGGTTGAAAGGCTCGGACGGAGAGGAAACCTTACAGCGTGCGTTGGCGCTGGGGGCAAAGCCGGAGAGCACCCAACGGGCAAAAGCGGCTTTGCAAGAGCTGAAATGCATGCAACAGGACGTGGAACTTTTGTGCTACGAGGGTGAAATGGGGGCAGATGCTGCGCGCGAAGAGGGTTTTTCGGTGCAGATTCTTGGCGGTGCAAAAGGGACACACAGCACGGCCGCAGACACGGTGAAGGCCGCACAAGACATGGTGAAAGCCGGGGCCGAACTCATCTTGTTCGCCGGCGGAGACGGCACGGCACGGAATCTGTTCGAGGCCTTGGGCGAGGGTGGGGTTCCGGCCATTGGGATTCCGGCCGGCGTAAAAATCCACTCGGCGGTGTATGCCATCAACCCAAAAAACGCAGGGCTTGCCTCCCGTGAATTTTTAAGCGGGAAATTGCGCGAAACACGGGATGCGGAAGTGATGGATATTGACGAAGAGCTATTTCGCAGCGGACGTGTGAGCGCGAAATTGTACGGGTATCTTACGGTGCCCTTCTCCGACAGGCGCCTGCAAAACAAAAAAAGTGCTGCTGCCATGAGTGAGGAGGGAGAGCTTGAGGGCATGGCCGCCTTTGTGGCAGATGAAATGGAAGAGGATGTTCTGTATATCATAGGCCCCGGCAGCACCACGCGTGCCATTATGCAAGAGCTCAAGCTTCCCAACACCCTTTTGGGTGTGGATGTGGTAAAAAACAAAGAACTAATTGCCTCCGACATCGGGGAGGCGGAACTGTGGAACCTTTTGCAGGGAGAGGGAACACGTGCCAAAATTGTGGTAACCATTATCGGTGGACAAGGTAGTTTGTTCGGAAGAGGCAACCAGCAACTGAGTCCACGCATTTTGCGTAAGGTGGAAAAAGACAACATTATCATCGTGGCAACATCGGCAAAATTGTTTGCCTTGCAGCCAAACCCCCTTGTGGTGGATACAGGAGACGCGGCCTTGGATGAGGCGTTGTGCGGCTATGTGCAGGTGCATATTTCCTATGGCCAAACGCTGATGTTCCCGGTGAGCAACGGGTTGTAGAATCCGGCTCGGTTTCTGTTTGAAAGGAAGGCGGCAAACTTCCGCGCGAAGTTTGCCGATAAAGAACCTAGACAAGCAGAGTGGATTTTCTTATAATAATACCAAGAGGGCAGTGCCTTTGGGGCAGTGTGAAAAGAAAAGAGGAGGAGAAACAGATTGAAGAATCCGAAACGCGGCTGGAAAACGGTTTTACGGTATAAATTTGACAATTTGATGTCCAAGGGCGCCATTGCCCTGGTGGGAATGCTGTTTTTGGCAACCGCCATTGTGGTGGTGATCACCGGTATTTTGGTGTTTGTGTTCGGAGAGGGAAGCATACGCGGCAATATCTGGCAAAGCATCATGCATGTTATTGATGCGGGCACCATCACAGCGGCCGACACGGCCAACGTGCCATATCTTATTCTCATGAGTGTGGTCACACTTTGCGGCATCTTCATCACCAGTATCTTAATCGGTATTATCACCACGGGATTTGAAGAAAAGCTAAATGCCTTAAAAAAAGGAAATTCCATGGTGGTGGAAAGCGGACATACCTTGGTTTTGGGCTTCAACGAGAGCATCTACACCATCCTCTCGGAGCTGATTGCCGCAAACGAGAATCAAAAAGACGGATGCATCGTGGTTCTTTCGCCGGAAGATAAGGAAGAGGTGGAAACGGCCATTGCCAAAAATGTCTTGGATTTTAAAACCACGCGCATTATCTGCCGCACCGGTAGCATCACAGATATGCATATGCTCGGGCAGTGCTCCATCGACACCTGCCGTTCCATCATCATCAACGAGCAAGAAGACTTTACCACAACCAAGGCGATTTTGGCCATTATGAGCTTTCTGAAAAGCCGCCCCGAGATTACAAATCCACCGCATATTGTGGCCACGGTAACCGAGAGCATGAACTATGAGGCGGCCCGAATTGCGAGCGAAGGGAATGCAGAGCTTGTTTTGGTGAATGATGCCGTTTCGCGCATTATTGCACAAACATGCCGGCAACCGGGGCTTTCCAATGTGCTTGTGGAATTGTTCGATTACGACGGAAACGAGCTGTATTTTGAAAGCTTGCCCTCGCTTTACGGCAAAACTTTTGGCGATACACTCGGCCTGTTTGAAATGGCTACCCCCATGGGCGTGCGCCGTGGGGAAGACATTGTTTTGAATCCGGACAATGACTTCACCCTCCAAGAGGGAGACGATATCCTTCTGCTTGTGGAGGATGACGGCATGGCAAAACCGATGGAGACAGCTGTGGCTGTACCCAATATTGAGCCCTTCCTCTCGCAAGAAACAGTGGAGGTAACGCCGGAGACTGTATTGATTTTGGGTCAGAACGAGATGCTGGGACAAATTTTGATACAGTTGGATGAGTTTTTCCTGGACGATTCTACAGTTATTTTGGCAGATGAGGGAGCAAATACAGAAGCATTCGACGAAATTGTGCAGAAATTGCAGCATATTAAGCTGAAAATTATGGATTGTGACACAAATTTGCGCAGTAACTTGGAAGAACTGGTGCACGGAGACATTGACCATGTGTTGCTTTTGAGCGCCGATGACTGTGACACGGAGCGTTCAGATGCGATGACCTTGCTGAAATTGATTCATCTTCGCGACATTGCCCAAAAGGAAGACCGTGTGTTTAACATCACAAGCGAATTGAAAAACATCACGAACCAGCGTCTTGCCAAGGTAGCGGAAGTAAACGATTTGGTTGTGGGCTCAAACATTGTGAACCTGATTCTGACCCAAGTTTCAGAAAACAGAGATTTGGCACGTGTGTTCAATGAGCTTTTGCAGCAAGAAGGTTCAGAAATTTATATCCGCAAGGCGGCTCATTATGTGCAATTGCATAAGGAGATGGATTTCTACATGGTTACGGAAATTGTTAAGCAGAAGAATGAAATTGCGATGGGCTATAAAAAACAGGATGGGAAATTGTTTGAAATTGTAACCAGCCCATTGAAATCGGAAAAATTGACCTTTGGCGAAGACGATTACATCATCGTATTGGCTGAAGACTAGGAATGCAAGCAGAAAGCCCCGGCTATGGCCGGGGCTTTCTGTGCGTCAAAAATGTGCAGGGCAGCTGGGAAAGTGCCAAGTGCTCGGTGGTCGGCTCGTTGGATTCACTTTGCGGCATCCTGCACGCAATGGGTGCTTCTTAAGCCGTCAAAAAACCGCCCATCAACATAGAGTTCCGCTTCTATTATGCTGATTTCTTTCCATTCGCATAGCTGTCTTAATATTTTTCCTATATCTCTTTTCAATTCCCCATATATGATTTTTCTGCGGTATTTCGGTGCAAACACGATGTGATATTTGCAATTCCATTTCGTATGCGATAAACTGTTTTTGTCACTTGCCATTTTTGTGACCTCCTTTTGAGTTTCCTTGTGCAGTTCTCAGGCCGCACTCTTATTCTAACTCAAAAGGAGTTTCTTGTCTTAATTTCGCTTTAAGCTTTGACCCCCGGCACAGCTGGGGTTTTGTTCATATAAAAAAAATCCCTAAAAAGCATCGCTTTTTAGGGACTTTTTGACAGTCTGAAGAGAGGCTGTTTCAAAATGATTTTGAAACAGCCTCTCTTTAATGTCTATGCGAACGATCTCTTAAAACTTTTTGCGCAAAACACCGGCGTTGGCCATGGTGGTGAGTGCTTGCACGGGGTCTTTTACTTTGGAAAGCATAATCATGGCGGCAATGATGTAAGGCTTGTAGGAAGCCTCTTTGTAAAGCGGCACAATGTAGCGATCGAAAACAGAGTTATCCACTTCGCCTTCTTTGCAGGAAAGGCCCGTGATGTCGGCCGGCAAGCAGTGCATATACAAAGCCTTGCCATCTTTTGTCTTCTTCATCAGCTCTTCGGTGCAAGCCCAGTCTTTGTGCTTCGCATTTTGGGCGAGAAGCTCTTTTTCCAAGGTGTCAATGCCGGCTTTGTCGCCCTGCTGATACAACTTTGTGCGTTTTTCCATGGCGGCAAACGGCGCCCAGCTCTTCGGATACACGATGTCAGCATCTTGGAATGCCTCGGCCATGCTGTTGGTTTTGGTAAATTTGCCACCGCATTTTTCGGCGTTCTTTTTGGCCACTTCCTCCACGTCGGACATGATTTCATAGCCTTCGGGATGTGCCAAAGATACATCCATGCCAAAGCGGGTGAACAGGCCCACAATGCCCTGTGGCACGGAAAGGGGTTTGCCATAAGAGGGGGAATAGGCCCAAGTCATGGCGATTTTTTTGCCTTTGAGGTTCTCAACACCACCGAAATGATTGATAACATGAAGCATGTCGCTCATGCTTTGGGTGGGATGGTCCACATCGCACTGCAAGTTCACCAGGGTAGGGCGCTGTTCCAAAATGCCGTTGCGGTAGCCCTCTTCGGTGGCGTTCATGAAGGTTTCCATGTATTTTGTGCCCTCGCCGATGAACATATCGTCGCGAATGCCCACAACATCGGCCATGAACGATACCATGTTGGCCGTTTCGCGCACGGTTTCGCCGTGGGCAATCTGGCTGGTTTTCTCATCGAGCACTTGCTCTTCTAAGCCCAGCATATTGCAGGCAGAGGCAAAAGAAAAACGGGTGCGGGTGGAATTGTCGCGGAAGATGGAAATGCCAAGCCCCGAATCAAACACGCGGGTGGATTGGTTGTGCTCACGCAAATCGCGCAAAGCGTCGGCCACGGCAAAAACGGCGGCAATTTCGTCGTCGGTTTTGTCCCATGTCCAATAAAAATCACTCTTGTACATACCGTTGAAATTCAAGGTTTCCAGATGGCGGGCAAGTTCTACTGCTTTGCTCATGTTTTTGTCCTCCCAAATTATATGTGTGTGAATGATTCTTAGCCTTTATAAAGCATGGGCATGGCGGCATACACGGCAGCGCACACCACAAGGTCTTGCTTCCAAATCACCTCGTTTGGCGCATGTGCTTGGCTTTCGGCACCGGGGCCGAAACCGACACAGGGAATGCCATAGCGTCCTTGAATCGAAACGCCATTGGTGGAGAAGGTCCATTTGTCGATAAGTGGGCGGCGACGTTTGTCCATGGTGCAGTCGGGCCCGATGCGCTCTTCGCCGTAAAGGGACTTGTAAGCGTCGGCCACAGCCTGCACATGCGGGGCCTCTTCTTTGTTAATCCATGTGGGGAAGTAGCATTCGGTTTCATACACAAGGCCCGTCCACGCGGGGCGGTCGTATTTGTACATCGACACCACCACGTCGTCGCCGTATTTTTTTACAGACGGCAAGGCGCGAATTTCGTCAAGGCAGCTTTCCCAAGTTTCGCCGGCGGTCATGCGGCGGTCAAGCGATACAGCGCAACTGTCGGCCACGGCACAACGGCTGGGCGAGGTGAAGAAAATTTGTGAGGCCGTGATGGTGCCGCGGCCAAGGAAGTTGGCATCGTCACAATGTTCGGCGTTGTAGCGTTTGTCCAGCATTTTCACAAGGCCCTTGATTTCGGTGCTATCTTCGCAGTCGTTTTCGTTGAGCGAGCGCACATCTTGCAGAATATCAGCCATTTTGTAAATGGCGTTGTCGCCGCGCTCGGGTGCGGAGCCATGGCACGAAATGCCCTTCACATCCACACGGATTTCCATGCGGCCACGGTGCCCGCGATAGATGCCGCCGTCTGTGGGCTCGGTAGATACCACGAACTCGGGCTTCACACCGTCTTCCAGGTGAATGTATTGCCAACACAGGCCGTCGCAGTCTTCCTCCTGCACAGTAGCTGTCACCAAAATGCGTGTGTCCTCTGGGATGAGGGCGAGATCTTTCATGATTTTGGCGCCATACACGGCCGAAACAATGCCGCCCTCTTGGTCAGAGCCACCGCGTCCGCCGATGGTTTCGTCGTCTTCAAAACCCTTGTAGGGGTCAAAGTCCCAGTTGTCGATGTTGCCGATGCCCACGGTATCGATGTGGCCGTCGAAGGCAATCACTTTCTTGCCCTCGCCCATCCAGCCAAGGGCGTTGCCTTGCGGGTCTATCTCGGCTTTATCAAAGCCCAGTTTTTCCATCTCGGCAATGGTGCGGCGAATCACGCCTTCTTCTTCGCAGCTCTCGCTGGGAATGGCAATCAAATCACGCAAAAATTGGGTCATGTCCTTTTCGTAGCCTTGGGCGGCCTTTTTAATTGCTTCAAAATCCATCTGCTTCTACCTCCGCTGTTTATAAAGTGTGAAATAAATCGAGAAATTGGCAAAAATGGGGAGACACGCACAAAACAAGGCGTGTTTGCTACTCTTATCATATCACAAATTTCACAGGTGTCAAACAAAATTTGTGCAAACCAAAAAATTTTTGTTGAAACCTATGTTTTAGGTTGATTTTCATCCTTGTTGTTGTTATGATATAAAGCGAGGGATAGACCCGAATATAAAGGGTAAACAAAGGAAAGAAAGGCTGGTTTTACGATGAAAAATGTAAAGTTTGCAAAATGCGTGCGCTGCAGCAAGGAGTATGAGGCAACCCCAACGGTGACAAGTTGTGCATGCGGCGGCATTTTGGATATTGTGTATGACTACGACTATATTCGTGGCATTCTTACAAAAGAGACACTTAAAGAGCGCAACAATGCATCCATGTGGCGTTATCGCGAGCTTTTGCCCGTGGAGGAGAGCACGCAGGACACACCCTTGCGCGTGGGCATGAGCCCCTTGTACGAGGCGAAACGCCTTGCCGAGGTGCTGGGCCTTTCTCGCGTGTGGGTGAAAGATGACGGGCTGAACCCCACGGCTTCGCTAAAAGACCGTGCCTCGGCCATGGCCGTGGCCAAGGCAAAGGAGGCGGGCGCAAGTGTGATAGCCTGCTCGTCCACGGGCAATGCCGCGTCTTCGTTGGCGGGCAATGCGGCCGCCGCCGGCATGGAAACCTTCATTTTTGTGCCCTCGCGCGCGCCAAAAGGCAAGGTGGCACAGCTTATGACCTTTGGTGCCCATGTGGTGTCGGTGCAGGGCAGCTATGAAGAGACCTTTGATTTGTCGAAACAGGCCATTGATCGCTGGGGCTGGTACAACCGCAATGCGGCCATCAACCCCTATCTTTCCGAGGGAAAGAAAACCGTGGCACTGGAAATTATGGAACAACTAAATTGGGAAGTGCCGGACTATGTGGCCATCTCTGTGGGCGATGGGTGCACAATCGCCGGGGCGTGGAAGGGCTTGAAAGATTTGCATGCCATCGGATTTATTGACCGCTTGCCGCGCCTGATTTCTGTGCAGGCCGAGGGTTGCTGCCCACTGAACCGTGCCATACAAAGTGGTGAGGAATGGTTCCCGATGGAGGAAAACACCATTGCCGATTCCATTGCCGTGGGTGTGCCGCGCAATGCCGACAAGGCACTGATGGCCATTCGCGAATCGAACGGCCTTGTGGTAAACGTAAGCGATGCCGAAATTATGGCGGCACAAAAACTGCTTGGCAACACCTGCGGTGTGTTTGGCGAGCCGGCCGGCGTGGCCGGAACAGCCGGGGTGAAAAAGTTGTGCGACGAGGGCAAACTGCCAAAAGAAGCCACCGTAGTCAGCGTGGTAACCGGAAACGGCCTAAAAGACGTGGCCAATGCCATCGAGGCCTGTGGCGAACCCATCTCCATCAAAAGTGACATGAGCCTTTTGCTTGAAGCCTTCAAAAAAGAGGGCATTGAGGTGGACTGAGTTTTGCACAATGGAAGAATTTGAGTTTGAATTAAGCTCGATTGAAGGAGATTTTTTCAAAAAAACCGCAAAGGGGAAAGCCCTTGCGGTTTTTTGTGTGCCAAGAGAGCTTGCAAAATGAAAAACAGAGGTGTATGATAAAGAACAGAGCGCAAAGAACACATATAAATATGAAGTATGGGTGGCGGTGAGATGGAAAAAATAGACAGTGGGAATGCGCGGCTTGTGGAAGAGCTGAACTTGGTGATTCAAGCCGACAATGAGGCGATGGAGCTTGTGCGCAGCGCACACAAGACAAAGCAGATGATTGAGGAGAAAACACACCAAGAGCGCAAGGTTATTTTAGAAGAAGCCGAGGAAATGCGAAGGGCCTTGGAGGCGCAAGTGGCCGAGGAGCAAGCGCTGGAACTGAAAAAAAGGCAAGAGAAGGCACACGAAGAATATGCGGATGCCCACAGGGTGATTCGGGAAGAAATGGAAGAGAACAAAGAAAATTGGGCGGAGGAAATATACAAAAACATCCTCTGGCCACCGCGGGTATAGCGTATGTCGAACGCGATGCAAGCCATGATTCCAAAAGCGCGCGGTATGTATGCAAAAGCGCTGAGCAATGCCGACTATCTGGAGATGATGCGTCGCCGCAGTGTGCCGGAGCTTGCGGCCTTTTTGCGCCGTCATCCCTATTTTGAAGACAGTATGAGCACGTTGGTAAGCGACCCACACCGGGGCCAGATAGAAGAACTTTTGGACAAAGACACCTTTCAAAAGTACGAGCAACTGTGCCGTTATTATTTTGAGCACGACAATTTTTCTTATTACTACATAGACGAGTGCGAGCTGGAACTGCTTTTGCAAAAGGCCTATCAGCTGAATGTGGGCATTTTCGGGGAGAACAGCAAGCTGGTGCCGGCACATCTGGCAAAGGAGACCCACACAGATTTGTATGCGCTGGGAACCGCAAAAAATTTAGATGAGATGTTAGCAGTGATGAAAAGTGCCTATAGCCCCTATACGCGCATCTTCGAAAGCCATTTGAAAGAAGACCCACACCTGAAAAAATTCCCGTACCTGGAAAGCCGGATGTGGAGCGAATATTATCGGCTGCTTTTTTTGCACATCGACGAGAGCTTTGAGGGCCGAGAACGCGAAAATGTGCGCAGTTTGTTTTTGCAACAAGTGGAAAACTTCAATGTGCGCATCACCTATCGGATCAAGTGCTCCTTTGGCGATGTATTTGGTGAAGACGAAATTCATCAATTGCAGCTGCCCTTGCGGTATCGTATCTCAAAGGCGCAGATGGGCGCGCTCGTGCGCGCAAAAAACAGAGATGAATTTTTACAGGTTTACAGGCGCATTCCGTTTGTGCCCAAAGAGGTTCCGGAGGCGCCGGAAGAATTTGCCGTGATGGGAGACCGTGTGGTGATGGGCCTGGCAAAGCAAATGCTGCGCATGTCCACATCGCCCGCGGCCGTGATGGCGGCATTTATTCAACTGGCACGTCTTCAAAAGGACAATGTGGTGAACATCACAGAAGGCGTGCGCTATGGCATGAATCCGGAGCAGATGGAACGTTTGATTCGGTTCTGATTGAAAGGGAACGATATTTCGCACGGTGCTTACAAAGCGTAAGTGCCGGGAAAGGGAGGGATTATGGCCGTTGCTCCAATGAAATACCTGAATGTTTACGGCCCCGAGGCAAAGCTTACCAAAACCCTTGGGGTGATTGCCCGCTCGGAACTGTTTGCACCGGAAGAGGACGAGGCAATACATTCGGCGTTGAAAGAAAGCCAAAATCTGTACGAGCCTTTGCTTACAAAAGCGAAAGGTCTTTTGAAAGACATCGGGCGCAGCTCGCTTGCGGCCGATTACATCGGTAGCGAGGATGCGTACACCGTAGAACACGCCGCAAACTATTTAGAACGTTTTGCCATGGAAGTGGCCGAACTCAGCCGCCGCAAAACAGATATTGAAAACCGCCTGGAAATGCAGGAGAAAACGGTGGGTTTGCTTAGCCACATGAAATCTTTGGACATTGAAATTGATGAGATATTCACGGTGGAATACCTGAAAGTGCGCGTGGGACGTTTGCCAAAAGAGAGCTATCCGCGCCTGAATTATTATGTGGAAAAAGGGTTCAATTTTGCCAATTATTTCAATTTCATTGTGTACGATTTCGATGGCGAATACTATTGGGGGCTGTATTTTGCCCCGCGCGAGGCCGCCGATGAAATTGATGATATTTTCAACTCTTTGTATTTCGAGCGCATCTGGGTGCCGGAGTTTGTGCATGGAAGGCCGGATGAAGCGCTGCAAACCATTCGCGACGACGAGGAGAAATTGCGCCGGGAGCTTGCTGAAATTGTAAAGCCAGAGGGCGTGGCCGAGCGCGAGCAAGTGGCCGAGATTGAAAATGTGACGGCCTGGCTTTCGCACATGAACCAGTTGCACGAGATGAACAAATATGCCACGGTATTCAACAAAACCTTTTACATCAGCGGCTTCGTTCTGCAAAAGGATTATGATGAGTTTGAAAGGCTTTTGGGCAAGGTGGGTTCTGTGCAAATCAAGGAGGCCGGTGCCGGGCAGGAATTGCCGGCAAAGCCGCCTGTGGTGGTGCAAAATAGCCGTTTTGCAAGCCCCTATCAAATGTTTACGGAGATGTACGGCCTGCCCGGATACCGCGAGCTAGATCCAACACTCATGATTAGCATTGTGTATTCAATTGCCTATGGCCTCATGTTTGCCGATTTGGGGCAGGGCTTGGTGCTGGGGCTGGTGGCCTACTTTATCATGTGGAAGCGAAAACACATGGAGATGGGGCGCATACTGATGCGATGCTCGGTGTTCTGTTGCCTGTTCGGCTTCTTATTCGGCAGTATCTTTGGTTTTGAACATGCACTGGACCCCATGTGGCACGCCTTTGGCCTTGAGGAAAAGCCCATCGAGGTAATCAGCCCAACCAGCATACAAAGCATCCTCATTGTCTCACTCGGGTTCGGTGCTTTGGTGGTGGTCATCAGCATCCTCACGAACATCGTGCAGCAGTTGCGCATTGGGCATCCGGGCAATGCACTGGTGGGCAAAAACGGTGTGGCCGGCCTTGTGTTCTACCTCTCGGCCTTGCTTTTGGCACTGGATGCGTTGGTGTTGGGTGTAGGGTTTAGCACCAATATTTTCTACATTGTACTGTTGCTTGTAGTGCCGCTTTTGCTCATTTGGCTTTCCGAGCCGCTTAGCGAAGTGATAGACGGCCACGGCCTGCACATTACAAGCCCGGGGGATACTTTGGTGAGTGGCTTTTTCGAGTTGTTTGAGACTCTTCTTGGGTATCTTTCCAACACAGTGAGCTTTTTGCGCGTGGGTGGGCTAATTTTGGTTCATGCGGGCATGATGCTTGTGGTGATGACCTTGGCCGAACTGATGTCTTCAACGGCGCTGTTTGTTTTGGTGGTGATACTGGGCAATGTTTTTGTCATTGCTCTGGAGGGGTTGATTGTGGGCATTCAGGCTTTGCGCCTGAACTACTATGAGGTGTTCAGCCGATTTTATGCACCAACCGGCAAGAAGTTTGTGCCGCTGAAATTACAATCGGATACCATACAGATTTAAACGATAGGGAGGAAATGAAATGAAAAAGAACAAAGTGTGGAAAGTGCTATTTTTGGTGTTGAGTGTGGCTTTGCTTACCTGCCTGCTCAGTGTAACCGTGCTTGCGTCCGAGGCGGGGGCAGAAGCAGAGGCAGTGGCGGCAGAAAGCGCCGACTGGGGTTTCGCTTCGGGAATGTCCTACCTTGGGGCGGCACTGTCTACGGGCATCGCGGCCATCGGCGGCGGCATCGCTGTGGGAGCCGGTGCACCGGCGGCCATCGGAGCCTTGACAGAAGACCCAAAGAGTTTTGGTAAAAGCCTTATATTTGTGGCCTTGGGTGAGGGCATTGCCCTATATGGAATGCTTGTGGGTATTTTGATTTTGGTTGGTGTGTGATGCCATTATGAAAATGTTTTTAATCAGCGACAATGTGGACACGCTCGTGGGCCTTCGCATGGTGGGTGTGGACGGCGTGGTGGTGCACACAAGCCGCGAGGTGAAACAGGCGTTTGAAAAAGCGATTGCCGACGAAAGCATCGGCCTTGTGCTGTTTACAGCAAAACTTGTGGCCGAAAACCGCGAGCTTGTGTTTCAGCACAAGCTCAACACGCCCAGTCCTCTTGTGGCGGAAATTCCGGACCGGCACGGCGGAAACAATGTGGCCGACGGAATCAAACAGTATATCGCCGAAGTTGCGGGCATTAAACTGTAGCCTGCGGCGCAAAGGAGAATCCTATGACAGATTTTGACCGCTTGCAAACAAGGCAGGGTGTTTTGTTTAAAGATGCGGTACTTGGCCTTGCCGAAGACAAGAGCCTTGCCATCATTGCGCAGGCCGGAGAAAAACGCGCAAACGAATTGGAAGAGGCTTATAAACAAACTGCCGGGGCCGATTATTGCAGTGTGAAAGAACGTTATGTGAAGGAAAATGAAAAAGAGTTCATGGCAGTTGCCACGGCGGCGCGGCGCGAACTTTTGCAAGAACGCGGCGCTTTGGTAGAGGAATTGTTTGAGGCCGTGGAGGAAAAGCTTGCGGCGTTCACAAAAACCTCGGCATATGCCTCTTTTTTGACATCTCTTTTGCAAAGCGGTGCCGACGATATCGGCCAACCGATGCAAAATGGTGTGGCGGGGCGCATCACCGGGTTTATAAGCGGCCTGCTTTCGCGCGTGGTGCAAGAGGAGTGCGACAAAGAAGCCATCACTGTGCACTTACGCCCACAGGACAACCAATATATAGAGGCACTTCGGGCAAACCTGCCCGCGGCGCGCTTTGTAGAGGACAAATCCATTCGCCTTGGGGGGCTCAAGGTGGACGACGGGCATATCATGTTCGACGAAACATTGGACAGGCGCCTTGCCGAAGCCAAAAACCGCTTTTTTGAAAGCGGCCGTATGTCTGTGCGGTAAATAAGAGAGGTGTGTGCTTTTTGAGCAAACAAGATACAATCTATTCCATCAACGGGCCGGTCATCACGGTGAAGGAAACACGCTCTTTTCAAATGCTGGAAATGGTGTTTGTGGGCAACGCGGGGCTTATTGCCGAGGTGATTTCTGTCAGCGATGAGGCAACTACAATTCAGGTATATGAGGACACGAGCGGCCTGCGGGTAAATGAACCGGTGCGCGGCAGTGGTGCGCCTTTGTCCGTTACACTGGGCCCCGGCATTTTGCAAAATATATTCGACGGCATTCAGCGCCCTCTGCGCGAGATGGAGGAGCAAAGTGGTGCCTTTATTCGCACGGGCTTGCAGGTGCAAAATTTAGATGAGAGCAAGCAGTGGGATGTTACGGTGCTTGCCAAAGTGGGCGAGCGTGTGCGCGGTGGCGACATCATTGCCACTTGCCCCGAAACGCCTGTTATTTTGCACAAAAGCATGGTGCCGCCGGATATGTGCGGCGAGGTGGTTTGGGTGGCCGAAAGTGGTAGCTATACCATCATAGATCCACTTTTGCGCATCAAAACAGACAGCGGAGACGAAAAAGACCTGTGCCTGGCGCAACGCTGGCCTGTGAAGACGCCGCGTCCCGTGAACCGTAGAGAGAGTATTTCGCGCCCACTGGTTA
>CAYJNQ010000012.1:0-49241 GCA_964371725.1 uncultured Oscillospiraceae bacterium
GAATTCTTCGTAAATTCTTCGCTTATTTTGGTTGGGTTTCCATCACACCTCTTTTACTGCTCTTGTTTTTATTTTATGTGCTATATAATGTATATATATAGTATAATAAAATCCATTCATTTGCGCCATCGTTTTCCACATCGCGCCGTATTGTGATTTTGCAAAGTTTTTTTGTATCTGCATTGCTTGTTACCATCGACCATGGCCATGCCCTGATGCTTATAGAAAAAGAGCTGTTTCCAAAATACTTCGGAAACAGCTCTTTTTAATTGTAAATCTATTTCTTAGTACATCCCGTCCATACCGCCGGGCATGGCAGGTGCTGCTGCAGGGGGTTCCGGCTCGTCTGCCACTAGGCTTTCGGTGGTAATTACCATTGCAGCCACAGACGCGGCATTCTCCAAAGCAGAACGCGTCACTTTGGCCGGGTCCACAATACCCATTTCCAGCATGTTGCCATAGCTTTCCGTTTGGGCGTTGTAGCCATAGTCTTTTTTCTTCGCTGTGCGGATTTTGTCGATGATAACACTACCTTCCACGCCGGCATTCATGGCGATTTGGCGCAGAGGGGATTCCATGGCACGCAACACAATTTGAGCGCCTGTCTTTTTATCGCCTTCCAATGTGTCAATCAAGGCTTCAATTGCACCCATCACTTCAAGCGGTGCCACACCGCCACCGGCCACGATGCCTTCTTCTACAGCCGCCTTGGTGGAGCTCAAAGCGTCTTCGATGCGCAGTTTTTTGTCTTTCATTTCCACTTCAGTGGCAGCGCCCACACGGATAACCGCAACACCGCCGGCCAATTTGGCAAGACGCTCTTGCAGTTTTTCACGGTCGAAGTCGCTTGTGGAGTTTTCAATTTCGGCACGAATTTGATTTACACGGCCGTCGATGGCGGTTTTTTCGCCGGCGCCGTCCACGATGATGGTGTTCTCTTTGGTGATTTTCACCTGACGAGCACTACCCAACTGCTCAAGGGTGGTCTCTTTGAGCTCGTAGCCAAGCTCTTCTGTGATGACTGTGCCGCCGGTTAGGATGGCGATGTCCTGCAACATCTCTTTGCGGCGGTCACCAAAGCCGGGAGCTTTTACAGCCACGCAAGTGAAGGTGCCACGCAAACGGTTTACAATCAGGGTAGACAGAGCCTCGCCCTCGATGTCTTCTGCAATGATGAGCAATTTCTTGCCGGATTGCACAATTTGCTCAAGCAAGGGAAGCAAATCTTGAATGGCGCTGAGTTTTTTGTCTGTAATCAAGATGACGGCGTCATCGAGAACCGCTTCCATTTTTTCTGTATCGGTAACCATGTAGGGCGTGATATAGCCACGGTCGAACTGCATACCTTCCACCACTTCGGTGAATGTTTCGGCCGTTTTGCTCTCTTCAATTGTGATAACACCATCGGCGCTCACTTTTTCCATGGCCTCGGCAATCAAAGCGCCAATGGCCTCGTCGCCGGCCGACACTGTGCCTACACGGGCAATATCCTCGCTGCCCTTCACCTTTTGGCTGTTGGCTTTCAACTCTTTAAGAGCCACGTCCACAGCTTTTTGAATGCCGCGTTTGATGTCCATCGGGTTTGCACCGGCAGCCACATTTTTCATGCCTTCATGCACCATCGATTGTGCCAAAACGGTAGCTGTGGTGGTGCCGTCGCCTGCGATGTCGTTTGTTTTGGTGGCCACTTCTTTCACCAGCTGTGCACCCATGTTTTCAAATGCATCGGGAATTTCAATTTCCTTTGCAATGGTTACGCCGTCGTTTGTGATGGTAGGTGCACCATATTTTTTTGCAAGCACCACATTGCGCCCCTTCGGGCCCAGTGTAATTTTAACGGTATCTGCCAGTTTGTCAATACCCGCGCTCAGTGCTTTGCGGGCGTCTTCGCCATACAGCATTTGTTTTGCCATTGTTTCTCATTCTCCTTTTTTCTTTAAAACCATTTATTGGGCCCTTGGTGGGCCGGCACAATCTATAATCTACAAACAGATCACTGCCGTAAATATCTACTCAACAATCGCCAAAACGTCACTTTGGCGCACAATCACATACTCTTTATCGCCCATTTTGATCTCGTTGCCGGCATATTTGCTCACGATGATTTTGTCGCCAGCTTTCAGCTCCATTTTCACCTCTTTGCCATCTACCAGTCCACCGGGGCCCACAGACACCACTTCGGCAATTTGCGGTTTTTCCTTTGCACTACCGGGCAAAATAATTCCGGCGGCCGTGGTCTCCTCTGCCTCCCAACCTTGGATGACAATGCGGTCTCCCATCGGTTTTAGCTTCATTTCTGCCATTTTCGACATTTTTTTGTTCTCCTTTTCACAAATATATTGGTTTGTCCGTTTCAACACTCTTTAGCACTCACGCTCATCAAGTGCTAATAACCATTTTAGCGACTTTGCTCGAAAAAATCAAGGGGTAGATTGAAATTTTTTTCACTTCTCTTCATTTGCCTGTATTTTCCCCTTTCACAGGCTGCTTTATGCGCCTATTTCTGCCGCTGCCACAGGGGCAATGGCAACACAAAACGGGCGGCTTTCGGCAACATTTTGGCATAGAGGCGCGGCGCCGGGCCACACTCTCCGTCTATATTCAGAATAAAGGCTTCTTTGCCGCTTGGCACCACCTTCACCTCTTTTGCTTTTCGATACAGCATAATGTCGGCAAAATCGGGCACAACACTTCCATTTTGTATATGTTCACCTTTTTTATATGCATTGATGATTTTTGCCACGCGTAATCGGCTGATTTTTTTTACCAAAATCACGTCGAAACAGCCATCTTGTGTGTCGGCCATCGGCGCTGCACAAAATCCGCCACCATAGGTTTTTCCGTTGCATACGGCAGCAATTACATACTTTCCGTTTAATGCCTCCCCGTCTACGGTGACTTGCAAATCCTTACCAAGAGGATGCAAAAGGCGCTCTGCCACCGAAACCGTGTAGGCCATTTGCCCGCCCAGCAAAGGGATGCGGCGATATTTTGGAATGCCGTGCGCCACTTCGGCGTCTAGCCCCGTAGAGGTAATGGCCACACATACACCGAGATCGGTTTGCATGAGGTCTATATCGATTGCTTTGCCGCACAAAAGTTTTGGTATATCTAAAAAATCTTCCACGTTTCCAAACGTTCGCACAAAATCATTCCCACTGCCACAGGGAACCGAGGCCACCTCGGCACCGGCAAACTGATAGGCACCGGCCATCACTTCATTGAGGGTGCCGTCTCCACCCACAGCATAAAGGCGCACCGCTTTGCCTGCTCCGGCATACCGCCGGGCCAACTCTGTGGCATGCTGCGGAGATTTCGTTTTTTCAAACACGGCATTTAACCCTTGTTGTCGCACCGCTTTATGCAGCAAAGGCACCATTTTTCTACTTGCATTTTCAGGGCCGGATACCGGGTTAACAATAAAAACATGCTGCTTCTCATGCATATAAAATCAGCGCCAAAAATACCAGCGGCTCCTCCCCTGTGTTGCGCAGGCCATGCCCGTGCCCATCTTGTGTATACAAAATGTCGCCCGCTGCACATGCAAATTCTTCATCGTTGTCGCAAAAAACGCCCGTTCCACTGAGCACGTAAAAGGTTTCGCATTCTCCCTTGTGCACATGTCGACCCACCTCGCCCCCCGGTGGCAAGATGAGTTTCGCAAACAAACGTCCCTTATTACAGAGCTCTTCTTCACCCCGGAGCAAATGCTGTATACCCACTTCACCCACACCATCAAACATCACCCCACGGTTTTCTGTGGGCATTTCTTCTTGTTTGCGAACCATATGCCATCCTCTTTCCTAAATTTATATAGATGAATTATCATGCACAACCATTGCCATGGGTCTTGTTTCTCTTTGGTTTTTCAATCATCCCAGTTGACAATTACATACAAAAGAAAATTGTCTTCACTTTGCGCATTGAAGCGACAGTTCAGCATAAAAAAGGAATGTGTGTGCGCTTTTTCCAATGCCACCTTCAAATCGTCTTGCATGCAAGCAAACAAATCGATGTAGGCGGCATCTCTCTCGCTGCCATCGAAAAGCAATTTTTCGATATAATCGTGTGGTGGCGTGTTGGGCTCGAACGGATTTTGAAGCGCATGATAAACTTCGCAATTCCGGTTGTCGCGCTGTTTTTCACGCGCCACTTCCGCCTCGATTGCCTGCATAGCACGCTCGGTTTCCGCTTTCGAAAACTGCACATTCCACTCGTGACTTTGCATCGTGTTTTCATTCAGTTTTTCCATTTTCGGCCTCCTGTTTCGCTTTATTCGCAGCGCCGGTTCCACGCCACAACACTTTGCGTAACCGTGTTGCCCTGTGCAAACGACACCATCATATGGCAACTTGTGCAGTGAAAAGACAGCCCGCCGCCAGGCAATTCGTGCGCAAGGGCACGCCCGCCGCAAAAGGGGCAGGCGCGTGCTGCCCCCGGCGACACAAAACGATCTCTCCCGCGGCGATTCCACGCCGCCGCCATCTCTTCGCGTTCTTTCGCCTTCGTGTGCATGGCCACCGCCATGCAACCGCGGTTGCGGCATACCACGCTGAAACCCTCTCCCGGTATGCGTGAATAGGCCGCCAAGTTCCCACAAAATGGGCAACGCTCCAGCTTTGTCATGCACTCCACCTCATCGTTCCACCGTTTTCACGCCACGCTTTCCCACACCATTCCTTATCAGTTTATCTTATTTTCCAGAATTTGTACACTGTTTTTCGGCTTCCACTTGCCAAAATCTCCCCAATTATATATAATAAGATTTGCCGATATGCATTTGCATGAATATCGGTGTTTGGAAAGGAGCCTTTATGAGAAAAATTGAAACCATACACGCCGAGGGGCATGTTTTGTGCCACGATTTAACACGCATTGTTCCGGGCAAGGAAAAAGGTGTGGCTTTTGCCAAAGGGCATGTTGTGCAAAAAGAGGATATCCCGAAATTGTTGGAAATGGGAAAAAAACACCTGTATGTGTGGGAAAAAGAAACAGGAATGTTGCACGAAAATGAAGCAGCGGATATTTTGTATCACCTTTGTGCCGGCCGCCATATGACACCCTCTGCGGTAAAAGAGGGGAAAATTGATGTGCTGGCGGCCTGCGATGGCCTTCTATGTGTGGACACAGAGGCTCTGCGCCGCCTGAACAGCCTTGGCGAAATGATGATTGCCACGCGGCACCACAACAGCCCTGTGCGCCGCGGCGAAAAACTGGCCGGAACGCGTGTGATTCCGCTGGTGATTGAAGAAAGCAAAATGGAAGCGGCACAAACTCTTTTGGGCACAAAACCCATTTTGAACTTACACCCCTTTGTACCCGGAAAAAAGGTGGGTATTGTCACAACAGGCAGCGAGGTGGCCAGCGGCCTAATAGAGGACAAATTCACGCCGGTATTGCGAAAAAAAATTGCCGAATATGGTGCCGTGGAGCTTGGACAGGTGACACTGGATGACAACGACAATGCCGTGACACAAGCCATTCTCGACTTCGTGCGGCAGGGCGCCGACCTTGTGTTGTGTTCGGGCGGTATGAGCGTGGACCCGGACGACAAAACACCTCTTGCCATAAAAAATACCGGAGCGCGTGTGGTGTCGTACGGGGCACCTGTGTTGCCGGGCGCGATGTTCATGCTGGCTTACACCGAGAGCGGTGTGCCCATTGTGGGTTTGCCCGGTTGTGTGATGTATGCAAAGCGCACCATTTTCGACTTAATTTTGCCGCGCCTAGTTGCAGATGTTCCCGTGCACGCAGCAGACCTTGCGGCACTTGGCAACGGTGGACTTTGCCTTTCGTGCGAGACATGTATTTTCCCAAATTGCGCTTTTGGTGCAGGTGTTTGAGATGCGCGGCCGGCAGTTCATCATAAAACCATTCCTTGTTCTTTTATTTTGTTTTTGCTTTTTTTCATCTTGCGCCCACAAGGCCGAGCAAGACCACCTGCTTATTGCCGCTGCCTCGAGCCTGGAAACAGTGCTTGCAACAGAGGTGATTCCGGCCTTTGAAGCACGTTATCCCCACATCCGTGTCGATGCGAGCTACGCCGCCAGCGGGCATTTACGCCATCAAATTGAGGCCGGCCTTGCCGCCGATGTGTTCCTCAGCGCCGACGAGGCACAGGTGGCTGCATTGGATGGAACCGGCACAGTGGTAGCACAAACATCGCTTTTAAAAAATGAACTCGTGCTCATTGTGCCCGCCCACGGCCAATCACCCGTTTCCTCTTTGGATTCGCTTGCCTTGGCAAACATTCTTGCCATTGGAGATCCTGCCAGTGTTCCCGCCGGACGCTATGCAAAGACCGCTCTCACACAGCTCGGGCTTTGGGAAGAGCTGCAAGGACAACTCTCTTTGGCCACCGATGTGAGCGGGGTGCTCCACTGGGTTGCACAGGCAAGCGCCGACGCCGGCCTTGTATATGCCAGTGATGCAGCACGTGAGGCGGAACAGGTGCACGTTTTGTGCGCCGTGCCGGCACAGGAGGAAATTCTGTATCCTGCTGCTCTTTTGCACGAAAATGAGGCCGCACGGCTTTTTTACAATTTCTTGCAGGAAGAAGAAACCTTGACATTGTTTGAAAATGCCGGGTTTACGCCCGTGTAAACCCGGCTCTTCGCGCAGAACACCACCAAAGCGTGGGAGCAACAACGGATGATGTCTATGCCGGCTCGAAACCAAACAATGGAACGCCCGGTGCAGGCGCCGGCAAAAAAACGCTAAACAAACATCGACAACCGCCATGCCACTTTTTAGGAAAGGAGCTTTGCCATGGACTTTTCCGCCCTTTGGATTTCCCTCAAAACGGCCTCCGTTTCCATGGTATTCACCTTTGTGTTGGGCCTGTTTGCTGCTTTTTGGGTTTTGCGTTTACAAAACAGTCGTTTTGCGATGGTGATGGATGCTTTTTTCACCTTACCACTTGTGTTGCCGCCCACCGTAGCCGGATTTTTTCTTTTGTATCTATTTGGGGTGCAGCGCCCTCTGGGTGCCTTTTTGCTTGAATTCTTCAGTGTGCAACTCGTGTTCAACTGGCCGGCCACGGTTCTTGCCGCCGTGCTCGTCTCTTTTCCGCTGATGTATCGCAGCGCGAAGGCGGCCCTGGAACAGGTGGACGAAAATCTGCTTGCAGCCGCACGCACCATGGGTTTTTCCGAATTTCGCGTTTTTTTTAAAATTGCTCTGCCCTTGGCTTTTCCGGGCATTTCAAGCGGCGCCGTTCTCTCCTTCGCGCGCGCGCTTGGCGAATTCGGGGCCACCATCCTCATTGCAGGCAACATTGCGGGGCAAACACGCACCTTGCCCCTTGCCGTTTATTCAGCCATCTCAAGCGGCGATATGACCCTAGCCTTGCGTTATGTACTCGTTTTGCTTGCCATCTCCTTTTTGGCCGTGCTCTGCATGAATGTGCTGCAACGAAAAAACCGCCCTTGGGTGCATGAAACCAAACAAAAGGAGCCCCCCGAATGAAGCTTTCGGTTGATATACAAAAAAAATGGAAGGGCTTTTCCCTCCGTGTTGCCTTTGCGTGCAACGATGGAGAAACCACCGGTATTTTGGGCGCCTCCGGAAGTGGAAAAAGCATGACATTGCGTTGCATTTCCGGGCTTATCACGCCGGATTCCGGGCATATTGAGCTGGGTGGGCGCACCCTATACAGTTCTGCAAAGCGCATCAATTTGCCCCCAAGAGAACGCAACATTGGCTATATGTTTCAAAATTACGCTCTTTTCCCCCACATGACCGTTCGTGAAAACTTGCTCTGCGCTCTGAAATCCCCACACGGCGAAAAGCAAGTGGCGGCTTTGCTTTCGCAGTTTGATTTAAACCCGCTGGCCAACCGATATCCGGCTCGTCTTTCCGGCGGCGAGGGTCAGCGTGTTGCTCTGGCGCGCGCCTTTGCCACAAAACCCTCTCTGCTCTTGCTGGATGAACCTTTTTCGGCACTGGACAGCCATTTGCGCGAGGGTTTGCTTTTGGAGATGCGCCGTCGCCTTAGCCAGTTTCCGGGACCTTCCCTGCTTGTAACGCACAGCCGTGACGAAGCTTATAAGCTCAGCGATAAGCTTCTCTTCTTGCAAGACGGGCACGGACTTTGTAACGGCAACACGAAAGATTTGTTTTTGCACCCACAAACCCTAGCGGCGGCACGCCTTACGGGATGCAAGAATTTTTCCCGGGCAAAATGGGCGAGCCCGGGGCATGTGCACGCACTGGACTGGGGCGCTATTTTGCCCGTGGCCGACCCCACTTTCGAGAACCTTTCCCACATTGGCGTGCGTGCACACCACTTTTCCCCCTGTACGGCCGACACCCCCGGCGCCATCACCGTGAAGCTTCTTGAAGAAATCGATTCGCCGTTTGAAACCGACCTTTTGTTTCAAAGCGGCCATGCCAGGCAAACACAAAATGGTACACTTTGGTGGAAACGCGACAAACAGGGAAGCACCCATGCCGTCCCCACCCATTTACAGGTAAACCCCACACAAGTTTTGCTTTTGAGAAAGGATGAAACACCGTGACACAAAAGCTCTCTCATTTTAACGAAGGCGGCAAGGCACATATGGTTGATGTGTCCCACAAGGCGGAGACCGCCCGCGTTGCGACGGCCTCCGGAAGCATTCAGATGAACGAAGCCGCCTATCGCGCCGTAAAAAGCGGCACAGCGAAAAAAGGTGACGTGCTGGGCATTGCACGCGTCGCCGGCATCATGGCCACAAAACGCACAGCTGAGCTCGTACCCTTGTGCCATCCTCTCTTCTGCGAAAAAGTTGAAATCCACTTTTCCTTGCACGATGAAAGCCGCCGCGTTGAAGTGCATTGCACCGTAAAAACCAGCGGAAAAACCGGTGTGGAAATGGAAGCCTTGTGTGGTGTTCAAGTGGCACTGCTCACCGTGTATGATATGTGCAAGGCCGTGGACAAGGGTATGGTGATGGGGGATATCTGCCTTTTGGAAAAACGCGGTGGCAAAAGCGGCGACTACAATCGAAACGAGAATGTATGCCTATGAAAGACCTGTTCGGACGAAACCTAAGCTACTTTCGCATCTCGGTGACAGACCGCTGCAATTTGCGTTGCCGCTATTGTATGCCCGACGAGGGGCTGTGCACCATAGACCACAGCGAAATTTTACGTTATGATGAAATTGTGCGTCTTGCGCATATCTTTGCCCAAAACGGTGTTTGGCGCTTTCGGCTTACAGGGGGCGAGCCGCTTGTGCGCCAAAACTTACCCGCATTGTGCCGCGAACTTAAAACCATCGATGGCGCAGAGTATCTTGGTCTCACAACAAACGGTCTCCTTTTGGAAGAGATGGCTACCGACTTGCAGAAAGCCGGTGTGGACGGAATCAACTTGAGCCTAGACACCACAAACCGAGCGCGGTTTGAAGCGCTCACAAGGCGGGATGCCTTGCACAGGGTGTTCGACGGCCTGCATGCGGCCTTGCGCCTTTCTTTTTCCTCAATTAAAATCAACTGTGTGCTCTCGGCGCACAGTGAGGAAAGTGACTGGCTCGGTGTGGTGGAACTGGCCAAGGAATACCCCGTAGATGTGCGCCTGATTGAGCTCATGCCTATGACGGGCGGCACAGCGCTTCCGGCTGTCGACATTGCAGCCGCCACCATGGCCATCGAAAAAAAATTCGGAAGCTTGCAGCCGCTCTCGTTTGATGTGGGCGCAGGACCTGCCACCTATTACAAAGCCGACGGTTTTCGCGGACGGATTGGTTTCATTCCATCCATGAGCCATCAATTTTGTGCTTCTTGCAACCGCCTGCGGCTCTCGGCCGATGGTTTTTTGAAACTGTGCTTATTCTACGAAGACGGCCTCAATTTAAAAGCGCTTTTACGTGGGGATGCCAACAACGAAGAGATAGAGCGCGCCATTCAAAATGCCATTTTACAAAAACCAAAAAAACACCCGGGGCATGTGGTGCCAAAAACAGGTGAAAAAAACACAGACAGACCTTGCGGTATGTATCGAATTGGAGGATAAACATGACAAAACCAACAAAAAGCGGCCCGGTGGTGGCCATTTGCATCAGCGTAAAAAAAGGCACTTCTAAAAAAGAATTGCCCTCTGTACGCCTTTTGGAAAATCACGGACTTGAAAATGATGCCCACGCCGGCGATTGGCACCGCCAAGTGAGCTTGCTTTCTGAAGACAAGGTGAACGCCTTCCGAGCACGCGGTGCCGACGTGGACCACGGTGCTTTCGGTGAAAACATTCTTGTAAGTGGCATCGATTTTGCCTCTTTGCCCATCGGTTCTAAAATGCATTGCAACGATGTGGTTTTGGAACTCACCCAAATTGGAAAAGAATGCCATGCGCACTGTGCCATCCACCGCCAAGTGGGCGATTGCATCATGCCGCGCGAGGGCGTTTTTGCGCGAGTGTTACACGGCGGCACCATCTCGAAAGGAGATTTTTTCTATGTGGAAGACCCGGTATAAAGTGGCCATTTTAACCGCCAGCGACAAGGGCGCACTTGGCGAGCGCATAGATGAAAGCGGCCCTCTTTTGCAAGATATGATACGAGAAATCGGCGGTGAAATTGCCGCTACCGCGCTTTTATCCGACGATGAGGCCGGGCTTTGTTCCCAGCTATCTTCTTGGTGCGACAGCGGCGACATCCATCTGGTTTTGACGACGGGCGGCACAGGGTTCTCCCCGCGCGACCGCATGCCCGAGGCCACCTTGCAAGTTGCAGACCGCCTAGCCCCCGGCCTGAGCGAAGCCATCCGCGCCGAAAGCCTCGCCATCACAAACCGCGCTATGCTCAGTCGCGCCGTGTCCGTCATTCGCAAAAGCACCCTGATTATCAACCTGCCCGGCAGCCCAAAGGCCGCCGGCGAATCTCTGGGCGTTGTTCTGCCCGTTTTGGAGCACGCGCTTGACCTTTTGTGCTCCGGCGGTGGCGAGTGCGCCCGCTAAAGCGCCCTTCATTGTTCGCAAAAAACAGCTGTGCAAAAGAGCCCTCTTGCGGCCATGTTGCAAAGCTGTTTTTTATTTGTATGTCATCACCTAACAGAAGCTTACCCTATTTCGGCAATGCCGATAGGTGTGCCGCCCCCGTGCGCGCCATCTCTTGCGGCGCATTCGTAAAGTAAAGTTCCATTTGTTTTTGCAGCGCAGCTTTATCGCTTTCATCGCTTGCGCTTTCAATGGCGTTGTGCAAATAATAATGTGCCTTTCGGCCCGGCTGAAGTGTATTGTCATACAAGATGGGATGCACACTTCCGTCTTTGTTCACCGTTACACGATAAAAATAGCTTTCTGCCACAAACGATTTATCCACGGGTGTTGCAAAAAACCAATATTCCGTGCCGGGAATTTTTTCCTTTTCCTCAAACGTTTTTCGGCACTGGTTTAAAAGGCAGGCAAAGAGGCCAAACCATGCGCGCGACACGCTTTTATCGTCCTTGATAATTTGCGTGAATATACCAAGTGCCTGCCGTGTTTTTTCGTTGTACTCAGGGTTGTCGATTGGCGTTTCCAAAAGGAAAAAACCCTCGTTTAGTTTCGTTTTTGTTTCTGTTTGCTGTCGCTCTTCGGCCGTGGTGTTGGTTGCCTCCATCACCAATTTTCGGGGTAAAAGAAAAGATTTTCCGCAATGCACACAAACCACCGGCTCAAAACTGGCCGCCGCTTGGGATTGCTTGCCACAACCGGGGCAACGAATTAAAATACCCGACACAAAATCCCATCCTTCCTTCACTCTATTCTATTAAAATTATTATCCCCCACTTTTGGCCGCTTGTCAATTGTTTGCAAGCTTTTTGTGTAACGGGCACCTTCCCAGTGTTCGCTGCGCCCTATTTCAGCCACAGATAGCTTGCGCCAGGATTCAGCCCCACGCGGGCTTCTTTTACACGCCAATGATAAAACTGTGTGCGCACCATTTTTTTCAGTGCCGTACCGCGGCTATATCCGTGGCTCACCTCCACACAGCGCACGCCCTTGGGCAATTGCTCCAAAAAATCAATCAACTCCAGCTCAGCCTCTTCCACATTTAGGCCATGCAGGTCAATAAAAGCGGTTTCGTTTTCATCACTCATGCCGGGTGCACTCCTTTTCTTCTGTAAAGCGATATCAGCGACGCACATAATGCAATTCCACAATACCGTTTGTGGCTTGCGTTTCCACAAGGCGCAAGGCCTGCTGCGTTTCTTGCGGTGCAAACAAGGGAATGCCCTGCCCCAGAATATAGGGAATCACCGAAACACGAAACACATCGATTTCCGCGCGCAACTGGTTTACCAAGGCAGCTCCGCCACAAAGCCAAATATCTTTTCCGGCCTCCTGCTTCAAACCCTGAACAAGCTTCACCGGATCTTCCTGTGTAAAAACAACCCCCTCTTCCGGCGCTTTTGTGCAATGCGTGAATACATAACTCTGTTTCCCCTCATAGGGCCACGCATTCACAGCCAGCTCGCTTGTGATTTGGTGGTAGGTTTTAAACCCCATGAGTACTGTGTCGATACCCTCGATGAAGTCGGCATAGCCGCCAAGTTCCTCATTGTGCGGGTCCTGTCCTTGCAGCCAAGAAACACCACCTTTGGAATCAGCCAGGTAACCGTCCAAACTCATTGCAATATACAAATTTAGCTTTTTCATCGCACATTGTCCCTCTTTCTTTGTTCATTTTTCTTATTTTCTTAGCAAAATAGTAGGCTTTCTTTACAGAAACCACAAAAAGTGAAATCTTCGGTGAACTTGACGTGAAATTGTGTTATAATAAAAACAGACTTAAGGCTATTGCGCTGTTTGGAGGAAAGTGTATGGAAAAACAAAAACTGGAATTTCTGCAACAGATTGCCAAAGGCATCGCCGCGCAGTTTGGAAGCCAGTGCGAAGTGGTGGTGCACGATTTGAGCATGGGAAACCCCGAGCACAGCATCATCGCGGTTGAAAACGGCCATGTAACCGGGCGCAAAGTGGGCGATGGCGCCTCTAAAGTTGTGTTGGAGCAATTGGCAGGCCATGATAGCAACCCAAAAGACAATTTGGGCTATCTAACACGCACACCGGATGGGAAAATTTTAAAATCGTCTACCATCTACATCCGCAACAGCAAGGGAAAAGTATCTGCCATCTTGTCTATCAACTACGACATTTCCTCCCTGATCATGGTGGAAACCGCCTTGAAAGATCTTCTTTTCACCGAAGCAGAAAATGAACAGGAGCCCGAGCGCATTGTAAATGTCAACGACCTTTTGGAGGATTTGCTTGCACAGTCTGTGGTGCTGGTGGGCAAGCCCGTTGCCCTGATGAACAAAGACGACAAAGTGAAGGCCATTCAATTTTTGAACCGGAACGGTGCCTTTCAGGTAATGAAAAGCGGCAACAAAGTGGCACAGTATTTTGGCATTTCCAAATATACCTTATACTCTTACATCGATATGAAAACCCAAGAAAACGGCTAAGATGTACATAATACTATAAACGTTTTGCCCACTATGGTCAAGCAAAAAAAGAGAGATCTCCTTTCTTTTGGGGTGAACATGAAAAAGGGGAAAGGCACTTGTTTTCATTGAAAAAAATATGGTAAAATATCCGTGGCACTCGACAAGGCATCTGAAACGTTTTCATTCCTCCTTCGGCAGTAAATCGACCTTGTTTATTGCTTATCCATTGACAAAAGAAAGAAAGTGAATAGAATTATGAAAAATTTAAAAATCAAAACACGGCTCATTTTATTTGTCGTTATCATCTGTGTTTTCTTCGTTTCCATGTTTGGCTTATCTATCGCTTCCCTTGGGGACGCAAACGAGCGATTGGCAAATATTATGGAAGGGCCCGTGGAAACACAAGATGCTGTTTTGAAGTGTGAACTCGCCGCGGAAATTGCCGCCGTTTCTGTGCGTGATATGCTTTTGGTGAACAGCACCGGTGGTGATTTGGCCGCAGCAAAAGCGACAGCCACTGCAAGCATTGCCGATTTGCAAACGAATTATGATGCTCTTCTTGCTGCACAAGATACAGAAAGCGCATTGGTAACGCAGCTGGGCACCGTAATAGACAATTGGACGACCTCCACCGAATCTGTTATAGCCAATATTGATAGTGGTAACGTGGAAGCCGCCATCTCCACGATGGTGAATGAAGAAATTGCACTTCAGCATGAGCTGGAACAGCTCTCTTCGCAAATCATCGAAGAGAACGAAGCCGCTTTGGCTGCCGATTTCGCCTCAGCCGAGCGTTACACAAGCAGTACTTTTATCTTTTTCACCGTTTTGCTCGTTGTCATTCTACTTGTGAGTTTGTTCATGTTCATTTCTTTGGTTCGCAGTATTGTCACACCACTCAAAGAGATGGAGAAGGTGGCCAACTCGTTGTCTAAGGGTGATTTTTCCACAAACCTCACTTATCAATCGAAAGATGAAATCGGCGTGGTTGCCGCTGCCATGCGCGAGATGTGTGCCAATTTGAATTTATATATGAGTGATTTGACCGGCAATATGTCTGAAATTGCAAAAGGCCGGTTGAACATTCATTCTCAGGTACAATATCAGGGCGATTTTGTGGCTCTTGCGCAAGGGCTGGAAGAGGCCGTGGATGCATTCAACCACACCTTGAACCAAATTTCCAAATCGGCCGATGAAGTTTCCGAGAACTCGGACCAAGTAGCCTCAGGTGCACAAATGCTTAGTCAGGGTTCCATTCAGCAAGCCAGCGCTGTAGAGCAACTGGCCGCCACCATCACCGAAGTGTCTGGGCAGATGCAAGAAAGCGCCGACAACGCAAAATTCGCAAACGATAAAGTGACCCAGACAGGAAGTGAAATTGAGTTAACGCAAGCAAAAATGCGCGAATTGATCTCGGCCATGGGCGACATCAGCAGCTGTTCCGATGAGATTGCCAAGATTATTAAAACCATCGAAGACATCTCATTCCAAACGAACCTTTTGGCTTTGAATGCCGCCGTGGAAGCTGCACGTGCCGGTGCCGCCGGCAAAGGGTTTGCCGTGGTGGCCGACGAAGTGCGAAACCTTGCCAGCAAATCGGCCGAAGCTTCTAAAGACACGGCTGTTTTAATCGGCAACACGCGAACAGCTGTTAAAAACGGTGTGGATTTAGCAAACCAAGCCGCCGGTTCTCTTGTCACCGTGGTGGAAAACACCAGCGAGGTGACCACGGTTATCAACAAGATTTCTGATTCTTCCTCACAGCAAGCGGTTGCAGCCGGCCAGGTGACACTGGGCATTGAACAAATATCCTCTGTGGTACAAACCACCTCGGCCACCGCCGAAGAAAGTGCCGCCACAAGCCAAGAGCTTTCGAGCCAAGCGCGGCTTTTGCGCAGTTTGGTAGACGCTTTTGAATTGCAGGATGAAAACCGCCCCGCAAGAATTGCAGCACCGCAACAGGCGCAAGCTCCACAGCTTGCCTCAGCACCTTTTGAGCTACCGGAGGCACCGGAACCGGAACCGTTTTCAAGCTTTTAAGTTGTAATGGTTTGATGCATAAATGCCTGCTGAATCCCCATGGGGTCAGCAGGCATTTTTTTGATTTTACATTGCTTTTCCTATATAGTTTTATTTCATCCAAACTTTTTTCGCTTCGGCAAAGGCGCATAAACCCCGTCCACTCAGATGGCCCCTACAGCAACTGTCCCATCTGAATTCTTGCTTCAAGATAAACTCACGCAAGGCAAACTATTCCTCCACCGCTTCTATGCGAAAGGTGACCGGTTTTGCATAGTCCGGGCAGCATACACGTGTCATGCCGTGGGTTTTGTCCCACGGATGGCGCCCACCCAGTTCAATCACACGCAACATCGGCCACAAGCTATGGAAGGCTGCTGCACAGAAATCCGCCGGACATCGTTCAAAATCAAAAGTGTATTCCTGCCCCACTGTGTGGCAATTGCACACGCTGCCATCCGGCTCTGCCGGAACCGTTTCCACCACAATTTTTATTTTTCTTGGCACTTTCTTTTCTTCAAAACTCATATTTTTCCCTTTCTCCCCTCATCTTCTTTCCTATTGTATCATCCATCCTTTTGACACAACTTCTATTCTGCGTGCCCCTCAATCCATCCAATCTTCCACAATCACCTCGTTCGTTTTGCGCAAACTCTCCACAGCCACTTCCCCCATCTGCTTTTCGAGCAGGGTAAAAAGACAATCCACAATGCACAAAAGGGCAATGCGCGGTGCCAAAGTGGCCGACACGCTCGAGCCCATACGCCCGGGGCCGCACAGGTTCACACTGCCCCACCTTGCAATGTTTGCGCCCAGTGAGTTGCACAAGGTAAGCACGGCCGCGCCGGCGTCGTGCGCCTGCTTTGCCATGTCCACAGTGCTGCGTTTGCTTCCGGTTAAATCAATGGCCACCACCGCATCGGTAGGGCCGGCCAAACTCAAGTGCATTCTTTGAAAGCGCTGATCCTGCGTGTATACAACGGGCAGGCCAAGGCGCAAAAGCTTTTGATAAAAATCCAGCATCACAGCCGAAACTGCACCTTCTCCGATTAAAATGATGTTCCTGCGATGTAAGAGGAGCTCGACCGCCTTATCCATTTGCTCGCTATCTAAAAGCAGGATGCTATCTTGGCAGGCCTGTGCATTCGAGCGACAAATGCGCTCGATGATGTGCTCGCTCGTATCGCCCGTATCTTCCAGGGCGTTTTCACCCGTCACCGCACCGGAATGGATGTCCTTAATCGCCGATACATGAAAATCTTTAAAGCCGTTGTAGCCAAGTCGTTTGCAAAAGCGTGTAACGGTGGCATTGCTGGCCCCCGCCTGCTCGGCAATTGTATTCACAGACAAGGTATCCACATTGTCAATGTTTTTCAAAAGAATGTCGGCAATACGCTTTTCCGTGGGCATCAAGCGCCGATAATTCATATTAATACGCATATATGCGCCATTTTTTACAGTTCCCATAGAGAATATTCACCGCCTGTTTATAGGGTTCGATGCTTCACAGCTTTTTCGGCCTTCTTGACGAAGGCAATCCAAATGCGTCATAATGCTAAAAAAGAAAGGGGCTTTTCTATGCAAAGTATTTTTGTTTCCAGTGGCAAGCAAGATTGTAAAGTGGATATGCACGCCGTTTTGTGCGGCCAAGATTTGAATGTTGCCGTTTGCGGTGGCACCAAACCCCATGTGGGCGCCTGTGCCTTGTCTGTACCGCGCGAAAGCCTACAAGACGCCAGCCGGCGCTCGGCTTCGGAAAGTGTGCTGTGCGTGTTGGCACATAAGGACGATGAGCTTGCCAAAAACATTGCACACAGCCTTGCCGCCCAATTTGGTTGTGTTGCCTGTGTAAGCGTGGGCTTACACGTTGACAACGCTGGTAAAAGCGAAATTCAGCAATTGCTACACAATGCACAAGACGCCCTTGCACAGCTTACCGCAAAGCTACAAGAGTGCGGCTTTGCTTCGCCGTGAGAAAACTGTTCCCCGCTCACATAAAGTCGTCTTTCAGCCAGGTTTGCCCCGGCTGAAGTGTTTGGGCCACAATCTTTCCCAGATTCTCACGGTTTCTGGCTTCGTGATACTGAAAGAGCATCTTCTCCTCATGCATTCCCAGTACCTCGAGTTTCCCGCTATAATGAGATAAGCAAAACCGAAACGACTTGCCAAGACCACTTTGCAAATCTTTTGCCTTCTGTGTTAGCCGATATCCTTCGCTGAGTGGCACCTGAAACTGACTTTTAACGCCGGACACAGGGCGGCACTGAAACAGGTAATAGGGATGGATGCCCGCGGCCACAAGTTTGTGCAACAAGCCGCTGAGGGCCGGCACACTATCGTTTACACCGCGTAGAAGCACGGTTTGGTTTTTCACAGGAATTCCCCGCGCTTGAAAAAGGCGGATAGAGGAGAGAGACGTTGCCGTCAACTCGCGCTCGTGGTTGTATTGTGTCACAAGCGTGATTCTTATTTTTTGATTGTATTCCTCCAAAATAGGAAGTAATTGTGCATCCTCTGTGATGCGTTGCGGAAAAACCACAGGCACGCGGCTGGCAATGCGAATGGTATCGAGCGTTTTGTGCTTGCACAGCTGCGAAAGCAGCGTTTGCAGGTATTGGTTGCTATTCAAAAGAGCATCCCCACCGGTGATGAGCACGTTGGAAATTTCAGGATGCTGTGAAAGATAGTGGGATATTTCCTCTGCCTGTCCGGCCACTTCTTCGCTCTCCGTGCCCACAAGGCGCTTGCGAAAACAGTGGCGACAATACATAGCACAGCGGCTTGTGGAAAGCACCATCAGTGTTTGTTCGTATTTGTGCTGAATGCCGTTCATCACCGTGCTGTGTGCCTCGCCGCTTGTATCGAAACTGCCCGACATATCCTCCTCGCACAACGAGGGAACCGCCATTTTCCAGATGGGGTCACCCGGGTCGTCAAAATCAATCAAAGACAGGTAATAGGGCGTAATCGACATGGGAAACTGTTTGAGCAGTTCTTCCATTTTTTTTGTTTCTTTTTTGCTTAAAGATAGGTAGGGCTGCAGTTCTTGTACCGTTGTGATGTTCTTTTCCAGTTCCCTCTTCCAGCTCATGTACCCTCCTTAGAGAAAAACTTAATGCTATGCCTTTTGTTTGTTGCAGTACTCGCTTGCCGCCACAGCGGCCACGGCACCGTCTGAAATAGCCGTCACCACTTGACGCAAATTTTTCACGCGCAAATCTCCGGCCACCCACAACCCTTTCGAGGAGGCCAAGCAGTCTTCGCCGGCTTTCACATATCCACCCTCATCCAGCAACACCATCTTCGCAATAAGCGCGGTCTCCGGCATCATGCCTATGGCCACAAATACACCGTCCACCGCCAGCGTTTTGCTGCCGTCCGGCCCGTTCAGCATCAGGCTTTCCACACGGTCCACGCCTTCAATACGCTCCACCGTGGCAGAAAGATGCATTTCAATGTTCTCCCGTGCACGAACGGCCACCTGCTCTGCATGGGCGGCACGAAGACTGTCTCGACGATGCACAAGATGCACTTTTTCACAATGATTCGACAAAAAGAGGGCTTCAGCAAGGGCGCTGTTTCCGCCTCCTACAATCGCCACGTTTTTGCCTTTAAAAAACGCCCCGTCACAGGTGGCACAGTAAGACACCCCATGCCCTGTAAACTCGGCCTCTCCGGGCACACCAAGCAAACGTCGTTTCGCGCCGCCCGCCACAATAACGGCACGGCACTCGGTTTTGCCCGCTTCTGTGCGCACCCATTTCACATCATTTTGCACATCGATTTCCAGCACTTCTTCAAATTGCACGCTTGCTCCCTGCGAGATGGCATGGTTGTATAAGTTGGTGGCCAAGTCCACACCGGTTATCCCTTCGTTGCCGGGAAAATTATCCACTTTGGCTGTATAGCCAATTTGCCCTCCATACACAACCTTTTCAAACACAAGCACTTCCATGCCGGCACGCGCTGCATAAATTGCGGCCGAAAGCCCTGCCGGGCCCGCACCCACCACAATGATGTCCACCATCATACACACATCCTTTCGTTACGGATTTCATATTTTTTTCATTTTTTTGTGTTACTATATTTGAAAATATTCACAAAATAATCCATAATGTAGTATAACAAATTTTACAAAAAAACGCAAAGGCTATTCTCCTTTGTGGAAGTGATTGGTTCCAAATTTTCTGCTGTATTGCGCAAGCATACACTTCGTGATACTATAAGATGGAACGCTGAACACAAGGTGTCTTTATTTCTTTGTTCCCGGTGGCCGGCTTTATTTGGCCAAACCCGTATGGAGGTGACCGTTCTGCGCAAGCGATTGTGCCCCTTTGTTTGCTGTTTGATGCTCTGTGTTTTGCTGTTTGGATGTTCTCCCATTGCCTTGCAAAATATCACCGACTTGTTGCGGGCGCCTGAGCTTGGGCAGGGGCAGGGAGAAATACAGCAGGCACTCGCGTCTTATCTCGGTGAACAGCCCTCTTTGCGGTATCCAAAAGAGGGAAACTGGCAAAGCCCCCTGATTGTGGGCGATTTGGATGGGAACGGCAGTGTGGAAAGTGTGCTGCTGTATGGCCTTGCAGACCCCGTGGCTGCAGGGCGCAGCAACAATGTTTACGTGGCCGTGCTTGAACAGCAAGACGGCGTGTGGCAAGTGGTGCAAGACTTGGAAGGGCTTGGCACCGAAGTGGCTTCTTTTGAAGTCGTGGATTTGCTCCAAAACGGCAAACAGCAACTCATCATCGGCTTCGCCTCCGCCTCGAACCTCAACACCAAAACCTTCTCCCTATTTGAATACAATGGAAACCGTTTGGAAGATTTGGTTGGGGCAACACCCTATTCACGCTATGAGCTGATAGACATTGATGCAAGCGGGCAGCAGGATCTTGTAATTGTGTCTCCGAACGATCAAATCGGTGGTTTGAATTTGCAGTATATCCCGGTTGAAAATGAGCAACTGAACCTGAGCCTTGCCCCCGTACAACTCGATGCGAACTTTTCATCTTGTGATGGCCTTTACCCCAGCAGCTCCGCCGACGGCACCACCATGCTCGTGGTAGACGGCCTAACAGACACACAACTTTTGGCCAGTGACCTTTTGTATTTTACAGGTGAACACTTTTATAAAGTGAACGACAGCGGTGCCCTTGTAGGGGAAACCGCCCGCACAAACCCGCTGCTTTCCTCGCGCGACATCGATGGGGACGGCATTGTGGAAATTCCCCAACGTGTGGGGCTTTCCCCCATTGAAACCCCCGCGGCCGACAAGAGTTTGGAGTATGTGCAATGGGTGGATTTTACCGGGCAAGAGCCCTTGGTGAAAGAGTTTGGGATTTTGGATTCCGGCAAAGGCGCCTATATCCGCCTGCCGGAATCTTGGAAAGACAACCTCACCGTTTTAGACGGTGCCGCCCCCGAGGAGTGGATTCTGAGTGACAGCGAATCCGGCGAAACACTGCTGCATTTGCAAGTGGTGGGCAGCAGCGAACCCCCTCCTCCAAACAGCCTTTTGGTGTCGCACGTGTCGGGTACCTATCTCATACCGGGCGCATCCCTTTCAAGTGCAGAACGCAACATCATTCGGGTAGATTCCATGTTCTAATGCTCCTCTTTATAAAGCAAAACCTGAAATGTGAGGACAGTTTATGAAAAAGATATTGGTTGTGGAGGACGAAACTTCCATTCGCGAGCTCATTATCCTCAACTTGCAAATGGCCGATTATGACCTTGTTGGCGTATCCTCCGCCGAGGAAGCCCTGGCCGTTTTCAACGAAGATGCCGAGAGTTTTGACTGTGCCATTTTGGACATCATGCTCCCGGGCATGAACGGATTTTCCCTGTGTGAAAGCATCCGAGCGGCCTCTCCTGTGGTGGGCATCATGATGCTCAGTGCAAAATCTCTGGAAACCGACAAAGTCTATGCTTTGAGCATCGGTGCCGACGATTATATGACAAAACCCTTTTCCATCACGGAACTCAAGGCCCGCATTGAAGCCCTTTGCCGCCGTGTTGGGCACAGCCAGGCTCCGGCCGACGAAGAGGATAAACTCTCCTGCGGACAATTTGTGCTGGATGAAAAAAGCCGTATGCTTTTGAAAAACGACAAACCCATCGACTTAACCCAGGTGGAGTTTCAAATTATGGAACTTTTTTTCCGCAACGAGGGTACAGCACTGGTGCGCGAGAAAATTTTAGAGGGCGTTTGGGGAACCAACTATTTTGGTGATGTGAAAATTGTGGATGTGAACATTCGACGCCTGCGCATGAAGATTGAAGATGACCCAAGTGCACCCGAGCACATCCTCACAGTTTGGGGCTACGGATACAGATGGAACCCATGAGCCAAAACACAAGCATCGCGGCACACAAAACGCCTGCAACCTCGATTACAAAACGCTGGGTGCGTGGTAGTTTGCTCATCACTTTGGCTGTTCTTTTGGTGGCCTGGGGCTTTATTTTATACTATATCATCACCGGCTACTACAACAGCGCCACTTCCGCCATGAGGGATCAAATCAGTACTTTAGAAACACAACTCTCCCTGTTTTCGTCCACCTCATCAGATGAAAAGCATTTGCGACTTATCCAAGCTGTGGAACAATTTGAGGAAAAGGAAACGTTTGAACTGATGCTCGTGGATTCGGCCGGGCGTATTGTGCTCACCTCTTCCAGCCTGCTTCCCGCAACAGATGAAGTTACACCCGATATATACGATGCCCTAAGCGCCGGCTCGGGGGGCGTTGGCAGCTATACGGGCGAAAACGAAAACGGCGAAAAGGTAATGGCCATCACACAACTTACCCCCTATTCCTCGGGCGGTATTGTGGCCATGCGCTTGGTCACAAGCCTTGCACAGGTGGACGCCGCCATTCAATCTTTTGTTTTTGCCTCCTTTTTCTTTTTGGTGCTTGTGCTTTTGGCAAGCCTGTTTTCCGGCCTTTATTTTATACGTTCCATTGTTATTCCGCTGCGTAAGGTGGAAATGACGGCCACCCGCATTGCCGAGGGTGATTTTGCCACCCGTATCGATTATCATGTGAAAGACGAAATGGGCAGCCTGTGCGACACAATCAACCATATGGCCGAAGAGCTGGGCAATACCGAGCGTATGAAAAACGACTTCATCGCCTCGGTTAGCCATGAATTGCGCACGCCGCTCACCTCGATTAAAGGCTGGACCGAAACCGTGGGCCAACTTCAAAACCCCAAAGATGCCACCTTGCAGCGTGGGCTTGGCATCATCTCGGGCGAAACCGACCGCCTGTACAACATGGTGGAAGAGCTGCTCGATTTTTCCAAAATGCAAAATGGCTTGGAATTGCAACTGGCGCTGATTGACCTTGGCGCCGAAGCCGAAGAGACCGCCTTGCTTACAACACAGCGCCTGCAACATTTGGGGCTTTGCCTTGAAACCGATATCCCCGAGTATCCCGTGCCGATATTGGCGGATGCACACCGTGTGCGTCAGGCATTGCTCAATGTGTTGGACAACGCTGTTAAATATTCCGGCGAGGGAGATTGCATTCGCCTTTGCCTGATGCAGGATGCCGATTATGCCACTTTGCTTGTGCAGGATGAAGGGCGTGGCATTTTGCCGGAAGACCTAAAAAATGTAACCGTGAAATTTTACAAAGGAAAAGGGGCGTTGCGCGGCAGTGGCATTGGCCTTGCCGTGGTGGACGAAATTTTAAACGCACACGGCGGCAACCTTGTTTTGCAAAGTGAACTTGGCAAGGGCACCACGGTGAGTTTGCGCTTTCCCTTGCACCATAACAAGCGCGACACAGACCTTTTATAACCCTTTGTTTTCATCTATTTTGAATGAGAAAGGAACCCTATTTTGTCAAAAAAAGAGTTTAAAACCAGTGTGGGAGGCCAAGCCGTGATGGAGGGCGTGATGATGCGTGGCCCTTCGATGTGGAGCTTGGCTGTGCGCACACCCGATGGTTCCATTGCCTGCGAAACACACGAGCTTAAAAAAAGACCCTGGAGCGCTTGGCCCCTTGTGCGTGGGATATTTAGTTTTGTGGATTCCATTTTGCTGGGCACGACCACCCTCATGCGCAGTGCCGAGCTTGCCATTGGCGAAGATGAGGCCGAAGAACCCTCTAAATTTGATGCATGGATGGAACGTCACTTCGGAGAGGTTGGCTTAAAAGTGAGCATGGGCATTGCCACAGTGCTGGGCTTTGCCCTAGCGCTCGTGCTTTTTATGTTTTTACCCACTTTCCTCACCGGGCTTTTGGACAACCTCGTCGCTTTGGGCGCTTGGAAATACTGGCTTGAAGGGCTTATAAAAATGTCCATTTTTGTAGTCTATCTGGCCTCAATGCGCAAAATTCCGGATATACGCCGCCTGTTTGGCTACCACGGTGCCGAACATAAAACCATTGCCTGTTACGAGGCCGGAGAAGAACTCACGGTGGAAAATGTGCGTAGATTCAGCCGTTTCCACCCTCGTTGCGGCACCAGTTTTTTGTTTTTGGTGTTGCTCATTTCCATTTTGGTGGGCAGTTTTGTGCCCTGGGACAACACCCTTTTGCGCGTTGTATGGCGCATTGCACTGTTGCCACTTGTGATGAGCCTTGCCTACGAACTGATTCGCTTTGCAGGCCGCTATGACAATTTTGCCACACGCCTCATATCAAAACCCGGCCTGTGGCTACAACGTCTCACCACCGACGAGCCGGACGAGCTCATGATGGAGGTGGCCATTTCAGCTGTGGAGCCCGTGTTGCCACCAAAACCGGAACAGGCTGCATGGTAGCATTGTATCGCTTTTTGAGCGAAGCCGAAACGAGCCTTCGCAATGCCGATATTGAAGACCCCCGCTTTGAGGTAGATGTTCTTTTGGAAACGGTAACCGGAAAACACCGCTTGCAAACCGATGAAATCACCCCCGAACAGCGGGAACAATTCCAGGCTATGCTCCTGCGCCGATGTCATCGCGAACCTTTGCAATACATCATCGAAAGCTGGGATTTTTTAGGTTTGCGCCTGTCCGTGGGGCCCGGTGTTTTGATTCCACGCCCCGAAACGGAGGAGCTCTGCCTTTTGGCAGCCGAAGTTCTAAAACAAGAAGAGGAGCCCACCGCGCTGGATTTGTGCGCCGGCAGCGGCGCCCTTGCCTTGGGCATGCAGCTTCTTTGCGAAAATGCACACATCACTGCTGTCGAACTCTATGCAGAGGCATTTTCCTATTTGCAAAAAAATTGCACCCGGTTCGCACTTGACCACCCCAGAGCCCCACTGCCCGTGCTTTTTGATGTGCATCACTACCACCGTAACCTTACGCCGGGGCAATTCTCCCTCATTGTATCAAACCCGCCCTACCTTTCATTTTCCGAGTATGCTCGGCTGGAAAAAGAGCTGTATCATGAACCGAAGCAGGCCCTACTTGCAAATGAGGATGGACTCGCTTTTTATCGATCTATTGCCAAACACTACAAAAGCGCCCTTCGAAAAGGCGGCCGTCTGTTTTTTGAAATCGGCGCGGCGCAAGGCGATGCCGTGCAGCACATTTTACATCAAAACGGCTACCGAAACATCTGTTTACACCACGATTTAAGCCACCGAGCGCGCATCGTGCAGGCACAACACTGAATGATAAAAAACGCGCAAAACCGCTTCAACGCGTCAAAAAAATTACAGGACAGCCAGAAAGCACCAAGTTCCGGGTGCCCGGCTCGCCCAAGTGCCGTCTTCGGCGGATGACTCGCCGGATTCCCCCTGTGGGGCTTGCGAAAAATGCCGCAAAGGCGCCTATGTGCGATATATAGCTGCCACGGCATTTTGCAATCTAATGACGCAATTGGTACTTTATGAACGGTCTGAAGGCCCGGCAGATGCATTTCTGTAAATGCGTCTGTCGGGCCTTCTTTACAACCAAAACTCATTCCCGATCCAAGGCTTTGCGGCGGCAGTAGGCCGCCATGCTCTGCCCTGCTTCATGCGTTAATTCGCGCCCAAGAAAGGATGGTGCCAGGAACTGTTCGGCTTCTTTAAGTGAAGCGAACTCCACTTCGGCATAGAAAAAGGCAGTCGGCTCATTTTCATCCACAACACTGCATTCCAATTCTTCGCCACCGGGCAAGCGATATCGCCTAAGGCGCTTTTGCGCCACGGGTACGGTGAGCAGAGCCTTCAGTGCCCTATATTGTGACGCCTCCAACGGCAACTCCACCTCTGTGCGGCACAACCCCTCTCCGCCCTTCACGGTCAACCAATAGTCTGTTGTGTTTTGCTTTTCGGTTTTTCGAATGCGCACGGCCGGGGCAAAGGAAAGGTATCCCTGTTCCATTTTCTCTTCGCTTTCGTGCACGAGGGGCGGAAACGCATCGATGTGCCATTTGCGCTCAATTTCCTTGTTTTTCATCATCTTGCTCCCCCTTCCGGTTTTGCTTGCAACCGCTTTTGCACTGTTTGCGCTGCCAGTGTGGCCACCACTATCTTGGCAATATCCGGCAATATAAAGGGAATTACACAAAGCCACAACGCCTGTATAAAGCTTGTTTGTGTGATAAGCACAAACCATACGGTTCCCAGCGCATAGCAAGCGGCAAGCCCTGCCGCCGTGCATGCAAAACGCAGTGGCAATGGTTTTTTTGCGGCAAGTGACGCAGAAAGCGCCAATGCAAAATAGCCCATCAGGTATCCCCCGGTGGGGCCAAACAACACACCGGGGCCCGCAGCAAAGCCCGCAAACACCGGTAAACCGAAAAATCCCAAGAGCAAATAGGCCGCCACACTGCCCATCGCCCATGCCGGGGGCAACATGGACCCTGCCAGCGCCACCGCCAAAACAGATAGGCTAAACGGCACAGGCCCAATGGGAACCACCACGAGTGACAAAACACAAATAACGGCGCAGAACACACTCGCTTGTATCATTCTGTTTATGCGGTTTCTCTTTTGCATCCTCTTCTCCTTTATATGCCTTGGCAGGCTCTATATCTTTGTTTTTTCTCGGCCCGAAACCGGGCGTATGCTTACTTCTCCGCTGTTCAAGGTGCGTATTTCTCCATCGGCAAGGCACACTTGCAAGCGCGCTTCGTCATCAATGGCAAGCGCCTCGGCTTCGTACCCTTCCCCTTGCAGCACCCACACACGCTTGCCAGGCACAAAATTTCGTTCACGATACTCCCCTAAAAAATCTCGGTTGGGCAACGCTTCATACAGACCCATAAAAGCCTGCACAATTTCGCCAAGCAACACAGCACGTGGACACGGTGCGCTATTCGGCCCATACAAAGAGGTGGCGATATCGGCCAACTCTTCCGGCAGGGCTTCGGGTGGTAAGGCATAGTTGATGCCAATGCCACAAATCAAATGTTCAAAACCGCCACTTTCCAAGTTGCTCATGGCTTCGGTCAAAATTCCCGCACACTTTTTATTCTCCCAAAACAGGTCGTTTACCCATTTGATTTGCAAGCGTATTCCACACAGGGTTTGCACGCTGCGGCACACAGCCACAGCCGCGGCAGCTGTGAGCAGGGAAAGCCCCTGTTTTTGCGATTTGGGGCGCAAAATGATGCTGAAGTAAATGCCACCCTTTGGACTTTCGAAATGCCTGCCCAAGCGCCCACGTCCACCCGTTTGTGCGCACGCCACCACCACAGCTCCGTGTGGCGCACCGGCTTGCGCCCAACGGCGCGCCTGCAAATTGGTGGAATCAATGCACTCATGCCATTGCAGCGCATGCCCTGGCAAAGCCTCCTGCACGGTTTCTTGGCAAAGCACATCCGCCCCTTTTGGTATACAATAGCCGCGCGCTCGGTCGGCCACAATGGGCACCCCTTCCGCGCGCAATTCCTGCACCGCCTTCCACACGGCCGCGCGTGTAACCGAAAGTTGCAATGCAAACTCTTCCCCACGCAGTGCTTCCCCCAAAAGCAGACGTGCCAACACTTCTTCTCTCACTGTTTTCAAAAAACACCTCGTTGCAAATCTTCGTTTTTAATCTGCTCTCATCCCACTCAGTATACGCCTTCCACCAGCCTTTTGTCAACTTTGTGTCTGCTTTTTGGTTTACATCTTTCCCCCTCCTGTTCGTTTGATTTGACGAATTGTGAAAATCTTGTATAATAATACTACTGCCCTTGTAGCAGTGTAATTTTTGCGTTCAGATATTCGCACGATGCAAAATTTTGGAAGGAGCACGTTCAAATTGAGTAATAAAGAGTTCATTCAAACAGACAAAGCCCCTGCAGCCATCGGGCCATATTCTCAGGCGGTTGCTTTTGAAAAATGGGTATTCACCTCCGGTGCCATTCCCGTGCACGCTCAAACAGGCGAAATTCCGGAGGATTTTGTGCAACAAGCCGATCTTGCCTTGCAAAACTTAGGCGAGGTTTTGAAAGCAGCCGGTGCCGGCTACGACACCGTTTTAAAAACAACGGTTTTTTTGGCCGACATGGAAGATTTTGCCGCCTTTAATGAAATTTACGCGCGTTATTTCACCGAAAAACCCGCGCGCAGTTGTGTGGCCGTAAAAACCTTGCCAAAACAAGTGCGTGTGGAAGTGGAGGCCATTGCCTTGCGTGGCTAATTGATTTTGGGGCAAAAGCGAGCAAATGTAAACGGGGTAATATCTTGTGAGTAATTTTTTTCATGGTTTGGGCGGAAAAAAAATCGCCTTTATTGGCGGAGGAGTGGCGCACCGTGAGCTACTGGTGATGTGCGCCGGGGCCGGTGCGCAGGTCACCTTGTGTGATGTGCGCACACTGGCCGATTTTGGCAACTTTGGCGAAGAGCTATTGGCCTTGGGTGTGCGCCTTTCCCTTGGCGCAAACTACCTCAACGCCCTTGCCGGCCAAGACATCATTTTACGAACACCCGGCTTTGGGTTTTACACGCCGGAACTGCAAGCGGCCAGCCGTGCCGGAGCTCTTGTTACGAGTGAAATGGAGCTGTTTTTCGAACACTGTCCTTGCCCGATTATGGGTATCAGTGGCAGCGACGGCAAAACCACCACCACCACGCTCATCGCCAACATGCTACAAGCCGCGGGCAAAACCGTTCATCTGGGCGGCAACATCGGTCGTGCCATGTTGCCTTTGGTAGACAGCATCTCCCCCTCGGACATCGCCGTGGTGGAGCTATCCAGCTTCCAGCTCATTTCCATGCGTATGTCGCCTTCGGTGGCTGTGATGACCAACATCACGCCCAACCATTTGGACAAACACCGTGATATGGACGAATACGTTGACGCCAAACGCAATTTGTTGCATTTTCAAGCTAGCACCTCCACTGCCGTTCTCAATTTGGAAAATGAATTCACACGCGGCATGGAGAAAGACACTGCGGGCGAAGTGCGTTGGTTTTCGGCACAGCGCAAGGTGCAAAACGGCGCTTTTCTATCGGCCGACGGTAATTTGTGTGTGGTGAAAAATGGGAGCAACCGCCCTATCGTGCACAAAAACGACCTCGCCTTGCGTGGGATGCACAATGTAGAGAATATGCTGGCCGCTTTTGCGGCCGTGTGTGATGAAGTGAATGATGAGGCCATGGCCGAAGTGGCGCGCACCTTCACAGGGGTAGAACACCGCCTGGAACCGGTTCGGCAGCTTAGCGGCGTATTTTGGTATAATGATTCCATTGCAACAAGCCCCACGCGTGTGATGGCCGGCCTGCGTTCTTTTGACAAAAAACTAATTCTTTTGGCCGGAGGCCAAGATAAAAAAATGCCGTTCGATGAGCTTGCCAATCTTTTGCCGGAATATGTGAAGCTGTTGATTCTCACAGGTCCTGCTGCCGATAAAATTGAAAAGGCCGTCCACAAGGCCGACACCTACCAAGACGGTTCTCCTGAGGTTATCCGAGTGGACAATTTGGAGCAAGCCGTGCAAGAGGCACACCGACGCGCCGTGTTTGGTGATGTGGTGATGCTGTCTCCCGCGTGCACTTCTTTCGACGCCTTTCCCAACTTCGAAGCGCGTGGCCGCCACTTTAAAAACCTGGTGAACGCCCTGTGATTGCAGAACTTTTACCCGTGCGCACACGCGATTGTCTCTATGTGCAACGCCTAACCACCGCGCCTGTTCAAGGCACGCTTCTTCGGATGCACTGGCAAATGCTGGCGGAAAACCCGGCCTTGCCGCATGCCTTTTTTCGCGTTGGGAACTGCGGGCTTTGCAAAATTAGCGGCAAACGCGCCTTGTTCCTTGGGTATGCAGAAGACGCCGAAGAATTCGGCGCTTTTTTGCGTTTTTCACAGGTTTTGCAGCTCACCACAAGCGCACTTCCACCCGAGCCATGGCAAGTTGTGGAAAAAACACGTGTTCTTCTGCGGTTTCCCGGTACCAAATTGCCCTCGTCCTTCTCCCGGGAGATTCCCGGCTTTTGCAAGGCTGTGCAGCCACGCGACATTCTCACGCTTTTAGAGAGCAGCGATGGTCCCATCCCACCCGCTGCACGCGACTATTTTTACGCCGACCTCTGTGCGCGGCGTAACCACGGATATGCAGTTTTGTATGGTATCGAAACTGAGGAAAACCTGCTTGCTACGGCCGGCATTTGGGCTTTGCTTGAAAAAAACGCCTATATTGCCAACGTAGAAACGCGCCCTGAATACAGGCAAAAGGGATTTGCCTCTTTTCTAATCGCACAGCTTTGCCTTGATTTTGGCAAAACACGCACCTTATCTTTGCTGTGTGATGAAGAGCTTCTCACTTTTTATGCCCGCTTGGGCTTTGTTGCCACAAACCAATTTTCTTTTGTAAGTGTAGTGGGCCCTTAGAGTGTGTCGAGGCTGGGTGTTCCGTCATCTGGTTTCAGCCCGGGATTGACACGTTCCAATTTTTCCATCGAAAAACGTTTTTGAGTTACACAGCGTGGGAGGTCTATTATGTATGTATTTCCAGACGAAATTTGCGCGTTAGACCGCGCTGTTACAAATGAAGTTTCGCCCCATTTCCAAGAGATTGAGCGCATTCGAGACGAAAACCAACTGCGTGTTCTTTGCGCCTTTCGCAATGCCCGCGTTGCCAGTGCCCATTTGAGTGGCAGTACGGGTTATGGTTACGGCGATGTTGGCCGCGAAAAATTAGAAGAAATTTGGGCACAACTTTTTGGCTGTGAAGCGGCTTTGTTGCGCCACCAATTTATGAGTGGCACACATACCCTTGCCACAATGCTGTTTGGCATTCTGCGGCCCGGGGACACAATGCTGTCGGCAACGGGGCGTCCTTACGACACCTTGCACGCGGTTTTGGGGTTATCCGGTGATGCGAACTGTGGAAGCCTTGCCGATTTTGGCATACACTATAAGGAACTGGATTTGTGCGATGACGGCCTTGATTTTGCGGGCATTGCACGCTTGGCACCAAACTGCCGGCTTTTGTATCTTCAGCGTAGCCGCGGCTATGCACAGCGCAAGGCCTTAACCCTACAAGACATACAAACCGCCTGCGAGGTTGCCAGGGCGGCAAACCCCTCCATCCTCATCGCCGTAGACAACTGTTACGGTGAGTTTGTGGAAACGGCAGAGCCCACCGCAGTGGGAGCAGACCTTGCAGCAGGGTCCTTGATTAAAAACCCGGGTGGGGGCATCGCCCCCACGGGCGGCTACATCGCCGGACGCAAAGACCTTGTACACCTATGTGCACAACGCCTCACAGCACCCGGTGTGGGGGCTGAAATCGGCTGCACCGGTGAAATGCTGCGCCCTTTGTTTCTCGGGCTCTATTTTGCGCCCGGTGTGGTGGCCGAAGCCTTGAAAAGCGCCGTGTATGCCTCGGCTTTATTTGCACGGCTTGGCTTTTCCACAAGCCCGGCTTTCCACGAGGCACGCGGAGACATCATCACGGCTGTCTCCTTGCCCGATGCAGACACCTTGTGCCGCCTGTGCCGCACCATTCAAGCGCACAGTCCCATCGACAGTTTTGTGCACCCGGAGCCATGGCCGATGCCCGGCTACGACAGCGATGTCATCATGGCCGCCGGCGCCTTCACAAACGGCAGTAGCATTGAGCTTTCGTGCGATGCTCCCCTACGCAAACCCTACACGGCCTACCTGCAAGGCGGCCTACAGTTTGCCCCCACAAAGGCCGCCTTATTGAGTGCGGCTTTGGCATGTCAAAATCAATAATTCCCTTCCCTTTTCACCTTGAAAACATCAAAATTTATGGTAAAATGAAAAAAGGCATGTCGTTTCATAAGGTTTTGTGAAGCGCAATGTCATCCCTCTGTAAGGAGCCCTTTATGAAGCAAGCTTCTGAAAAAAGGAATTATACGCTGTCTGTTCTGCGCTTGGTTTTGGTTACCTTGTTCATTGCTCTGCTTGCCTTGGTCTCTCTTGTGGGCTACAGCAACAGCATGACCTTGCGCTTGATTGACAGCTCTTTCGGCACGCTTGGCGAAGTGACACAGCAGCAAGCTTTCAATTTCGAGTCCCACATCGCTTCGGATGTGGCAGATTTGAAAACCATTGCCTATTCCACGAATTTTTTTTCCGTGGAGGAAGGTGATGTCCAAGCCATCTTAGATGATTTTGCCGCCTTTTCCAACTTCGACTTTATCTCCGTTTACGATTTAAGCGGACTTGGGGTTGACCCGGCGGGAAACTCCATCAATCTCAACTCCTATTTTCCCTTAGATGGTGCGGAAATGGGCCAAACCATCGTGGGCGACTCCATTACTTTTTCCCCCGAATTTGGACCTGTGTTACCCATCGTCACCCCCATTTATGACACTTCCAACAACATTTCCGGTTTTCTGCTTGGCACTTATCCGCTCGATAAGCTTCAAAGCCTCATTTTGTCTTCGTTCGACGGCAGTAGCTATTTTTACATTGTAGACAGCACTGGCGACATCATTTTGTCCACGGTGAACGATTACGCACTTTTGAACCGCCAGGAAACCGGGAATCTTTTGGAGTTTATGGCGCAGGATGTGCAAATTGAAAGCTACGATGACTTGGTAACGGTGTCTGAAAAAATTCGAGACGGGGAAAGTGGCTACTTCAGCTGGAGCCTTGGCGATGAAGTACGTTATACCTATTATATGCCCACCGGCGTGAACGACTGGTATATCTTTTCCTTTGTGCCTGAGGAAACCTTGCTTTCCACAAACAGCGAGATTGCGCAAAGTACTTTGATTTTTGCCTTTGCCTCCTTTGCCACATTCCTTCTCCTTTCTGCCTTTATCATGTATTTGCGCGCACGGGATGCGCGTCGCCAAAGAGAGCACGCCATGGAACTGGAAAAAATTGCCTACTATGATGATTTAACCGGGCTTGCCAATCAGCTACTCTTTAAAAAGCAGATGGAACGCCACCTTCAAGAACATCCGGATGTTTCTTTTTCCCTTTTGAAGTTCGACATTGAGCAATTTAAGCTTGTCAATGAAATTCTGGGTTCTGAAACCGGAGACAGGGTTTTGAAAACCATTGGCGACATTTGCAAAGACCTGATGAATACGCACAGCGGCATGCTTTTTATGGCACGCACAGGCTCTGACGATTTTTTGGTACTGGGTAAACGCAGCCTACTCGAGGGCAAAGACAGCCTTTCAGACTATGAGGCCATAGAAGAACGCGTGCACGAATTGTGCGATTTGAAACTACGCTATCGCCTTCGTTTTCGTTATGGGCGCTGTGCGGTTTCACCGGATATAGCCTCGGTGGACAGTGCCTTGGAAAATGTAAATCTCGCCCATAGCACCGCGAAGAAAACGGGCCGCAAATTCGTCGATTATGATGTACAACTTACCCATGTTCTTGTGCACGAAAGCGAGCTGGAAAACCGGATGCAACAAGCCTTGCTAGACGGCGAGTTCCTTGTGTATCTACAACCAAAATACAACTTAAAATTGCGTGTTATACAAGGGGCCGAGGCACTGGTGCGCTGGCAAACAAAAGAGGCGGCCTCATTTCGCCCGGCGAGTTCATCCCCCTTTTCGAGCGCAACGGCTTCATCACGCAATTGGATTACTATATGTTCGAGCAGAGCTGTTTGCTCCTTTCCGAATGGCAAAAATGCGGGCTTTCCGTAGTGCCTATTTCGGTGAATTTCTCACGCCTGCATTTGCAAAACCCACAGTTTGCAAATGAAATTCACGCCATTGCACAAAAACATGGTGTTCCAACCTACTTGCTCGAATTGGAGCTTACCGAATCAATTGCCATGGACAACGAAGAGCTTCTGGAGCGTGTGATGTGGGAACTGAGGCAGTTTGGGTTCTTGCTATCGATGGATGATTTTGGCTCGGGCTATTCGTCTTTGGGTCTTTTGAAAAGTTTGCCTGTGGATATTTTGAAAATCGACCGCAGTTTCTTTACCACCGATGCAAGTGATTTACGCGCCAGAGCCGTGGTGGAAAGCGTGATGCAAATGGCGCAGCGCTTACAAATTATCACGGTGGCCGAAGGCGTGGAGCTAAAGGAACAAGCCGATTATTTGGAGAGCATTTCGTGCACCATGTCACAAGGGTACTATTTTGCACGCCCAATGCCTAAAACCGATTTTGCTCAGCTTTTGCGTGAAAACAGCAAAAACCCGCTTGCCAGTGCAGATTCTTTGAAGTCATTGCACCGTGTGCTAACACCAAAGGAAGTGCCACCCACAAAGGAAATGCCATCCTAACGCATCTTCTTCCAGAAAACAGACAACATGATAAAAAGGGAAACACCCTTGCCAATTTTGTAAATCTGTGTGTAATTTTTTGTCTTTTTGCTTGCTTTTGTCAGATTGCCCATTGAAATTACATGAAAAACCCCTTACAATGGATATAAGAGTTCACGGTTCATTTTTATTTGGTTCTTTGTTTTTTCTGCAATTTCACCCGTATTTGTTATTTCACACAAGGTAGGGAAGGGGATTTTATGAAAAACATTAGTATTACTGCAAAATTGTTTGTTGCATTCGGGGCGATTGTCGTGTTGCTTTTGGTTTTAAGCACCATGGCACTCATTGGCATCGGCGTAGTTTATGACCTAGGCTATGAAATGATTGTAGTGGCAGCCGAGGCAGAGGCGGGCACATTCGACATTTCCCAGTTCACCGAGAGCGTTGCCCCCATTGAAACACTTATTCAAGTGGTTGTGTTTGGTGTTTCGGCGCTTGCTGTGGTGGTTAGTGTCCTGATGGCTGTGCTGATTCGTTCTTCTATTGTAAAACCGGTACGTGAATTAGAGCAGGCTGTACGCGATATATCAATTGGTAAACTCAATTGTAAAATTGCTTACGACGGACGTGATGAGCTTGGCCGTTTGGCAAAACATCTGCGTGAATCCATTTCCACCATTCAGGCTTATATTAACGATATTTCACGTGCCATGGCAGAATTGCGAAAAGGAAACTTTGATATTTATGCATCCCAACCCTTTGTTGGCGATTTTGAGGAAATTGAAACCTCTATCCTTGGCATGATTAAGCAGTTATCGGGTACAATGCAACAAATCAGCGAAGTGGCAGAGCAAGTTTCTTCTGGCTCAGAGCAGGTTTCTTCCGGTAGTCAAGCCCTTGCACAGGGTGCTACTGAGCAAGCCAGTAGCGTGGAGGAGCTCTCGGTTACCTTGAACGATATATCCAGCCAGGTGAAACAAAATGCTGAAAATGCCGAAAATGCTAGTGTGAAGGCAGGCGGTGCTGTGAGCGCCATTAACAACAGCAACCAACGTATGCAAGAACTCATGCAGTCGATGAGCGAGATTGAAAGCAAGAGCAACGAAATTAGCAAGATTATTAAAACCATTGAAGATATTGCTTTCCAAACCAATATTTTGGCGCTGAACGCTGCTGTGGAAGCCGCCAGAGCAGGTGCTGCCGGCAAAGGTTTTGCTGTGGTGGCCGATGAAGTGCGCAACCTAGCTGCAAAAAGTGCCGATGCCGCTAAAAACACCACCATCCTCATTGAGGGTTCTGTTTCGGCCATTGCCGAGGGTGTGCGCTTAGCCGGCCTAACAGCAGATGAGCTGAACAATGCCGTGGATAATGTTACAAGCACCACGGGCATGATTTCTGAAATCACTCAGGCCACGGAAGAACAGGCCACGGCCATTGCTCAGGTGTCTTTGGGCATCGATCAAATCGCCTCTGTTGTGCAGCTCAATTCGGCCACAAGCGAAGAAAGTGCTGCTGCATCTGAAACCCTTTCCGGGCAAGCACATTCTCTGCGGCAGCTTGTGTCGCATTATAACTTAAAACCCGCAGGAACTGGCTCGCGCATTGGCGCCGCTAGCTCGCCAGCCGATAGCATTATTGCTACCTCTTCTGCCAGTGTGCCCGGTTTGCCACCCGCCCCCGCTCCGGGCGAAGCCTTATTCTAAGAAACAAAATTAAAAAAACACCGTTTTACAAACGGTGTCAGACTGTCAAAAAAGTGCAGGTCGGCAAGAAAGTGCCAAGTTCTAGGAAGCAAAAAATGCCGCAAAGGTGCATATAGTTGATATGGTTCTGCCGCGGCATTTTGCAGTCTGACGACGCAATTGGTGCTTTATTGCCGGCCTGAACACCGTTTTACAAACGGTGTTTTTTTGTTGCATAAACAAATCCCCCGGCATAGCCGGGGGACAGGGTGTTAACAAAACCCTTTTTGTGTCGTCAAACGGTAAGATGCCGCAGCAGTTGCCTATTGTACCTAGGCACTTTTTGTTGTTTTTTGTACGCTGTGCAGAAAGCATCCGGAGAACCGGCCGCCGAACCCACCTCTCTGTGCCGGTTGCGCTCCCAGCCCTTTGTACCTTCTTGCTGCCCTAGCTTTTATAACAGTCTAACCCCCGGCAATGCCGGGAAATATTGATTTCTTCGTTTTCCGCAAAGCCACCTTTGGCTTCTTACTCAAAGTATTTAAAATAGTTGCAGGCTCTTCGCTGATACCAAACCTCGCAAAGCTTACAGCACGAACCGATCAACCAGGGTGTGCAGGTTGCTCGCCTGCGAAGAGAGTTCTTGGCTTATGGCAGCACTTTCTTCGCTTGTGGCACTATTCGTTTGCACCACGGTGGAAATGGCGTCAATCGCACCGGAAATCTCCTGGATGCTGTGTGCTTGTTCCTCGGTTGCTTTGGCAATCTCGTCAATGGTCACCACCATTTGTTGCACTTTGGATGCCAAATCCTCAAATGAGGCATTGGCTTTCTCCGCAATGCCCTCGCCCACTTGCACGGCATGTATAGAGCGCTCAATAAGCTGGGTGGTGTTCTGCACGGCTTCAGACGATTTTTGTGCAAGGTTTCGCACTTCATCGGCCACAACGGCAAATCCTTTGCCCGCTTCCCCAGCCCTCGCAGCCTCTACGGCTGCATTCAAGGCGAGCAAGTTCGTTTGGAAAGCAATATCGTCTATCACCTTGGTAACCCGCACAATGTCTTCAGATGTGTTGGAAATCTCCCGCATGGCAGCCAACATTTCCTGCATATCGGAAAGTGTTCCCTTTGTCACTTCGCCCGATATGACAGCAAGATCATTCACTTTCTTTGCATTGTTTGAGTTGTCCCCTATTTGCACGGAAATTTCCTGCAAGCTGTGCGAAAGGCTATCTACACTACCGGCTTGGTCGATGGCGCCCTCGGCCAAGGCCTGTGCCCCGTCGGAAACCAACCCAACACTGGACGAAATTAGCTCGGCCGAAGAAGATACCTGTGAAAGGGCACCGCGCACAGAATGCGTCATCTTGCCCACAGAATCGTACAATTCGTGCCAATCTCCCATATAAATAGAGGGATCGCCCACATCTACGTTCCACTCTCCCTTTGAAATTTTGCCAAGCATCTCCACCAAACGCGCATTCAATGCAGAAAGATTTGTTTTCATCTCGTTAAACGAAACTGCCAACAGTCCAATTTCATTGTTGGCTTGCACGTTTAAATCGAAATTCATTTCACCTTTCGCGATGTTTTGGGCCGCATCCATCACAACAGCGAGTGGTTTTGCAACCGACCGGTTGATAACCGCTTTGGCTATGATACAAACCAATAAAATGAGGATAATACCCACAATCATGGAAACCGTGAGCGCGCGGCTGATGGAAGCATTGTTTGCATCGCTGGATATACCGGCAAAAACCACACCCACAACATTGCCATTTTCATCCAAATGTGGAATGTAGGAAGTGATGTGACTTTCACCCAGAATTTCTGCTTCTCCAACATAGCTTTGCCCCTGTCTCAAAACAATGTCTGCAATGGTAGGATCCAGTGTTGTGCCCGTCACACGCTCTCCCTCTATGATAATGGTTGTAAACTCTCTCACATCTCCGTTGAAAACTGTGAATTCACAGCCTGTAATTTCTTTAAGCCTATCCAAAATTTCAGTCTTATCTTCCATCTCGCGCACTTCTTCCAAGCTCAACTCATATTCCAAAAGGTTTGTGCCGGTGACGCACTGGTCTGTTAGCTCTCCATTCACATTGCTTGCCGTCATAACACCACTGATGATGATCATAACGGTTACAATCAGTGTTGTCATCACGGCAATCATAAGATTGAATTGCGTGGCCAATTTTCCATATTTCAATTTTCCGTGTTTACTGGCGTTCATAACGCTCCTCCTTTGGGTTCACTGCCTAATTTAATTCTATACTTCTATTATTGGCTTTTTTCCGACAAAAGTAAATACAATTTTCACATATTTTACAAATCATTTTTTCTCACATTTCTCCGATACTGCAAAATCCGGCACCCTTCTTCTTTTTTTCTCTTTGAGGCGTAGAACAAGGGAAAATGGCATAAAAAAACGGGCACATCCCCTTTAATCGTGGCTGCACCCGAGGTGTTTTCAGTTGATTTAGCAAACGGGTATCAATGCAATTTTTCAAGGTAATCCACAAGCGCATTCACTGCCTCTTCTTCGTCGTGCCCGTCCGCCTCAATTTCCACAAGGGTGCCCTGCGAAAACCCCTGCGTAAGAATAAGCAAAATCGATTTTGCATTTATTTTTTTCTTGCCTACACGGCCAATGCTGATAGCGGACGTATACTGGGTGGCCAAGCGCACAAAATCGCTGGCAGGACGTGCATGCAGGCCAATTTCGTTTTGAACAAGCGTTTGTTTTAAGTACATACTGCAATTCCCTCTCATCCAATAAAATAAGAAATTTCATGACAATTTTCTTTTACTATAACATAGGGCGACGGCGGCCCGCAAGTGACGTTTTTACCACATTTTTTTTATTTTGTTGTACGTTTTGGCTTTCTTTTTTTTGTGCTTCGTGCTATACTGACCGAAAGAACCGTATTTTATAAGATGAGAAAAATCGTGAGGTAAACGACATGATAAGCAAGAAAAAAATACATTATATCACCGAATTGCAAGAGCTGCAAAAACTGGCCGTGGAAAGCGAATACGAAGTGGAAATGCGTGACGAAGCCGGGGAAAAAGTGGTGGATGCCAAGAGTTATATCGGTATGTACGCGCTGGATTTCACACAACCCGTGCTTATTGTATCGGAAGACGAGCAGTATCACAAACGCATTGCAACCATCGGCGACAATGTGCAATAAGCCAGAAGCACAAAACCGAATCATAGGAACGTGGAGTGAGATGCCTTGAAACATAAGTTGCGCAGTTTTTTCACACAGCGTGTGTTGTCTAATTTGCTCATCATCTGTTTGGGCATTGTTTTTTATTTGGTTTTTTCCAATTTCGAGCGTGTAAGTGAAAGCATTTCGTGGGTATTTGGGCTTTTTTCACCCTTCATCATCGGCATGGCTTTGGCCTATTTTCTGAACCTTCCCATGCGATTTCTTGAAAAAAAATTGTTGTATAGAATTAAAAAGACAAAGCTTATTCGCCCGCTGTCTATCACATTGGTATACATTTTGCTGGCTGTTATTCTGGGGATACTCATTGTTCTGATTTTGCCCCAACTCATTGAGAGCCTTCTTTCACTCATCAACAACATCCCCCTTTATCTCGATAACCTCACACAATTTGCCGAATGGGTTACCGAAAGCTTGGATTTAGAAGAGGATACGCTGGATTTCATTGTGGTGAGCTATACGGATTTTGTGACGGAAGTGATTGCTCTTGTGCGCAATTTTCTGCCGGATTTGCTGGACTGGAGCGTACGCATCGGTTCAGGTGTCATTACGGGCCTTACAGCGGTGATGGCTTCCATTTATATGTTGGCCAGCAAGGAAAAACTGCAAAAACAGGGAAAAAAGATTTTGTTTGCCCTTTTAAAAGCAAAAACCGCAAAAAATGTTTTGAAAACAGCAGAACTTAGCAACCGAATTTTTTCCGGCTTTATCAGCGGAAAATTCATCGACAGTGTTATCATCGGCATCATTTGTTATCTTTTTATGACCATTACAAATGCCTACTTTTACACCATGCCACAGGCGCTTCTCATCAGCCTCATCATCGGTGTCACCAATATCATCCCGTTTTTTGGGCCATTTATCGGGGCGGTTCCCTCGGTGTTCCTTTTGCTCATCATCAACCCAGGCAGTGCGGTGGTTTTCGGAATTTTTGTCATCGTGCTACAACAGTTCGATGGCAACATCCTCGGCCCCAAAATTTTGGGCGATTCCACAGGCCTGCCGCCACTTTGGGTTCTTGTGGCCATCATTGTGGGGGGCGATTTGTTTGGTTTTGCCGGCATGATTCTGGGCGTTCCCACGGCAGCCGTTTTTTACGTGCTGATTCGAAAAGCCATTCACAAGCGCCTGCGTGTGAAGGGCATCGATGAAAACGGAGACCTCATACAAGCGTTGCCACTGGAAGAGCAAGCCTTGCCCGAAGAAAAAGATTCCTTGCCTCACTAAGCTTGCTACCAAAACAGCATAAAACAAAATGAGATTACAGATGGGTGGGATTTTTTGTTTTCAACACAAGAAAAAAAAGCGAAAGTATTCAAAGCCCTGTGTGACCCAAAACGTGTGGCGATTGTTGAAATTTTGCGCGATGGAGAAAGATGTGCATGCAAATTGACAGATGCGCTCGACATTGCGCAATCTGCATTGTCGTATCATATGAAAATTCTGTGTGAATCCGGCCTTGTGGTGTGTCGCCACGAGGGGAAATGGTCGCACTATCGCATCAGCAAAGAAGGCCGCGAGGCCGCTTTGGCTCTGCTACAAGAGCTTACCGAGCTCAAAGAAACGGAAGGTGGCTGCGGCTGCAGCTAGGTTTTTTGCAACAGCGATATCTATCTTGCAAGCCAGAAAAGAGAGGCCTAAGTGGTCTCTCTTTTCTTTGTCTATTCTCATCACAAAAATACGCAGCTAAGTTTGGTAAATCATACAAAAAAATTTTATTTTATTGAAAAAAATATTTTTTTGTAGTAAGCTTGCATTGTCTTCACTTTTAGGGGTATGAAAAATGAGTTGTTGTTTTTGAACGCAAGAAATGATGTGAGCTGAGAAAGGGAGGAATCATGAACAAACAAACCGAAATAACAGATCCAAAACAAATGGTGCACGAACTAAAAGGACGCCCACCTTTGCCCATGGCTATTGCACTGGGGCTACAACACGTGCTTGCCATGTTTGTGGGCAACCTGACACCGCTCTTGATTGTGGGCGGCGCCTATAGCGCTGCAAACCCCGGCGCCATTGATGTTGCCTATCTTGCGCAATGTGCCATGGTGCTGGCCGGGTTTACCACCCTGGTGCAGCTATACAAGCTTGGGCCCATCGGCTCGGGGCTGCCCATTGTAATGGGCACAAGCAGTGCCTTTATCGGTGTGAACAGCTCCATTGCCATGACGGGTGGCTGGGCTGCCCTGACGGGGGCCACACTCATTGGCGGCCTCTTTGAATTGGGACTGGGCTCGTTCATGAAAAAACTGCGCCGCTTTTTCCCGCCACTTGTAACAGGGGTAACGGTGCTCTCCATTGGCATCACATTGATTCCCGTGGGTGTGCAAAACTTCGCCGGGGGCGGAAGCCCGGAGATAAACCCGAACTTTGGGTCCTTACAAAATCTGTTTGTGGCGTCTGTTGTGTTGCTTGTGGTCATTTTGCTGCGCATCTTTGGCAAGGGGATGTTGGGGCTTGCCTCCTTGCTTGTAGCAACGCTTGTGGGCTATGGCGTGGCCGTGGGGATGTATTTTCTTATTCCCGAGGAGTCGCTTACGCTTAGCATTACAATGACGAATTTGTTGGAGGGCGGCCTCATTTCGCTGCCTATCCCATTCCGCTATGGTATTGAGTTCCGCTTGGATGCCATTATACCCATGCTGTTTATGTTTGTGGTGACGGCCATTGAAACCATTGGAGACACCACGGGCGTGGCCGAGGGCGGCCTTGGCCGTATGCCCACTGATAAAGAATTGCGCGGCACGGTGTTGGCCGATGGATTTTCCAGCATCCTCGGTGCGATATTCAATGTGTCGCCACTCACCTCATTTAGCCAAAACGTGGGTCTAATTCGCATGACACGCGTTGTAAACCTATTCTCCATTGCCACCGGTGCCATCTTCCTCATTGTGGCCGGTTTTTTCCGTCCCATTGGGCAATTTTTCGCCAACATCCCACCATCTGTGCTGGGTGGTGCCGTGCTTTGCATGTTCGCCTCCATTGCGGTCACGGGTATCAGCCTGCTTTCCAAGGTAGATTTCAACCCGCGCAACACCCTCATCATCGCCATTGCTCTGGGTGTTGGCATTGGTTTTGGCCAAGGGGCCGGTGGTGCCGCCGGAGCCATGGAGCATTTCCCCACATGGCTGCGTTATCTGTTTGGTGGCCACGGCATTGCCGCTTCTACCCTCATCGCCCTCTTGCTCAATGTGGTGATGCCACACGATAAAACCGAAGTAAACAAAGCCGTGCCGGAAGAAACCAAAACTGAAGAAACCGCAAACGAAAACACCCCTGCCTAAGCAAGGTAAGCCACAAAACAAAAGGAGCTGTTTCAAAATAATTTGAAACAGCTCCTTACTATGTGTCTCTTTTACATGGAACCCAGGATGCCAATAATCATGGGAAGGCCAAAAACTCCTAGAATAGAGATGATGATGATGGCGTCTACCACTGTGGCCAAGGCACCGATTGCGATACCCGCAATCGGCATCCATGGGTAGTTTTCTTTTTCTTTGTCCATGCGCTTCATGGCCAAAACACTGACCACCACACCGGCAATCCCCATAAGGCAAAAGGTAAAGTAATTGAGAAACCAAGACCCGACCGCAAGGCAAAAGCCGATGAGCGCCAAACGATTGATAGGTTTGCTTGTGGTAACTTTTTGGCCGGGCTGTGCCGGCGGTGCCGCTGTATCCCAGCCGGCGTTTGCCTGTGTGTCAAACCCATTGTTCGGGGGCGCATCGCCAAAAACAGGAGCAGCTTGCGGCGCACCAAAGGCCGGTTGCTCCACTTGCCCCACCGGAGCAGTTGCCATAGGCTCTATGGGCAGAGGAGGCGCTGTGGGCTCCATGGGTTGTGGTGGTGCTATAGGCTCCATGGGTTGTGGTGGTGCTATAGGCTCCATGGGTTGCGGTGGTGCTATAGGCTCCATAGGTTGCGGGCTGTTCTGAAGCTCATTGTTCAAACCGTCTTGAAATTGATTTTGGTCCATAACACAATCCCTTTCTATTTTGATTCATGAAACAGTGGAAACCGTTTGATAATCTGTTAAAACGCACAAAATAACACGTTTTGATTATACCATGTGCCCAAATTATGCGCAAGTTTTTAAACCAAGTTATTTGTGAAAAATGTGAGAAAAGCAAAAACTGGTTTCCGCGAAGTAAAGTGCAGAAAAAATGCTGAAAAAGGAAAAAAAATCTCATAAAAGTTCACAAAAGCCTGCTGCGCACCTTGACATTGCCGATTAAATAATTTACAATTTATGAAAATGGGTTAGTTTAGCAAACAATTGGTTAGCTATGAAAACTCTGCGGTTTTTTTGGGCCGTCTCACAATCCAAAAAAAGGGTGAATATGTACAAAATAAGGGCAAAAGCCCAAGAGAAGGAGACGTAGAAAAAATGATTGATCTGTCCATTTGCAAAGAACAACTAGCGAACAACATCAAGAAAGCCAAAGAGAACGGGGTGATCATGCCCACCATCAAACAGATGCGCGACCCTGTGAACAACGTGCCCGACAAGGTGAAAGGCAAGTTGAAAAACCTGGGCCTTTGGGACATCGACCCCATCAACCTGTTCCGCGTAACTTGGCACAACGAGCCAGTGGAATCCGGCGGCGGTTTTGCCGGCCCGAACTTCATTGAATTGCCTAAAAAATTAACCGGTGTGGATGCCCGCATCATCATGATGGCCGGCAAATATTTCCCCACAGGTTGCCACAAAGTGGGCCCGTCTGTGGGTTGCCTTCTGCCCCGTTTGGTTACCGGCCAGTTCGACGCCACAAGCCAAAAAGCTGTGTGGCCCTCTACCGGCAACTACTGCCGTGGCGGCGCCTTTAACTCCAAATTGCTCGCCGTTGATTCTGTGGCCATTCTGCCCGAAGGCATGAGCCGCGAGCGTTTCGATTGGCTGAACACCATTGCCAACGAAGTGATTGCCACCCCCGGCACCGAGAGCAACGTAAAAGAAATTTTCGACAAAGTGAACGAACTGAAAGTAACCCGCGCCGGTGAGGTGATGGTGTTCAACCAGTTCGACGAAATGGGCAACTATCTGTGGCACTACAACTGCACAGGCGCTGCCATTGAGGAAGCCTTCAAATCGTTGGGCAGCAACCTCAATTTGGCCGGCGTTTGCTTCACCAGCGGCTCGGCCGGCACACTGGCCTCGGGCGACTATCTCAAAAACCTCTATCCCCAAATGCGCATCGCCGTGGGCGAGGCACTGCAGTGCCCCACCATCCTCGACAACGGTTTCGGTGCCCACCGCATTGAAGGCATTGGCGACAAACACATTCCTTGGGTTCACAACGTCAAAAACAGCGATATGGCCATCGGCATTGACGACAACGATTCCATGGCACTCCTTCGCCTGTTCAACGAGCCTGCCGGTAAAGAGTATCTTGAAAAAGAAATCGGCATGAGCAAACAGGATATCGAAAACCTCGCACTCATGGGCATTTCCGGCATCTCCAATATGCTCATGACCATCAAAATGGCCAAATACTACGAGCTCACCGCAAACGACGTGGTAGCCAGCGTGATGACAGACAGCGTGGTGATGTATGAAAGCCGCATCGAAGAATTGCGCGAGGAAGAGGGCGAGTTCACCGCATTGAAAGCGGCAGCCGCTTACGCTGCAAGCCTTGCACACCAGAGCACCGAAAACGTGCTGGAGCTCACCTATGCAGAGCGTAAACGCGTGCACAACCTCAAATACTACACTTGGGTGGAGCAACAAGGCCGCACCGTGGAAGACCTCAACGACCAATGGTACGACCAAGACGCTGCCTTCATCAGCGTACAAAGACAAGCCGACGAAATCGACGAGCTCATCAACGAGTTCAATGAAGCTACCGGCCTGTTGAAAGCCCTGTAAGCACGGCATTCAAGCAAAATGTGCAACAAACCGGCCCCGTATATTCACACGGAGCCGGTTTTTTCGTATCATGCATAAAAGAAAGGAAAAACCATGGCAGAGAGGCAAAGAAATGAAGCGGAGCTTTGGCAACCCACCGCACCGCCCCCTGCGTGTGAAGAACAACATGCCCCCCCTGTTTTCGTGCAGATCAACACACCACAAACAACGGAAAATAGCCTAAATAAAAAGCGAAACAACATGGCCCTTATCGGCTTTTGCCTGGGTGTGGGTGCTGTGTTTTTGAACCCACTTGCGGCTTTGAGCATTGCGGCACTGGTTTTGGGGGTGATTACGCTTAAACAATTTGGAAGCAGCGCCGAGAAACGCTATTGGATGTCACTGACTGCCATCATTTTAGGCGCGTTAAACACGCTGATTTACTTTGTGAGCGTTGTGATTGGCCTTGTGGGGAGTGTTTTGCTTGCGCCACTGATTTCTTTGCTTGTGGAAGAGCTCATTTACTCTCTCATCGGGGCGCTGTAAGAAAGACATCTGCGCAACATTTCCCTTGCAAAGCCCGGGGTTTTGGCTATATCGGCAGCATAAAAGAGAGCGGTTTCAAAGTTGTTTTTGAAACCGCTCTCTTTTATTGAAAGTTTTTGGCACGTCGGTTTTGCTGCCTCTATTTTTTCGTTCGCACCCGGTTCTTTGCACTTAGCGCAGTGTTTTTCGCACAACGGCCACCGTGAAGTACGACATGAGGAACAGCCCGGCAAACCCCTCGAGCCCCGCTAGAATGGACGTGAACGCGTTGGCCGGGGAGATGTCACCATAGCCGATGGTCATAAAGGTAATCATGCTAAAATACAGCCCTCTCGCCATGCCGTTGAAGCTGTCTCCAAAATCTTCTTTGCCCACCATTTCCACAACCGGCAATATTTCGCTGAATAAGAACCCGAAAAAGAAGATAACCACGAGCATGGTAATAAACAAACGCACGGGTTTTGTGCCATATCCCGAGATGGCCGAAAGCACCCAGGACGGGAACCGCAACACAAAAGGATTTGTTTTTCTTCGATAGTTCATATACTCGGCAAAGGCCTCGTCTTCATAGTCGTATTCGCCGAGGTTGTGGAAATTTTCCTTAAGCATTTGCATTTGCTTTGCTTTTTTGCGGCTAACCTCTTCCTCTTTTTCGCTTTCCTTGCCGGGATAGTTTTCAATGGCCGCCTTGGCCGTTTCCCAATCGATGAAAATGCTACCGAGGTTCTTGGTGTTCAAAAAAGAAAGCTCGTCTATTTGCACGGTTTCCTGTTTTTCGCTGTTCATCAAAAGCACACCGTCTACAATGCAATCGATCACCTCCAGGCGTTTCACCTGGCTAAAGCGGAAAATTTCGTGGTTCAGCAATTTGCAACCCCGAAAGCGCACTGTGGTTTTCGGGGCAATCACGCCCGTAAAGTTCACCTCGCCGTCGCCAAAACTGCACCGCCAAAAGCGCACCTCGCTTTCGCCAAAGGTGGAGCCATAGAACGTGGCGTCCCCCTCTTGGAAATTGGTTCGGTAAAAGCGTACATCGCTTTCGCCAAAGTTTGTGCCCATAAAAGACACGCTGCCCGCGCCAAAATCCACATCGTCGAACCACACATAGTCGTTGCCAAATGAGGTGCCACAAAAGGACACCTCCCCTTTTCCAAAGGTGGCCTTGTTGAACGAGGCAGGCCCTTCGCCGAAATCAGTTTCCCAGAATGTGACATTGCCATCGCCAAAGTTCGTTTTTTCAAACAGCACCTTGCCTTTTCCGAACACCGCACGGCCAAACCAAATTTCGCCCTCGCCAAATTTGGCGTTGTCGAACAAAATATCTCCGCCGCCAAAATCGGTTTCTACAAAGGATACATCCCCCGTGCCAAAGCAGGATTCTCGGAAAGAAACCTCCCCCTCGCCAAAGCGTGCACGGTCGAAGCAAACGCCGCCGTCTCCGTATTCCATGCCCATGAAGGACACGCCGCCCACAAACTCGCTTGCCATAAAAGACACTTTCCAGTGCCCACAATTCACCTTTTCAAACGAAACGGCCGGGGCGCTGAACTTGCAGTGCTCAAAGAACACTTCACCACCCTCAAAAGCGCTGCCCCAAAACGAAACGGCCTCGCCCAAAAACTGTGCTCCCGAAAATTCTGTGTGCCCAAAAAAGAACGCACATTCTGCCGAAAATTCCAAGAAATGGGGCATTTCCCCCTCGGCATCCACAAGCTGTGTTGCATCGAAATTATCCACATAGCATCCGTCTAGGCACACGCTTTGCCCGTTTTGATACATGGCCCGCACTTCTTCCATGCTCATCCTGGTATAGCAAAGCTCTATTCTTTCGTTTTTTTCCAATTTGTACAAAAGGGTTACGGTTTCCTGTGTTTCCTCCACCACTTTAAAGGAGACAACACGGTCGTATGGGTAGGTGGTTAATAAGTGCTTGTACCTGTCAAACGCTGCTTTATGCTCTTCCCTCATGTTTCTCCCCCGTTCCGTGTACGCTGTGTGGCACTTTCTTATCTTTATTATACACCATTGGTGGGATTTTTAATACAACAAGTTTAGACATAATTTTCAGTTTTTTGTGTTTTCATGTTTTCGTTTACACAGCCAAAAGCCCCCGCCGCATTTGCGGTGGGGGCTTTTGCTTTTCAGGCCGTTTTGCTTAAAGGCCCGGTTTTTGTTTCTTAGGCGCCTTGGGGCTCTACGTCATCATTGTCCACGCTTTTTTTGCGGGAGAACAGTGCCAGTACAAATTGCACCAAGAGAATCACTGCCATGATGAGAGTCCATTGGTCCACGATGGCCATGGGAAGGCTCATATCTTGTGTGAAGATGAAGAGCAGAACCGAGAGAAGGGCCACGGGAGCGCTTAGGATGCGGAAGATGCCTTTGCGTTTTACGCTTTGGGTGTCTGTGTTCTTTTTGCCTGTGAAGTAGCCCACGAGCAAGAAGATGGAGCCAAGAGCGGTTGCAATGGCGATGATCAGGTTGAGCAGTGCCCAGCTTCCGTCAGCGGCGGCGAGCGGTACTTCTGTGTCGCCAATTTCCACTTGCACGTCTTCCAAATCGGGAGCGTCTGCCAGCGGGATTTCTGCGTCAGGCAAGTCGAGCGTGAGGGCTGCCGGAGCGGCCGGGGCCACTACGGGAGCTACTGCCGGGGCTGCTGCTACGGCTACAGGTGCTGCCGGTGCAGGAGCCGGGGTTGTTGTGTCGGTTGTTGTGTCGTCACCATCGTCCACGACCACTGCGGGGTTGATGGTGAGTGTGCCGTCTACCACGGTCACGTTGTAGTTCGGGTCGTTTGTGTAAGTGGCTGTGATGGCATAGTCGCCTGCATCTTCGCCGGCGGTGCGGCTTACGGTGTAGGTAAGTTCGTCGTTGCCTTCCATGCCGCTTACTGTGGCTGTGAAGTTTGCCGGGTCATCATCGCCTACGGTTTTGCTTGTGCTGTCCACGTTGATGAACGCATCTTTTTGGGCGATAACCACTTCAAGTTCTCTTTCCACAGCTGTGTAGCCTTCTGCCTCGGCACGTACAATCACATCATAGTTGCCTGCGTTTGTAAATGTGGGCATTTCGGCGGTGAAGTTTGCGCCGCCGTCTACACTGTAGCTAAAGGTTGCGCCTTCCACATTGCTTGTTACATTGCTTAAACCGTCGTGGGCATCGGAATCATAGGTGCCGTTGTAGGCGGTTGCTGCAACGCCCAAAGTGCCGTTTGCTGTAATTTCCAGATTGCCGTTGATTCGGTCAATCACTTCATAGTTGGAATTTGCGGCTGTGCTGGCTGTTGTCACTTCGATGGCATAGTCGCCGGGCAGGGAATCTGCCTCTGCTGCGCCTGTGAGAGTGACAGTCAACTGAGCCTCTGTCTCTGTTTCAGCCGGGTCACCGAGCAAACCCTCCACCGAATATCCATAGGTAGGCAGTGTATCGCCATAGGTGATGGAATAGCTGTTTGCTGTAACATCGAGCGGAGCTTTTGTGATATTTACAAAGTAACCTTGAACAATGGTCTCTTTATAATCGCCCGCTGTTGCTTCTGTGGGTTCGGCTTTAATCCAGATTTCGATGGTGTTGTCTGCGAAATTGGTCATTTGTGGCATTGCAGGCTCCCAAGTGTTGCCACCATCTACACTATAAGTGAGGGTTGCATCTACATTCGTGGTCGGAACTGCTGTGAATGCATTATGGGGTTGCGTGTTGTACTGGCCTGTGTAGGTTGTTGCGCTGATGGTGATGTCGGATTTTTCTTGCCACACGGCGTAGAGGTTTACAATTCCATCCTCATTTGGGGTTACTCCTGTTGCAGGAATTTGGAAGTTTTCACCATCTGCATATGCGACATCCGTGCTACCTTCCGTTAAACTCCAGCCAAGGAATTTGTAATTCGTATATGTATACGCATTGGCTGTGAGTGCCTCTGGTGCAGCATCATAGGTGAATGT